>NZ_OBDR01000019.1 GCF_900215215.1 Methanohalophilus euhalobius | reverse complement strand
ATTACGTATGAACCTGAAATCAATGTGCCTTATGTTCAAAATAATCATTTTCAAGCCATTGATTTAGGGATTACCAAAACGATTACTGCGATAAACGATAAAGGGAAATTTTTTGAAATAAACAATCCACGATATGATTTATATTGGGATTCTAAAATCAGTGCAGTTCAATCAAGACGTGACCATTGCAAAAAATACAGTAAAAAATGGCATAGATTAAACAAAACTATTAGTACTATGGTAAGTAAGAAGAACAATCAGATAAAAGATTGGCAACACAAAACCACCAAAAAAATGTTAGAAAACACAAAAGCCAATACAATTATTGTAGGCAAACTTAGCGTTAAAAATATGGGTAAATCAAAATCAAGATCATTGAACCGCTCTACACAAAATAATGGTTATTTATCACGTTTCATCGAATTTCTCACCTATAAAGCAGAACTTATAGGTAAACAAGTAGTTAAAATTGATGAAAGTTATACGTCAAAAACATGTTATGTTTGCGGAAAACAACATGATATGCCATTATATAGACGTGATATGACATGTGATTGTGGTAACATAATTGATAGAGATAGAAACAGTGCTATCAATATCATGATACGTTACCTATCACAGAATGCCATTTGGACAGGTTATGAGCATTTTGCTCATAATCTACGACAAACAGGGTTATTGACATTTGATGTATCCCAAATACATCCAATGAATGATATAACAACTCGTAGGAATCTCCATGCGTAAGCGTGGAGTAGTTCAAACTCTAATTAAATCTTATTCTTACCCCCCTTGCTCCCCGTATCTGGAGGATAGCTATGAAAGAAGAAATATGGATTGAAAAATACAGGCCCTACAGGCTTGAAGATGTGGTGGGACAATCAGATACAATTGAAAGATTGCGGTCCTACATAAAAACCAATAATCTTCCACACTTGCTTTTTTCAGGTCCGCCCGGTGTAGGAAAAACAGCTACTGCCGTATCGATTGCCAGAGAACTTTTTGGGGATGATTGGCGGGAAAATTTCACTGAACTGAATGCCTCGGATGAGCGTGGTATTGATGTGGTCAGGAACAAAATAAAGAATTTTGCAAAAACTTCTCCAATAGGTGGAGCGGATTTTAAGATAATCTTTCTTGATGAGGCAGATGCTCTCACACCTGATGCGCAGTCTGCATTGAGACGTACCATGGAACGCTATACGAACAATTGCAGATTTATTCTTTCATGTAATTATTCTTCCAAGATCATTGAGCCAATCCAATCCAGATGTGCTGTTTACAGGTTCCGTCCTCTTTCCGATGATGCAATAGGCAAACGTTGTCGGTATATAGCAGAAAAGGAAGGTCTGGATATTGCAGATGATGGTATTGAAGCCATCAAATATGTTGCAGAAGGGGATATGCGCAAAGCAATAAATGCCGTTCAGGCTGCTTCAATGTTTGATTCCAGTATCCATGCGGACAGTATTTATCGGATTACTGCCACGGCCCATCCTGAAGAAATAAGGGCCCTTTTGGAAAGTGCTCTTGGAGGCAACTTTATTTCATCTCGCAAAAAGCTTGAAGATTTAATGGTTTTAAGAGGTTTGTCGGGGGAAGATGTTGTAGGTCAGGTTTACAGGTCTCTCTTTGATCTTGACATGCCTGCCCGGAAACTTGTCTCAATTGTTGATGTGCTGGGTGAAATCGATTTCAGGATAACTGAGGGGGCTGACGAGCGCATCCAGCTGGATGCTTTACTTGCCCATCTCTCCATTGAAGGTGAGGAATAAGGTTATTGAATGCTTTTTGGTGGCCATCTTATCGGTTTACTGGGTTCTGTTCCTTCCTGGCTTGCTACCATAGTAATGGCTGCTTTGCCGGTAACCGAGCTCAGGGGTGCAATCCCAATAGCTATAGGTTTATACAATATGTCTCCCCTGGAAGCATATTTTCTGGCTGTTTTTGGTAATATGCTTCCAGTGGTGCCTCTTTTATTGTTTCTTGAGCCGGTTTCATCCCGGCTCAGGCGTTTTTATATTTTAGACAGGTTTTTTGGGTGGCTTTTTGCACGCACCCACCGTAACCATTCGAAGAGGTTTGAAAAATACGGAACCATGGCACTGGTTATGTTTGTGGCCATCCCGCTTCCGATTACCGGTGCATGGACCGGTTGTGCAGCAGCTTTTGTTTTTGGAATCAAATTCAGACACTCTCTTATTGCCATTCTGGCAGGGGTCATGATTGCCGGTTTTATAGTAACCATATCCACACTGATAGGAATTGGTGTTATGGGTCTTGCAGTTTAAACTTAGTCACGTGTCTTGCGTGCAATATCAACTGCCATTTTTATATCTACTTCTTTAACAGTTTTCCTTCCTGCATGCCTGGCAAGAGCAATGGCTTCAGTCGATATTTTCATGCCATATTCTTCCAGTATCCTGGCAAGCTCCTCACTTGCACTTTCACTAATTCTCTCTGCACCTGCTTCTCTGATAACTCTTCCAACCGGTGCAACTGGTATTATTGTCATTCTTTCTTATGTCTCCTTTATTGGGCGATTAATGTATTTACTGGGTTAATCATCAATTTCTTCATCAAAATCGATACTGACACTACCTGATTCTTTTGCCAGTGTTTTGGAAATGAATCCTGATTCAAGATGGCAGGCATGAATTGCTCCACTGGGTACGATACAGGTCGGACATGTGTGTGCTTCCTGTGCCTTTTTGGTGATGTAGTTGTCCCGTATGTCAAAAATTTCCATTCTGGGTACTTCCATCTTTGACATTGCCTGTATTTTTTTGCAGTCACTGGTAATATCGACTTTAACTTTTTTTCCTTCTTTTTCTGCATTAATTTTATGCTTATAACCACAGATTCTTGAGTTTACAGTAACTTCTGTCATATTTTAACTCCTGTTATGATTGGTGCTTCTCTCTGATAATTATGTTTGGTGGTCTTATATAACAGTTATGCACACATGTCACAAAACCACTATGATTATGTTCCTAACTATAGTTTTTCTCCGGGAATAATTCGACATCCTTAAATATCCAAAAGAAAGAGATTATTAGCAGTTCATTAAAATGACTTAATCATTCTTTTATGAGGGATACAAATTGGACAGAGATAAAATAATTGAACAGGTTCTTGAAAAACTGGGTCAGGTAAAAGGTGTAGGTGCTACAACACTACTTTCTTCAGATGACAGGGAAACCATAAGGAAAATGGAGGAAAAGGCTGACCAGATGACTTTAATGGGTCTGGGCAGAGGAGATAATCAGGGCGTAAAAAAAGTACTTGATATGGATGTACTTGTGGCTTTCCTTACGGATATGGACTATGAATGGCCCTCTGGCCCAAATGTAATCTTAAAGCATAAAGATAAAAAAGTGGGTGAAGACACTGAGGATGCCGAAAGGATTAAAGAAGTGGAAAAGTGTGCCGATTCTCTTGTAATAGGAAATATTATCATTTATGACAAAGAGGTCCTTATGGATGCCAATAGCAGCAAGGAACCGCTTGTAGTTGTCCTCCCACCCAAAGAATGTGAACCTGTAGGCTGTATTGAAGGCGTTAGTGATGCAATTCTGGCTTCCCCCTCACCTCCTACTGATGAATATCTTAAAGAAAGGATATGTGAGAAAAACGAACGTGGGAGTGGTACATTCCTGCTGGGATTTGATTTTGAGAACAAAAGCTGATTTACAGCGTATAGCAATTTAATTATTATGTAACAGTGTGGTTTTGTGATTACTTCACAAAACCTTATATACCTTTGAATTTTATCTTCTTTATGCATTACTTTCTGTATTAATAGAGGTGTATAAAATGTATGGTATTGCTCTAGATTTGGGAACAAGTGGTTTTCGGGCACAATTGATTGATCTTGATACGAAGGATGTTTTAAAGACTGCTATTACAATGCGCCATCCTCTGCCGGGCGGAAATGTGATGGATCATCTGGATTTTTCTATTCAGGTAGGTCCTGATATTTCACATGAAATAATGATGGATACGGTAAAGAAAATAATCGAAAGACTTGATGTTGACCCGGCAGATATCAGACGTATTGCTATATGTGGAAATCCTATACAGCTTTCAATTTTCCAGAACATTGAGATCCGCGACCTGGCGTATGCAGGTAAAAACAAACAAAAAAAGCTTGGTGTCGAAAATGTGGTGCGTGATGCCCGGGTTTTCGATGCTTCTGAGATATTTGATGGTGTGATTCCCCTTCCAAATTGCGAAATCATAGTCCCTCCCGCAATCAAACATGAAATTGGTGCCGATGCACTGGCAATGATGATTAAGACCGATTTCTATGAACAGGAAAAACCTTCTCTTGTGACGGATTATGGTACAAATGCCGAAATGGCACTTAAAGTAGGGGAAAAGATTATTACTGGCAGTGCAGCTGCAGGTCCTGCAATTGAGGGGCAGGGTATATCCTGTGGTATGCTTGCAAGTCCCGGTGCAATATCCGATGTAAATCCTGAGGGTGATTATTGGAGAATTACGATTTTGGATGAGGATATGTCTCCCCGTAAAGCCCACCTGATTGACCCGGCCACCGGTGACATAAAAGAAGCCAGTGACCTGATTGCAAAAGGTATTACCGGTACGGGTGTAATTGCGACAATTTCGGTTGCCCTGGATACTGGATTAATCGAGAAACTTCCAAATCTGCCCAACGGTAAAATTATCCTGGCTGAAGGTGTGGAAATTTATGACAAGGATATCGAAGAAGCAGGCAAAGCTATCGGTGCTATACGTGCTGCACACCTGACTTTACTTGTTGAAGCAGGTCTTGCCTATGAAGACCTCGATTATATGTATATGTCCGGTGCAACAGGTGCATATATTGATGCGGAGAAAGCCAGAACATTGGGGTCTTGCCCAAACTTCGCCAAATCAATCGTGCAATTTGGTAACACTTCTATCTCCCTTGCAAGGGAACTTGTATTTGATGTAGGTCGTCTTGAGGATGTTAAGGAAGTAGCCAACAAAATAAAGGCCGACCATTTGATGATGGCAGAAAGCCAAACATTCTCGAACTTCTATGTTTGTGAACTTTCCTACTGGACACAGGGAATGCCCATTGAAACATACAATCAGATGCTTGAAATGTATGGTCTTCCAACATTACCTGAGCCTTATAAAGATCCTGTAATTGAAAAGAGGGTCATAAAGGATATTGATGAAGTAGGCAAAGAAGGCCTTGAAGTTGTGAGAAATCTGGGTATCGTAATAGAAGAGGAGGCTCCGGATTGCATTCTTTGCCGTAAGTGTGAAGAGGAATGTCCTGAAGATGCTATTATAGCGCTGGAAGAAGGCGGTAAGAAATATGTGCATTATGATAGTGAAAAATGCCTTGGGACTTCCTGCCATCGATGTGTTGCAATTTGTCCGGTGGATGCAATTCATTACATAGACATTGATATCAAAACAATCTGATCTCTCTCTTTTAGCGGGCGCGTGTGGAGCGCGCTTTTCTTCTTATTTATAATTTCCGTTTGTGCCATTCATAATTCTGTTATTCCTATTGTTACTCTATATTCATATTTAGAAATAACAATGTCTGTATAATCAATATTAATATGTTGAATAATACTTGTGTGTTATTGGGGGGTTTGGAGCAAATTGCCTTGTTTTTGTTATGTAATTTTGTTGCAAAATTGATTTGATATAAACGGTGTCCATTATCTTTGATGATTCTACATTGAGGATATTGGTCCAATGACAAATATAATTGATTTTTAGTTGATTCCTATCTCATTAATCGGTGGATGTATGTTGATCTTTCCTTTTTGTGATAACTACTGGTACCTCCCTGGTCTGCCTTTTACCGACAAATATATATGGGCGTATTAAAAATCAGATTATGACAGCTAGTAATGGAGATGGAACTTACAGCACTACAAATTTGACGGATATTCGGCAAAGTTTGTTATGTTTATTTACGGAGGTTGTAAGTTTGCCAATGAATAAGGGTTGGTTTTCCTTCCCGTAATTTGTTGGCTAAAAAATTGCATGGGATGCGGATCACCCATCTCCTGGTCCGATGTTAAACCTGTGCTGGTGGTTATCCACCAAACCGTGAAATATGAATAAATATAGGAGTGAAAGGAAATGAAAGAACACTACTATCCAGGTGCACGCCCTCTTAATGGCGTTGAACTTAACCTCTTCTCTGAAGAGGATTTAAGGATGATCCATTCCGCAACAATGGAAGTCTTCCAGAACCCGGGTGTCCAGGTTTCTGATGCTGAAGCAAGACAGATCTTCAAGGAAGCCGGCTGTGAAGTCGACGAAAAATCTCAGGTAGTAAAAATCCCTGAATATCTTGTAAACAGAGCTCTTATGGACGCTCCCTCAAGGTTCACTCTTTGGGGACGTGACAAGAAAAACAACACAGTTCAGGAACACAAAGGTAAGGTCAACTGGACCTGCTTCGGTACTGGTGTCAAGATGTGCAACTATGAAGCACCAGGCAAGTACAAGACTGTCGATTCTGTTGAGCAAGATGTAGCAGACACTGCCAAACTTTGTGACTGGGCAGACAACATTGACTACTACTCCCTCGCAGTATCTGCCCGAGATTGGGCAGGCAAGGGTGCGCAGGATGTTCACGAAACATTCACACCATTGACCAACACCTCCAAGCACTACCACCACATTGATCCTGTAGGCGAAAGTGTCGAGTATTACAGGGACATGGTCCATGCTTACTATGGTGGAGACGAAGAAGAAGCCCGTAAGAAACCAATATTCTCCATGCTTCTCTGTCCAACCAGTCCACTTGAACTCAGCAACAACGCATGTCAGGTCATCATCAAGGGTGCACGCTTTGGTATCCCTGTAAATGTCCTGAGTATGGCTATGTCCGGCGGTTCATCTCCAGTATTCCGTGCTGGTACCCTCGTTACACACAATGCAGAGGTCCTTGCAGGTATCGTACTTGCACAGATCACTGTACCAGGTACTTCAGTATGGTATGGTAGTTCCACCACAACCTTCGACCTGAAGAGGGGTACTGCTCCAGTTGGTGCACCTGAACTTGGTCTAATCAGTGCGGCAGTCGGTAAACTTGCACAGTTCTATGGTCTCCCGTCCTTTGTTGCAGGTACCTAGGCTGATGCCAAGATTCCTGATGGCCAGGCAGGTCACGAGAAGACAATGACTACCCTGCTTCCTGCATTTGCCGGATGTAACACCCTCTATGGTGCAGGTATGCTTGAACTTGGTATGACCTTCTCCCTTGAGCAGCTCGTATTCGACAACGATATGATAGAGATGACCAAGTCCGCAATGCGTGGAATTCCTGTTGACGAACTGACCCTTGGTGTAGAATCCATCCAGAAGGTAGGAATCGGCAAGAATTTCCTTGCACACAAGCAGACCAGAAACTACATCGACAGAGTCTCCGATCCAAAACTCATTAACAGGGACATGTTCGGTGACTGGGAAGCAGCAGGTTCCAAGGACCTTGCAACCGTTGCTCATGAAAAGGTCGTTGACATCATGAAGAACCACGAAGTTACACCAATCGATGCTGACCTTATGAAAGACATGAAAGCTGTCATGGACAGGGCAGACGAAGATGTCAGGAACGCAATGTAATTTAATTTCAATTTAAATTTTTAGGAGAATAAAAATGGCTACACAGGAAGAGTTACAAGAAAGAGGAAAAGCTGCAGTTATGGATTTTGATGAAGATGCAGTTGTAGAAGTTGCAGAAGAATGTATCTCTGCAGGACTTGATCCGGTTGCACTCATTCAGGAAGGCTTCACTGCCGGAATGAACGAAATCGGTGATCAGTTCGAGCAGGGTACTCTTTTCCTTCCACACGTCATTGCTGCATCCGAAGCAATGAGTGCAGGTGTTGAAGTTCTCACTCCCGAACTTGAGAAACTTAGCACAAAATCCGAAAACAAGGGTACAATCGCAATCGGTACCATCGAAGGTGACATTCATACCATCGGTAAGGACATCGTTGCAACCATGCTCAAGATCGCTGGTTTCAATGTAATCAATCTCGGAAGAGATGTGCCAATCGCTGACTACGTCAACGCTGTAAAAGAAAATAAACCAGATATCCTTGGTTCCTCTGCCCTGATGACCACCACCATGGTCCTTCAGACTCAGGTAGAAGAACAGCTCAAGGAGGCTGGTTTACGTGACGGCGTCAAGACAATGGTCGGTGGAGCACCTGTTACCCAGGATTGGGCAAACAAGATTGGTGCAGACATCTACGCCGAGAACGCAGCTGACGCAGTCACCAAATGTAAGGCAGCAATGGAATAATTCCGTTGATGTGTGTGGGTGTATTGTTTGATACACCCACAAATTTATAACCTCTCTAATATCTATATATATTTGCTATATCAACTATAAATAATTGTAAATGAACTGGAGGAGATTGTTTGGTAGATCTACAAGCATTAAGACAAGCAGAACATGGAAGACGTATCCGCTTTGGATATATGTGGGCACTTTTCTGTGCTGTACTTTGGGGTCTCTGGTATATACCAGGTACCGTCGTATGGGATTTGAATCCTTTTGATACAATGTATGCAGATATCGCAGCTACAAGTGGTGACTCTATGGCACTTGTTGTTACGGCAATATTGATTACCGCGATAAATGCTGTGACAGTTGTAATTGCACTTCTTGTATGGAATGGTGTACTGGGTAACTATGGTGAGATGGTAAGAACTGCAAAGGCTTTCAAACCATGTTCAAGATGGTTCCTGTTTGCATCTCTGTTTGGTGGTCCTGTTGCAATTCTTGGTTCCTACATTGCCATGGGATTTGGCGGAGGAGCTTTCGCAGCGGTTGCTGCTTTGCTTTACCCTGTTGTTGGTGCAGGACTTGCCAATGCATGGCATGGTGAGAAAATCAGTAAGAGAGCAGCAATGGGTATTATTGTTATCATCGCTGGTAGTGTTACCATCTTTGGTGGTGGTATGATTACTGAACTCCAGAGCGGAAGTATAGGCTGGATGGGATATCTCGGTGGACTTATGGCTGCAACTGGATGGGGTATTGAAGGTGCTATTGCAGATAAGGGACTGGATGTTTCCAGTGCCGATGTTGGTCTCCATTTGAGGTTCATTGCTGAACTTGGAATATGGGTGATTGTTGCATTGCCTCTGCTGTATCTTGCTGGATATAACGTATTTTCATATGCTATCCAGGCATTTGAACCGCTAACAATGCTTATGTTTGCATTTGCAGGAGTTACTTTCGGTTTCTGCTATGTATCCTGGTATAAATCCTTCCCACTGATTGGTGTAGGACGCGGTCAGGGTATTGCAAACCTTTACGGTATGTTTGCTGTGATTTCCACCATACTGTTCTTCGGTGATGTGCCACAGTGGACTGTGCTGGTTGGTGGTGCTCTCTGTATCGTTGGTAGTTTCATAATGTTCTCCGAAGAGAGTCTGGAACTCGAAACACTTAGGGCATGAGGAGGAATCAAGAATGTCAAACTTACCAAGAAAGATCAGAATGATGGAAATTATGCAGGATGGCAAAGAGTACTGGAACTATGAAGTCATAGAACAGACTATGAAGGACTATGGTTTTCAGGGCGAGTTTTCTCGTGACACGTTAAATATGGACCTGATTGAACTCGCAGCTGTAAGTTTCATCAAGGAAGTCGATCTCAAAGTCGATGATGAAGGTGTTTACAAGAAGGGTTTCCTTCTACACAAGTATGTAATCACTGAAGATGGAAAAGCCAGGCTATCTGAGGCATGTATGAATGCAATTTAAGGAGGCTAAATAATGGTTCAAACAGAAGCTGCAATGGAAGCTTATGATGCATATTTTGCAAATGCCTATGTACCAGCTGCCGATTATGTATGGCCAGCTGTTGTATTAATTATTGCCTTCCTGGCAATCTGGCAGGCAAGGACTTGGGTATCGAATTTCTAAACTTTAAAACGTAAAATATATATAGATATTAAGCAGTTGATGGAGTTGGCAGGTGGGTATTCACATGCCAATATCCATCGCTGATTGTGTTTTTTCTATAGTTTCACTATAGAACTTTTTAAGGAGGTTGTAACAACGACAAAAGAAGAATTATACAAAGAATTGTCTGACGCTATTGTAAGTTGCAAGAAAGACCAGGTTCTTGCTGCTGTCGA
>NZ_OBDR01000017.1 GCF_900215215.1 Methanohalophilus euhalobius | reverse complement strand
ACTGTCAAATGGGTTTTCCTGACAAAAAAGTGAAATTTTTAGGTTGGAAGAGGAGACGGTTTCTTCAGCAAGGAGTGGATACTGTCAAACTTGGGCTGCAAGTTGTTTTTCCAAAATATCGTATTCGTCTAATAATTCAGTTTCATCTTTAGTATTTTTGATACTTCCATGATGTCTCTTTATAGCCAGATAACCCATTAGTTTGTAAGGTTCTGGAAGCCACCAGTATGCGAAAATAGCAGATAGTAAGGAGTGATTTTTCTCAGTTCCAAATTTTCTGGATTGTCTTGATGATTTTTCATCATAAGTTATATAGTCCTGGAAAAATGAAGTTGCTTTACCAAAATCATGTGCCATACATATCTTTTTTATGGCCTCTCTTTTCTCGGAGTTTTCCGTTTGCTTATCGAATATACCTAAAGCAATTGATGTAACACCCTCAAGATGCTCTTTTAAAGACTGGTGAGGGTGTGATTTCAAATTGAAATCTTCATTGGAAAAAGAAAACGTTTTGTCCGACAACTTCATGGAGTTCTCCTGTAGCATTTCCTTTCAATGCACATGGCCTATCATTCTTGAAACCAAACATTATTTTTTCATATTTAGTGTATTCCCGTTTTTCATTATTTGAAACTGGAATATTGTCAGTAAATATTTTTAAATCGCAATGATCAAGATCAAAACAATTAATTGGAATTATACTATCCACATTGTTTCGGGTTTGTGTACGTATACTTTCACACCGGGTTTCAAAAATAATTTTAGCTACATGTTCACTTACACCAAGATAAGGAGTAAAAACTGGTTTCTGATTTTTCAGATGGTCTTCCAGTTCATCAAGTTTCTCTGGTCTCCATGATACAAAAATTCTATATTCAGGGTTTCTCAGGAATTCGGCATTAACTGGAAAGCTAAAAAGGTCATTTTCATTTTTCATGCTAACTAACTTTATTGTCTGCATATCTTTATGAATTGGAGACAGTACCTGAATACCAATCCTCATATCTTTTGTACTTTCATAAAGATCGCCCCTATCTATACCAACAATTGCTCCAATCAGCCCTTTTATTGCTGGTGGATGAATGCATAAAAAAGTAAGAGCAGAAGTAGTGGTATATGGTTTTCTGAATTTTGCATATCCACTTTTCACTCTAAATACCAAGCAGTCCATAAGGAACCTCCATCTCATTAGAAATTAATTACTTCAAATTCTTCTGGGAGGTTGACAATTTTGGCCGTATTGTGCTTATAAATGACAATCTTATCGATGAACTCTTTCTTGGACTCATAATATTCATTTAACTTTTGAAGATCAAGAGTTGTCTGGGAAATATCTCTGACCTCATCTTTAGATGTATCAAAATTGACATCTACGTAATTAAGTTCTCCATCTATTCTATGTTCCTTATATATCACTTCCACCAGTAAACGTGGCATCTGGTTTTTTGAAGTACTCCTGTAATTTATAAGGCCATTAATCAACGCCGTAGTAAATTCACTCAGGTCATTTTCACTTACTTCAATTCCTTGTTTTCTTGCAACATTGTCATTATAAACTGCATATGTTTTAAACAAAGCATAAGGTGTTACATATTTGGACCAAATCGTTGATTGACTTTTATCTTCCCCACCCGCATAAGCAGAATTTCCTTGCATGAATTTTATTTCCGCAGGATTTACGGATTTGCTCCACATGACCTGCAAAGGACCTGTAATGTCATATTTTGGTTTGGTTATGACTGCACCAAAAAGTCTTACATCAATATATTGCTTCAAAATGTATTCTGGTAAATCATTTTCTTTTAGATCAGCATTTTTCATTATCTCTTTGATCAAATTGGTGCAGGACATTACTTTTCCTTTGTCATCCTTTTTTGTTCTTACCAGTACATTGTGGCCCGTAGATTGCCATTCATCACGAATAAACCGCTTTATTCTGACATCTGAGACTTCAAGTTGCCCTGTTATTTCATCATGTCTTGGCTTATTGTCGTTAAGCATATCCCCATTAGGATTTGCCATTGTGCTATCCCATACCAGTAAGTATTCTCGTGTGTTTGCCATCATTCATCCACTCCTTCAACTTTTAGATTATCCTTGGGTTTTCCGATCCACTGCTGCATTCCCCAGAAGAAAATATATTTCGCTTCATCATTTGGAATTTTTTCATCCCCTGCTCCCATAAGCTCTTTTGATGAAGAAAGATAATTATTCAGATATTTTTTGTTTTGAACTCCGTACTTATACATTAATTCTGAACATTGATTTGCAATATATACAAAAGTCTTGAAATCGAATTTCCTTCCAAAGAAAAAGTTCTTTTCAAGATGGGATGTTGCATTCTGCAGATCATCACCACTTTTGTATTTTTTTGACTCGTATATCATGGCATTGTACAAGTGCCCTAACAAGAACCATGCCTTTTTAACAGAGTTGTCAAAGAATTCTGAATTTTCTTCGAAAAACTGGTCTTCAGTTTCATATTCTGCCATTTCATAAACTCCTTTCTTTTTCTCAACTAATTTCCATCCATTACTCAAACATCCACAATCAACAAGGAAATTATACACCCGATGAATTGAAGAGATTTGTTTGTAGCCTTCATAATAATCATGTCTGTATTTTTTCATGGCTCTGGAAAAGAATATTCTTCGATTGATTTTATTGCCATGAAAAATATCACGAAGGTAATTTTTAGCTTCATTAGTTCCAAATATTTCATTAATCTTGGAATTCCCGCCCAAAAGATAAAGTAAAATCTGCCACAATTGAAGGTTGTAACCTGAAGCCGCATATTTATGCTCAAGTTCTGCAATTTTTGTAAAACAAGAAGGCATTACATCTCTTATATGGTATGTGATTTTCCATTCTGATTTTTGTGAAGAGAAAAATATAATGTCTACATTGGTGTGGGATTTACCAATTTGTTTCATCACCAAATCTTCATGATAACGGATATTATTAAGGAGGTTTCGATCCTCTAAATCACCGATATCCGCGTCCTCAAATATCTCTTTTATGTCTTTGTTATAATCGTGAGGCAAGAACAACATTTTACTTCCGCCCCACCATGTTTCCAGATAATTATGGATATATTTGCGACCCGCTAAAATGTTGATTAAGCAATCATAGCAGATGCCATAAGATAAACCGTCGGTGTTTGAAAAGATATTTTTGTCATTGGTATAGCACTTATAAATAATACTGTCATATAATGTATCAGCAAATTGGTTGCACATTTGGCAATATCCGGAATAGTTGACTTTTTTCAGGCCATTTTTTTCAATTTCTTCCAAAAACTTGCCCTTTGCTATATCTACTGGAGTTTTTCCATCCTTCTTGAAAAGAATCACAAAATTTGACCCTTTGTACTCTTCTATTTTTTGATCAAGAGTGTCTTTTATATCATCATACTTTTCTTCAGGGATATCGAGAAAATCAAGAGATTTTTTTATATTTTTTTCTTTGTAAGAATCTTTTTTCACAAGAGCTCCAACAAACCAATTTCCTTGTGTATAAAGCAATCCATCTCTGAAGACCTTCTTTTCAAAATCTCTAGAATCTACCGAAATTGAGTCACCAGAAACATCTATTTCAAGGATTAAATCATAATCTGCACCTTCTTCTTTTTGCCACAAATCAATTATATCCTGTTCCCCATCAATATTCTGGACTGTTTTTCCAATATTACATATGGTTTCTATCATTTTGACATATACCCCAACATAATGATTTTGGCAAGAGATATCCTCCTGTCAATATATATTATATCCCCTATGCATTGAATATTTAGTAAGAGTAAAAAGGTAATGGACTAAAAAAGTTTTTCGGTATGATTACATTATAGCATAATGTTTCATGACTTCAGATTCTTAATATCTGAAATAAACAAGAATATAGTTGATTTTAAATCTGCAAAAAAAGAACTAATCCCCAGCGAGAGACCTGCTTTCAGATGTCGTGGCAATTAATGTTATATTTTTCATTTAAAGGCACCTTTGTCAGGTGAGAGTGTAGTTGACATACAGTACTTAATTGTTAATGGTCCTTTCAGTAGAATCGTTGTAAGTAAAATGGCTACTCTTTTTTTAAGTAAAGACATTTATAATTTTAAAAATTCTTCTTAGAATTTATTATTTGCCCGTATGTGAAACATTATATCAAAAAGCCCTATACTTGCTAATGCACTGCAAATAACAAGGACAGAAACTTATACTTTATCAGCAGGATATTTTATAGCTAGAATTCTTATTAGGCCCAATACAAGTAGTAAGATTGATAAACTTAAAATAAATTCATATTGGATTCGATTTACATAAACTCCAGCTGCTATTTCACGCATAACTATCAAAATAGTAGCATCCGTTATATAGACAATTCTAATGCGTTTATGCTCACGATAATCAACGAAAGTCCTGAAAAGGTCAATAAGAATAAAAATTGTAAGAACGCCAACAACTACGTCGATGAAATTTATATGGATGAAATTACCGCCAAGAAGTTCATATATAATATATCCAACATCATATATAATTTTTAGTAATCCTACAATTATTGCTATTATTAGTATATAAAGGACGGAAAAAGTGACATACCTTATAACTGTATCAAATACTTCATCATGATCTATCATGTTTCCCTTCACGCCCAAATTAGACTATTAGTAATTGGAATGGCATCGATATAACATGTTTGCTCTAAAATATCAATGTTAGCTATTAAGAGAAAGAAAAGGTGCCTTTGTAAAATTCCTCATAGAATAATTTCTAAAGAAATATGCCTGTCCATATTGAATTAGTAACTTGAATCTGGTCCTTTAACCTAATGCAGTTTCAACTTGTTTTTCATGGTCGTATAAGTCCAGATCTAATACCTTAATCTTGTATGGGTAAATAATCAAAAAACCTATATAAAAGGATTAAGGCCTATTACTTGTAGTAGAAAGCCCCGGGCGTGATTTGAACACGCGACCTAGTGATTACAAGTCACTCGCTCTGCCAGGCTGAGCCACCGAGGCGCTTATGGTATCGAATGCAACCCATAGATACCATAATGGCACATAAATTTTATGGCTGGTTGCACTATATCTAACTCTTATGTGGCAGGAAATGGCAAGAATCGGGAAAAAACTCGTGGATCACGGGCTTGTTGAGTCTCATTTTGGAAATATAAGTGTACGTCGGGGCAACAGCATGTTGATAACCCGCAGCGGTTGTCCGCTTGATGAGATCTGTGCGGAGAATGTGGTGGAAGTTCCCATCCATACCTCATGTGAATTTGACAGTCTCGCGTCGTCGGAAACCCGGGTTCATCGGCGTATCTATCAGGAAACTGATGCCGGATGCATCGTGCATGGGCACTGCCCCTTTGCAGTAGTTATGTCACTGCTGGATGAATCTGGCAGCATTGAGCCACTGGATAGTGAAGGTGTGCATTTCCTGGGACATGTGCCTATTGTGGAAGGCAGCATAGGCAGTGAAGAACTTGCCGCAAACTCCGCTGAGGCCCTGTCAGAATCCGAGGGGGTTATCGTCAAAAGCCACGGCACCATATCTACAGGAAAGACCCTGGCCCATGCCTACATCAATACTACCCAGATTGAGCACACCTGTAAGGTGCGTTATTACTATGATCTTGCTAAAAGTTCATTATGAAAGTAAAAGATTAAATCATGGAAGGAACAACTAAGGGGACTATACAATGACCCTGGACCGTTTCAGGCCTGTTTTTGCAGGCCCCATATCAAGACTCGCAAAGATATTTGCAGACATGGGCATAACCCCCAACCAGGTAACACTTGCTTCCCTGCTTTTTTCTGCAGCCGCAGGATTGTGCTATGCCCTGGGAGCGTCCAACATTTTTATGATAGGGGCGGCACTTATATTTGTGGTCCTCAACTCCCTGTTTGACGCGCTGGATGGCAGCATGGCTCGCTATCTCCTCATAAACGACAAGGCCGGGGATTTCCTTGATCATCTGGTCGATCGCTATGCAGATGTTTTTATTGTCGGCGGCCTGATCTTCGGGGGATATGCAGGCTGGGGTATTGGCCTGTTCACAATGGTAGGCATTCTGCTGACAAGTTATCTCGGTACACAGGCCCAGGCATTATCTATCGGTCGATTCTATGGTGGAATTATGGGCAGGGCGGACCGTCTTGTACTGATCATGGCAGCGTCGCTTTTGCACATAATATATCCACAGGCTATATTTGGCTACACCCTGCTTGGCTGGTCCCTTATCCTTATGGGTATTGCTTCCCATGTAACCGCCCTGCAGCGTATACATTTTATCCACACACACCTGGGCTGAAACAGACGCATGATTTAAATTACTCCCCGTAATTGATTATCCTCATGAAAAAATACGAATTCATCGAACATACCGCAGATGCGAGGTTCAAAGCCTTTGGGGCCACCGCAGAAGAAGCCTTCGCAAATGCTGCCCAGGCAATGTTTAACGTTATGATCGATACTTCCGACATTAATCCCCAGATTACCGAATATATTGAATTGCAGGCACCTGATCTGGAAAACCTCCTTGTGGACTGGCTTTCTGAACTTCTTTATCTCTTTGAGGTTAATATGGTTGTATTCAGTAGATTTGAAGTGTTTGCGATTGAGAAAAAAGGCCTTGAATACCTACTTTCAGCAAAAGCAGAGGGTGAACCTCTGGATCTTGAAAAACACGTATTTGACACCGAAGTCAAAGCAGTAACATATAATGACCTTGGTGTACAAATTACATCACAAGGAGTTACGGTACGCATTACAGTGGATACATGAAAAGGGGATTTGATAGGATGGATACAGAAAGACTGGAAATAGAAGGACTTGAACGGATAGATGATGATATATGGGAAGTTCCCACGGGCTACAAACCCGGGATGAGGGTACCGGGCAGGATATATCTTTCAGATAAATTGTTCACCAATCTGGAAAAGGAAGCAGTGGACCAGGTAGCCAATGTGGCCACGCTGCCAGGAATACAGAAATTCTCAATGGCAATGCCCGATGCTCATGTAGGATATGGTTTCCCAATAGGGGGAGTTGCCGCTTTTGATGCCGAGGAAGGTGTCATCAGTCCCGGTGGTGTGGGATTTGACATCAACTGCGGTGTACGTCTGATCAGGTCCAATCTGGTAAAATCCGATGTGGACGGTAAAATCAATGCCCTGCTTGATTCCCTATTCAAGGCCGTACCTTCGGGTGTGGGTTCCAAAAGCCGAATACGGGCATCGGAAAGTGAACTTGAAGCAATCTTCACGAATGGCTCCCGCTGGGCTGTGGAGCAGGGGTATGGTGTAGAAGCTGATCTCACCCACTGTGAGGGTGAAGGCTGCATTGAAGGAGGCGACCCTGCACAGGTCAGCGCCAAAGCCCGCAAAAGAGGCAGGCCGCAGCTTGGAACCCTGGGAAGCGGCAATCATTTCCTGGAATTACAGTATGTGGATGAGATATATGACCCGGTCGCGGCTGAAGCTTTTAATCTCAAACAGGGCCAGCTTACTTTCATGATCCATTGCGGATCACGGGGTGCGGGTCATCAGGTATGCACCGACCACCTGCGCAATCTCACCCGTGCAGTGGAGAAATACAAAATTAACCTGCCTGACAAACAGCTTGCCTGTGCACCGGCACAATCAGAAGAAGCACAGGCCTATTTCTGTGCAATGGCCTCAGCAGCCAACTATGCCTGGACCAACCGCCAAATCATAATGCACCACTGTCGTGAAGTGTTCGAACAACAAATGAATATGGATGCAGATGAATTGGGTCTGAATCTGGTCTATGATGTGGCCCACAATGTCGCCAAACTGGAAGAACATGATGTAGACGGTGGAAAAAAACAGGTTTATGTACATCGCAAGGGTGCCACCCGTGCTTTTCCTGCAGGACATCCCGATGTCCCACAGGCTTACAGGGATGTAGGTCAGCCGGTGCTAATCCCCGGCAGTATGGGTACCCCCTCCTATGTGCTCTGCGGTAAGCAGTCAGCAATGGATGTATCCTTTGGAAGCGCCTGTCATGGTGCCGGCAGGGTAATGAGTCGCTCCGGTGCGAAACGCACTTTCAGGGGAGAACAGATTCAAAAAGACCTCAGTGGCCAGGGCATCTCTGTCAGGGCAGCCCATCCTTCGGTCATTGCCGAAGAAGCACCCGGGGTTTACAAATCCAGCAGTGAGGTTGTGGATGTTGTTGACAGGCTTGGTATTGCAGGTAAGGTCGCAAAACTCATGCCACTGGGTGTTGTAAAAGGTTAAAATTGAGAGAATATGAGGAAGGGAACACATTGTTTGAGGGGATGAATGGTTTTGCTTGGTTACAGTAATTCTGTATTAAACCATATGACAGGTTCCGCTTCCTCATATTCCAATGGGTGACTATAATATTTAAAATGTTTGATTAATCCTCGTGTATTCACCGCTACTCATTTAATGTCCTAGTACTTTTTTATGGCCATGACAAAAGAGGTATCACGTATTAAACAGGTCCGCATTATGGCTGATTACCAGTTCGGGAAGGGGTGTGGGAACATTCTCTTTGCCGGTGACATCACATTCAAGTTATCCCGTACCAAAAGAATCAGGCAGATATTTTCCGAAGGGAAACGTATGGCCACGGTACGTGCGAGAGACGGAATGTTCACTTTAAGTATTGAGGGGGCCTCATTGATTCATTCCCATCTTCCAACACCGGGCTATCGCGTGATGATGTGTGAGGATGCGATCCCCTTTGTCTCAAAAGGCAAAACTGCCTTTGCCAAGCATGTGGAGAACATAGACCCCGATCTGAGGGCTGGAGATGAAGTTTTGCTTGTGGATAAACAGGACAATCTTATTGCTACAGGGCAGTTATTACTTGCCCCTGAAGAAGTTCTTGCCATGCAGAACGGCCCGGCTGTTGATGTCAGGGTTGGGGTTAATAGCAGCTGATATGTAGCTGCAATCAAAATCTAAATATATATTCAAAATAAGCATGTAAATTATATTGTACTTCCTCAGAAGGTGAAACTATCGAAGACGACCAGCTCCTGAAAACCTTTGTAATTCCTCCAAATACGAAAATGGAAGAACATAATATTGTTCTGGATGAGGATATCATAGTAGGGAACCATTCCGATATACGCTACGGTATAATTGCTGATTCGGTTATAATCGGAGAAAGGGTATCAGTATCAGGTGATGTACTTGCCAGGTCTGATATTCGCATAGATATCTGGTCAAAAATCGGTGGCAATGTGCGCTGTGGCGAAAATGGCTATATTGGCGAGTTTGTGAATATAGATGGCAAACTTTTCGTTAATGGAGATCTTGATGTTGGTAATGATGTGAAGATCAACAGAGGGTTTGAAGCTCATGGCTGGATAGTTGTTCGTAATCCTGTGCCTGTAATCACTTACATTTTCCTCTATATCTCCGAACTTCTACGTATGGGTAAGGGTGAAGAAGTAGAAAAGGCTATGAGTGAATTCTTTGAAGAGGAAGCAAAAGAGATCAGTTATGGTGCTATGGTAGTTCCCAACGGATCCCGTATATCTGCAGACTCTATCAGGGTACCCGGGGCAGCTACCATAGGAGATAACTGCAGGCTCGTAGGTAATATAAGGGCTGAATCACTGGAAATGGGCGATGCTACTACTTTGTATGGAAGTATCCGGACAGCCAGTGATATCGAGATCGGTGAAAATAATGCCATCCACGGTAACATTGTCTCCCGGGGCAGGGTTGTAGTGGGTAAAGGCACCCATATACTGGGAGAGATCAATGCTTACTCTATCAGGATTCATGAGGATTCAAGGGTCGATGGTGTTATGCGAGCCACCGGTGGCACCACTTTCATACGTGAAGAAGAAGAGGTCGCCCGGGACAGGGAACTGATAAAACTGGACATAGCAGACCAACCACAATAAAAAGGTGTTCTTTTTTGAGTGAAACTACTGAGATTTATAACTCTATTGTAGAGAAAGATTCAAAATACGTTATGCAAAACTACGGTCGTTATCCTATTGCACTGGAAAAAGGAGCCGGCGCTCTTGTATGGGATATTGCCGGCAAACAGTACATCGATTGCGTTGCAGGAATAGCCGTAAACAATGTGGGACATTGCCACCCCAAAGTTGTTAAAGCAATACAGGAACAGGCAGGCAAACTCATCCATGTATCCAATCTCTATTATACCGATGTACAGGCTGACCTTGCAGAAAAGCTGTCACAGGTTACCGGCATGGATCGCCTGTTCTTCTGCAATTCCGGCACCGAGGCCGTAGAAGCTGCTATGAAACTGGCCCGTGCCTATTCTGGGAAAAAGAACTTCGTGGCCGCAGAAGGCTCATTCCACGGCAGGACAATGGGGGCACTTGCGGTAACTTCCAAAGAAGCCTACAGGAAACCCTTTGAACCCCTTCCCGGCAGGGTTGATTTTGTACCTTACGATAATTCCCCGGCAATTGCAGATGCCATTGATTCGGATACAGCAGCTGTAATTGTGGAGCCCATCCAGGGAGAGGGTGGTGTCAATGTTCCTTCCTCAAATTTCCTTAAAGAGGTCAGGGAAATCTGTGATGAGACCGGTACCCTGTTAATATTCGATGAGGTCCAAACTGGTTTCGGGCGTACGGGCAAGTGGTTCTGTAAGGATTATTTCAATGTGGCTCCGGATATAATGACAATGGCCAAAGCACTGGGTGGCGGATTTCCCATGGGTGCCATTGCAAGCAGGGGAGATATTGTTTTCCAGAAGGGCCAGCATGCCGCAACCTTTGGTGGAGGTCCCCTTGCCTGTGCAGCAGCCCTGGCATCCATTAATGCAATTGAAAAAGAAGGACTCGTGGAACGCTCCCGCATTATGGGTGAGTATTTCGTGCAGAAACTGGAAGGTTTAAACCGTGAGGATTTCCTGGAAATCCGGGGTAAAGGATTGATGATAGGCGTACGTGTGAAGGACTCATGTACGGAGATGGTAACTGCGGGCCTTGGGAAAGGTGTGCTGCTCAATTGCACAGCAGGCAATATCCTGCGTATGGTGCCTCCTCTTGTCATAACCGAAGAACAGGTAGATTCGGTGGTGGATATAATTGGCAATTTATGAACTGGTAAAACCTGAGATCAGGTCGATAGCTCCCTATGTGCCGGGCAAATCGGTTGCCGAGATCGCTGAAAAATATAATCTGGAACCCGATTCAATCATCAAATTAGGGTCAAATGAAAATCCTCTGGGTCCTTCTCCGGCAGCAGTCAGAGCTCTGCAGGAAGCTGCCGGTAATGTGAATATTTACCCTTCGGCAGATGCCAGAGAACTTGTGGATGCGATCTCTGCTTATGTTGGTATGCCCCAGGCCAATATTGTGGCATCCGGTCCGGGTATGGATGGTTTACTTGACGGCCTGATGAGAATGCTCATATCTGCAGACTCGGAAGTTGTGATTACAACTCCCACCTTTTCCTATTACGAGATATCTGCAACTGCATGTGGTGCACAACCGGTATTTGTGAAACGCAATGAAAAATTTGATGTGGATATTGACAGGGTCATTGCTGCTGTAAATGAGAACACAAAAGTAGTCTTCATTTGTTCCCCAAACAATCCCACGGGTAATATCACTGCTGAAAAAGAACTGTGCAGGTTGCTGGATTCTGTTGAGTGCCTGGTCTTTGTGGATGAGGCCTATGTGGAATTTGCAGACTCAGATATTGTATCTCTTGTAGGGGAATATGATAATCTTGTTGTTGGAAGGACCTTTTCCAAAGCCTTCGGACTGGCAGGTTTAAGACTTGGTTACGGTATAATGCCTGCCTGGCTTAAGGTCGAATACATGAAAGCTGCTACTCCCTTCAATGTAAGTGCACCGGCTGTTGCAGCAGGTATTGCTGCCCTTTCGGACAAAAAGCATCGGGAGGCCAGCCAACAAATGGTAATCGATGGTCGTGATTATTTGAAGGTAAATATGCCTTTCAATGTATATGAATCCCAAGCTAATTTTATGCTTGTGGACGTTGCCCCCCATGGTGCAAAGGATGTATGCGACCACCTGTTGCGCAGGGGAGTAATTGTCAGGGATTGCACTTCATTCCGTGATGCAGGGGATTCCTTTATCAGAGTCACAGTAGGTACAAGAGAACAAAATGAAAGAGTAGTGGAAGGCTTTTCGACCTATTTATGAGAGGCTTTCGATCTCATTTATTTTCATGAGTGGGTAATCCAGTTCTTTGTTGTATTTCATAGATGCCCGGATTCTGATATCTCCGTGAATTACTACCAGATGCACTGTCAACATTTTTCCTTCAAGTTCGCAGTATCCGAATTCACCATTTAATTCTTCGGCTATAATGTCCCTGTTTATAGTTACGTTGATCTCTTCAACAAACGGCTGTACAGAAATACTTTCAGCAATGGCTTTTTCCAGGCTATCCACATTTTGCAGGTTAAGGGGTGAACCCGTGAACTGGTGATAGAGGGCTCCCAGTTTGATCCCCGCTTCAAAAGCGGCCATTTGCGCATCATCAGGTCTCTTTTCCATGATTGGTGGGATGGCAGAGTGCTATTTATATTTGTGGATGGGGTACATTTTTACATAGTATCAGGTATAAGGTGGTATGGTTACAAAATAAGGAGTATATTCTATGAGTACACTTGAAAACCTTGAAGGAGCATTTGCCGGTGAGTCCATGGCAAACCGGAAGTATCTGGCCTTTGCAAAAAAAGCTGATGAAGAAGGCTATTCCCAGATAGCGAAACTGTTCAGGGCTGCCGCAGCAGCTGAGACCGTTCATGCTCACAACCATCTGGGAATTATGAATGGTATTAAGAGTACTGAGGAAAACCTCAGGGAGGCCATTGAGGGAGAAACCTATGAATTTGAGGAAATGTATCCAGAATTCATAACACAGGCAAAAGAGGAAGGTAACGGTAAGGCTGTCTGGAGTTTTGATGTTGCCAATCAGGTAGAAGCAATTCATGCCGAACTTTACAAAAAAGCCCTTGATAATGCAGGCAACAATGAAGAAGTTGCGTATTACGTATGTGAAGTTTGTGGCAATACTGTAGAAAATGGTGCACCGGACGTATGTCCAATTTGTGGTGCCCCAGCTTCTAAGTTCAAGAAAATTGATTAAAGTGTCCTGTTGATTGGGACATGTTCTTCTATTTTTTATTTATTGCTGCTACCTGTTGGTTAAAGTGCTGTCATTTTATTTGTTCCAATTAATATTTAGGGCATTTATAAATATGTTTATTGTACAAAAAGGACAAAAAAAACGCTTTCTTTATAAATTATATTTTACACTAAGGGGTTAGTGTATATACAGAAAAGGTGTGAAAATGGGAAAATGCTCCGATCGGGAGAGAGACCGAATCATTCAAGTGTATAATGTGCCCCTAACACCAATAGGGAATACAATAAAGAATCAAATAGAGGGAAATCTTGAGAAACATCTACAACCTCAATGAATTGGTCAAATCCCATTCGTTCCATGTCAAAAGAGGTATAAACAATTCCTTGTGTATAAGGTACGCCTTCAGAATCAATTTGACATGAAGGAGTATTTATTAAAGGATAATTCTTGAGACAAGACTTTGCTATATCCACATAACCCAATTTTGCCAAAATTCTTGCCTGAGTTATCTCTTTCAAACAAGTATTTGTCCCATTGTAATTCTTCAGATCCTCATATGCAGAATTCAAATCAAAGACATATTCTCTTAATATGGCTCTTAATAGAAAGAAATCATTGTCCCTTTTGAAGTTGCTTTCAAGAACATGAAGAGCTTCCATCATTTCTTCATTTTCAATATGATTCTTTAGTATAGATTTACAATTAACCATGATTATCCACCTGTTATAATTAAATGGCTCTGTAGAAACCCTTTCCTCTAACTTCCACTAATACATTATTATTTTTATAAGAAGAGGTCCCCAATGTGATTTTAACCACAAAAACACAAAGGGGATGAATGTGTTTTGTTCCAGATTGGAAATCTGGAACTCCCATTAAATCTGTGATTTAATGGCATGTCAAGCGATTACTTAAACTTTATCGATACAGCTATGTCTGTAGCTGGAAGATCCCATCTTCCAATCTATAGTTGTAAATACTCCAAGCGAAAA
>NZ_OBDR01000018.1 GCF_900215215.1 Methanohalophilus euhalobius | reverse complement strand
GAATAATCTCATACGTTCTTAGTTTTGATTGCATTTTTACCGAATACAGCAAAGCTAAGAACACTATTATTACTTTTGACTGTCAAAGTCGGGTTGCAGATATAAAAGAAAATAGTCAATGTGAACTGGAACGCATCTATGATATGAAATTAGATGATTTCTTGAAGTTTGCTAATCGAGGCAACATCCGTCAAATTAGGAAAAATTGGAGTCAAGAAAAGCGGACAAATAATGGTTATACGATTGACTACATTTTAGAATTCAGCTATTTTTACTCATTACTTTTAACGGCAGACAAAATGCAGCTCATAGACGAAACGCCGGATTTACCATCTCAAAAACCAAGTTTTGCCGTTGAGAAATATAAAAATCATGTACGTGAAGAATTGTTGTCAAAAAATCCCCTTCTTGAAAAATCACACATATTCAATATACGTGAACAAATATTTGATGAACTGAAAAAAGAGCTTCAATCAATTGATCTGAAATCTGAAAGTTTTTTTTCCATAAATATCCCTACTGGTTCAGGTAAAACTTTCCTTGCTTATTATTCAGCTCTTTACATGGCAAACAAACTTGAGAAAAAATATGGATATGCTCCTGATATCGTTTATACCCTTCCGTTCTTAAGTATCATAGATCAAAATTACAGAGAACTGGCTAACATAGTTAAATATAATCAAAATTCAGAACCAAAAGATACGGAAATCTTAAAGTACCATTCACTTTCAGAAATAAAATATGAATCCGAAGATAAATATTATGAGAACTATGATGCCAGATTTTGCTTTGATAACTGGCAAAGTAAAATAGTAACCACTACATTCGTGCAACTATTCAATACTATATTTAAGATTGGCAACCATTCGATAGGCCATCGTTTCCATAGAATAGTTAATTCCATAATTATTCTTGATGAAATACAAGAAGTAGACGAAAAATATTATCCAATAATAAGGCAATTTTTCAATAAATTGGCCAGTGAATACAATGTAAAATTTATTTTTGTTACTGCTACAATGCCAATACTAATTGATAGCCATGAACTTGTACCAAATAAAAAAACATATTTTGAAGATTTAAATCGAATAAAAATATGCAATCATTTATCTGAAAGTTCTTCTCTGGATAATTTTGGGGATTTATTGCTTGAAGATATTGAAAAAAGACCAGATAAGAGTTTTTTAATTGTTTTGAACACAATCAAAACTTCAAAGGATATATTTGAACTACTACAGGAAAATACAGACAGACAGTGTGTTTATTTGTCCACCGAAATTTACCCAAAGGCCAGACTTGAAAAAATCGATTTTATTAAAAGAAGTGAAGAAAATTTAGTAGTTGTGTCGACACAATTAATTGAAGCCGGTGTAGACATTGATATGGATGTTATATATCGGGATTTTTGTCCACTTGATTCTATAAATCAAACCTCAGGGCGTGCTAATAGAAATGGAAAGAGTGAAGAACCAAGTGAAGTTCATTTATATAGACTGAAAGATGAAAATACCGGATATTATTATCACAACTATATTTATCCCCCATTTTTGATAGATATTACACAAGACATCCTTAAAGATAAGAATATAGTTGAAGAAAAGGACATCTATTCATTAAATGAGAAATATGCTCAAAATATAATGAAAAAAGTGAGCCATGACATATCGACAGAAATATCCAAGCATATACAAGTTCTTGATTTTAAGAAATTAAGGAATTCATTCGAGCTTATTGATAACAAAGATATTCCAAAGCATGATGTTATAATTGAAGCTGATTCCACATGTTCTAGTATAATTAATAGTCTAGTTCATTTGCACAATAACTGGAAAGAAAATAAAACACAATGGGAATATAACTTCGAAATCAAAAATTTATTTAGGCGTTTGAACCAATATAAAATATCAATCAATAATAAAACCTATTCTTCGTTACATGATAGTCTTCAAGAAATAAAAGGCTTTGATGTAGAATATCTCCCGAAGAATTGCGATTCAACTCAACTATATTCTGAAGAAAGAGGTATCATTTTAGATAACTCACAAATTGAAATTTTTTGAGGAGTAAACTTGCATATAAACTATACATGTGTACAATATCCTGATGTCCGCCTTCGTATGCGAGACGGAGCCAAAATTCGAGGGTTTTTTGCTAAGACATATTCTTCAGAGGACCGTATGCATAATCACACCGATACAGGGCCAATTTATAGGTACCCGGTTGTGCAGTATAAAGTAATCGAAGGTATTCCTACTCTGGTAGGTGTTGCTGATGGTGCTAATTTGATATTAGACGTGGGAATATGTACAGAAGAGATTAATATTGAAAATACACGATTTTGTTTGGAGAGAGCAGAAATTAACACAAATTCGGCCTCATTTGGAACATGCAACGATATACATAAATATATTTTCAAGACACCCTGGCTTGCTTTAAATCAAAATAACAGTGAAAAATATAGAAATGCAGACGAACTAGCAAAGGATTCCCTATTATCTAAAATTTTAATTGGCAACTTACTTTCAATGGCAAAAAGCCTTGATTGTTGGGTGAATGACGAAATCCGCATAAAATTAAATGTAATACCGATCAAAGTTAATTTTAAAGGAAAAAGTATGATTGCTTTCAAAGGAGGATTCAAAGCAAATTTTGATATTCCTGATTACTTAGGAGTAGGGAAATCCGTATCCAGAGGCTATGGTTCGATTGAAAAACAATGAGGGGATGATGAAATACAAATTGTAATCAACAGTTACGGCTCCTACCTGAAAAAAAGCAAGAACTGTTTTCTTGTTAAAAACGATGATAAAAAATTCGAAGTAGCCGCCGGTAAAGTTGAAAGTATAATGATTACCACGGCAGCTACAATAAGCACCGATGCAATCAAATTCGCTGTGGAAAACAATATCGATATCATTTTTCTGGACCATTTTGGTTACCCTTATGGCAGAGTATGGCATTCAAAACTCGGAAGTACTGTTTTAATAAGAAGGCGCCAGCTTGAATATTCGGATAATACAAAGGGTGCCAGAATGGCAAAAGGATGGGTTAACGAAAAAATCAATAATCAGGTAGATTTTCTCAAAGATCTTAAGAAAAACAGGCCTGAATTGAAAGCTGACTTACAGGAATATGTAGATAATATTGAAAACCTGAAGTCCCAGCTTCAGGAAGTCAAAGGCGATCTTGAAGAAGTAAGGGGAACCATCATGGGAATTGAAGGAATGGCTTCCAGAAACTATTTTGAAGCTATCAATCTAATAATGCCTGATAAATGGCAATTTAGCGGCAGAAGTCGCAACCCTGCAGTTGATGGATTTAATTGCCTGCTCAACTATGGGTATGGCGTCCTTTATTCAATGGTTGAAAAAGCCTGTATTATATCGGGCCTTGATCCATATGTGGGTTTTTTGCATACTGACAATTACAATAAGAAATCCCTTGTTTTTGATCTTATTGAACTGTACAGAATACATGCGGACAGGACAGTAGTGAACTTATTTTCAAAAAGGAAAGTCAATGATGAAATGTTTGATTCTATTCCAAACGGTCTTACTTTAAATAAAGAGGGAAAAGCTGTCCTTTTGCAGGTTTTCAATGAAACAATGGAAAAGAAAATATCCTATAATGGCAGAAATATTAAATTGAAAAACACCATGCAATATGACTGTCATAAAATTGCTAATAGTTTGATTAAGTGAGGAATTTTATGCTTGCCTGGGTGGTATATGATATATCAGATAATACCTGCAGAAAACATGTGAGTGATGCGTGTAAGAATTATGGACTCTACAGGGTTCAAAAAAGTGTTTTCCTGGGGGAATTGAACGCAAATGAAAGAGATTCTCTTGCAATCGAGTGTGAAGAAGAAATTGATGAAGATGTAGATTCTGTATATATTTTTCCAATGGATGACCAGTCATTCAAAAAAGTTAAATTGCTGGGGCAGGCTTTTGATAAAAATCTGGTGAGTGACGAAGTTTTAACTACTTTCTTTTAAGAAGAAATATTTGGGGTACAATGAGAGATAGTAGTGTCATAATTACAATTTCTGATGTGATTGAATATCTTTTCTGTCCCCGTTTTATTTATTTTATTTATTGCCTTGGTATCCCGCAGCATGAAGAAAAGCGGTTTAAAGTTTTAAGAGGAAGAGATGTACATGAAATACGTCGAATTACCAATACATCTTATATGAGAAAGAAACTTGGCTGTATATCTAAAGAAAGAAATGTTTTTGTTGCCTCAAAAGTAAATCACATTAAAGGAATTGTTGATGAAGTATTGTTTCTCGAAGACGGGACCGCTGCTCCTCTTGAATATAAGTTTGCAGAATATAAAGACAAAATTTATATGACTCATAAATATCAGCTTTATTTGCAGGCATTGATGATTTCTGAGAATTATGATGTAGAAGTCAATAGAGCTTATATTTGTTATACACGAAGTAATAATATGGTCAAGTCTATTAAAATTGAACCTGAGGATGTGGATGAGGCTATAAAAGTTGCCAAAAAGACAATTGATATAATAGAAAAGGGAGTATATCCAAAGGCAACAAAGTATAAATCCAAATGCATTGATTGTTGTTATAGAAATATTTGCGTATAATTCTTGTATTTATAAGGGATCTGATAGAAATGGTTCAAGAATTGAGATACTTGAAAAGGAGGGATATTAGGGCTTCTTTTGGACAAAAGAGGGTGAAATTTGTGCTGTCAAAATTCAATATCCACTAAAACAAGGATTGAAACAACGATTTCCCCGAGTTTGAGGACAAGGACATAAGGTCAAAATTCAATATCCACTAAAACAAGGATTGAAACTTGATCATATGTATACGTTTCACTCCGTCTTTTTTGTCAAAATTCAATATCCACTAAAACAAGGATTGAAACTCAATAGAAGAAGAAGCGGTTTTAAGTGCGTTAGTGTCAAAATTCAATATCCACTAAAACAAGGATTGAAACATGGATCGTTAAAATTAACTTAAAATTCTATGCTAGTCAAAATTCAATATCCACTAAAACAAGGATTGAAACGACTCATGATACACATGCACAGCACATGCACCATAATGTCAAAATTCAATATCCACTAAAACAAGGATTGAAACAACAGTACCTGCCGATAGCGTTTTTAAATTAGTGCGGTCAAAATTCAATATCCACTAAAACAAGGATTGAAACTTCAATGCATACATAGTTACCACTCATTGCTTAAAAGGGTCAAAATTCAATATCCACTAAAACAAGGATTGAAACAAAATTCTGAATATCCGGGGCTTAATTTGTTCTTAGGTCAAAATTCAATATCCACTAAAACAAGGATTGAAACTTTATGTCCTGGTTAAAGCCCAGGACCAGGACGCCGTCAAAATTCAATATCCACTAAAACAAGGATTGAAACGATTTATGGTCTAAGGTTAGTCTTAAGCATGGTCTAAGTCAAAATTCAATATCCACTAAAACAAGGATTGAAACATCAACCCTTTTATCGCATAGTTGCGGTTGCTGGTCAAAATTCAATATCCACTAAAACAAGGATTGAAACATTCCATTAACCAGGAAATAAACATACTGGAACGTATGTCAAAATTCAATATCCACTAAAACAAGGATTGAAACGCTAAGAGGAAGCTTGTATCCAAATATATTTCCGAGTATCAGGAAAACCATACGAAAGATGGCCTATGATCCGAAGGGATTTCTTAATTTTTTCTATTTTTGGCTTTGTAGAAATTTTCAATAATACAAAATATACAATCTTAACATACTGTCAAGATTGTGTATTAATACCTTGAATTTCACTTTTTTACCAGTGTACATCAAGCAAGTGTTCCACGTGTACCAACTGCTCCATCATTAATGGTTCCAAATGGAAGAAGATGGGGTTCTCTAAGGGTACGTTGCATTATATGAAGCGGAGGCAAGAAGTGGCAGTCGTTTGCTCTCATGCTCATGTAAGGGAGAGGTTAGAAGAGTTGGGGAGGGGCTGAATGAATCAAAACTCTTACTCATCAGATATAATTTCATCAGAAAAATTCTCATTTGTTTCTGTAAGGCATTCTGTTTCTTGAGAAGTTGTACAAAGACTGTGAATTAATTTTAATGTATAGATTAAATCAAAAAAACATAGACCTAAAAATCCATGGATTATAATCAATTTTATTGTTATGTTGTAAGTATTGCCAAATGGAATCGATGCAAAAGGAATTAACATAAGCGAGAAAAAGATTATGAAAAATCCAACCAACATTGAAAATGAAAAAACTGTTTCAAGATAATTTTTTTGATGTGAATACTTGATATTATCTTTATTGAAAGTATAAACAACCACCAGAACACTAACTATTGCTACAAAACTCTGCGCTACTGAACTAAAAAACCAATACCAAACATCATTGGTTATTAAAGAACCATTAAGCAATCCGCTATAGGATATAACGTACCCTGAAAGCGCAAATATCACTACATAAAAAACCAATCTGGCATAAATTCCATAAGAAATTTGATTGTTAATTTTCATGATAGCTCCTTAATTACTAATTAGAAAATTGATTTGTTGATTGAATTTAAAAATATAAGCATCCTGCGATTTTGCTCGCAGGAAGTCTTTTTTAAGCAAATGGGTGCTCTGCAGAGTCCTTCTTTGCAAGTGCCTCATCAACTGTTGGTGTTCCGTCGATAGCGCGCTTTATTGCAAGCTTTGTTGCTTCGTAGTTGAACTCGTAGATCTTTTCCTTGTCTGTTGCATCCCATTCGAGGAATACTGAAACAATGACAAGAAGGTTCTCTGCTTCTTCTTTTGGAATAACGCCGTCAGCTACACTGTCCATTACAGCTTTTGCAATAGCTGCCTGTGCAGGGCCGAACATCAGGGAAGCCTGGGTTACGTTCTTGATGGTAACCTTGTTCACCAGAAGTGTTGCTGGTTTTGGCATAACGTTTGGTTCAAGGACTGCAAGCAGTGGGGAATGACCCTGCTGTGGGTTTGCAAGTGCATTCATGAATGCATTCTCAACAGCACTTCCCTTTGTACCGATAACAAGATCGATGTGTGCAACTTCCGGTCCTTCACCAACTAATGCTTCGCCTACAAGACTATTTACTATCTTTGTCATATTATCTCCTCAATCAGAACTTCGCAGAAATGCGTTGTATGATATTTTATACATGGTACATTTCTACCGTTCCTTATTTTCACATCACCACATATCATGAGAACATATAAATACTTAATCTAACCATTTGGCAACCTGGTGAGAAATTATGGGAAACCTGGAACGCAGTCCTATAGACATAGCAATAAGACTAATAAGCAAGAAATGGACGCTCAACATCATCAGGGATATGTTCTGTGGGAAAAAGCAATTCAATGAATTCTTAAAAAGCAATCCAAAGCTTAGCAGTAAGGTACTGTCTACTAAATTGCGTCAGCTGGAGCAGGACGGGTTAATTGAAAAGATCATTGTGTCCAAGACACCGGTAACCATAGAATATCACCTGACCAGTAAAGGCAGGAACCTGAACAAAGTGCTTTATGAGCTATCAGGATTTGCATATAAGGAATGTGCGGACGAGTCCACTCCTGTATGCACAGAACACAGTTATGAGCTGACGAAAGAGTTGTTGAATATAGAGGATTTCGATAAACTCAGTCAACATTATACTAAAATATAAATAATATATAAATAAATTAAGTATTATGGACGATTTAACTGATTTTGCTCTTAATGAAGAATATAAACGTCTTCAATTGGTTGGTGACAGACTTGCTGAAATTGAATCATTGATCGATTGGAAACCTTTTCGACCAATCTTAGAATCGATGTATAAGAATAGAACAGCTTCAGGCGGCAGACCTGAAGCTGATGTTATTGTGATGTTCAAAATGCTTGTTCTGCAGCAATGGCATGGTTTATCTGATCCAGAACTTGAAAGACAATGTATTGACAGAATATCATTTAGAAAATTCCTAGGATTTCCTGAATATGTACCAGACAATACAACTGTCTGGTCATTCAGAAAGAGAATTATTGATAATGGGAAAGAGAAGCAAATATGGAATGAGATGCAGAGACAGCTCAATGCTCTTGGTTTGGAAATCAAAAAAGGAACGATCCAGGATGCAACTTTCATTCACTCTAACCCTGGTCATGCTAAAGCTGACACACCCAGAGGAGAGGATGCTAAAACAACGAGAAGCAGAGATGGAACCTGGGTGAAAAAAGGAGGTAAATGTCAAAATTCAATATCCACTAAAACAAGGATTGAAACCCCATACCTACTCTAATTTCTGTTGCCATTTGTTCAGTCAAAATTCAATATCCACTAAAACAAGGATTGAAACATCAATGCATTAATTGATTCATGATAACTTAGTAAGTGTCAAAATTCAATATCCACTAAAACAAGGATTGAAACATTCCATGTTCTTTAATTCCATTCATGATTAAAACCAGTCAAAATTCAATATCCACTAAAACAAGGATTGAAACTCGATGTAGATTTCGTTTGGTTCAATCGTAGATTCGTCAAAATTCAATATCCACTAAAACAAGGATTGAAACTTGTTTTCTTTTAGTTCACTGAGTAGTTCTCTTACGTCAAAATTCAATATCCACTAAAACAAGGATTGAAACAACAATGTAGTCCTTGCCATGTTCACACAACCTGTGTCAAAATTCAATATCCACTAAAACAAGGATTGAAACCACTAATGGTACATTAGTACCAATTGCAACAAATCAAGTCAAAATTCAATATCCACTAAAACAAGGATTGAAACTTGCGGCCTTCTTTTCACTTATACTGACATTGCTGGTCAAAATTCAATATCCACTAAAACAAGGATTGAAACTTATCGTTCACCAGCAATACAGTTCCATATGGCATGTCAAAATTCAATATCCACTAAAACAAGGATTGAAACTTCATCACCTCAATACACAAATACATTTCCATCTGCTGTCAAAATTCAATATCCACTAAAACAAGGATTGAAACTTGGTACATGAACATCTCTCATCAACGCTTCCGTTAGTCAAAATTCAATATCCACTAAAACAAGGATTGAAACATGTTATCATGATGTAGGTAGATGTTAGGTACATGATTGTCAAAATTCAATATCCACTAAAACAAGGATTGAAACGATATTTTCTATAATCTGCTTTTAGGTATGGTTCACCTGTCAAAATTCAATATCCACTAAAACAAGGATTGAAACTTAGTATTACCAACTGATGGATTAAATTGTGGGTTGTCAAAATTCAATATCCACTAAAACAAGGATTGAAACGCGTCTGCAATTGCTTTACTGATATCTGTCTTAGACATGCGTCAAAATTCAATATCCACTAAAACAAGGATTGAAACCTTTTACCTTTCTTTTTATAGGTAAACTTCTTCTCAGTCAAAATTCAATATCCACTAAAACAAGGATTGAAACTGTCATGCTATGTAGTCATCAATCCAGTATTACGAATGGTCAAAATTCAATATCCACTAAAACAAGGATTGAAACTTTGATGTAGTCTACATCTATGTACATGTATCATGGAGTCAAAATTCAATATCCACTAAAACAAGGATTGAAACATATTTTATTCGATTTGATACTAACAATAAAGGATAAGTCAAAATTCAATATCCACTAAAACAAGGATTGAAACTGGATTGGTTTGACGGGGCTAGCCGTGAATGCAGCGGTCAAAATTCAATATCCACTAAAACAAGGATTGAAACATAAATATATGGTTCTGGACAGAGATGAAATTAGAGTCAAAATTCAATATCCACTAAAACAAGGATTGAAACAACGCCACACAGACGCTCTCACAGCCCCAAATCAGTCAAAATTCAATATCCACTAAAACAAGGATTGAAACTAATCTCGCCGGACTTATACAAATGTATATAGGTTGTCAAAATTCAATATCCACTAAAACAAGGATTGAAACAAATCAGCATATCGAATATGGAATAGGTGAATAAAATGGGTCAAAATTCAATATCCACTAAAACAAGGATTGAAACATTTCCTCTTGTTTTTCATACTCTCTGATAACATCGAGTCAAAATTCAATATCCACTAAAACAAGGATTGAAACTACTTATCATCCAATTGGTTGATTGCCTCACCCAATGGTCAAAATTCAATATCCACTAAAACAAGGATTGAAACAAATATATTCTAGGTAATACAAAGAAGGAAGAGTGTCAAAATTCAATATCCACTAAAACAAGGATTGAAACATATCTCCGCCGTGAGTATCTCCCTCTGTCCATGTGGTGTCAAAATTCAATATCCACTAAAACAAGGATTGAAACTATGAATGAAGTCTCAATGCATGAGTATGATACTGGTCAAAATTCAATATCCACTAAAACAAGGATTGAAACCTTTGACAGGCTTTTCTTTTCGACTGCTGCTCTTAGTCAAAATTCAATATCCACTAAAACAAGGATTGAAACAAAAATATTCCTCTTGAAGCGGTGTCTTGTGTTGGAAGTCAAAATTCAATATCCACTAAAACAAGGATTGAAACAAAAATATTCCTCTTGAAGCGGTGTCTTGTGTTGGAGTCAAAATTCAATATCCACTAAAACAAGGATTGAAACTCTGAATTCGAATAACAGGTCTTCGAATTCGAATCGGGTCAAAATTCAATATCCACTAAAACAAGGGCTTAAAGTACATTAATACAATTCAGGAGATAACCATGAACAACGCTGATGAAATCATAAAATACCTTGATATGAGCAAGCACCCCGAAGGTGGGTTTTTTAAAGAA
>NZ_OBDR01000014.1 GCF_900215215.1 Methanohalophilus euhalobius | reverse complement strand
GCTTCCCTTTATTCTATCAAGGCACTGCGGGAAGAATTCCCTAACATCTACATTGAAGCAGGTATGGCCGGAGAATGTACTCTTGGTATGCACGGCGAACTTGAGTTTGAAGGTAAGGCTCTTGCAGGTCTATGGCCACACGAGCAGGCACCCCTTGCAGAAGAAGCAGGTGCAAACGTGTTCGGTCCGGTCTGTAACACCAACACAAGCAAGTCTTCCGCATGGAACCTTGCCCGTGCAGTAACCTTCACCAAAGCAGCAGTTGAAACTGCAAACATCCCCTGTCATGTTGACATGGGTATGGGTGTCGGGGGTATCCCAATGTTCGAGACTCCACCAATCGATGCAGTAACCCGTGCCAGCAAGGCAATGGTCGAGATTGCCGGTGTCGATGGTATATAGATAGGAGTTGGCGACCCGATAGGTATGCCAATCTCACACATCATGGCCTCCGGTCTTACAGGTATGCGTGCAGGCGGTGACCTTGTTGCCAGGATGCAGTTCTCCAAGAACATGCGCATAAATGAAGCCAAGGATTATGTTGCCAAGAAACTCGGTGTACAGGCACTTGACCTGAGTGACGAATATGTCATGAGGGATATCCGTGAAGAACTTGATATTGGTGTACTTACATCCGTGCCAGGATGTGCCAAAGGTATCGCATCCAAGATGAATATTGAGAAACTTCTCGATATTGATATCAACTGCTGCGATAAATTCAGGGATATCACTGGATAAATAAAAAGACCGGGAGTTTCCCGGTTTTAATTTATTATCTCTATAATACATTTCAATAAAAAGGAGCGTGGTGTTTCTTATGAGCGAAGAAAAAGGTGATGCAGGAGTTGATCTGCATCATGCGGAACAATGTAGTAAAGTCGTGTGCGATGCCAGTGAACTGGAACGTACTATTGACTGGAAACAGGGACTTGCCATCGCACTTGGTGTCCCGCTGTTGATCCTGCCTTCTCTGGGATATTTCCCTCTTTGGGTATCATCAGCTGCAATAATAGTTTGGGGTCTTTCTGTATTCCAGGGCTTTATGCAAAATCTTGCCTATGGTGAACTTGCAACAGCTTTTCCCCATGCATCGGGTCTTCCCGGATTTGCACAAAATGTGTTTAAAACAAAAGATTACACGGGAAAATTCGATAAAAGTAAATTGATAGGTGGTTTCAGTGCCTGGAGTTACTGGTTTGCATGGAATCCTGTACTTGCGATATATGCCATCCTTGTCGGTAGTTATACGTACAATCTCTTCCCCATACTTGCAGAAACATTTTCTGAATACCAGCTTTCTCTGGTTGCGGGAATAGTAATATTCGGTGGGCTTATCCTTGTAAATTACCGTGGTCTTGAGGGTGGTGCACTTGCAGGTTACATATTAGCAGCCCTTTCACTGTTGCCTCTTATTGTCATTACTCTGGCACCCTTTGCAACCGGTGATGTGGTAATGTCTAATATTACAAGTCAGTGGCTTCCGGCAGATTGGGCATGGGATGCTCACCATATATTGATACTTCTTGGTCTCTTTGCAATGGCCCAGTGGAGTGCCTGTGCCTGGGAAACAGCGGCTGTCTATGGCCCTGAATACAAGAATCCGGGATCTGACATACCAAAAGCTCTGTTTGTCTGTGGTGTAGTATGTTTCTTCTCTTTCGTACTTGTACAGGCAGCAGTAATTGGTGTACTTGGTGTTGAGGGCACAATAGCCGAGCCGATCTCTCCAATGATCCCTGTGGCACAGGCTGCCTTTGGATCTGCGGGTGCAATAGTTGCGATTGTCATGCTGATTGCGGCAATGGTACTAATCATTCAGACTGCTTATCTTGGTTCTGCCAGGGCAATGCACTCAATGGCTACTGAAGGAAACCTGCCAAAAGTTTTTGGTAAGCTAAATTCCTCCGGTACCCCCATTGTGGCAATGGTAGTAATCGGTATTTTCAACTTGTTGTTGATATCCATGGGTACACCTACTGCAATCCTTGCAGCATCTGCTATTGGTTACACATGTGCAAACGGTATCAGTCTATTTGCCTATGTAAAAGCCAAATTGAACCCTGAAATGGCCGCACTAGACAGGCCTTTCAAGGCACCAACAGGCTGGAAGAACATTGCATTGCTATTTGGTCTATTCAACATCCCCCTATGTCTTGTGGGTGTAGTCTATCTTAACAGTCTTGAAGTCGGATGGACTTCAACCTGGGTAGGATTCATAGTACTGGCAATTTATCTGCCACTTTGGTTCTACTCCAGGAATGAGGCATATAAGGAAAAGGAAACAATCAGTGCTGTCAGCCTTGTTTCAAATATCTCCTCCAGTAAAAAGAAGTGAGTGGGATTTGTCGAAAGCATTTCCGGGTTTCTCCTAACCGGAAATGCTCACTCCTATATTTTCTAGCTGTCTAAAATCCCATTCTTTTAATTTTTTGTTTGTTTTTATACACTATTTTTTATTTTATTCCTTCTGCAAAAATACATATACATATCATATCGTTTTCACTTTGCATTCATACCAAAACTGAATCAGAGCGAAAAACATGCCAGACATTGAGGATATGATTATCGGGCTACTTCTCACAAGTTTCACCGTTGCACTTGGCCTATATCTTGTAACATCCGGCTCGGAACTTTATATTCCACAGATGGAAGAGGTCATGATGGGAACGGTTCTTGTTTTTGTAGCAACCGGTTATAACAATTTCCTGCGAAATCCCTGATATAAAGACAAAAACTCTATATCATAACTGATCTTTTTCTACCCATGGATTCTAATTACCCTGTACCTGAACTTGTAGTAGGTGTAAGGGATGAAGGTACCCTTTATGCATGTTCACAGTATGCAGATGCTGTATATTTTTCCGTAGATCGGCTGAGCCTGCGTTCTCGCGCAAAGACGATTACTGTGGATAATCTTTCAGGCTTTGTAAAATCGGTACGAAAAAAAGGGTTGAAAGCCTATCTTGTTGTCAATTCTGTCATATATCCTGAAGACGCTTTTGATTTATCGGCTATCCTCAACGTTGCTAAAAAAGCAAAAGTGGATGCAATCGTAGCCTGGGATCCTGCTGTGATATTACAGGCATCTTCTATGGGACTTGATATACATATTTCCACACAGGCCAATGTTTCCAATGCAAATACGGCAGAATTTTATGGTTCTCTGGGTGCAAGCCGCATTATTCTATCGCGCGAGCTAAGTCTTGATCAAATAAAACAAATCAGACAGAATACTGATATTGAACTGGAGGTTTTCGTTCACGGGGCTATGTGTCAGGCGATTTCCGGTAGATGCTATCTTTCGGCATATCTTCTGGGTAAATCCGGTAACTGTGGTCAATGTACCCAGCCGTGTAGATGGGAATGGACACTCAATGCGGATGACGGGTCACAGGTGCAGGTGGGTGGAAAATACCTGCTAAGTGCCAGGGACCTGTGCATGATTGAACATATTCCCCAACTTGTGGAAGCCGGGATAGATGCCTTCAAGATTGAAGGACGATTACGTGACTCAAGATACATTTCTACTGTATCCCGATGTTACTCAGAGGCTCTGGAGGCCTGCAGAAGCGGGGAATTTGAAAGCAACAGGGTACCTGAATGGAATCAACAGCTTTGTGCTGTTTATAACAGAGGTTTTTCTACAGGTTTCTATTTCGGCATTCCTTCCCGGGAAGGTTTCATTGTGGAAAAAGACATGAATGTTTCGCAAACCCACAAAGAACTTGTAGGTGAGGTTGTAAATTATTATAAGAATCAGAGTGCTGCATATGTGAAGCTTACTGATTCTGGCCTTAATATAGGTGATACGATTCTGATTGAAGGGGAAAATACCCATCTTGAACAGCATGTATCTTCCATGCAGGTGACAGGTAATACTATTAAATCAGCTGAAAAAGGTATGGATGTGGGGCTTGCGGTAGATGGCAGGGTCAGGCCCAATGATAAGGTATTCAGGATAGCAGATCCTGATACATCCGGGAATGAGTGAAATGGATCAATTCATGAAAGAAGCAATAAATGAAGCCATGGCCAGCCGCGATAAAGGTGGCATCCCCATAGGCTCTGTACTTGTGAAGAATGGAAAAATTATCGGAAGAGGGCATAATCTCAGGGTTCAGGACGACGATCCACTTGCACATGCGGAAATTTCCTGTATGAGGGATGCGGGCAGAATTGGAAGTTATGCGGATACAGTGTTGTATTCCACCCTTATGCCCTGCTACCTGTGTGCCGGTGCTGTGGTGCAGTTTGGTATTAAAAAAGTGGTTGCCGGGGAGTCAGAAACCTTTGAAGGAGCACAGGATTTCCTGCGTAGCAAAGGAGTTGAGGTGGTTGACCTGGATATATCTGAATGTAAAATGTTGATGAAGGAATTTATTCTGGAATATCCTGAGCTCTGGAATGAGGATATAGGGAAAAGTGCGCCATACTAACAAATATATAAATATATGCTAACTATATTGTAGCGTCTCCTGTGGTCTTAATTTTGCAGGAAATTTGTTTTTAAGGGGATGAAGGTTCAATGCCAGCACCAATTGCGGAAGAACTTGCAAAAAAACAACAGTCAATAAGTGTAGCCGAATTTTTCGAAAAGAACAGACAGATACTGGGTTTTGATTCGGCCCCCCGAAGTCTTATTACTACTATAAAGGAAGCGGTGGATAACTCTCTGGATGCCTGTGAGGAATCAGGGATACTACCTGATATTATGCTTCATATCAAACGTTCGGGTAAAAGTGGGGTCGTTGTGATTATTGAGGACAATGGTCCGGGTATTGTGAAAGATCAGATTCCGCGGGTTTTTGCCAAACTGCTTTACGGTTCCCGCTTTCATGCTCTCAAACAGAGCAGGGGTCAGCAGGGTATCGGTATCTCTGCAGCGGTCCTCTATTCCCAGCTGACAGCAGGCCATGCTACCAGGATTATTTCAAAGATAGGCTCCCAGTCCCCGGCTCACTATTATGAACTGATGATCAATACCCGTACCAATGATCCCGAGATATTGAAAGATGAAATAACCGAATGGGATCGTCCCCATGGAACCCGGGTGGAGATGGAAATGGAGGCTACCTATGTAAAGGGGCGCCGCCAATCGGTAGAGGAATATCTCAAGGCCACAGCCATTGTAAATCCCCATGCCCGCATAAAACTCATTGACCCTGAAGGTGATGAGAGGATATTTGAAAGGGCCACTGATAAAATACCCGAACCTGCAAGCGAGATCCTGCCGCATCCCCATGGCATTGAACTGGGTACGCTCATGAAGATGTTGCGTTATACCGGCAGGCAGAGACTTGCTCCATTTCTGAGATATTCCTTTTCCAAGATAGGGTTACTCACAGCAGAGGAAATCTGCAATGCTGCCGGGCTTGATGAGGATATGGACCCGCACACCATTGAAAGGGAAGGTGCAAAACGTCTTCTGGAAGCTTTCCAGAAAGTAAAAATCATGTCTCCTCCTACGGATTGTCTGTCTCCTATCGGGGAAGAGTTGATTTACAAAGGTCTGGAGAAAGAGTTCAATGTGGACTTTATTGCAACTACCACACGTACTCCCTCAGTGTATTCCGGTAATCCTTTTGTCGTGGAAGTTGGGATTGCTTACGGAGGCAACCTGCAAAAGGATGACAGGGTCAATATAATGAGGTTTGCCAATCGGGTTCCTCTTCTGTATCAGCAGGGAGGCTGTGTGACTACACATGGCGTGGAAGGTATCAAATGGAAACAATACGGCATTGACCAACCGGGCGGAGGGCTACCGATTGGGCCTCTGGTATTGCTTATACATGTTGCATCCACAAATGTGCCTTTTACATCTGAATCCAAGGATGCCATTGCGGATATCCCTGAGATTCAGGCGGAAGTTGAACTGGCCCTCAAAGAGGCGGGAAGGAAACTAAACCGCTTCCTTAAAAAGAAGGGTTCCCTTAAAAAACGCAAGGAAAAGGAAGTTATTATTAACAAGGTATTGCCCCGCATGGCGGAAAAACTGGCAGAAACACTTGACAGGGAAGTACCGGATATCAATCCTGTTGTTGCCAGGGTAATGGGCAACCTGCTCGTTGACAGGCAATATGATGATGGTAATACCAATGTATCCATCAGGACAAAGAATTTTGGAAGTAAGAAAGTAGAATTCAAATTACATGAGATGTTGCCTTTCCAGGTCGAGGCAACCCCGTCACCCAAAGTGGTCAGTATGGGCAATGATTATGATTACATATGGAAAATTGTTCTCAGGCCAGGTGAGGCTTTTGCCGTGAATTACCGGTTACCTGACCCATCGGATCTGGATTCTATAAAAGAACCTCCTATTGTTGAAGGGGTTGAGGAAGAGATTGTTACAGGTGCCAGAGCGATAAAAGGGGTTGTATAATGGCTAAGAATGAACACCGTAAGGAGCATGACAGGCTTGCAGAGCAAAGGTTAACGGGTCTTGCATCGGAGTTGTATTCGCATTTTGTGGATGGAAAGATTCCTTATGTGAATATGCCCAGCAGAACCAAGAACAATATTGAATTTAATGAAAATAGTGATGTATGGGTGTATGGCGGCCGGGAGAGTGAAAGAAGTGCCAAGACCGTCAAAGGTGCATTCCAGTTATTGAAAACCTCTCATGTGCTTGATTTTCTTTTAAAGAACCATATCGGGAATAACCGTGGTTCAACTTTGAGGGAATTATACTATATTTCCGAGAACTGGGATATTGCCAAGTTCAAGGAACAACCCGAAAGTGATCGTCTGGTTGAGGACCTTGAGATTATTTCCAGTCTCCAGAGGGAATATTTCCACATGCGTCCCGAAGAAGACGGTGCTACACTTTTTGGTCCCCTGCAGCTGCGGGAAGAGACCAAGCGAGGGGACCGTGATATCCATTGCCAGGAGGATGTGGGTGAAAGTGGTTATCAGATCCCTTTCAATGTGGAGAATATCGATTTCATAGATCATGATGCCAAATTTATAATAGCGATTGAGACCGGTGGTATGTATGCCCGTTTGATTGAGAATGGTTTTGATGAACTAAATGATGCTATACTTGTACATCTCAAAGGCCAGCCCGCTCGCTCGACCCGGCGTATGATCAAGCGTATGAATGAGGAGCTGGGTATTCCAGTTGTGGTTTTTACTGACGGTGACCCCTGGTCCTATCGTATCTATGCTTCAGTTGCATACGGTGCCATCAAGAGTGCCCACCTTTCCGAGTTCATGGCAACTCCTGCAGCCAAGTTTGTCGGAGTGCAGCCTTCGGATATCGTGGAGTATGAATTGTCCACCGATAAATTGACCGATAAGGATGTCGATGCCCTGCGCAGTGAACTTACAGACCCGAGATTTGAAACCGATTACTGGAAAGAACAGATTAACCTGCAGCTTGATATTGGGAAAAAGGCAGAACAGCAGGCCTTTGCGGGCAAGGGTCTGGACTTTGTCACAAAGACATACCTGCCCGACAGGCTTTCAGATATGGGTATAATTTAAAGAAAATCATTCAAAGAATTTTGTGCGTTGCAGCAGTTCGTCAACACTCTTTTTTGTATGGAGGCCTTCCAGCATCCTGTCCCTGTCAATCCACATATCAGCCGCACTCTGAAGGCCGCTTGTTTTATGGGGGACATAATTAATGCCTTCATCAGGTGTGGCCAGACGGTCGGGAAATCCCATTTCCCCTATCTTCCATTCTTTCACGGACACCTGTGCCTCTGTTTTTGTTTGCTCGGTTTTCTCTTCTGACATGGCATCCCTTTTTGCATTTCCCTCAATATATAACTTACCTGGGTTTGCATCAGTAAACTTAATATTCCTCACTTCCCATTAGCGCAAAGGAGTTATTGCAAGTGACGCTGGTTCTTGGCATAGAGGGCACCGCATGGAATCTGAGTGCGGCTGTTGTTAATGAAGATGAAGTTGTCTGTGAGGTGACGCATACATATAAACCGGCAACTGGGGGCATTCATCCTAGAGAAGCGGCTCAACATCATGCCCGGTTTGCTTCCTGGGTGATGTCCAATCTTTTCGACGAACTGGCAGATAAAAGCATAAGTCCCAATGATATTGATGCAATCTCTTTTTCACAGGGTCCGGGTCTGGGTGCCTGTTTGAGGACCGTGGCAACTGCTGCCAGGGCTCTTTCCCTCTCCCTTGAAATTCCTCTGGTGGGGGTGAACCACTGCGTAGCCCATGTGGAGATTGGTAGGTGGAAAACACCTGCAAAGGACCCTGTGGTTCTCTATGCAAGTGGTGCAAATACCCAGGTACTGGCCTACAGGCGAGGAAAATACCGCGTATTCGGGGAGACTCTGGATATTGGTGTAGGAAATGCCCTTGATAAGTTTGCCCGCAGCGCAGGCCTGTCCCATCCGGGTGGGCCGCAGATTGAGAGGTATGCAAAGGATTCGGTGAATTACGTAAACCTGCCCTATGTGGTAAAGGGTATGGATTTCTCTTTTTCCGGGCTTTCAACTGCAGCCACAGATGCCCTGCAAAAACATACGCTGGAGGATGTTTGTTATTCTCTGCAGGAGAATGCTTTTGCAATGCTTGTGGAGGTGACCGAGCGGGCACTGGCACATACAGGTAAGACTGAGGTGTTGCTTGGTGGTGGTGTCGGTGCGAACATGCGCCTGCGGGAGATGCTTGATATCATGTGTGATGACCGTGGTGCATCTTTTTATGTTCCTGAAAAACGTTTCATGGGAGATAATGGTGCTATGATCGCCTGGCTTGGTCTTCTTATGTATAAGGCAGGCGATACAATAGGGGTCGAAGATTCTCATGTAAATCCCAATTATCGTCCTGACATGGTGGATGTGACATGGCTGAAGGAGTAAATGAAATGGTCAGGGATGGTGCAGAGGCAAAGGTCATTCGGAAGAATAACCGTCTGGTCAAGAGTCGTATCCCCAAACGCTATCGTGTGCGGGAATTGGATGAGCGGATACGCAGGGAGCGCACCCGTGCAGAGGCCCGTCTGATATCACAAGCCCGCAGGGCCGGGGTGGCGACACCTGTTATCTATGATATTTATAATTCCACCATTGAGATGGACTACATTGAGGGTAAGCCATTAAAATATGTCATCTCTGAAGATTTGTGTGAAAAACTCGGGGAACTCGTGGGCAGGCTCCATGCTGCAGGTATAATTCACGGAGACCTTACGACCTCGAATATCATCTGGGATGGAAGCAGGATGTGGCTTATCGATTTCGGGCTTGCTTTCAGTGCAGAGGACCTCGAATCCCGTGGTGTAGATGTTCATGTGCTCTTCCAGACCCTTCAAAGTTCCCATCCCAACCATGAGGCACTCATAGATGCCTTCTGCAGGGGTTATTATCGCACTCTTGAATCTGCGAAAGATGTACTGGAGAGGGTTGTTGAAATTGAATCGAGGGGAAGATACTCCTGAGTAATCTTTATCATACATTTTTGTTCTTGTACAGTCATATATAATCTATTAATAGCCCATAGTGTGATACCATGCGCAAAATCGTATTCGTTACCGGTAACAGCGGCAAGTTCAGGGAAATCAAGGCAATCCTGGGACAGAGGGGGATTGAGGTCCTCCAGAACACTGATGGTTATCCTGAGTTGCAGGAGGATGATCTGGAACCAATCGCAGCCGAGGGTGCCCGCTGGGCCTGTGAAAAACTGGGAATGCCCGTGATGGTTGATGATTCCGGGCTTTTCATTGATGCCCTGAATGGTTTCCCTGGCCCCTATTCTGCCTTTGTGGAAGATAAGCTTGGCAATCCCAAAGTCCTGAAATTAATGGAGGATGAAGAAAATCGCAGTGCTTATTTCAAATCCGTTATTGGCTACTGTGAGCCGGGTAAAGAACCCCTGACGTTTACCGGTACTGTTGAAGGCAACATCGCCTATGAGGAAAAAGGAGAAGGTGGTTTTGGCTATGATCCTATCTTTCTGTATGGTGCCCGGACATTTGGTGAGATGGGAGATGAGGAAAAGAATAAGGTATCCCATAGAAAGCGTGCTGTGGACAGGTTTGTGGAATGGGTTGACTCAAATTTATGATTGGAGAAGTATTGCTCGTGCCGGTGCCCCGTCACACCCTTTTATTTTTAGTGGCAGACAGACAAATCCATAATAACCCGGCTCAACCTTTTTAAGGTCCAGATTCTCAATAATATTGATTCCTTTTCCAAGCAAAATCCTGTGGTTATCCAGTCCTTCCCCGGAATCCATCGACTCAGAATCGATACCCACAGTCAGGAATCCTTTTTTTACAATCCATTCTGCAGCATCCGGGAGTATCTTTGCAAATTTTTGGTCTGATGATTCAGTTTTCAGCAATATGATTTCACTGCTTTTGTCTTTGAAGGAAAAAGTTTTTTCCATTTCATCATTTCCAATTTCGGTTTTCCCGGAATGATCGATCAGATAAGCCCTGCCCACAAGAGAGGCTAATTCCAATTCATCCACTGTGCGCCCACTCTCAAATATGTGAGCAGGAGCATCGATATGGGTTGCAGTGTGACTTCCCATTTCGAGTTTTGAGACACTGTATCCACAGGATTCGATGGAAGCAACTCTCTCGACAGTAACTTTTGGATCCCCCGGATAAACCCTGGTTTCAGGACCGATGGATTGTGTAATATCAATAATTTCCTATGTCATTTCAGATAAAAATCCTTGAATTTTCCAGCACCTGCTCTGCTTCATCCTTTTCAAGACCTGCTCCCATTGCCACTTTCAATGCAGTACTTGTTGTTATCAGGTCTGAAGGATGGTGAGAATCGGTATCCACTACCATTGTCGCACCGCTGAGTTTTGCGATTTTGGCAACATGGCCATTGGTGCGGTTATGTCCGCCTCTTGCGGTAATTTCCAGGCATACATTGTTATCCGCTGCAATTTTAGCTTCTTCTTCAGTGATAAATCCGGGATGTGCCAGGATATCTACATTCGGACATTGTGCAGCTGCACGGTTTGTGCCGGGCAAAACTGGTTCTACCGGACTTTCCCCGTGTACAACAACAATTTCGGCCCCCAGTTCTCTTGCAAGTTTTGCAAGGGATGCTATTTTTTCAGGGGGGACATGTGTTATCTCAATTCCGGGAAGCACCTTTATGTCCATTAGCTCTTCCAGGTATTTTGCCTTGGTAACACAGTTGAGGATGTGTTCTACATTGGTGAAATCGGCATGGTCTGTTAGGCCGATTGCCTCATATCCGAAGGTTTTTGCCCTGCGGACCTGCTCACTTGGAATAAGTTCTCCGTCGCTGAATATTGTATGTGTATGCAGATCTATCATGATAATTCCTGTTGTGTTTTGTACAAAGTATTTATTGTTTGCATTGATAATATCTTCTGTGATAGATGTCCATATTTTTATATCATATGCATGGAATGGATATCTAAATAATTCTTCATGTTGGAGATAATGAATGATGAATAATAAGTCAGGGATTCGCAGGTTGGTTCTGGATGTTCTGAAGCCACATAATCCTTCCATAGTTGAACTTGCAGGTGTGTTGGGTGATTTGGAAGGAGTTGATGGTGTCAATCTTAGTCTTTATGAAATGGATCAGAAAACCGAAAATGTAAAAATCACCCTGGAAGGGCTTGATCTTGACTATGAACTTATCCGTCAGGAAATAGAGAATATGGGTGCCGTGGTCCATAGCGTAGATGAGATTGCAGCCGGTAAAAAAATCATCGAAGAAGTGGAGACTCACCAGGATAGGTAATTCTCATTTTTCTTCTTCAGGACTCTCAAGTCTCTGTATAACATCTGCAAAAGCAAAATTGGGTTTTACATCTCTTACCTTTATGCGCACTTTTTCTCCTTTTTCAGTGTCACAGATGAATACTACAAACCCTTCCACAAAAGCAGTACCGTCGCCGCCGGATCCTATTCTTTCGATAACAACATCATATTCCTCCCCTCTCCTGATTGGTGCGGTAAGGAATTTTTTGCCTACGACGTATATTTCGGCACTTTCTGACCTTGAAGCCTCTGGTGAATGGGCCCGGACATAGGTAAATTCACCTCTTACTTTATCCAGGTATTCCTTGAACATATCTCCCTGGAATACTTTTACAACAAAATTTCCCTGGGGTTTAAGGATGCGGGTTGCACATTCAAGTGCTGATTCGGCCAAAGCGATGGAGCGTGCATGATCCAGGTTCCAGTTTCCGGAAAGATTGGGTGCAGCGTCACAGATAACAGTATCAGCTCCTTCTTCTCCTACTGCTTCCTTGATCTGATTTGCAGTCTCTTCCCGGGTAATATCGCCACGAATAATGGTTATTCTGTCCATTGGCTTGATGCGCAATATGTCTACACCGACAACTTTCCTTTTCGTCAGTTCTCTTGCGACTTCAAGCCACCCACCCGGAGCGGCTCCGAGATCTACAACATCACTGTCTTCCCTGATAACGTTAAATTTCTTGTTAATCTGCTGGAGTTTGTAAGCTGCCCTTGAGCGATAACCTTCGGCTTTTGCACGCCAGTAATATGTATCTCTTCTATGCCTTGCCATTGGATTGCTTCCTTCATTATATAAGTATAAAAGGTTATGCCTCTTTAAGTTCCTCTATCCGCGCACTCAATGAGAATATATTTTCCTCTATCTCGGTGAGGGCATCAGGAACCCATGTATCAAAATCGTAGTAAATATTTACAAGATCCATGTATTTTTCCTCCAGATCCTGTATGTATTCAGGTTCTGCAGGGGTCTGCACATCATTGATAAGGTTCTCCAGATGTGTGGTCCGCATCTTCAATCTTCTTTTAAAGCGTGTTGCTACTTTTCCCATGTCCAGTTCTCTTTTTTCTAACCCAAGCAAATCGAGTGCATCACTCAGTTCCTGTGGGTATTCAGGAAACGCATCTGGCCCCAGAATAAAATATTCTGCCCCCTATGTGTTTTCCATTCCTATTATTTCTTCACAGGATACCTTTTCCAGAAAATGTCTGGAACAACCCTTTTCACACATCTTGAGTATATCTTCCTCTGCAGGGGGTTCATCATCTCTTGCATAGGTGATTTCCTGGGCAGTGCAGGTAATCTCGTGTACCGTGGCTGCTCCCAGTACATCAATTATCCCGGAAAGTTCTTCAATTGAAATCATGATTATTTCTGTATCATTTTATGGCTTAATAATGTCATGCCCGTGACGTTCAAGTGGTTGTCAGGCTATTTTTAAATAATTGGATGGTTTACACTCTTCCATAACACAGGCGAAAATCATGCATTCTACACTATGGATCAAAGGAACTAAAAGTAAATCCCTTGAGGGTAAGACCGTTGTGCTGGCAGTTACTGGTAGTATTGCAGCCGTAAGGGTTGTGAAACTGGCACGTGAATTAATACGCAACGGTGCAAATGTCTATGCTGTGATGAGTGAAGCGGCCACGCGTATTCTCCATCCTGATGCATTACATTATGCTACCGGTCATGAAGTGATTACGGATATAACCGGAGGAGTGGAGCATGTGGGAATGTGCGGTATGCAGGGTATGGCAGACCTCTTATTGATAGCTCCGGCAACGGCGAATACTATTAGCAAAATCGCAATGGGAATTGATGATACGCCTGTAACGACTTTCGCAACCACTGCTATAGGTAGCGGGATGCCCACAATAGTTGTACCTGCAATGCATCAGTCCATGTATGACCATCCTGCGGTGCATTCCAATCTCGAAAAGCTTGGAAGTTATGACATCAGTTTAGTTGGCCCCCGTGTAGAGGAAGGGATTGCCAAGATAGCTTCAAATGATGATATTGTCCTGGCAGTTGAGCGGCAACTTATGGGGAAAAAACTTGCAGGCAAGAAAATAGTGCTGACATCCGGTGCAACTGCCGAAGCCATTGATCCTATCCGTATACTCACAAACCGGGCTTCCGGCAAAACCGGTCAGGAATTGGCCAGGGAAGCCTTCCGGCGGGGCGGGGATGTTACAATAATCCACAGGAATGAACTGGATGTGGATGGTATAAATGAGGTTTATGCAGAAAGTGCAGCCAGTATGCTGGATAGGTGCATGGAAGAAATAGACAGGGGATGCGATGTATTCATAAGCTCGGCTGCGATTTCGGATTATACACTTGATTCATCAAGATCCAAAATAAAATCAGGCCAGAATCTTATTCTTGAAATGCATTCCACTGAAAAGATATTGCCACAGGTAAGAGGCAATCATCCCTACATAGTGATTGTGGGCTTTAAAGCTGAAACCGGTGTTGATGAAAAAGAGCTTGTGGGAAGTGCGGCCCGTATGCTTGAAGAATACGGTCTTGACATGGTTGTTGCCAATGATGTGGGGGCAGGGGGAATGGGCACCTCTGATAATTCCGTATATATCCTTCAGGACGGGTCTTCAGCATCTCATTATAGTGGTTCCAAACGTCACCTCGCATCTGTAATAATGGACCGTCTTGAGCAAATCCTGTTGTGAGGGTTTCTATGGATCCAAAACAAAAATGTGTAACATGCTTTGCTCCTGGTCATATCACAGGTTTTTTCACAATCCATGAAAACGATGACCCGGCCTTGAAGGGCACTACGGGTTGTGGTGTAGTTCTTAACAGAGGGGTCACTGCAAAAGTAGGTGTGGGGCCCGATATTACAGAGACAGAGATATTCCTGAGTGGTTCAAGGAAACAAGCACCTGTAACTTCTCATCTGGTTGCCTCTCTCACCTGTGAACCTGTAAGGATAGAATCTCATGCTGATATCCCCGTAGGCTGTGGCTTTGGTGCTTCCGGTGCAGGTGCACTGGCAACTTCCTATTGCTTAAATGATCTTTTCTCATTGGGCCTGACTCAAAATGAACTCGTGGAAGCTGCTCATATTGCCGAAGTTGTAGGGGGAGGTGGACTGGGCGATGTGGAAGCCCAGGCACACGGCGGGATTGTCATCAGGAAAAGACCGGCTCCGATTACAAAAGGAGGCCTGCTGGATCGTATCGTTTCTTCCTCTTTTAGTGTACACTGTGTGGCTCTGGGTAAATTGTCTACAAAAACAACCCTTGACGATTCATCTATGACTGGAAAGATCAATATTGCTGGCAAAACCGCAATGAATAACTTGCTACAGAATCCGACAATTGAAGAATTTATGCGCCAATCCCGCAGTTTTAGTTTTGAACTGGGTCTTTTGAGCAAGGGGGCAAAAGACATTATCGAGGCTGTGGAAAATGTTGGTGGATTTGCTTCACAGGCTATGCTTGGAGATGCGGTTTTTGCTATTGCTGGCCCGGAGTGTACTGATGCTGTCATCAGGGATACGATGAGTGAATTCGGAACAGTATTTAGCAGTACAATTGCAGGTACTTATTGATATCTCTGCAAATTCTATCTTTTTCTTTCATATTGACATAAGAATTATTGCAAAAAGGGCGGATATCACTCCTAACCACTGTCTGGGGGCAAGTTTTTCTTTTAGTATAAAATATGCAAGCAATACCGTGATACCCGGGCTTAATGAGGATAGAATTGTGGTAATATCCAGTCTGCCTGCTTCTGAAGCCAGTGTAAAGAATGTACCTCCTCCGGTATTGAAAAGTCCTGCAAGAACAATTACAGGCAGTACGTCAATGGAAGGGGGTTTCACTTTCACTGATCCTGTCAGTATGACAAAACCTACAAACATCAATAAGGCTGTTCCTCTGGCAAAGGCCAGTGGCCAGAATATGGCAGTTTCACTGAAATTATCTATGGATATAAAAAAGAGTCCAAAGCCCATTCCCGCTAGAAAAGGATACTTCAGGTCATTTATTTTGACTTTTGGTCCGTTATCCATACTGACAATAAGCCACACTGCTATAAAAGCGAAAATGAATCCTGCAATTCGCAGGATTTCCGGAAATCCTTCATAAAACGCAGAGTAAATTACCGGGACAATGGCCGATATCATTGCAGCCACCGGGGCAACTATACCCATTTTTCCTTCAACCAATCCCTGATAAAGGGCTAACAATCCGGATGTTCCAAAAAAACCTGCAAGACATCCCCATAACAATTTACTTAATGGGGGCAGGTTTTCTGAGAAAACAAATGCGAGTATTGGAAAAAGTACAACTCCTACAATCTGGGTTACCAGAACTACTGAATATACGTTAGTGCGCCTTGAAGCACAACCACCGGTGAAATCCCCCGCCCCCCAGGAAACGGCAGATGCAAGGCCAAAAAAGATTGCCATAAGTTCAACAGGGATCATTTTGGATTCTCCGGTTCATTTGTGGATTCACATTGGCTGATTGGTGTATGTGGTGTTAAATCTGCGCTTTAGTCGATAGATTGAAGTAGTCTTCAGGTGAGATTATTCATAAAATTAGCTGCAGATAACCACGTCTGAATCTCATATCTGGATTTCCTTGCAGGATTGCAATTTGATATTTTGTATCCGGAGGCATTTAATGACAGGCATCACACTAAAACAAAGATTTTTAGATTCCCTTGCAGGAAAGGATGTTGACAGGGTACCGGTCTGTTCGGTTACCCAGACAGGTACAATTGAACTGATGGAAGCCACGGGCAGCCATTGGCCGGAGGCACATTATGATGCTGAAAAAATGGCTGCACTGGCCATAGGTGGGTATGAGGTGGCCGGTCTGGAAGCCGTACGTTATCCTTTTGACGGTACGGCCATAGCCCAGACCCTGGGATGCACAATAAAGGAAGGAACTTTTGATTCACAGCCATCTGTTCTTGACAATCCCTGTAGCAATAAGGAGGATGTAGGGAAATTCAATCTCCCTGATAATTTCCTGGAAAGCGAACGCATATCCACCATACTGGATGCCACGAAAATTATCCGGGAAAGGGTTGGGGAAGACATTCCTGTTGTTGCAGGCATGCTTGGTCCTGCTGCGATTGCTATCTCTCTTGTGGGTGCAAAGAATTACCTTATGTGGTCCCTCACGGAGCCGGAAATTATGCGTGAACTGCTCGGTATGGGTGTAGAAGTATGTGTGAAATATTCAAATGCCCTTTTCGAAAGGGGTGCGGATGCAATCTGTATGCCGGATTCCGAAGCAGGACCTGATTTGCTACCTCCAGATATCTTTGAATCCCTGGTTCTTCCGGAATATGGCAAAATCTGTGCCGGCACTGATGGGCCAATGATATTGCATATGTGCGGAGATGCCACTGCAATCCTTGAACCTATGGCTTGTTCCGGATTTGAAGGATTGAGTATTGAAGAAAAAGTGGATGCCAAATATGCCAAAAGGATAATTGGGGACAGGGCTTGTTTAATAGGCAACGTCTCGCCTGTAGATATCCTCCTTTCGACTCCTGCGGAAGAAGTGAAAAGACAGGCTAAGATGTGTCTTGAAGACGGTGTGGATATTCTTGCCCCGGGTTGTGGACTTGCACCATATACTTCGCTTGAGAACCTGAAAGCCTTCGTGGAAGCAAGGGACGAGTACTATAAGGGTTTAAATCCCGAGTTATAAGAAGGTGCAAATACCTGTTTTTCTTTTGAAGCAACAATTAATTGGTCGATTTATATTTGTTCTGATTATTGAGGTGTAAAAAATTGACTGGCATTCCCCGAACACATCCTCGTTATCATTCCCTGATTGCAAGGGAAAATATTGTTGAAGGTGTGAATAAAGGTATTACGAGTATGCAGGGTCTTGTGGCTCAGGGCAGAGGTGAATGTTTTGACTACCTGCTTGGTGAAAGGACTGTTCCTTCGGCTTTACTTGCAGAAAAGATAGCTTCTGCACTGCTTCTCCTGGCAGATAGACCGGTCATTTCGGTAAATGGCAATACATCGGCCCTTGTCCCTGAAAAAATGGTTGAGCTTGCATCTGTCACAGGAGCATCCCTTGAAGTCAATCTCTTTCACCGTACCGAGGAGAGAGTTTCTCGTATAATCTCTCATCTGGAATCCTTTGGTGCGACCCGTGTGCTTGGGGTACGAGGGGATGGCAGGCTTGATCTTGAACATGCCCGGGCTATTGTGGACCAGGAAGGAATCTACAGTGCAGATGTGGTTCTTGTTCCCCTGGAGGACGGGGATAGATGCCAGAAATTGGTGGAGATGGGTAAAACTGTTATTGCAATCGATTTGAATCCATTTTCACGCACATCAAAGACAGCCACCCTTACGATTGTGGACAACGTGAGCCGTGCGATGGTAAATCTAATCAGTTATTCCCGGCAGTTTGGAAACTGTAGTCATGAAGAGCTTGAGGAAATTGCAGGGGATTTTGATAACGCTACATTTCTCAGAGAAGCTGTTGGAGAACTAATGGAGAATCTTAAGAATCAGTGAAGGTGATCATTTATGGATATTATTGAAATTACAAGAGATTATGTGTCAGATGTACTCTCCGATGAACCCGGTAGCCATGATATGGGTCACGTGGAGCGGGTCGAATCCCTTTGCATGTATATAGGGGAAAAGGAAGGGGGAAATCCTGATGTATTGAGGCTTGCTGCCCTATTGCATGATGTGGGTGTTGTTCGCGAACATGAGGAAGGCGGTGATCATGCATTGTATGGTGCTGAAATCGCAGGTTCTTATCTGGCTGACAAAGAAGTTGATGAAAAGACCATTGAACATATTGTATCCTGCATACGTACTCACAGATTCAGCCGGGGTATGGTTCCCGAATCAATCGAAGGGCAAATTTTACAGGATGCGGATAGGATTGATGCCCTGGGTGCGGTAGGTATTTTCAGGTCACTGGTTTCAATGGGGGCTTTGCGAGGCTTAAAACATGCCAATGGTAATGTGAAGGAAAGTTCCATGAATGCCTATGCACAAAATCCTTTTGAAGGTTTTGAAGAATATATGGAAAGGAAGCCTTTTAAGATAATGGATCGTCTGAACACACATACTTCCAGGGATATTGCAACAGAGAGGCTGAAAATTATGGAAACTTTCCTTGAACAGCTCAAAAAGGAAGTTTATTGATATTGGAGGGGTTTTATGGTTGATATTTTGATCAAGAACGGTCACGTCCTTACTATGGATCCTGATTCAGGAGATCTCAAAAAAGGGGAGGTTGCCATTGAAAATGGCAGGATTGTCTATGTGGGGCTCTCTTATAATGGCAAGGCAGACAAAATAATAGATGCAAGCGGTTCGGTGGTCATGCCCGGTCTGGTAAATACCCATAATCATGCAGGAATGACACTTTTAAGGGGTTATGCCGATGATCTGCCCCTTGCAGAATGGCTTGAGGATTATATCTGGCCTGTGGAAGAAAAATTGGGGCCGGAAGAAATCTATGCAGGGGTTAGGCTGGCATGCCTGGAGATGATAAAATCCGGAACAACCACCTTTGCTGACATGTATATTCATGAGCAGGCAGCTGCTCGTGCAGTTGAGGATTGTGGTATGCGTGCAGCCCTTTCCTATGGTATGATTGATTTTGGAGATCCTCAAAGGGCAGCATCTTCCCTGTTAAAAGGCAGGAATTTTGTAAAGGATTTCAATGGTGCAGCCAATGGGCGCATATCTGCTATGTATGGTCCACATGCCCCTCATACCTGCTCTCAGCAATTCCTGCGGGATGTGCGTAAGCAGGCTCGCAAGGATGGTGTAAAAGTTCATATCCATGTGCTTGAAACCGAAGCTGAACTGAACCAGATGAAAGAGAAGTATGGCAAGTGTTCGGTCAACATGCTTCATGACATTGGTTTTTTTGACAGTGATGTACTTGCTGCTCATTGTATCTGGCTTTCAGAGGGAGATATGGACATTTTGGCTGAAATGGGAGTTCATGTGAGTCATGATCCAGTGAGTAATATGAAAATGGCAGCAGGGATCGCACCGGTGCCAAAGCTGCTTGAAAAGGGTGTGAATGTATCCCTGAGTACGGATGGATGTGCTTCAAACAATAATCTTGATATGTTCGGGGTAATGAAAATGGCCGCCCTTCTTCATAAAGTTGACAGTATGGACCTAACTGTCATTGATGCCCGGAAAGTGCTTGAGATGGCCACTGTAAACGGGGCAAAGGCACTTGGAATTGAGGCCGGTATGATCAAGGAAGGCTACTATGCCGATTTGATTGTTGTGGATATGAAACGTCCGCATCTCACTCCATTGTATGATATCGATTCGCATCTTGTATATTCGGCTCTTGGTAGTGATGTCACAACAGTGTTGGTGGATGGAAAAGTGCTCATGGAAAACGGTCAGGTTCTATGTATGAATGAATATGAGATAATGGTGGAAGCTTCTAAAGCTGCGAAAAAGACTGACAGTCAGCATCTGATTGATGTTCTGGGTTTGCAGGATTATTCAGATGATCAGTAATTTTATCCACTATATAACTTTTAATATTGAACGTCTGTGGCTACAATCAGGTGGCTCTCTTTCAATACCTACTCGCAATATTTGGCTAGAGATCCATAAAAACAGATTCTATTTATTATTTTTGAAGTGAAATATATATCTGCTTTCTTATATTCTGTAAAAATAATTTAAAAACCTTCAATTTGGAAACACATATATAGTATGGCGTAGTATGTGATGTCAATCAATTACGATTAAAATTATGGTGGAATTATTATGTTCGTGGTAAACAATGATTTCCATTGATCCTCGAACTTCCCACTATATTATGCTATAGGGATGTTACAGTGTGGAATTATCCATTCTTGACATTTGATTGCGAATTCAAATCTAAATGTATGTCCGTTCATCCGGGCCTTTAACGTATCCGTTCAATCGGACCTTATAACGTATCCGTTCAATCGGACCCTTAGCGTATCCGTTCAATCGGACCCTTAGTGTATCCGTTCAATCGGACCCTTAGTGTATCCGTTCAATCGGACCTTTAAGATAAAACAGGAGTGTGAAAATGAGCAAACTCAAATATGACCACGTATTTACTTCAGAAGCAGTCGGGGCAGGGCATCCAGATAAGATATGTGATCAGGTGTCTGATGCAGTTCTGGATGCATGTCTGGAAGTTGATCCTGACAGTCGTGTGGCATGTGAAACACTTGTAGCCCATGACCTTGTGGTAAATGCAGGTGAAATTACCTGTAAAGGTATGGAACAGATTGATACAGAGAGTATAGCACGTGAAGTTGTTCGTGATATAGGGTATGATCATAAGGACCTTCTTTTCTGGGACAAATCCTTTGAATACATCTCAAAAATCCACGAACAATCCCCTGATATTTCTATGGGAGTTACCGAGGGCACTGGGTTATATGAAGAACAGGGTGCAGGGGACCAGGGTATGATGTTTGGTTATGCTACCAATGAAACAGATGAATATATGCCTGCTCCAATTGCATTTAGCCACAGGTTACTCCGGTATCTGGATTCTATCCGTAAGGAAGGTAGGGTGTCCTACTTAAGACCGGATGCCAAATCACAGGTTTCAGTGAAATATGTAAATGGAAAACCAGACCACATAACAGCTGTAGTTATATCACAGCAGACTGACGACATCCCACTTGAAACAATTCGTAATGACATGGTAGGATTTATCAATGAAGTCCTTGAGCCAACCGGCATGTTGAGGTCAGACACCGAGTATTACATAAACCCAACAGGCGGATTCGTTCTAGGAGGTCCCTATGCAGATGCAGGACTTACCGGACGTAAGATAATTGTGGATACTTATGGAGGAGTGGGCAGCCATGGTGGGGGAGCTTTCTCGGGTAAAGATCCTTCCAAGGTTGATCGCTCAGCAGCATACTATGCAAGATATGTCGCCAAAAACATAGTTGCAGCAGGTCTTGCTGATAAATGTGAAATCCAGGTGGCCTATGCCATTGGTGTCGCAAAGCCTCTCAGTATCAATGTTGATACCTATGGTACAGGTGTAGTAGAAGATCAGGAAATCCAGAATGTACTGGAATCCGGTGAAATATTTGATTTCAGACCGGCAGCCCTGATAGAAGATCTGAATTTACTGCATCCTAAAGGGTGGTCATACAGGCAGGCATCTTCTTATGGCCATTTTGGCAGGAATATTTTCCCCTGGGAACAGCTTGACAAGGTGGATAGCCTCAAAGGAAAATTCAATCTCAACGTAGTGAAATGATTTTTAATTATTGGTGAAAACATGGTTACAAATAAGGATTATAAAGTTAAGGATATTGGACTTGCTGACGCAGGTCGCAAGCAGTTAGATATAGCTGAACAGGAAATGCCGGGTCTTATGGCCACACGTGAAAAGTACGGGCCTATGAAACCACTTAAAGGAGCACGTATAAGTGGCAGTCTTCACATGACTGTTCAAACTGCAGTACTTATTGAAACACTGGTTGAACTCGGTGCAGATGTGCGCTGGGCGTCATGTAATATTTTCTCGACCCAGGATGAAGCAGCAGCTGCAATAGCAGAAACAGGTGTTCCGGTTTTTGCATGGAAGGGTGAAACACTTGATGATTACTGGTGGTGCACCAAACAGGCATTGACCTGGCCAGATGGTAAAGGCCCCAATCTCATTGTGGATGATGGTGGAGATGCCACCCTGATGATGCATCGTGGGTATGCAGTAGAAGATGATCCTTCAATCCTTGATGAACCTACAGACAACAAGGAACTTATAGCCCAGAACGAAGTGCTTAGAAAATCCCTGAAGGAAGATCCTCAATTCTGGCATAAAGCGGTTGCTGATTGGAAGGGTGTGTCCGAGGAAACAACCACCGGTGTGCACAGATTGTATCACTGGGAAAGGAAGGGAGATCTTCTTGCACCTGCTATAAATGTCAATGACTCTGTAACCAAAAGTAAATTCGATAATGTTTACGGATGCAGGGAATCTCTTGTGGATGCCATTAAACGTGGTACTGATGTGATGATTGCAGGTAAGGTCGCAGTAGTCTGTGGCTATGGTGATGTCGGTAAAGGCTCAGCAGCAGCACTTGCCAATCACAAAGCAAGAGTGATTATTACAGAAACCGATCCAATCTGCGCACTGCAGGCATTGATGGAAGGATACTCTGTTATGACTGTTGAGGATGCACTACCCTACGGGGATATTTACGTGACCACAACAGGAAACTGTGATGTCCTCACAACCGAACACATGTCTAACATGAAAGACCAGGCAATCGTCTGTAATATAGGCCATTTTGATAATGAGATTCAGGTTGATGCACTTAACAAGATGGATAATGTGAAAAAGGTCAACATCAAGCCACAGGTAGATGAATACCAGTTCCCGGATGGGCATTCTATATATGTGCTGGCAGAAGGCAGGCTTGTCAATCTGGGTCTTGCAACAGGTCACCCGAGTTTTGTCATGTCCAACAGTTTCACAAACCAGACACTTGCACAGATCGATCTCTGGGAGACCCCAAAGGAAGTGGGTGTTTATCGATTGTCAAAAGTGCTGGATGAAGAGGTCGCAAGGTTGCACCTTGAAAAACTGGGTGCTAAATTGACCAAGATGTCACAGGAACAGGCTGAATACATCGGTTTCCCTGTTGAAGGGCCGTACAAACCAGAACACTACCGGTACTAAATAATTAAGTTATGGATGTTTTGATGAGGGCTGCCAGGGTGGGAGTCCTTATTTTATTTCACTTAATTCATTCTGTATTCATGAATGCATGAGCCAGGCGAATAGCAACAATCGACTGTATTTGTAAATATACTACATAAATAACAATAGGAGGATCTACATGAACCAATATGAAAAACAGGATTTTGGAGAGAATCCAATAGAAGTAAGGGAATCTGACCATTATGAGGAAGAGTATGTTCCTGGATTTGTTGATAAATGGGACGAACTCATCGATTGGGAAAGCCGTGCCAAGAGCGAAGGGGACACTATCATAAACATCCTGAAAGAAAGGGGTGTTAAGAAAGTACTCGATGTGGCAACAGGCACCGGTTTTAACTCTGTTCGTTTACTTGAGGCAGGTTTTGATGTCGTAAGTGCAGATGGCAGTGCAGAAATGCTTGTCAAGGCCTTTGATAATGCCCGTGATCATGGGTATTTGATGAGGACCGTTCAGGCTGATTGGAGATGGATGAATAAAGATATCCATGACAAATTCGATGCTGTTATATGTCTGGGTAATTCATTTACACACCTTTTCGATGAAGACGACCGCAGAAAAGCTCTGGCTGAGTTTTATACGCTGTTGAAACATGATGGTGTATTGCTTCTTGACCAGCGTAACTATGATGCCATACTGGATGATGGTTATTCCAGTAAACATGCCCATTATTACTGTGGTGATACTGTATCAGTCTATCCGGAACATGTTGATGAAGGGCTTGCCCGCTTCAAATATGAATTCTCGGATGGTTCTGTCTACAATCTCAATATGTTCCCCTTGAGAAAAGATTACACCAGGCAACTTCTGCATGAAGTTGGTTTCCAGAAAATAAACACCTTAGGGGATTTCCAAGAGACCTACAAAGAGGATGAGCCTGATTTCTTCCTCCATGTTGCAGAAAAAAATTAAAAAATATGGGAAGATGAATTCAACATGTCTGAAAACCAAAAAACCGCAGTAGATAAAGCACAGGAATACTACAACAGCGATGACGCCGACAATTTTTACTTTACCATTTGGGGCGGCGAGGATATCCATGTTGGTCTCTATAATTCAGAAGATGAACCAATATTTGACGCCAGTCGACGTACAATTGAAAGGATGGCATCAAAAATAAGCAATCTGGATAAGGATAGTAAGATTCTGGATATCGGAGCTGGTTATGGTGGAGCTGCCAGGTATCTGGCCAAAAAATATGGATGTCAGGTAGTTGCTCTTAATTTGAGTGAAGTAGAAAATGAACGCGACCGAAAAATGAATGAAGATCAGGGTCTTGACCATCTTATAACAGTTGTTGATGGTAGCTTTGAAGAAATTCCCTATCCCGATTTCTCTTTCGATGTAGTGTGGTCCCAGGATGCAATCCTTCATAGTGGTAATCGTGAACAGGTTCTCAAAGAAGTTGCCCGTGTGCTGAAAAGTGGCGGAGATTTTGTATTTACTGATCCGATGCAGACTGACGATTGTCCGGAAGGGGTCTTGCAACCAATACTGGACCGTATCCATCTGGAATCTCTCGGTTCACCCGGTTTTTATCGGGAATCTGCCAAAAAGTATGGTATGAAGGAAATTGAATTTGAGGAACATGCTTCCCAGCTGCCGACTCATTATGGAAGAGTGTTGAAAGAAACTGAAAGCCAGGAAGATGAGCTCTCCAGGGTAGTCAGTCAGAACTACATCAATAATATGAAACAGGGTCTCAATCACTGGGTACACGGTGGTAATAACGGATATCTTACCTGGGGTATATTCCACTTACGTAAAAAATAATTGGAATAATTACCTTTTTTTATTTTCATATGGATGGTCTATAATTCAAACTAGAATCATAATTTAGGAGTACATATAAATGGACAAAGCTTTAATTTGTGGATCTTTTGCTTTTGATAATATCATGGTTTTTAATGACCAGTTCAAGAATCATATTTTGCCGGATAAAGTGCATATATTAAATGTGTCATTCCTTGTACCTGAACTGCGTCGTGAGTTTGGAGGTTGTGCGGGAAACATAGCCTATAATCTCAAGTTACTAGGTGGTAATCCCCTCCCGATGGGGACGGTTGGTACAGATTTTGAGGATTATGCAAAATGGATGGATGAGAAGGGTATCAACCGGGAACATGTGAATGTGGTTGATGGCACATTTACAGCACAGGCTTTCATTACAACAGATATGGATGACAACCAGATAACTGCCTTCCATCCCGGGGCAATGAACTATTCTCATAATTATTCAGTACTTGATGTAAATGATCCTGCGGTGGGCATTGTATCACCGGATGGCAGGGAGGGTATGATTCAGCACGCACGGGAATTTGTGAGTGCGGGTATACCTTTCATCTTTGACCCCGGTCAGGGCCTGCCTATGTTTGATGGTGATGAATTGATGGAATTCATAGAGCAGGCTACCTGGTTGACAGTTAACGACTATGAGTGGCAATTGATTCAAGAGAGGACTGGCAAGAGTCAGGAGGAGATATCTGCAAAGCTCAAAGCTCTTATAGTTACAAAAGGTCCGGAAGGTTCATTGATCTATAAAGACGGGGAGGTAATCCAGATTCCTGCTGCCAAACCAGCTGCTTTGCAGGATCCCACGGGTTGTGGGGACGCATATCGTGCTGGCTTGCTCTATGGTCTAACAAATGACCTGGATTGGGAAACCACAGGACGGATTGCATCTTTGATGGGTGCTATAAAAATTGAACACCAGGGTACCCAGAACCATCACTTTAAGCTAGCAGATTTCAAGAGACGTTTCAAGGAAGCCTTCGGTACGGTCTTTTAAACAAAATCGGACTAATTTCAGGTGGAAGAAGTTCTGGTCTATTACACCATAATTTCTTCTTATTTTGTTTATTTGGAGCTATTTGTATTTGTATTGATGGGGTTGCTTATGTTGCAATTACACATGCAAATGATTTGGGAATTTTGGGGTTATTTGCATTTTTGGTTAATTTACAAGTGCGGGTTGCAATATTGCAACCTGTCGTGACGTCTATGGTTGCATTAATAAGGTTTAAGTATTTTACAGACAAAGTATATTCATTCATCAGTTTTTGTTTTTCCCAAATATTGTCGGTGTTTCCTTTGTGTGGGATTAGAAATTGTAAATAGTTTTTCTATAGAATCATTATCAAATGAGGTATTGTATGATCGATGAGGGACTTATTGAATCTGGTGAACAAAAGATCGAGTGGGCCAGGAATCATATGCCTGTTCTTTCTATAATCAGGAAGGAATTCGAAGAAGAAAAACCTCTGAAAGGTCACAGGATAGCAATGGCACTTCATGTAGAGGCAAAGACCGCCGTATTGGTAGAAACCCTTGCTGCAGGAGGCGCCGAGATTGCTATTACCGGTTGCAATCCTCTGAGTACGCAGAATGATGTGGCTATGGCTCTGGATACGAAGGATAATATCGATTGTTTTGCAAAATATGATTGTTCCAGCAAGGAATATTACGGCTCTATTGACAGAGTACTTGATATTGATCCGGATATAACCATCGATGACGGTGCGGACCTGATTTTTAAGCTTCATACGGAAAGGACCGAACTCCTTGATTCAATACAGGGTGGGTGTGAGGAAACTACCACAGGAATCCATCGTCTCAAGGCAATGGAAGCGGAAGGAGCCCTGAGGATGCCGGTAATTGCCGTAAATGACGCTATGACCAAATTCCTTTTTGATAACCGTTATGGTACGGGGCAATCTTCCTGGGATGCGATCATGAGGACTACCAACCTGTTAGTGGCGGGTAAGACCGTTGTCATTGGTGGCTATGGCTGGTGTGGTCGTGGTGCTGCGATGCGGGCTTCAGGTCTGGGTGCAAATCTCATTGTGACGGAAGTGGATCCAATACGTGCTCTTGAAGCAAAAATGGATGGCTTCAGGGTCATGCCTATGCAAAAAGCCGCTCTTTATGGTGATATCTTTGTGATGACTACTGGGAACACTGATGTACTGAACAGGGATCATTTTGAGTTGATGAAAGATGGTGCAATACTTGCCAATTCCGGGCACTTCAATGTGGAAATAAATCTGGAAGATCTTGTTGCATTGTCTTCTTCAGTAAGGGATGTCAGGAAAAATATCAAAGAATATACGGTAGGCGGTAAACACATTAATGTTCTTGCCGATGGCAGGTTGGTAAATCTTGCTGCAGGCGATGGTCATCCGGCTGAAGTGATGGATATGAGTTTTGCGAACCAGGCCCAATGTGCGCGTTATATTGCCGAGAATAAACTCGACATAGGGGTGCATGCGGTACCTTATGATCTGGATGTGCGTGTGGCCAGGCTGAAACTGGAATCTCTTGGTGTCGAAATAGACTCATATTCCCCCAAACAGGCAGAATATATGGGTGGCTGGGAATGTGGAACATGAGCAATTAACTTTGTAAAGTCGGAAAATAATGATATAAATATCTTGTTTGTAGTGGTGTGCTACTGCTTCCTTTGTTGCCGGAATTGCGGTTCACTTTTAATGTTTTGGAGACATTTGATTTTCTGAAAACACATCCTTACAATAAACCTTATATACAATGCCACTCATGTATTGGCGCTGCCTAAGGGTGGCATAAATGGTGTATGCAGCAAATATTGTGGGCTCGTAGCTTAGTCAGGCAGAGCGTCTGGCTTTTAACCAGACGGTCTAGGGTTCAAATCCCTACGAGCCCGCCACAAAATTATGGGAAACATTTACCTGCAGATTTTTTAGGAGGATATTATTTGAGTAAGTTCAGCCTGCTTGATCATGAATTCATTCCCCGTCATGAAATTATTGATGAGGATGAAATAAAATCTGTTCTTAAAGAGTATAATATTGGTAGGGAACAGCTACCTAAAATCAAGATAGAAGATCCTGTTATTAAAGAAATTGGTGCTGAAGTGGGAGACGTAGTAAAAATTACCCGCAAAAGCCAGACTGCAGGAGAGGCCCCCTATTATCGGTATGTAATTGAATGACATGCATGACTAATATTCGCCGGGTTTATGTCCCGTTCATTGATTTTGTTCTCACGCTTACATTCGCATGCGCTACGTTGTTTGCCTGAATATTCTATATTAACTTAAAAGAAGGTGCTAGCATCGCTTTGGATACCAGTTTTCTGTCGGAAGCCTATTTCACAAGGGATAAAATCGTACAACACCACATCGATTCATATAACAAGTTCTTAAACAGCGGTCTTCAGAAAGTTATCGATGAACAACATCTCATCGAAACTGACATTGAGGATATATACGTCAAGTTAGGCCGCATCAGAGTTGAGAAACCGGTTGTCAAGGAGGCGGATGGTGCAATTGAAAACCTCTACCCCAATGAGGCCAGACTTCGAAACCTTTCTTATTCTGCTCCTCTTTTCCTCGAAATGTCCGTGGTCAAAGGTGGAGAAGAATCCGAACCAAGGGAAGCCAAAATTGGGCAACTACCGGTTATGATCAAATCCGAGATCTGTAATCTTGTTGGAATCGATGATGAGGAAATGATCGAACACGGCGAGGATCCGCTTGATCCAGGAGGCTACTTTATCGTTAATGGTACCGAAAGGGTAGTTATGACCCTTGAGGATCTTGCACCCAACAAGATACTGGCCGAAATCGGAGAGCGTTACGGGGATCGCATAGAAGTTGCAAAGGTTTTCTCCCAGCGCAGAGGTTACAGGGCACTTGTGGTGGTTGAAAGAGGCAGGAAAGCCCTGCTGGAAGTTTCTTTCCCCTCCATCTCCGGAAGGATTAATTTCATCACTCTTCTCAGGGCTCTTGGTATTGAAACAGATGAAGATGTCGTCAAGACGGTTTCAACAGATCCGGAAATAATGAAGTTCATGTTCGAAAACCTCGAAGAATCGGAAGTAGATACAGTAGAAGAAGCGATTGAGAAGATTGGTATGAAGGTGGCCTCCGGCCAGGCAAGCGAGTATCAGGTCAAGAGGGCAAATTATGTTATCGACAGGTATCTGCTTCCTCATCTAGGTAATGAACCGGAGGACAGGATTGCAAAAGCCCATTTCCTGGGTCGCATGGCCGAATCATGTTTTGAACTGGCTCTTGACCGTCGTAGTGCGGATGATAAGGATCACTATTCCAACAAGCGCCTGAAACTAACGGGTGACTTGCTGGAAGATCTCTTCAGGGTGGCTTTCAACCGCCTGACACGTGATGTCAAATACCAGCTTGAAAGAGCAAATATGAGGAACAGGGAATTGAATGTTTCCACATTGGTTAGGGCAGATGTCCTTACCGACCGTCTCCAGCATCCACTTGCAACAGGTAATTGGGTTGGAGGAAGGAGTGGGGTATCCCAGTTGCTTGATCGTACTGATTATATTTCTACACTTTCCCACCTCAGGCGAGTAATATCTCCTCTCTCCAGGGCACAACCTCACTTTGAAGCCCGTGATCTGCACTCTACTCAGTGGGGCAGATTGTGTCCTTCAGAAACACCAGAAGGTCCCAACTGTGGTTTGGTGAAAAATTTTGCCCAGATGGTGGAACTATCCACAGGGGTGGATGATTTCGATAAAGTGAAAAATGTGCTTTATGGACTTGGTGTGGCACCGGCGCAGCTTCATGTGCCTGAAAAGATCCTTAAGTATTCCAATGAGATAGGAATTGATGCAGAGGAATATGAAATGCCAGTAGATGATTTGATAAAATCCCCTGGTTATCAGGATATTACTGATGATAGTGGTAAGAACCCTCTTGGTAAAGAGGGGGTGATTCTTGGTGACTGATGCTAAAGTATTCCTGAATGGTGAATTTATAGGCACACATCCAGATCCTGTCAACCTTGTGGAAGATATTCGCAAGCAGAGAAGGGCCGGTATGCTTTCCAGACAGGTGAATGTGGCTCTTTATGAGGATATTCATGAAGTAATCATCAATTCCGATATAGGAAGGGCAAGAAGGGCACTTGTAGTAGTGGAAAATGGCTTGCCTCTTGTAACTGAAGATCATATTGATAAGCTCAAAAGCGGAGATTTGACGAGTGCAGATCTCATCAGGCAGGGTCGTATTGAATATCTGGATGCCGAAGAAGAAGAAAATTCATATGTGGCTCTCTATGAGAGTGACATCACTCCCAAACACACACACCTTGAAATAGATCCCTCTCTGATTCTGGGTATCTGTGCAGGTATGGTCCCTTATCCGGAACATAATGCATCCCCCAGGATTACTATGGGTTCGGCTATGATCAAACAATGTATTGGTGTGTCCACTTCCAACCTGAAACTCAGGCCTGATACTCGTGCACACGTGTTACATTACCCCCAGAAAGCACTCACACGTACGCAGACATGTGAATCAATTAACTTTGATGAAAGGCCTGCGGGTCAGAACTTCGTTGTGGCTGTAATGTCCTATGAAGGTTATAATATTGAAGATGCACTGGTTTTTAACAAAGGGTCCATTGAAAGAGGCTTGGGTAGGAGCCACTTCCTCAGGACTTTTGAGGGCGAAGAACGTCGTTATCCCGGTGGGCAGGAAGATAAATTTGAGATTCCCGATTCGGAATTCAGGGGTGCACGTAGTGCGGAAGCCTATGCGAACCTGGATGTTGACGGGCTTGTCAATCCGGAGACCACAGTTGGGCCTAATTCAGTATTGATCGGTAAGACCAGTCCTCCGCGTTTCCTTGAAGAACAAACGGATTTCGGTATCACCGTAGAACAGAGAAGGGAAAGTGCAATCACCATGCGCTCCAATGAAAAAGGTGTGGTTGATACTGTTCTGCTTACTGAATCCATTAACGGTACCAGGCTCACCAAGGTAAAGGTCAGGGATCAAAGGATTCCTGAGATTGGTGACAAGTTTGCTTCAAGGCACGGTCAGAAAGGAGTAATCGGACTTATAGTTCCATATCACGATATGCCCTTCACAGAATCCGGAATGGTTCCGGATCTGGTAATCAATCCTCATGCAATCCCTTCACGTATGACAGTTGCACATGTTCTGGAAATGATCGGTGGTAAGGTAGGATCTGTAGAAGGAAGACGTATCAATGCAACTGCCTTTTCCGGAGAAAAGGAAGATGACCTGCGTGCAGGCTTACAGAAGCATGGATTTTCACACACAGGTAAAGAGGTCTTCTATGATGGTGTGACCGGTAAAAAGGTCCAGGCCGATATCTTTGTTGGTGTTATACTTTATCAGAAGCTACACCACATGGTAGCATCCAAGATGCATGCAAGGTCCCGTGGTCCAATTCAGGTTCTCACACGCCAGCCAACCGAAGGACGTGCCCGTGAAGGTGGTCTGCGATTTGGTGAGATGGAAAGGGATGTACTTATTGGTCATGGTGCAGCGATGACCCTTAAGGAAAGGTTGCTTGATGAATCTGATAAGGTTGAAGAGCTTGTCTGTAGTAATTGTGGCATGATCGCGACCTTTGACCGCAGGCGTAATGTGAGGTACTGTTCAAACTGTGGATCAGAAACGGACATCCACCGTGTAGAAATGAGCTATGCATTCAAACTTTTGCTGGATGAAATCAAATCCCTTGGAGTAGCTCCGAGGCTCAGACTTGATGATGCTGTGTGATGGTGATATCAATGGATAATACTATACCCTCTATTCCCCAGAGAATTGGTGCAATCAGATTCGGTCTCCTGTCTCCACGGGAAATCCGTAAAATGAGTGTTACTTCTATTATTACTGCTGACACATATGACGACGATGGTTATCCAATTGACATGGGTTTAATGGACCTTAGACTGGGTGTTATAGATCCGGGTTTGAGGTGTAAGACCTGTGGAGGCAGGGCCGGTGAATGTCCGGGCCACTTCGGTCATATTGAACTTGTGGCACCGGTACTACACGTAGGATTTAATAAGGTAATAAGAAAAATACTACGTTCAACCTGTCGTAACTGCAGCCATCTTCTTCTTGAGGACAAACAGAAGAAGGCCTATCTTAATCAGTTTGCCAAACTGGATGTAATGAGTCATCTGCCTGATGATCTGATTAATAATGTATTCAAAGAAGCACGAAAGACCAAGATTTGCCCATATTGTGGTGAAGAGCAACTTGAGATAAAATTCGAAAAACCCTCGGATTACATAGAGAATGATTACAAGTTGACACCGACTGAAATCCGTGATCGTCTTGAACATATCCCGGATGATGACCTAAAGGTCATGGGTATGGATCCTGTTTCTGCAAGACCTGAATGGATGGTTCTTACAGTGCTCGCAGTTCCTCCTGTAACAGTTCGTCCTTCTATTACTCTGGAATCAGGTCAGCGTAGTGAAGATGATCTAACTCACAAACTTGTGGATATTATTCGTATAAACCAGCGTTTTCAGGAAAATCGTGATGCAGGTGCACCACAACTTATAATCGAGGATCTCTGGGAACTGTTGCAGTATCACCTTACTACGTTCTTTGACAACGAAGTTTCAGGCGTTCCTCCGGCAAGACACAGGTCTGGTCGTCCCCTAAAGACTCTTACACAGCGTCTTAAAGGAAAGGAAGGTCGTTTCAGGGGAAGTCTTTCCGGTAAACGTGTGAATTTCTCTGCACGTACGGTTGTGTCTCCGGATCCCAACCTTAGTATCAATGAGGTGGGTGTACCCTACGCAATTGCCAGGCAAATGACAATTCCTGTAAGGGTTATCTCCAGAAACCTTGAAATGATGCGTGCATATGTTGCAAGAGGGGGAGAAACTCATCCCGGTGCTAATTATGTATTCCGTGAAGATGGTCGCAGACTCAAGATCACCGAAGCCAACAAAGAAGAACTTGCTGAAAAACTCGAACCTGGCTGGACAGTTGAAAGGCAGATGCAGGATGGGGACATTGTTCTCTTTAACAGGCAGCCTTCTCTTCACAAAATGAGTATAATGGCACATAAGGTCAAGGTTTTGCCAAATAAGACGTTCAAACTTAATCCATCTGTCTGTCCTCCTTACAATGCGGACTTTGACGGCGATGAAATGAATATGCACGTTCTGCAGACGGAAGAATCCCGCGCGGAAGCAAGCATTTTGATGCAGGTTCAGGAAAACATCCTGTCTCCTCGTTTTGGCGGTCCTATCATAGGTGGTATTCATGACCATATTTCAGGTATGTTCCTGCTGACGCGTAATGAAAAGATGATCAGTAAGAACGATGCTCTGGAACTTTTACGTAAATCAGAAGTACGTGAGCTTCCGGAGCCTGCAGGTTATAATGATGCAGGAGATCCTTTCTGGACAGGTAAACAGATTTTCAGCCAGATTCTTCCAAATGATCTCAATCTTGAATTTAAAGCCAATGTATGTTTCAAGTGTGATGTATGCAAGGGCAGGGATTGTGAGTATGATTCTTATGTGGTGGTTGAAAATGGTGAACTGGTGGCCGGAACAATCGATGAGAAAGCAATCGGTGCCTTTAAGGGCAAGATACTTGACTCCATTGTGAAAAGATATGGTTCAACCGAGGCTGCTCAGTTTGTGGACGATATGACTCGGCTTGCGATTCGTGGTGTGATGCGTACCGGCCTTAGTTTTGGTATCAGTGATGAGGACATTCCTCGTGAAGCAAGACTGAATATCGATGAGGAACTTGAACGGGCTGAAAACGAAGTTGCAGAACTTATTCAAGCTTATGAAGCAAAAGAACTTGAACCCCTCCCGGGCCGAACTCTCGCTGAAACCATCGAGCTTAAGATCATGCAGTCTCTGGGTAAGGCGAGGGACCATGCAGGTACCATTGCAGGAAACCATCTGGGACTGGAAAATTCTGCTGTGATCATGGCAAAATCCGGTGCACGTGGTTCTATGCTGAACCTGACACAGATGGCAGCCTGTGTGGGTCAGCAGGCTGTGCGTGGTGAGCGTATCAGGAGAGGCTATGAAGGACGTACACTGCCACACTTTGATAGAGGTGACCTTGGTGCTGATGCACATGGTTTCGTAAAGTCCAGCTATAAGAGTGGCTTAAACCCTACGGAATACTTCTTCCATGCAGTGGGAGGTAGGGAAGGTCTTGTTGATACTGCGGTGCGTACATCCCAGTCCGGTTATCTTCAGCGTCGTCTTGTAAACGCTCTTCAGGACCTCGAAGTACAATATGATCGATCCGTACGTGAGACACGTGGTGTTATTGTACAATTCAAGTACGGAGAGGATGGTATAGATTCTACCAAGAGCGATTACAACAGTAAGGATACGGTACATAACATAGTAAGTTCTGTTACTGGTAAGGAGGTGAAATAAATGGTACTTCAGGAAGCAACAATTGAAGGTATGGTCAAAGACTTACCTCTTCCCAGTGATGTAAAGCAGACTCTTATTAGTGATTCGGTTAAGGCGAGTGTAAATAAGAAGCAGATGGAGGAAATTATTGAAAAACTCCTGGAAACTTATGATAAATCCTGCGTGGAACCCTGTGAAGCTGTAGGTGTTATTTCTGCACAGTCGATCGGTGAGCCAGGTACACAGATGACAATGCGTACTTTCCACTATGCTGGTGTGGCTGAGATCAATGTTACACTGGGTTTGCCCAGGTTGATTGAGATTGTTGATGCACGTAAACGTCCCAGTACACCAATGATGACCGTCCATCTTGACAATGAGTATCTCGAAGACAGGGAGTTTGCAAACAAGATTGCCTGGATGATTGAAGCTACGCATGTTGAGCACCTTGCCGATGTCACTACTGATCTTTCTAACATGCAGCTTGTTATTGATTTGAATGAAAAGGCCATGAATAAAAGGGAAGTAGGTATTGAATCGGTAATGGAAAAACTTGAGCATGGTCTTGGTGTTTCCGTTGTTCAGGCCAGTGAAGTTTCCAACCAGCTTCTTATAAAACTGAAAGAACCCTCCTATCGTGAGCTATTACAGCTTGCAAAGAAGATCAATACCATTACATTGAAGGGTATTGATGGCATCAAGAGAGTAGTTGTCAGAAAAGAGGATGGTGAATACAGGCTCTATACAGAAGGTTCCGAACTCAAGAAAGTCCTTGAAATTGATGGTATAGATCCCACAAGGACAAGCACCAATAACATTGGGGAGATCTATGAGGTCTTTGGTATCGAAGCTGCAAGAAATGCAATAATCAAAGAGGCTACAGATACCCTGCGTGAACAGGGTCTTGAAGTTGATGTGAGGCATATTATGTTGGTGGCGGATATAATGTCCTGTGACGGTGAAGTAAAACAGATAGGTCGTCATGGAATATCCGGTGAAAAAGCCAGTGTGTTTGCACGTGCGGCTTTCGAAGTAACCGTAAATCATTTGCTTGATGCAGGTTTGCGTGGAGAGGTTGATGAATTGAGTGGTGTTACTGAGAATATTATTGTCGGCCAGCCAATCAAACTCGGAACAGGAGATGTTCATCTCGTTTCCAGAAATCCTCTACAGGGATGAAACTGTAACCAGAAACTAGATATAAGGAATCAGGTATTAAAGTACCAATCTTAAATTCAAAAGGGTTGATCTATATGGATATTAATGTTGATAAGGCATTGCTTAAAGTCATTAGGACAGGAAATGTTGTGGTCGGGGCAAACAGGACCATTGATGTAGCTACAAACGGAGATGCAAAAATGGTAGTAGTTTCTGCAAACTGCCCGGCATACATCAGGGAAAAAATCGAGGAAACAGATTTACCAGTACTGAAATACGCAGGTTCAAGTATGGATCTTGGCACTGTTTGTGGTAAACCGTACACTATCACCACCATGGCAATCGTTGATGCTGGTGAATCTGATATTATAGGATTAGTTTAAAATAGAGGGTGTTTTATTTTTGAGTGATATCAAACTTTCAACAGATGCTATCAGATATATAGCCCTGTTTGAAAGTATGACCGGGGCATCCATTAAGGATTGTCTTATAGACGATGATCGAATTATCTGCGTGGTCAACAATGGCGATATGGGTGCTGCAATCGGGAAGCATGGAGATAATATTAACCGCTTCAAAAAAGCAGTCGACAAGCAGGTGGATTTAATAGAGTATTCCGATGATCCGGTAACCTTCATCAAGAACGTATTTGGCACAATTCCTACAGAATCTGTAGAAATCAGCGATAAGAACGATAAAAAGGTTGCCTATGTTGAGGTTTCCAGTATGAATAAAGGTCTGGCCATCGGGAAAAGCGGTCGAAATATTGATAAGATAAAACGGATTGTAAACCGTCATCATGATATCGAAGATTTAATATTACAATAATCCGGGTTTCAAATATTTAACTCATCTATTGGAGGATACTAAATGACAAATGGAAAATATGCAGCTCATAAACTTAAAGCGGCACGTAAAAATGCAAGGTGGAAAGATACTCGCTACAGCAGGCGAACCCTTGGACTGAATGTAAAGTCTGATCCTTTATCAGGAGCTCCTCAGGGGCGCGGTATTGTGCTGGAAAAGGTAGGTATTGAAGCCAAACAGCCCAACTCTGCTATCAGGAAATGTGTAAGGATTCAATTGATCAAGAACGGTAGGCAGGCAACTGCTTTCTGTCCCGGGGACGGTGCCATCAATTTCATTGATGAACATGACGAAATAACAGTGGAAAGAATTGGTGGACGCATGGGTGGTGCAAAGGGTGATATTCCCGGTGTGCGCTTTAAGGTCACAGCTGTTAATAACGTCAGTTTGAACGAGATGGTCATCGGCAAAAAGGAGAAGCCAAGGAGATAATTCTTATGAATAAATTATTCGGTAAATGGGATATGACTGAGGTTGAAGTGGCCGACCCCGGTCTCAGAAGGTATGTGAATGTCGATCCAATTGCAATTCCCAATACAGGCGGCAGGCACGCAAGACAGCAGTTCAATAAGTCCGATCTTTCAATTGTTGAAAGACTTATTACCAATCTGATGCGTGGAGAGGAGAATACAGGTAAGAAGCAGTGCACAATGACTGCTGTAAAGGAAGCTTTTGATATTATCCATTCCAAAACGGACAAAAATCCTGTTCAGGTACTTGTTGAGGCAATTTCCCATACTGGTCCAAGGGAAGAGGTAGTACGCCTTAAATACGGTGGAATCTCTGTACCAAAAGCGGTGGATACCGCACCTCAGAGAAGAGTTGATTCTGCACTGAGGTATATTGCTATGGGTACCAAGCAGACATCTTTCAAATCCAAACGTTCATTTGCCAGCTGTCTTGCGACAGAACTTATCGCAGCATCAAACGGGGATGCAAAGTGCTTCTCTGTGAACAGGAAAGATGCAAAAGAAAGGGTTGCAAAGGCTGCACGTTAATCTTGTATTATAGTGAATTACTGCGTAGGTTGTAGTTATGGGACGAAGGAAAAAAATGGTAGAGCGTGTAAAAGCGCTTATGAGTAATCCCGATATGATCCGAAATATCGGTATTGTAGCACACATCGATCATGGTAAAACCACTTTATCAGATAATCTTCTGGCAGGTGCAGGGATGATTTCTCAGGACCTTGCCGGAAGGCAACTTTTCATGGACTCTGATGAGGAAGAACAGGAAAGAGGTATTACCATTGATTCAGCTAACGTTTCAATGGTGCACGAATATGATAACAATGAATACCTCATTAACCTCATAGACACCCCCGGTCACGTTGACTTCGGTGGCGATGTTACACGTGCCATGCGTGCAGTGGATGGTGCTGTTGTTGTAATAGATGCTGTTGAAGGCACAATGCCACAGACTGAGACTGTTCTGAGACAGGCACTTAAGGAACACGTAAGACCTGTACTTTTCATTAACAAAGTTGATCGTCTGATCAATGAACTTCAGGAAGGCGGACAGGAAATGCAGATGCGTCTCGGGAAGCTTATTGATCTTGTTAACAAACTCATCAAAGGTATGAATGAGGAACGTTATAAGGCCGGCTGGAAAATCGATGCTGCAGGCGGTACTGTTGCATTCGGTTCAGCTCTTTATAACTGGGCAATCAGTGTTCCAATGATGCAGAAGACCGGTGTAAGTTTCAATGACGTTTATGAATACTGCCGCAATGAAGATATGAAGACACTTGCTGAAAAATGTCCTCTCCATGAAGCAGTCAACGATATGGTAATCAGGCACCTTCCAAGTCCGATCGAGGCACAGGAAGGGCGTGTCGGTGCCATCTGGCATGGCGATAAAACCTCTGAAATAGGCAAGGCTATGAAAGACGCCGATGCAAATGGAGATCTTGCTTTCATGGTTACCGATATTGCAATGGACCCGCATGCAGGTGAAGTTGCTACAGGAAGACTCTTCAGTGGCTCTTTAACCAGAGGTATGGAGGTTAACGTTTCAGGAACAACCGCCAAAAACAGGATTCAGCAGGTCGGTGTGTTTATGGGTCCTGAAAGGCTGGAAGTGGAAAAGATTCCTGCAGGCAATATTGCCGCTGTGACGGGTCTCAAGGATGCTATTGTAGGTTCTACTGTCACCACCCTGGAAGATATGGTGCCATTTGAAAGCATCCAGCATGCAAGTGAACCTGTAGTAACAGTGGCTGTTGAAGCCAAACATATGAAGGATCTTCCAAAATTGGTAGAGGTCTTGCGTCAGGTAGCTAAAGAGGATCCAACTCTTCAAATAAAACTTGACGAAGAAACCGGTGAGCATCTTCTTGCAGGAATGGGTGAGTTACACCTTGAAGTCATAGGTCACAGGATTGAACGTGATAAGGGTGTAGAAATCACTACCACCCCTCCAATCGTTGTTTACCGTGAATCTGTAAAATCTCATGCAGGTCCTGTTGAAGGAAAGTCCCCTAACAGGCATAACAGGTTCTATATCGAGATTGAGCCACTTGACCCTGAAATCATCAAGCTTATCAAGGACGGCGAAATCAACATGAGGATGCCTGAACTTGAAAGAAGGGAACTGCTTATGAATGCCGGTATGAGCAAGGAAGAGGCCAAAGGCCTTGTAGATATTTATGAAAGCAATATCTTCCTTGACATGACCAAGGGTATTCAGTACCTGAACGAAACAATGGAATTAATTCTTGAAGGTTTCACAGAGGTTATGAAAGAAGGTCCTCTTGCCAGGGAACCATGCATGGGTGTAAAAGTCAAACTCATGGATGCCAAGCTCCACGAAGATGCTGTCCACCGTGGTCCTGCACAGGTAATTCCTGCATCAAGACAGGCTATCCAGGCGGCAATGCTTCTGGCAGGAGATGTTCTCTTCGAACCGTACCAGAAAGTATTTATCCAGGTGCCACAGGAACAGATGGGCGGCGCAACCAAAGAAATACAGGGTCGTCGCGGAATCATATTGAACATGACATCTGAAGGTGACACTACAGTGATCGAATCCAAGGCTCCGGTATCAGAACTTTTTGGATTTGCAGGTGACATACGTTCTGCAACCGAAGGACGTGCCATGTGGAGTACTGAATTTGCAGGATTTGAGTCTCTGCCTGCCAATATGGTTACAGAGATAGTTAATGAGATAAGAGAAAGGAAAGGTCTCAAGGCAGGCGTCCCGCAGCCTGAAGATTTCCTTAGTATGTGAGGAGGGAATCCCCTTCTTACTTTCTAATGTCGTTAGAAAGATTTAAACCTATTAACGACTATTACAGACAAAAAACCCTATAATAACATCAAATTAGAAGGAGAATCGATATATGGCAGACAAACCACATATGAACTTAGCAGTTATCGGTCACATCGACCACGGAAAGTCCACCCTTGTCGGTAGGCTCATGTACGAAACCGGTGCTATCCCACAGCACGTTATCGACAAATTCAGGGAAGAAGCAAAAGAGAAAGGAAAAGAATCCTTTGCCTTCGCATGGGTAATGGACTCTCTCAAAGAAGAACGTGAGAGGGGTATCACTATTGATATCGCCCACAAGAGGTTTGACACCGACAAGTACTACTTTACAATCGTGGATTGTCCAGGTCACCGTGACTTCGTTAAGAACATGATCACCGGTGCATCCCAGGCAGATGCCGCAGTCCTTGTGGTAGCAGCAACAGACGGTGTAATGGCACAGACAAAGGAACACGTTTTCCTTTCCAGGACCCTCGGTATCAACCAGCTCATTATCGCTGTCAATAAGATGGATGCAACTGACTACAGTGAGGACAAGTACAACCAGGTCAAAAAGGACGTATCCGAACTTCTGGGTATGGTTGGTTTCAAGGCTGCAGATGTCCCATTCATTCCAACCTCTGCCTTTGAAGGTGACAATGTATCTAAGAACAGTTCCAATACTCCATGGTACAATGGTCCAACTATCCTCGAGTGCCTGAACAGTCTGAAACTTCCAGAAGCTCCAGACGATCTGCCTCTCCGTGTACCTGTACAGGATGCATACACAATTTCCGGTATCGGTACAGTACCTGTAGGTCGTGTAGAAACCGGTGTAATGAAGAAAGGCCAGATGGTCACATTCATGCCAAGTGGAGCAAGCGGTGAAGTAAAGTCTATTGAGATGCACCACGAAGAAGCAAACGAAGCCAGACCCGGTGACAATATCGGATGGAACGTCAGGGGTGTCGGTAAAGCCGATGTCAGGCGTGGGGATGTCTGTGGTGAATCCAAGAATCCACCAACAGTCGCTGATGAATTCACAGGTCAGGTTGTTGTTCTGCAACATCCATCCGCAATCACAATCGGTTACACACCTGTATTCCACTGCCACACGACCCAGACTGCCTGTACACTGATGTCCATTGACAAGAAACTGGATCCAAAATCCGGTCAGGTCAAAGAAGAAAATCCAACCTTCATTAAGGCTGGTGACGCAGCAATCATAACAGTCAAGCCAACAAGGCCAATGGTCATTGAACCTGTCAAGGAAATCCCACAGCTCGGAAGGTTCGCTATCCGTGATATGGGTATGACCATCGCTGCCGGTATGTGCATGAGTGTTAAAGAGAAAAAGTAAACACTCAATTTTACCCTTTTTAGGGGGAATGAATAATGGCACAGAAAGCAAGAATAAGACTGTCGGGAATAGATCCGGTAAACCTGGACGGTGTCTGCGATCAGGTAAAATCCATCGCTGAACGCACAGGTGTAAGTATAGCCGGGCCTGTCCCGCTGCCCACCAAAAAAATGGTGGTACCAGCACGCAAAAGCCCAAGTGGTGACGGAACCGCTTCCTGGGATCACTGGGAAATGCGTGTGCACAAACGCCTGATCGACATAGCTGCAGATGAGCGTGCTCTCAGACAGCTAATGCGCATTCAGGTGCCTAAGGACATCAATATTGAAATCGTTCTTCAGAATTGAGGGAAATTTCCCTCTCTTTCTTTTGTTTTTAATTAATTGCTAATTCTCTATTCCTGCACATTTTCACACCGTTAATTATATTTATTAAATTTACTTCTTATCCTGAGTGATCTATATGTCAGAAGAAATAGAGGATGAAACCGAAGGTAAGGTCTATAGTGCATTAAAAGAAAGCGGAAAACCTATGCGATCCGGTGAAGTTGCCGAAGCTACAGATATTGATAAGAAAGTGGTCAGCAAGACAATAACCAAACTTAAGAAAAAAGGACTTGTATGTTCCCCTAAAAGGTGTTATTACTCTGTGTCTGAGGAATGATTGCTTTCCCAAGCATAAGTGAAGGCCATTTGTACTTGTACTGTCCGACCAGAAATCTCACTTCTTTGTCAGGATAAACTATATATCCATCTTTACTCAATAAAAGCAAATCTGGTGGGCCTGTAGTGTAGAGGATATCACTTTAGCCTCCGGAGCTTAGAACCCGGGTTCGATTCCCGGCAGGTCCTTAAAAAAGAGATGCCTGTTTTTACAGGCCGTACAGTTCACACAGGGCATTCTTTATTTTCTTAAAGAGATGAATCCTGTAGACATCTGTATTCTTGATGTCAAATATGACTACTCCCTGAGTATGCCATGAGACGTTTTCAATCAGGCCCAATTCATCCATTTCATCCACAAAGAACCTGGCCTTGCTGTAATTGAGGTTATTTCTCCAGTCCCCCACCTGCATCTTAGATTCGCCACTTTTTTCAAGTTCGAGTTCTTCCAGACCAAACTTGTATATTTCAAACCATTGAATATCTTCCTTTGTGGCTTTGATTCTTCCCTTCTTGGTATCCTCATTGAGCATTTTAATAATCAGGTCTATATCAGAAGGTGTTATTGTGCAATCATTGATTTTATTCAGATAAAGGTCAATTTCTTCCATATTGTTACCTCGTTCTCTTTTTTTTCTTTATGTGAGGTTTGTATTTTATGCAGTATAAGTATTTCTTAACTCAATCAGGGAAAAGCACATAAATCTTACTGTTTGAAACCCTATTTGGCTTCTGGGTGACAAATCCGCCTTTTTACTTTAGTTGTTCATATTATAAATGCTGAGTATATCTTATTTACAATTATCTAATATAAATAATAGTTACTAAAAACCAAAATTAGTTCACAATAATAATTTAATGATTCGTCGATACAAAGGTATTACTCGCTTTGGAGTGCCATGTTTATACTAGTTGAACTTTAGTCTAGAGCAAAAGTGCCATTGTTTAATTCACAAAAAGAACATACTAAAAACACGCATTCACAAAATCTAGAATATAATCATAAAAACTAAAATAGAAGTTATTTAAATATAAAATAATAATTATATCGAGAAATTTTTACAAAATGATATATATTATAACCTCATTTCCTTTGAAAGATGGAGTTCAGATCAACTTCGAAATATCAACTGAACTCCATGTGCCCAAAGGCCTTTTTGACAAGCTTTGTAAATATTTAAGCTTTACTTGACAAGGTTTTTGGAGTAAAGAAACAAAGGAAACAAAATGTTAGTACAAAAAATTGAACTGAAAAAACTACTATTGATGATGGTAGTTGCGAGCATGCTGCTTGTTCCACTTGCAGGAGCATCCAGTGCCCCAGACGACATCTCAGAAAATGGAAAACATCCAGAATTAAATGCTCTTCTTCATGATATACCAGCAATAAAAGCTGTAGATTTAGAAGCAACCGAAAATGTTGATCATAGATTCAGAGCTTATGGAAAAATTCCTGAATTGAAAACTGGTCCAGAAGTGTATGAATGGGTAAACAATCTAGATCAGATTAGAACCAACATAAACAAAAATAAAGAACTCTCTGATTATTTCTATCCAAACGGTCCACTGATTGCCTATGGTACAGATGCTGATGGATATGTTACTGTAATGCTTTACAAGGATTATCCTAACATAAAAGAAGAAGACATTGCGGGAATAACAAAAATCATTCGAAACAATGCAGGAAAAGTAGGCATAAAAGATGTACCAATCATTTTTACACTTGATGAACAAATAAAACCTGCCACTGGCGACTGGCCAGCTTTGCCTTCATATTCTTTAAAATACCGCCCTATTATAGGAGGTATTGCAATGACAACAACCAATGGAACTATTGGACAGGTTGGAACCGTTGGATTTGCTGCAGAAAGAGACTCTGACAACCAGAAAGGATACGTCACCGCTGGACATGTTAGTTTCTGGTCTTCAGGAATACAGACATACCAGCCTCTTCCAGGAGTTGGTAACGAGTCAGGAACTTCTTCCCTTATTGGAAGTGACTCCGATGTTGCATTCGTTCCTTACGATAATGTGGTTGGAAAGATTCACGTAGGAGGAGGCTACACTATTGATGTAGATGGATATTACTCAGGTGGTATAACATCCATGTACTTGCAAAGATCAGGTTGTGTGAGCGGTGTAGAACTTGGTGACTATGAGGCAGTTTTAACTGGAGTAACTATTCTTGGACATTACATGGACAAAGTTAAAGTTATGGATAATGAATGTCAACAGGGAGACAGTGGTGGACCAGTATACTACACATACTATGGTCGCAACAAGGTTGTAGGCATCATCTCTGCATATGGAACCCGACTTTGACAGTCAAAAGTAATAATAGTGTTCTTAGCTTTGCTGTATTCGGTAAAAATGCAATCAAAACTAAGAACGTATGAGATTATTCCTAACAAGAATATATGCTTTCCTATCGGAACCGTCCTGGCTGTAAACCAACTTTACGAAATTCTAGATCTTCCTTCAGTTTTTGGTAAACACAAAAAGAATGGAATTGACATCAACAACCTGCTCAAAGCTCTTGTAAGTTACAAACTGACGGATAATTTCAGCATA
>NZ_OBDR01000023.1 GCF_900215215.1 Methanohalophilus euhalobius | reverse complement strand
ATAAATTTACCTAAGACGGAGATTTCCACATCATTCCCACCATTGTTGGGGTCAATTAATGCAAGAATATCTGCATAGTCTTTGGCAAGTTTTCCGGATTCCCATTCAATACCATAACTTTTTCTTTGGGATATTCTATTATTTCGATCCCATATAGCTTTTAATTTCAGAACAATCAACGTTGCTCTGTTGGGTACTGCCATTTCGATGTTACCCCGAATTGCCCTGGTTTCAGTGTTTCCGTCAAGAATACTGAAATCTAAATACTCATCTGTCCCTTCAAACGGAAATGGTTTTTCTCTTGTTGCAAAATCAATAATTACAGACCCTGCTTTGGTTACTTTTTTTACACTTCGGGGTTGTCCGGGCAGTCTGTATGGTACAAAATCACGCTCTTTTCGCAGATATTTAGACTATTTCGTGTACTATTATTGGTAATGAGATCGATATCTACTGAGCCATACCAGGGATTATATGAATCAACTGCCCATCCGTCAATTAGCACGGTTGTAGGGTTATCGGTATCCTCTCTTTCATGGAGAAATCTGGTAATTACACGTAATTCATCCAGTGAAAAATTAATTATTTCACTCATTCTCTCATAAGAGGTCATATTTTGCAACCATTGCTTTTGTAATATCCATTGCAGAATATCCCATACCTGCCAGATCCAGAAGTGTCCGGGAAGCAGATACGATCCGGACACCCTCTTTTTCCAGAGTGTTCTGGAAAACTTCTCTGTCAGGCCTATAGATTATTGCCTTTATACTATTTCTCGAAGAAGATTCGAATAATTCTTTGAAATAATCTATATACTCATCATCCAAATATAAGTAAACTGCATCATTGCGCACTCCATAACCGGTATACAAAGCCGCTGCTGTGTATGAAGTAAATCCGACTGGTATATTGTGTTGCATAGAAAAAGCCCGGGTAATTTCCCTTGCTGCATCCATCGATTCACTGAAAGGGATCTGGATCTCGCAACTTTTAAGTTTATTTAGAGGACGTTCCCATGCAATACCATTTAGCAGTTTATCAGCATTAGAAATACTTACACGGTTGTTTTCCTTTTTCACAATATTCTGCTGAATAAGTGCCTGGATTGTTTTGTGCGCCCAGCCGTACGATATATCTTCAAGAATTGCCAGCTGCCGGATAGAGGTTTTCTTTTCTTTCAAAAGGCGGGACACTATTTTCCATGATTTGGCCGAAGTTATTCGATGGTTGCTGGGTTTGGACTGTTTTTCAGTGGTGAGTTTAATCGACCACGGAAGTTTTACCATGGTGATGTCCAGTTGGTCCATGAGCAGTTTTTCTCGTTCAGGAAAGGATTTGGCGGCAATAACCAATTGTATTTTTTTTGGGAATGTGTTTTTGAGACAGAAATCCCGAAGAAGATTCAATTTTGCAATAATGTCTACAGTGGCTTTCGATTTTATTCCAATAAAATAGATAGCATCATTTTCTTCTACTATTAGATCAGGATAGATAGGAAGGTTCATTGCAATATTTTCACTTAAAGTAGTGATGTCGGTATGGAGGGATTGTGGTGAAATATCCAGATATTTGCGGATATGATTTTGCACGTTGTTCCAATCAGTAGTTTCTGCACTCATCTTACCTATCACTATATGGTGATACCTATATAAACCTATCAGTGATAGTCTCGTTTTCCCAATTAAAGAAATCAGGCCGGTTTTACTCCACGGATGCGGGAGATTGCAGAGGAAGAGAAAGTGATTCTGATTGGTCTGGCAGATATGATTAAGGGATGAGATACATTCCAGTGTGATTGCTCTTTTTCAAAAAATTAGACTGATTCAGCGTTTTTATCAGAAAAAATTGAAGGAAAGGGGATTGCAATTGTTTTGCAACCTCATTAAAACTATCAGTACTCTTCGCACTTTCTCTCGAAATAGTTGTAGGGATGGTCGCATGAAGGACATTCTTCGGGAGGTTCGGGCCCTCTGTGCACATAACCACATTTGCGGCAGACCCATTCAACTTCCCTGTCTTTTTTGAAAACGGTCCCGTTTTCCACTTCCCGGAGAAGTTTTTCAAAGCGCTCTTTGTGATGCATTTCGGCTTTACCGATTGCTCTGAGTCTTGCTGCGATTTCAGGCAGGTTCTCGTCTTCAGCAGTCTGTGCAAATTCGGGATACATGGTGGTGGTCTCGTAATCCTCGCCGTTGATTGCGGCTTTTAAGTTCTCGGCGGTTGTGCCGTAGTCGGTCGGAACGTCAGCCTGAATTGCAATGTCATCGAAGGATTCCCCGCTTTCTTCTTTCAGTTCATTGATCAGCCGGAAACTCCATTTTGCATGCTCTCTTTCATTCTCGGCGGTGAGGAGGAAAAGATCGGCAATTTGCTCGAAACCTTCCTTTTTAGCAATCTTTGAATATATTGTATACCGGTTCCGGGCCTGGCTTTCGCCGACAAATGCTTTTGACAGGTTTTCTACAGTCTGTTTCATGATTTGTTTCTCCAGATGTTTTTTATGTGGTTTAGTTGATAAATATATAATGCTTTTTTTGAATTCAATTTTGTGGAGATAAACGAAGAGCAGCTCTGCTATGGGGAGATAGCTGAACTGGAAAGGGGTCCCAAGCAACGGGTATTTGTTTTGAAGAGTGTTGTCAGAACCTGGAGGGAAGCATCTCAGGATTGATATTTCCGATAGATTGTTTTACGATCCCCAACTGCTACAATAAATATTAGCATTCTGTTGTTTTCGATTGTCAGGATGACT
>NZ_OBDR01000015.1 GCF_900215215.1 Methanohalophilus euhalobius | reverse complement strand
TATGCTGAAATTATCCGTCAGTTTGTAACTTACAAGAGCTTTGAGCAGGTTGTTGATGTCAATTCCATTCTTTTTGTGTTTACCAAAAACTGAAGAAAGATCTAGGATTTCGTAAAGTTGGTTTACAGCCAGAACGGTTCCGATAGGAAAGCATATATTCTTGTTAGGAATAATCTCATACGTTCTTAGTTTTTGTTGCATTGTAACCAAATACAGCAAAGCTAAGAACACTATTATTACTTTTGACTGTCAAAGTCGGGTTGTATCCTTCTATTTCTGTATTAGAGATTCTAATTTGAACCTGGTGTCCGGGAGTCGATTTAATATTTATGTTCAATTCTTCTTCATGCAGAATCTTTTTAACAAATCACCATGTTTTTTCATCTGAATATATGGATTTCCTCAAGAAACTATTTGGTAAGGGCAAGGATGAGCCTGAAGAATTACATCTGGAATTTGAAAAACTCCGTGAATGGAGTAAAATCAGGTATGAAAAGGAAGTTAATGCTGCAAAACCCCTTATAAGCAATCTTTATTCCGATATTGGCAATAAACTTGAACAGCTCAGGGTCGACAAAAATTCCTTTCTGGATGCCACACCGATTGAATCAGCTGATAAGAAAATGGGTAAGATCGCAGATTCAAACCGGGATGTTATTGTTGATAACCTGGAAATACTTGATGAGAAAATCACTGTCCCACATGACAATTCCATAGAGGGGGCTTATGCCTTCTATATTGAATCGCTTTCCCATATGGATACTTTCCTGGACAATACCCGAAAAAGCATGCTTTATGCAAAAAGTCTCTATCCCACTGAATATAACAGAATAAACGGCGACCTTGCAAACCTGAACCATGCTTTAAGTGATTTATTTTCTACAATTGAAAAGCCCCGCAATAAGCTGGATATGATCAACAATATATTTGTAGATATTGAAGATATCCATAATCTGGAATCTGAAATTATAGATAGTCGAAATAAAATTCAGGAATTGAAGAATAAGTGTACCGCCCTGGATGCAAATATTCAGGATGCAAAATCAGATCTTGAAAAGTTGATTGAAGGTTCGGAATATCCGCGGGCAGAAGCAATTAACAGTGAAATTGACGATGTCAGGCAACAGCTCCTGAATGTAGAAGCTGATATTAAAAGAATGTTCACTCCATTGTCCAAGGCATTATCCAGAATGAAAAAACAGGATGAAAACGGAATTCATACGCTATCGCCACAAATGCGCAATATACTTGGTATTGTCATGAAAGATCCTGTCTCTGCACTGGATTACGATCTGGATCCGTTATATGATGAATTAATTCTGAGACTTCAAAGTGATTCACTTGGTCTGAAGGATAAAAAGAAAAATAAAACTCTTGAACAGCTGCATTCAATAAAAAACTCTTCTTCTCTCAAATCCTTATATGAGAATAAAAAGAAATACGATAACAGGCTCGAGCAGTTAAGAGACCAATTGGATCGGATGGATGTGTATCATCAGAAAACCTCAATGGAAAAGGATATTTCAAAAAAGCAAGAGGCTTTTGTTTCCACACAGGATAAACTGGAAGATGAGACAAAATTCCTGAAATCCCTGGAAGAGAAACTGGAAAATACAAAATCGGAGTTGAGTTCACATGTGAATGATGCATTCGAGGAGGATATAGAGATACTTTTCAGGTAACAATTCACCTGTTAGTACTCCGTGATATTTCCCTGAAAAAAGGCACCCTTTTTTCCACAACTTCCTCCAGCAACCGTGGAATATCTTCTGAATTTGCGCCTTTTGTATCCACAAGATTATCATTTACCAACAGGCATGGTTTGAGTTTCCCGTCGGCTGTCACACGCAACCGATTGCAATTGGCACAGAATTCAGTATTGTCGATGGGTCTTACTACTTCAACTTCTGCACCGTCGATGATGTACTTTTTGCGGCGGTGCATTTTGCGTACATGGATTTCATCGGCCCTTTCTTCAAGTTGTTTTTCAATTTCTTGCACGTCAACCTGGTATTTTACAACATCCTGGAAATCCATTAACTGTATGAGTTGTAGTATGATGTTGCCTTTGTGTTTACGGACAAATTCAAGCATCTGGTCGATCTTGTCTTCATTGATCCCTTTGAGCATTACCATGTTCAGTTTTACAGGAGTAAGGCCAACTTCGATTGCTTCTTCAATCCCTTTGAGTACTTTATATACATCACCCGGATTTGCTGCAGTAATCAAACTGTAGTTTTTGTCATCAACACTATCCAAACTTACATTTATCCGATCCAGTCCTGCTTCCTTGAGGCTTTGGGCCCTCTCTTCCAGCAGTATCCCGTTGGTAGTTGCAGATACATCCTTCAAGGGGGGCAGGCGTTTCAGTATATCCTCGAAATCCCTGCGGACAAGTGGCTCTCCGCCGGAGAATTTCACCCTGTCTACTCCATACAGGCTGGCTGCCTTGATGATATCAGATATTTTTTTGGCTGACATTTCATCTGCCGCTTTCATATTCCCTTCATTGTGACAATAAATACAATTGAGATTACACCTATCAGTAATCGATATCCTGAGGCTCTTTATAGTGCGTCCGTAGGAATCTGTGAGATGTTTTTCAGGAGTCATGCTATATCGGTAATTGGTGTTTAATTTGGGATGGTGAAGGGAGTATATAAACTTAAGTTTATCCGGTAACAGTGAAGCTTACTGCCCCATATTTTAAATACCAAATCAAACCAACTTGTGCCATGAAAAAATCAATAGTTATTGCAGGCACACACAGTGGAGTCGGTAAGACAACCGTTTCCATGGGTATCATGGCGGCCCTGACCCGCCGGGGAATGAACGTGCAGCCCTATAAGGTGGGTCCGGATTACATTGATCCTACTCACCATACAGCAATCTGCGGGAGACCTTCAAGGAACCTTGATACATTCATGATGGGCGAGGAAGGTGTCAGGCAGAGTTTTCATTGCAATTATAATGATGCGGATATAGGGGTCGTTGAAGGTGTCATGGGGCTTTTTGACGGCATAAATTCTTCAGATCTTGCAAGTTCGGCCCATGTGGCCAAATCCCTGGGTGCTCCTGTGATCCTTGTGGTCAATGTGCACGGTATGTCCAGAAGTGCTGCGGCCCTCATCAAAGGATACTCTGAATTTGACAGTGATGTACGTATTGATGGGGTGATTCTCAATCGGGTGGGAAGTCCCAGGCATGCTCAAATGATCAGGGATGCCCTGGGGGATGTGCCGGTTGTTGGTGCCCTGCCAAGGAATCAGGACCTGACCGTCCCATCCCGCCACCTCGGATTGCATATGGCTGATGAACGGGATTATGATCTGGAAAAACTGGGTAACTTCATCGAGGAAAACGTTGATCTGGATACTGTGCTGTCCCTGGCAAAAGAACCTCTCCCGGCTGCCCCTGAGGAATGCATACCCGACAAGGAGGCGGATGTGACAATAGGTGTTGCAATGGACAGTGCATTTTGTTTCTACTATCAGGACATGCTGGACTCCTTCCGCAGGGCCGGGGCTGAAATCAAATTCTTCAGCCCGCTTGAAGGTGATATTCCTGATGTGGACGGCATGTACTTCGGAGGCGGTTATCCCGAGCTCCACATAGCAGAACTTGAAAAGTCACGGACCACTCATAAGCTAAAGGACCTTTCAGCAGATGGGATGCCAATCTATGGGGAATGCGGTGGTCTGCAATATCTCTGCACTTCCTACGAAATAGAGGAGAGGGTCTATAAACTGGCGGATCTTTTCCCCGCTGAGACCGTCATGACGAAAAAATTGCAGGCACTGGGCTATACCAAAGGTCAGGCCGATTCCCCCATATTCAGGGGAGAAGTACGTGGCCATGAATTCCATTACTCTGTAACAGATTGTGCGTCTGACAGCCGTCTGGCTTACACTATGGAGCGGGGCAAAGGAATTGTTGATGGTATGGATGGTATCTATGAACACAATTCCGTGGCAAGTTACATGCACGCCCACCCTGGTTCCTTCCCTGTAGATGATTTTGTGAACAGCTGTCGCAAGTACAAACAACGCTGATCTCAGGTCTCATCCATGCTGCCACTTCTGTAGCCTTCGAGGTCCAGGCAGACATGTTTGATCCCTGTAGCTTTCAGGTGACTGATTAGATCATCCATTTTTAGGATGGCTGTTGGAATCTGTTCAGCGGGGACTTCTATACGGGCAAGGGTTCCCCCGTCATGCAATCTCATCCGGCATTGCAAAAATCCCATTCTGTGCAGAATATCCTCTCCCTGTTCAATTTTGCCGAGTTTCTCGACGTCCAGCATCTCGCCATAGGGTATACGTGAGGCCAGACAGGCAGAAGAAGGCAGGTCCCAGAAATCGCAATCTTTTTGTTTTGCTATCTGCCTGATATCTGCTTTGGTGATATTTGCAGACACGAAAGGATGAAGTATTCTCTCTTCCCGACTGGCGGCAAGCCCCGGTCGCAATGTCTGTGTATCCGAGACGTTGGTACCATCAGCAATAACCGTATAACCCAGGGATGCAGCATATTTCCTTGCAATTTCTATTACTTTCTTCTTACAGTGGTAACAGCGATCCCTCGGGTTCATTCTTATATTTTCATATTCAAGGGGATCAATATCCAGTACATGCAGCTTTAATCCGTAATCATGGGCAGTTTGTTTTGCCCTGCATACCGCATATTCGGGTATGAGTGGGGAATTCAACAGGATGCAAATATGTTTGTCCCCAAGCACTTCCCTGGAGACAACCGAAAGCAGGCTGCTGTCCACACCTCCCGAAAAAAGAATTGCAACTGGGCCGGTGGATTGTATGAAATCTTCCAGTTGTTTCAATTTGTTATTTGTCATGTTTTTCATATTATAAGTGGCCGCACTCTGGACAGTCCATCCTGCGGCATATTTTCATCCTGTCTAACGTTCCGCTCCTGCCGTCCCACATTACAATATGGCCGGTATGTAAATCTTCCCAGCCAAGCAGGTACTTGATCACCTCGTTTGCCTGCATCGTACCCACTACGCCTGCGGTGCAACCGATGATTGGAAATACTTCTTTCGGGGGTTTTTCAGGGATCAAACATTCAATGCAGGGTGTTTTGCCCGGGATGACTGTAGTGAGTTGCCCGTGGAATCCGTGAACTGCACCGTGGACCAGAGGCAATGATTGTCGGATTGCGGCCCTGTTGAGCAACATTCGTGTTTCATAGTTATCCAGCGCATCTACGATTATATCTGCTCCCTGTATCAATTTATCTATGTTTTCGGCATTGATTTCCTTATTGAAGGCTTCCAGTTCGATGTTGGGGTTGAGTTCTGCAAGTTTTTCTTCAGCAGACTGGCTCTTGCTTTTTCCGATATCCCGGTGCCAGTGCAGTATTTGTCTGTTGAGATTGCTCATTTCAACAGTATCCTTATCGACAAGGCGGATGTGACCTATACCGGCAACAGCAAGGTAATGCATAATTGGTGAACCCAGACCTCCACAGCCGGCTATCATTACGGTTGCGTTTTTAAGTTTCTCCTGGCCTTCTTCACCGACCATCATTATCTGGCGGCTATAGAGTTCTTTTTCAGTATCATTAAGCATCGGTTTTCTCCTTCAAAGGCTCAAAACCCTGTTTTTCCCTATAATCATTGATTGCCTTGTGTATGCCTTCTTCAGCCAGTACCGAACAGTGCATTTTTACAGGGGGTAATCCTTCAAGTGCCTCTGCCACTGCCTTGTTTGTAACCTCCCAGGCTTCTTCAAGGGTCTTGCCTTTGATCAGATCGGTTGCCATACTACTGGATGCGATGGCGGCACCGCATCCGAAGGTCATGAACTTTGCATCTGTGATTACATCATTCTCAATGCGCAGGTATATCCGCATGATGTCTCCGCACTGGGGATTGCCTACCTCTCCGACTCCGTCGGGATTTTCCATCTCGCCTACGTTGTGGGGATTCATGAAATGTTCCATTACTTTTTCACTGTACATCATTAATATCATTCCCTCTGTTCCTTTGGTGTCATAGGTGACATCGCCCTGAGCCTCCTGATAATTGGCTCCAGCGTTTGCAACAGGTAATCCACATCCTCTTCCGTATTTTCCTTTCCCAGGGTCAGGCGCAGGGACCCGTGTGCGACCTCATGGGGGAATCCGCAGGCAATAAGCACATGTGACGGTTCAAGGGAAGCCGAGGTACAGGCACTTCCCGTAGAGGCTGCAATAGAGTACGAATTCAGCATCAACAGAATGGATTCGCCTTCTATGTATTCAAAGATTACGTTCACATTGTTCGGCAAGCGTTTTTCCGGATGGCCTGCAAGGTGGGTGGCCGGGATCAGCAGGAGGCCTTCTACCAGCTGTGCTCTCAGTTTTTTCATATGAGCGGCATGCTCTTCCAGTTGAGATGTGGCCTGTTCGATAGCTGCACCCATTCCCACAATACCGGGAACATTTTCTGTGCCTGCCCTCTTTTTCTTCTCCTGGGCACCCCCATGGCTATGGTTATCGAGCCGGGTGCCTTTTTTGATATACAGGGCACCTACACCCTTTGGTCCGTAGAATTTATGGGAGGAGAGGGAGAGTAAATCCACATTCAGAGCTTCTACATCCACAGGCACCTGACCGATGCCCTGTACGGCATCCGTATGGAAATAGATGTTCTTCTCCCGGGCTATCCTGCCAATTTGGGGGATTGGTTGAATTGTGCCGATCTCGTTGTTTGCCAGCATTACAGATATCAGGATTGTATCGTCCCGGATGGCTTTTTTTACATCCTCTGTTCTGACCTGTCCGTATTTGTCCACTGGAAGATAGGTAACCTCAAAACCCTGCTTTTCCAGCCACTGGCATGTATGCAGGACTGCATGGTGTTCTATGGAGGAGGTGATTATATGGTTGCCTTTTTTCCTGTTGGCAAAGGCAATACCCTTGATTGCCCAGTTGTCGGACTCGGTCCCTCCACCTGTAAAATATATCTCATCTGTATCTGCATTGATGGCAGTGGCCACCTGCTGTCGGGCACTGTCAACCGCTTCTTTGGATACGTTTGCCATATCGTAAGGTGAAGAGGGGTTGCCGAAATTTTCAGTGAAATATGGCATCATCGTCTCCAGTACCTTCGGATCAGTAAATGTTGTGGCTGCATGGTCCAGATAGATGATATTTCCTGTATCATCCTTGTTGGTGTTCATTGTGACCTCCTTTATTTATTGTGATATTTTATCGTTCTTTAATGCTTAATACGTCCGTGTCACAATTGTGAACATATTATCTTTTTATGCCTTTTAAGTTTTTGCACGTATGTTCGGTAGAAAGCACCAACTGCCATTCACAATAGTGATATACCTGTAGGTCAATATCTATAGAAAATGAAGCGTGAGAATATGAAAACTGAAACTCCGTGTCAGGTTGTGGTATGGGATGTCCTGCCTGCTATCAGGGCTGCCCTTGCAAAAGAATTGGTGGATAACGGTGTAACCCAACAGGAAGTGGCTAAGCTTTTCGGGATGGCTCCTTCAGCGGTTTCCCAGTATCTTACCAAAAAAAGAGGTTACAGGATTGAATTTGATGACGAAATAAAAGCTTCTATAGCCAGTCTTGCGGTCGATATCCAGAATGGTACGGTTGATGACCTTTCTCACAGGTTCTGTGAGATTTGCCGCCAGCTCAGGGCTGATGATGCCTGCCCTGACGATCAGTAATGACTAACTTTCCTTTTTGCTTTCTTCCCCACAAATTATATATACAAGGAGCAACAATTCACAATTGTTAATTCACTATTGTGAATTGTGGGCGTCAAATGCCTGCAAACACCAACCACCACGAAAGAAGCGATGAAGGCACTGGCTGCCTTTATCTCTTCTTTATAGTTTTTCATCTGGAAAAACAATGATGTGGATTAATAATGGATACGTATCGGCCGGGTGGCAGAGCGGTTATGCAACCGACTGCAGATCGGTGTAGGTGAGTTCGACTCTCACCCCGGCCTTTAGGAGGAAGAAAATGAAAGGCTCCAAAGACCATTTGATAGAGAAGACCTTTGAGGCCTTTTTTGAGCTGGAGGATATGCGGGAGATAATTCGTCGATCCCTTCCCACCGGCATGTCTGCCGTGGAAGAAGACGCATTCATGAAATCTACTGCTAACCTTAAATCGGTTATTGAGGCCCTCGAAAAAGGTACTTCTGAAAAACAGGCCAATTTTCCCCAAATAGTTGACCGTATAGGATTGAGGTACAGGGAAGAGGGAAATATAAACATCCAGCCTATCCAGGCTGCAGGCAGACTTACACCTGAGGCAAGGAAGGCTCTCATATCCTACGGGGATGGATATTCCACTTGTGACTCATGCCGCAAGCCTTTTCGTCTCGACAAAATTAGTCGCCCTCCAATTGCTGATTTCCACGAAGAACTGGCAGGCTTTGTGAATATGGATACTGCCAGGGTGGTTCCCGGGGCCAGGAGAGGTTTCCAGGCAGTTACATCTTCTCTTGTGGAAAAAGATGATCCGGTAATCGTTTCATCCCTGGCACATTACACGGAATTCCTGGCAGTTGAGGCTGCCGGAGGCAAGATCAGGGAAATACCACTGGACGATGACAACAAGGTAGATGTTGGCTCAACGGCCGAAAAGATAGAGGATGTTATCAGAGAGGACGGAAAACCTCCTTCCCTTATGATGATGGACCACTTTGATTACCAGTATGCAAATGAACACGATATCAAATCCATAGCCGGGGTTGCACATGATTATGACATACCGGTGCTCTATAACGGTGCATACACCGTGGGTGTGATGCCTGTCGATGGCAAGAAACTGGGTGCCGATTTCGTGGTAGGTTCCGGTCACAAAAGTATGGCCTCCCCGGCTCCCTCAGGGGTGCTGGCCACAACGGATGAGTATGCAGACCTCATCTTCCGCACAACCCAGATGAAGGGAGATGTAACTGGACGTAAGTTCGGCATCAAGGAAGTGGAGATGATGGGATGTACTCTTATGGGAGGTACCCTGCTTGCCATGATGGCCTCATTCCCGCATGTGAAAAAACGTACACAGAACTGGGATGAGGAGGTCCGCAATTCCAATCGGTTCATGGAAGAGTTCTTGAAAATAGAAGGCAATAAGGTGATTTCTGAGTACCCCCGTAGACACACACTGACCAAAGTGGATACAACACAGACCTTCGATAAAGTGGCAAAGGAACACAAACGCCGTGGCTTCTTCCTGAGTGACGAACTTTCAAAACTAGGGATTGTCGGGATGTTCCCGGGTGCCACCAGGGCATGGAAACTGAACACCTATGGCCTCAGCAGGGAAAAGATAGACTATCTTTCAGATGCCTTTAAGGAGATAGCAGTAAAATATAACCTTAATGTCGATTGAGGTGTAAACAATGAGCAGATCAAATAATTATGATCCGGAAACCCTTTCCATACATGCTGGACAGGAACCGGATCCCACCACAGGTTCAAGGGCTGTTCCCATCTACCAGACCACAGCCTATGTCTTTGATGATACAGAACACGCGGCAAACCTGTTTGCCCTGAAGGAATTTGGCAATATTTACACTCGCATGATGAATCCTACCACCGATGTCTTTGAAAAGAGGATGGCGGCCCTGGAAGAAGGAACAGGCGCTTTAGGGGTTTCCTCCGGCATGTCGGCCATTTCCCTTGCTCTGCTGACTATCACCCAACTGGGTGATGAGATTGTGGCTGCCGATAACCTCTATGGTGGGACATACCAGTTATTCAACCATACATTCCCCAAACTGGGCAGGAAGACCACCTTTGTGAATTCCACCGACTCGGAAGCCTTCCGGCAGGCCATCAATGAGAATACCCGGGCTGTGTATATCGAGTCCATAGGAAATCCCAAACTCGATGTCCCGGATTTTGAAGCAATTGCGGCCATCGCCCACCAAGCCGGTATACCGCTGATCGTGGACAACACAGTCGGTGTCGGGCTTGTGAAACCCATCGAATACGGTGCTGATATTGTCGTTCTTTCCGCTACCAAGTATGTCTGTGGCCACGGAACCTCTATTGGAGGTGTCATAATAGATTCCGGCAATTTCGACTGGAGCAACGGTAAATTCCCTGAGTTCACTGAACCTGACCCGAGTTATCATGGGCTGGTGTACTGGGATGCTTTCAAGGAAGTTCCTGAAATGGGTAACGTTGCTTTTGTCATGAAGGCCCGGGTCCAGTGGCTAAGGGATCTGGGAGCGGCAGTAAGTCCTTTTAATTCGTTCCTTTTCCTGCAAGGACTGGAGACTCTTTTCTTGCGTGTGAAAAAGCATTCTGAAAATGCATTCGAGATTGCCCGTTTCTTGCAGCGTCATCCGAAAGTTGCATGGGTAAATTATCCGGGATTTGAAGACCATGTCAGCCATGAAAGGGCTGCAAGGTATCTCAAAGGGGGTTTCGGACCGATCGTAGGATTCGGTATCAAGGGAGGATTTGAGGCAGGTAAACAATTCATAGAAAATCTTGAACTGTTTTCCCATCTTGCCAATATCGGGGATGCAAAGAGTCTCGTTGTCCACCCCGCTTCCACCACCCATCAGCAGCTTACCTCCGAAGAACAGGCAAGTACCAGTGTTACGCCTGATTACATCCGCTTGTCCATTGGTATCGAGGATGCAAAAGACCTGATCGCAGACCTTGATCAGGCGTTGAACGAGGTGGATGTATGACCGAGAGGTCTGTAGGTTATGTGGAAACAAAACATCATCATCTAAAAGAACTCTTCAGGCTTGTGAATGGTGATGAACTGGCAGGGGTTTCCATAGCTTATGAGACCTATGGCAAACTTAATTCTGACAAATCCAATGTGATTCTTATATGTCATGCTCTCACGGGGGATGCCCATGCTGCCGGCTGGCATGAAGGCGATAAAAAACCGGGATGGTGGGATATTGTAATTGGGCCCGGGAAAGCCTTTGATACCAATAAATACTTTGTAATCTGTTCTAACGTTCTGGGGGGGTGTAAGGGAACCACAGGTCCGGCCTCCACCAATCCCCAATCCGGTTTGCCGTATGGTTTGTCTTTTCCCCGTATTACTATTGAAGACATGGTAAACCTGCAGTACAAATTGCTTAAAAATTTGGGTATATCCAGTCTTTATGCCATAGCCGGGGGTTCCATGGGAGGCATGCAGGTTCTGCAGTGGACCGTTTCCTACCCGGATTTCATGAAAAAAGCCATTGTACTTGCATCCACGGCAATTTCCTCGCCCCAGCAGATTGCCTTTAATGAGGTTGCAAGACAGGCAATAATTCGGGACCCTTATTGGAATGATGGGGATTATTATGGTGGGGAATTACCCAAACAGGGTCTTTCCCTTGCACGCATGATCGGACACATCACTTACCTGAGCGATGATTCCATGCATGATAAGTTTGGCAGGGATACCAGGGAAAACGAAATGTTCCAGGTGGAGAGTTATCTACATCATCAGGGTGATACTTTTACCAGCCGTTTTGACCCAAATTCCTATCTTTATCTTACCGGAGCAATTGACAAATTTGATCTAAGTAATGGTTATTCCCTTGCAAAAAGTTTCAGCAATATAGAATCAGAATTTATGATTATTTCTGTCTCTTCGGATTGGCTTTATCCTTCCTACCAGTCTGAGGAAATAGTCCAGGCGCTGGGTTCCAATGATATAAATGTGCAGTATCGTAAACTCATTTCACATTTTGGGCATGACGCCTTCTTGCTGGAAAAGGGGCAATTAAATTATCTTCTATCCACTTTCCTGGGGCATCTCACCGTAGGAGATGTCATGTCGGAGGATGTGTCGACTCTCCGTGAAGGGTGCACGCTGGAAGAGGCGGCACAACTAATGATTTTGAATAATGCAACACATATTCCGATTCTGGCAGCAAGTGGCCGTATTACTGGTATAGTGACTTCCTGGGATATCACAAGGGCTGTTGCCAACAAGATAAGTTCCATCGAAAAAATACTGTCACGGGATATTTTGACATCTCATCCAGATGAAAGCCTTTCAAATGCAGCTCTTATAATGGAAGATAATGCCATCTCGGCCCTTCCTGTGGTTGATGACAGAGGTTGTCTTGTTGGAATTCTTTCCAGTGATACTATCAGTGCAATGGTGGGAAGAGGTGCTAAGTGATACGAGTGCTGTGATTTATGGCAGTTACTCTGTATCTTTCTTTTCTTTTGTAGTCGCAGGCTTTTTTGATTTATTTTTATACCACATTTTCCTGCGATAATAGTTCAGGGGATGATTGATTCTTTTGCAAAGTTCATCGGCTCCATGGCAATTGCCGTAGGTCTTCATGGTACTGCATGAGGGAGGAGTATATTTTGTACCTGAGGAACCGGCAATATGTTCAATCTGGTATCGTGTTTTTTCTTCATCAAAATCCGGGGATACATTGAACATGTTGATTATATCATCCACTGTCATGCCAATACCTGCCAAAAAGGAAGTCATTGCAAAACGCATTGAATGAGCAAGGTTTACCCCTGTGCGAACATTATTGATGGCATAATTGATGCAGGGAGGAAACAGTTTACTGTCTACTTCTCCTGTCTGTCCACTTTCAATATCACCTTTCTTTTGCTGGAGGAGTTCCTTCAATCGTGACAGTGCATCTGAACAATCGGTGCAGGTCTTTTCGGGAACTTTGAGGGGCAGGCTGTCATGAATACTTTTTTTAATTGCTTCCTGCAGCAATCGGGCAAAATCTTTTCTTTCAACAAAAACGTTGCCATGTACCATTCTCTGGTTTATCAGTTTCCACTCAATTGCTTTGAGGGTTGTGGAATATTTCAAGAAATCCGCAAAATGTAAATGGAAGCCTCTTTCGTGCTGTTTGGCATGGATTCCGAATTCTTCTCCTATTTCCCTGAGAAAAAAATCTTCTCTCTCTAACAGCAGGGAATATGCAGCTTCGGCTTCAGCATGAGAATATTTACGGTTAAGGTAGGAATCGTTCAGGCAGGATACGAGTATTCTTGCATAAGGGTAGGAAAGAAGTTCTGTGAGTACCCGTCCCTCATCTGTATTTGTGAGGGAGGGTTTACTGATGCCCGTGGTCAGAGACTGGATTAATCTTTCCTCACCCCTGAGTCTGGCTGATTGGAATGCCCTTGAATTTATAAGGCGGTTCAGATCAAAATCCAGTACTCCGACATATTGCGAAGCGGCGGATGTAAAGGGGTACAGTGCAAGTTCTGCCCTTTCCATAATTTACTCAGACTCTATTCGGGGGGCCAGCAGGTATCCGACCTTTCCCCTTCCACCTGCAATTTCAAAATTGATCTTGATAGGGAAATCATTTCCTATCTGAAGGGTTACCTCATTGGATTTAGAGGCAGGTTTAATGATGTCAGATAGATAATCCAGGGAAAACAACGATCGTGCAGGTGCCGGGGTGATGCTTATCAGTTCATCGCGGGGCATTTCCTGACGCATACGATCTGTGTCGCCTTCTGCTTCCAGGAAGAAGATTTCTCCTTCAACTCCCATTGACATATGGTCACTTATCTTCTCGGCTGCTTTTACGGTCCTGCTGAATCCTTTTCCGTTCACAACGATCTCTGCAGGCAGTTCGAGCTGTGGGATCCTGGGTTCTGCACGGATTGTAGATGGATCAAGCAATGTAAGTGTATATGATATTCCGCCAATGCTTATGGAGAGTTTCCTGGAATCCTCTTCCAGTCTCATCTTCACTTTGTCCGTTTTTTCTGCGACACCCAATATGTCCAGTACTCTTGTAAGGTCTAAGCCAATCTCGCTTTCCTCTGCCTGGTATTCATCAAAGGCATCAGCCTGAAGTTCAAAGCTGACCATGGCAACGTTGGCCGGGTCCACAGCTTTCACACCTATTCCTTCGGGTGAGATGTGTACTCGGGCTTCGTCAACCAATACTGATAATGATTCAATGGAGTCTTTCAGAAGTGATGCATCAATTGTTGCCTCTAACATTTTGTCGCTCCGCCTGATTATTTTAAAATCTGAAAATCATTATACGCGACAGGTTATATAAGTTTTTATTTTGTCGGAGGAATCAGTCATATTCTCTCCAGGTATAACTGCATTTTGTACACTTAAAGAATCTGGTCTCCGATTCATCTGCCGAACGTAGTTGTCGCATCCACCAGTAGGCTTTGTTATTCCCACATTCCGGACACTGGGCAAGGGTTGTAGGTAATCCTTCATCGACATTTTCCTCAAGCACTGTAACCTCATGTTCATCACGTTTGGCTTTCGAAACCATGTTTTCTGCGCCTTCTTCTCTGCTTTTCTCATATCCACATTTGCGACACTTAAGGTCCCCGTTACTGGGAAACATCATACTCTTACATTTTGGACAAAATTCCATCAATATCATCTCCTGCATCATTTAGAATCTGCTGGTGGTCAAAAGCGAGCTCTGGCAGGTTGTTGGGATCAAAACATCCAACGTCTGCAGCATCTGTATCTGCCTTTGGTTCGCCTTTGGCTACTGCAAGGTAGGCCACGGATACTGTGTGACCCCTGGGATCACGGGAAAGGTCTGAATATACACCAACCAATTTGAGTATTTTGATTAGAAGCCCCGTTTCCTCCATTACTTCTCTTTTTACCGCTTCTTCTGTGGTTTCGCCAATTTCTACAAAACCACCCGGCAGGGCAAACGATCCTCTGTAAGGTTCATTTTTCCTTTTAATAAGTACTATCTTTCCATTTAATATAATTACGCCATCGACTGTTAGTAGGGGTGTTTTCGGTCTCATTCTGACAAAACCTTAATAGGATAATACTATATTAAGATTGGATACTTATCAAGGTGCTTCCAAAATGACAGATTATATTTTATTGATATCAATAGGATTAATGGTTCTTTCAGCGATTCTTCCCGGTAAATTATCCTATCGTAAACTGATAGGTGCTTTTGGATGGATTACTTTTGGTGCGCACTGGGCTTACCAGCCAATCCATTATATGGAAATTAACGATTATTTCAATGTATTCCTTACAATAATGGTTGCCTGCTTCTGTCTTATGATGGCTTACTCGATGGTAGATGAATACAGATCAAAGACCCTGCCGATTGCGAATATGGATATTACTTCAATGGTTACCAATGCGACTGCAATAGGTTCGCTGTTTTATTTTCCTTTTGCTCAATTGCCTTCACTTAATTACTGGATTATTGCTACTGTTACGGATAACATCATATGGGTTCTTGGCGTTCTGGGTTATCAAGTTACTCAGGATTCCTGGAACCTGATCTCCTACAATGGTTATACAGTGGAGATTATCCTTGCCTGCACTGCTATTGAAAGTATTGCCCTCTTTAGCGGCCTTATCGTTTCTGTCAGGGCGCCCGCTTATAAATTGTTTCAGGCATTTATGGTTTCAGTACCGGTTATCTATATACTGAATATTTTTCGTGATGTTTTTGTAATTATAGCTTATGGGGAGCAATGGTTTGGTGCAGAAAGTTTTGAGATTGCCCACCATGTGATTGCCAAGATGGGTTCGGCGGTAGCCCTCTTTGTAATAGGCTATGCTGTTTTGAAGATTCTTCCCCAGCTCTTCGATCTGATTGACGGACTTGTGTCCCTTTCAAGATTCAGGTTAAAGGACATTATTGATAAAATTGCAGGAAACAGGTAAATGCTTGCAAAAGGTTCTCATAGCTGGGTCTTTACGGTCTCATTGCTCACAATTGCAATGGGATTTATGTATGTAACTTCGCGATTACAGATATTTAACGTTCAATCAATGGTGGATGTGCCTCTGCTGGACGAAAATACTTTCTTTCTGAACCTGTTTTCCGGAAGCCAAATATTCCTCTACTCCACTTTTGGGTTTGGCTTGCTGACAATATTTTTTGTTTTCTTTTTCCGTGATCCTAAGAGGGATTCCACTCTCTGTAAAAACTGTATCCTTGCCCCGGCCGATGGTAAAATTTCGGATATCAGGGGCCGTAAGGTTTGCATTTTCATGAACCTTTACAATGTTCATGTCAATCGCGCTCCTTTTTGCGGTAAAGTTTTATCTGTAAAACACTTCAAAGGAAACTATCTGCCGGCATTTACCAAGGATTCCTCACGCAATGAGAGAACAAATATCCTGCTGCAGACATCCGTTGGAAAAATAGAAGTAACCCAGATAGCTGGTTTCCTGGCGCGCCGGATAGTTACTTATGTGGAGGAAGGGGATGAAATCCTGCAGGGAGAAAAGATTGGAATGATAAGGCTGGGGTCCCGGGTGGATGTTACTATCCCTGAAGGATTTGATATTTGTGTCAGTAAAGGGGATAGGGTATATGCAGGCGATACCAAAATTGCAAAAATCCCACATCATGAGAGGTAATGGATGGATATCTTCAAGGACCTGGTCCTGCCGGACATAATGACATTAACAAACGCTGTTTTCGGACTTTTGGCTATTTTCGCAGCCTTCAGTGGACAGATTGAGCTGGGTTTTGTTTTTGTGCTGATTGCAGCGGTAGCCGATGGGATGGATGGTTATCTTGCACGTACCATAAGTCAGGGTCCAATGGGGGAATACCTTGATTCCCTTGCAGATGCTGTTTCTTTCGGAGTGGCCCCCTCATGCCTGATCTTTTTAGGTACCACAGTTTCCCTGCGTTATGCAGCAGGTGTTTTTGCGTGCCTGTATCTGGTATGTGGGATATTGCGGCTTGCCCGTTTCAACACAAAGAAGAAAACGATCCCGGATTTTGAGGGATTGCCGATCACGGCTTCTGCTGTGGTTTTATCGTCCTACGCCCTGCTTGCCCCCCAGTATATCTATACCTGGGTTATCTTTGGCCTGGTCGTGCTGTTGTGTTATCTAATGGTCAGTGACCATCCTTATCCCAAACTTCGCGGTCCCAGGGCCATGGGTGCTGTATCAATACTATTTTTCTCAACAATACTGTCCTATTTCCTGCTAAATTCCTATGTGTGGATATTCTCCACTATCCTGTTTTTGTCCCTGATGCTATATCTGGAATCTCCTATCATGAGGATTCCCAGACAGTATTATGAAAAATGAGTTAATTCAAAAAGAAAAAGGGAGATCATGTATGTTCTTCTCCCTTTCTGATCTCGAAATTAAGGCCCCGCTCATCGGCATCGACAACAACAGTATCGGATTCCATCACCTCTCCACTGACAATACGTTTGCCGACCTCGGTTTCAAGTTCGTTCTGAATGACTCTTTTCAGTGGTCTCGCACCGTACGTCTCACTGTAGCCAGCATCTCCCAGGTATTTCTTCGCCCGGTCAGTGATTTCAAGATCAATTCTGCGCTCTTTGAGCCTCTGCACAAGGTCCTCTATCTTGATATCCACGATGTATGTCAGCTGGTCCTTGGTAAGGGCGCGGAATATGGCGATCTCGTCGATACGGTTGAGGAATTCCGGCCTGAAGTGTTTGGTGAGTTCGTTCATGGCCGTCTCCTGCATCTTGCTGTAGGCAACTCCTTCTTCAAGTTTGGATATGGCGTAATCCACACAGATATTGGAGGTCATGATCACTATTGTATTCTTGAAATCCACAGTCCTGCCTTTTGAATCGGTCAGCCTGCCGTCATCGAGCAACTGGAGCATGATATTGAATACATCATGATGGGCTTTTTCGATCTCATCAAACAGGATTACCGAGTAGGGATTCCTGCGTACGGCTTCGGTAAGCTGGCCCCCTTCATCATGGCCGATGTAGCCTGGCGGTGCACCGATAAGCCTTGCAACTGTGTGTTTTTCCATGTACTCGGACATATCAATGCGGATCATATGATCTTCGCTATCGAAAAGTTCGGTTGCAAGGGCTTTGGCGAGTTCGGTCTTACCCACACCGGTAGGTCCCAGGAAGATGAAACTGCCGATTGGCCGGCGGGGGTCCTTGATTCCCGCCTGGGCACGGATCACAGCATCTGAAACGGCTTTTACTGCCTCGTTCTGGCCGATCACTCTTTTATGCAGGCGATCCTCCAGATGCACCAGTTTTTCCCTTTCTCCCTCCATGAGTTTGGTAACCGGGATTCTGGTCCACTCGCTTACTACATGGGCGATATCCTCCTCATCCACTTCTTCCTTGAGCAACATATTGGTTTGTTTTTCCTTCAGCCGATTTTCCTCTTCCTCGTATTCATGCTGCAGGGGGACCAGGGTACCGTATTTCAGGCGGGATGCCTTTTCAAAATCGCCTTCTGTCTCTGCCAGTTCCAGCTGGGTCTTGGTATCATCGATCTGCTCTTTGAGGCTGTTCAGTTTTGCAATGGTGGCCTTCTCATTTTCCCAGCGAGTGCGCATTGCATCGGATTCGGCCCGTATTTCTGATATCTCTTTCTCCAGGCTCTGCAGCCTTTCCTTTGAAGCAGCATCTTTTTCCTTTTTCAGGGCTTCCTTCTCGATTTCAAGTTGCATCAGTTTCCTGTCAGCTTCATCCAGGCTGGCCGGTTTGCTGTCAATGGCAGTCTTGACTTTGGATGCTGCCTCATCCAGCAGGTCTATGGCTTTGTCAGGCAGGAACCTGTCCGATATATATCGGTCACTCAACACGGCGGCTGCTACAAGGGCACTATCCTTGAGCCGTACTCCGTGATGAACCTCATATTTCTCTTTCAGACCCCTCAAAATAGAGATTGTGTTCTCGACATCCGGAGCATTCACCATCACAGGCATGAACCTGCGTTCCAGAGCTGCATCTTTCTCGATGTATTTCCGATATTCATCAAGGGTGGTTGCACCTATACAGTGCAGTTCTCCCCTGGCCAGCATAGGTTTGAGCAGATTGCCGGCATCCATTGCACCTTCAGTGGCTCCTGCTCCTACAATGGTATGCAATTCATCGATGAACAGTATAATCTGGCCTTCAGATTCAGCTACTTCCTTCAGGACTGCCTTGAGCCTTTCCTCAAATTCTCCCCGGAACTTGGCTCCTGCGACCAGGGAACCCATGTCCAGGGCCACTATACGTTTGTTCTTCATTGCATCGGGAACGTCCTTTTTTGCAATACGCTGCGCCAGTCCTTCCACAATGGCGGTCTTACCCACACCTGCTTCTCCGATAAGTACCGGGTTATTCTTCCTGCGGCGGGACAGTATTTCTATCGTATGCCTGATCTCATGATCCCTGCCGATTACCGGGTCAAGTTTCCCCTGGTTGGCAAGTTCTGTAAAATCTATGCCGTATTTTTCCAGAGGTTCATATGTATCCTCCGGGTTTTCTGATGTCACTCTGCGATTCCCCCTGATTTCCTTTATCGCCTGGTTCAGGCGTTCTTCATCTGCCCCGAATTCCTCGAGTAGTTTCTTGCTGTAGCTGTCCTTTTCCCGGGCCAGGGATACCAGTATATGCTCTACACTGGTATATTCATCATTCATCTTACTCGCAAGGGTTGCAGCATTATCCAGTACCCGGATGGCTTTCTGGGTGAAGTAAACATTCTCGCTTCCCGGACCTGATACCTGCCCAAGACCTGACAAATGTTTTTCGAGTTGTTCTTTTACCATTGCACTGGAAATATTCATCTTGTCAAGCAATGAAGGCACAAGTCCTTCCCTTTGTTCTAAAAGAGAAAGGAACAGATGCTCCGTATCAATCTGCTGATGATAATATCTTGCAGCAATGGTGCGGGAATTTTGTATTGCCTCCTGGGCTTTCTGTGTGAAATTATTCAGGTCCATAATTATCCTCCCTCATTAAATTCAATGTTTCAGGGCTTTATACTTTTGGAGTGTTTTTTTGAAGACATTCTCCCCCCCCCCCGGGTGTAAAGCCTCAAAAAAGCCCTGCAAGATGGCAGGGCTTGCCCTATGCCATCAGATTATTATTGCAGGTGCCTTCTCATCCTTTTCCTCATCGTATTCAGCGACAAGGGCTTCGGTGGAGAGTACCATTCCTGCAATAGAGGCTGCATTCTGTAAGCCGCTTCTGACTACTTTTGTCGGGTCAATTACACCTGCATTGTAAAGGTTTTCAACGATTCCCTTCTTGGCATTGTAGCCCACTTCTTCGTCAGCTTCGGCTTTAATAAGTGCTATCACCTCGGCACCTTCCTTACCTGCGTTGTGTGCAATCTGGCGCAGGGGTGCTTCAAGAGCCTTTTTAACAATATTGGCACCAACCATCTGCTCTTTCTCGAGTTCCAGGGTTTCCAGACTTGGGATTGCATGGAATAATGTCACACCGCCACCTGCAAGTACGCCTTCTTCAACGGCGGCTTTTGTGGCATTGAGGGCATCGTCGATTCTCATCTTCCTTTCTTCAAGTTCGGTTTCTGTTGCAGCACCAACTTTGATTACTGCCACACCACCGCCGAGTTTGGCCAGTCTTTTTTGCAATTCCTTCTTCTTGTATTCAGCATCAGTGATATTGATCTGAGACTCTATCATTTTCATACGGCTTTCGATAGCACCTTTATCCCCTTTACCTTCAATGATTGTGGTCTTCTGCTTGTCCACACTGACCTTGTGGGCACTTCCGAGCATATCGTCGGTAACATCCTCGAGTTTCATTCCCTTGTCTTCACTGACAACAGTTCCGCCTGTCAGGACAGCCAGGTCTTCCAGCATATCCTTCTGGTCGTTACCAAATCCGGGGGCCTTGACCGCACTGACTTTGAGGGACCCTCTCATAATATTGAGAATAAGGGCTGCCTGTGCATCCCCCTCTACATCCTGTGCGACTATCAGGAGGGGTTTTCCTTCCTGTGCGACTTTTTCGAGCACCGGTACTATCTGGTTTACATTATTGATTTTCTTGTCTGTAAGGAGGATGTACGGATTCTCAAGTTCACAAACCATTTTTTCCTGATCGGTTGCCATATACGGTGAGACATATCCTCTGTCAAACTGCATGCCTTCAACAACTTCCAGGGTTGTCTCCATTGTTTTGGAGTCGTCTACGGTAATTACGCCATTGTATCCGACCCTGTCCATAGCATCGGATATCAGTTTGCCTATTTCCTCATCATTGTTGGCAGAAATTGTTCCTACCTGTATGATTCTTTCCTTATCCTTTACTTCCTTGCTCTGGGTCTGCAGGTATTCAACGGCTTTAGCGGTTGCTTTATCGATTCCCCTTTTGATTTCAATCGGATTGCCACCCGCTGTAATATTACGTATGCCTTCACTGATCATTGCCTGTGCGAGCAATGTTGCTGTAGTTGTCCCGTCTCCTGTATTATCCTGTGTGCGTGAAGCGACTTCCTTGACAAGTTTTGCTCCCATATTCTCAAACTTGTCTTTCAGCTCGATTTCTTTGGCAATTGTGACGCCGTCATTGGTAACTGTAGGGTTGCCTGATTTATCAAGCACAACATTTCTACCCTTGGGTCCAAGAGTTACTTTAACGGTGTTGGATACTTTGTCGATACCTCTCAGTAAAGCCTGCCTGGCATTTTCGTCGAAAGTGATCTGTTTAGTAGTCATTTATATACCCCGATAATTTATTCCTCAATAATTGCAAGTACATCCTTGAAGTCTATGAATAGATATTTCTCTCCGTCCATTTCCATTTCATCACTCTGGAATCCACCATAGATGATATGGTCGCCTTTTTTGACCGGTAATTCTTTACCGTCTTCATATGTGCCTACGGCTACAATATTTCCTTCCTTTTTCTCTTTCTGGGCACTTTCCGGGATGTATATTCCACCGGAAGTGACCTCCTTTTCCTTAATGGGTTTGATAAGAACTCTTTCTCCAACTGGTTTTATGTTCATGCTTTGTCCTCCTGACCATTTTCAGACTGACTCGGTCAGTATAGAATCTTAATGGTATGTATATTATTTAAACTTTTTGTATTTTATGCATTTCATATGTGTTTTGTATACATCATATCTACATAACTCAGTTATTTTTATATACTAGTATTCTGTTATTATCTTTTATGAGCCAGCAGATTATTCTGGTAAAACTGGAAAAACCTAGGGAGAAGGACCCTGACCAAGATCTATACTGGTTATGTAATAGCTTTGGTCTGTCTTCGGGAAGGGACATAGAAAACACGGCAAACCAGATTGTAATGACTTTGCTTGATAACATTGCCGAGAATGAACGTGTTTCATCGGAAATGATAGCTGAGGCCCTTGGCATAAATCTCTCTCGTGTTAATCACCATGTGCGGAATTTGGTAAAGGCAGGACTTGTTTACCGTGAAAAACGTCTGCTTCATCTAAGAGGAGGAAGCCTGAAGGCAGCAGTACATGAAATGCGCAAAGACTCCGAGCGTATGTTTGATGAACTGGAAGCCATTGCTTCAGATATTGACAAGCAAAAAGGTATTAGTAATCGTTGAAGAATACTTTTGTTGTATCCAGCTTATAAATTAAGGTCTTTAATTTCCATATTTTTTCTTCGGTAGGCCAGTTTATTTTATATGGATAAATATTAAGATACTTCTCTATGGCAGAATATGCCTGCCAGAAAACAATTTATGGATTATTCAGATTTGACATTTTCTTTTCCTGGATATTTTTTAAATCGGAGGACAAAACGAGCCCCATGTGGATCATTGTCTTCTACCTGTATTGAACCATAACGATTCATCGTGGTCTTGACAATGTATAATCCCATTCCGCCTTTGCCTGTGGAAAATCCTTCATCAAAAACCTTCTTTTTTATGGAATCAGGTATGCCGGTTCCGTTATCACTTACCCGAACCTCTACATCATCTTCTTTCTCTTGCACCTTTATGTCAATAATATCTGCTTTTCCATGTTTAATTGAATTTTCTATCAGATTTTCAAAAATTGAATATATGACCTCATCGGCCATGACTGTGGCATCACCCTCTATACTTATTTTTAAGTCATATTTACCACGTAGCTTTTCAAAAACCTTACTTAATTGAAATGGTTTGAGTTTTTTCTCAAAATCCAGTGTTTTTTCAAACATTCCCATTTCGTTTATCCGGGAAATACTCTTTTTCACTGCCCTTTTAATCATGTCAAGGTATTTATCATCCCTTTTGTTCCTGAATATATCTACAGACATTGAAATCGCACTCAGATCATTGGATATATCATGGCGAAGGATCTGGTTGACGGTTTGCAGTTCTTTTGTGAGCTGTGCCTGCTGCCTTTGCGTGTTCTTTTTTTCTGTAACATCCTCATAAACAGCAACGACATCTCCGTTTGCAAGTTTGTAGATGTCGTTTTCCCTCCATCCTTCTCTTTCTGAGTCACAATAATGGATGGGTTCCGTATGTATGGGATCGCCGGTATTCCATACCTTCCTTAAGTTGTCCAAAAAGCCTGTTTCTCTGGAATTGGGGAAGGTTAAAGTTACTTTTTTCCCTATGACATCTTCCTTCTTCACCCCTTCAATTTTTTCCACTGCCGGGTTTATATCCTTGATAAGGAAGTCTTCTCCGTTATCAACCGGCTCAAAAACAGCTACTCCGTTTTTCATTGCCCTGAAAAGGTCTGTATATTTTTTCCTTTCCTGATTCAATTCCCCAAACAACATCTCATAGGGTTTGTCAAGACTTGTAACTATTACTGCCTTGTAGATAAGGTAAAAGGAAATCAACTTGAAAAAATGTCCCACAAGGTTTGAAAATCCATACACGCTTATGTAGAATGTAAAAGCGAGTTCTCCAATTATGGTAAAAACAATAGCCAATGCCAGATATTTGTACACATTAGGGAGGAAGTTGCTTCTTTTTTGGTGCAGTAATGTAAGTGCTACTAGCAGGATAGAAGCGATCAGGTATTCACTGTATATTTTAAAAGAAGTCAACCCTGCTCCTTCTATGTAAGAATCCGGGAAATATCCGCCAAAAATTGAAACAATCAGGATTGTTGTGATGATTAGATAGGTTGTTGTCACATTTGAAGCTTTCACCTTTTTCCCCATGAGGAAAAATGATACTACAAGGATCAAACTTTCCAGATATCTTGCTGCTATCCACAGCTGTGTGGGTAGATTTGTATCATAGCCTGGAAATATACCCATGCCTTTATACGCAAAGGTATGCAAAAGATCAATCGAGGCTATGAAAAGGTATCCAATCCCTGCAGCCAGTATGTAATTGTTTTCTATAATGTTCCTGCGGTTCCAGACTATCAGGAAAAAAGCAACTGCAACTACTATGCTGAATAATTCCACAAGTGAATGGAATAAAAGAAAATTATCAAGGCTTATAATATACAATCCGGCTATTACCACTGCTAGAAAGATAATATCACTGTCTTTCCTAAAATCGGTATTATTTTGATTCATATAGCCTCTTCAATGCGAATAGAAGGAACTGTTCTTTTCATTATATGTATTAATGTTATATATGTATTATATTATCCAAATACTGTCGTGTAATACATGAAAAAGAAAAATACGAAACCTATGATAATTGAAATGGAGAATGTCACAGTTTGTAAAAATGGCAACATATTACTGGACAATTTCTCTCTTAATATTAAAAATGGAGAAAATGTTGCGATTATCGGTCCTAATGGAGCGGGCAAATCTTCTTTTATCAAAACGGTTACAGGAGATCTACGTCCTCTTCACTCTGAAAAGACGATTGTCCGCTTATTTGGAAAGGAGCGCTGGGATATTTTTGGGTTGCGCAATAAAATGGGTATAATCAGCGGTGACCTGCAGGACGAATACATGCGTAATATTCCGGGAATCGAGGTGGTGGTATCTGGTTTTTTTAGCAGTATAGGCCTGTATCGCAATCATACTATTACAGGGGATATGAAAAGGCGGGCTCATGAGGTGCTCGGCTTTCTTGGTATTGAGCATCTTGCCTCACGTCCCATAAACGAAATGTCAACCGGACAGGCTCGCAGGCTACTGGTTGCCAGGGCACTTGTGCATGACCCGGATGTACTGATACTGGATGAACCTGCAAACAGCTTAGATATCAGGGCACGGCATATTTTCAGGCAGTCCATGCGCACTATTGCTTCAAAAGGTAAAAACATAATTCTTGTGACACATAATCTCGAAGATCTGATTCCCGAAATTGACAGGGTGGTCCTGCTCAGCGAAGGAAGGGTATACAGGGACGGGCCAGCGGATGAAATATTAACTGCAGAAAACCTGTCTGATATATTTGGAATACAGGTGCAGGTTTTCTCTAAGGATGGTTACTATCACGCCTGGTGATTATTTACGTATCATGGACTGGATTTCTGAACTGACTGTGGGGAACACATAAACCACTCTCTTGAATTCAGAGAGCGTCAATCCGAGCCTTATTGCCATTGCAAAGAGATTAATCACTTCTTCTGAATGAGACCCCAGTAGGTGGGCGCCTGCAATTGTTTGGCTATCTTTTTCTATGATGACCTTTGAGGCTGCATAGTTTTCCGACAGGCGCCTGCTGTTATACCAATGGCTGCGGTCATGGATCAGGACTTCATACTTTTCAGTAGATTCGGACAGACTAACACCTACACTTGAGAGAGGAGGAAGGGTAAATACTGTGGAAGGAATGCCGGTATAATCCACTGTCTTGACATTTCCTTTTATTATATTGTCTGCTGCAGTAGTTCCCTGCAGACTTGCAACAGGGGTTAAAGGAGCTCCCGGCTTTACACAATCGCCGGCTGCATATACATAAGGATTGGAGACACTTTGCATGTACTCATTTGTCTCCACGAATCCGTCTTTGGTTTCAACATTCCCCTTTTCAAGTTCCATTCCTTCAAGGGCTGCAACCCTGCCGGAACCGTTGACAACCAGGTCACATTCAATCCGGGATTCTTTGCCCTCACTGTCCCTGGTATTCACAGTATATCCTGCTGAAGTACTTTCAACAGAACTGACAGAGACACCGGTATTGACATTTATGCCGGCTTCTTCGGAAGCTTTTACCAGTAATTTGACCATGTCCCTGTCAAAATGTTTGAGCACTTCACTTCTTTGTAAGATAGTTACCTGGCTTCCCGCCCGGGCAGCGATATGGGCAAATTCGAACGAAATATAGCCACCACCCACAAAAACAATTCTACTGGGCAATTCATCGAGATTGAGAAATTGTTCACTTGTAATCAGATGTTCTTCTCCCTTGATTCCGATTTTTCGGGGTACTGAGCCGGATGCAATCAAAATGTGTTTGCCCTTGAGGACTGTATCTGCTATCTTGACTTCATTTTGGGAAACAAACTTTGCCCCGCCATGATAGGTCTCAACATCCATATTTTTGAACTTTTCTTCCTTGTTGGCGGGGAATTTTTCCACAAACGTTTGCTTATATTCCATTAACTTGCTCCAGTCTACGGAAGATTGTGGCATGATCCCCAGTTTGTTGAAACGATTAACCTGTTCAACGGTTTCTGCAACACCCACAAGTACTTTTTTTGGCACACATCCCCGAAGTGCACATGTCCCGCCATATTCTCTGATATCTGTAATTGCGATCTTCATTCCTGCCGCAGCTGCCTTGTTCGCACAAACGGTACCTGCTACACCTGTCCCAATGATTATAATATCATATTCTCTGGCCATTTCTTTCAACCCTTAGGGGAAAATTAGGTGGTTGGAAGATAAATGGCTATCGCAAATATGGTTTAAAAATCGAAAAGAGTCTTCTGGGATTTGGCAGGTTTTGGATTATCCTTTTCCTTTCCTCCCATTTGATTTTCTTCTGCAGGGTCTTTTTCTGCTGAAAACATGGAATCAAGGGTCGACTGTCCCTTGTCTTTTTCAGGAGCATGCATGAATATGTCGATATCTTCATCTTCCTTTTCATGCATCATTTCCCGGGAAGCATCATAGATTTTCTGGATTTTCTTTGTCACCCTTTTGCTTTCCGTCAGGTAGGCTATCTCCTCTACATCGAGTTCAAGAGAATATGCTGCATCAACTGCATAGTCCTCGTTTTTGAGTAAAAGCCCGTACATTCGAAGCAGGTCTATACGGCAATCCCTGATTGGTTCATTGCAATGTAATCCCACCTTTGCAGCTATGTTATCCCTCATGTTTCTTTTGGAGCGCAGTTGGCCCATACGTCTCCACATGGAAGGGGGTTGTAACTTGCGGAAACCGGAATGGGAATGCTTCTTTGCCATTGCCGTTCCTCCGCTTAACAGAAATCCTGCATATCTCCAGAGCCCGTAGTTCTGCCGCAATCGTACCCTGCCAAGATATGTGTCAGCTCTTGAAAGATTATGGTAGGCGACAGTTAAATCTTCACTTAGTGTTTCATCCTTGTCCAGATACTGGTTGGGGAGGTTCTCGTCCACCCACTGAATAAGGTCTTCAGGTGTTTCGTCCAGGGAAAAAGTAGCCCTGTAGGCTTCAACAGGGTCCATGCCCTTGAAAACTTTGGTAAGTACTTTGAAAATAGATTCTTTTGTATCCCTTTCGGCTGTTGTTACATCCACAACTTCTATCTCTTTTTTATCGGTTGCTGTTGCCTGCAAATCTTTTATGGCACTTCTTAGATCACCGCCTGTATTTTCAGCGATTTTCTCCAGCACGCCTGTACCACATATTATCCCTTCCATTTTGCATATCTTTTTCAGTGCAGACAGAATGGAGCGCTGGGGAATGGGATTGAATTTTATATTCACACAATGAGAACGCAGAGTTGATGAGAGGGCATACAGGTCATTGGCAATGAGTATAATAGGTTGATTGGATTTCTTGATCACATTCGTAATGGCCCCGGTTCCTCCCCTGTCGGCCGAGCCGTGCATATTATCTGCTTCATCCAGTATTATGAGGCGCTTTTGTATCCCTGTAAGTGTACTCATGCGTGAGGCAGAACCCGCCACCTTCTCGATAATCCCGGCAGTCCGCTGGTCACTGGCATTCATTTCTATAATTTCCCAACCCGTCTCATTTCCCAGTGCATGAGCAGCGGATGTCTTTCCAACACCGGCAGGCCCACTCAATATGACTGCTTTTTTTTCAGGAACTCCATGCTCCCATTCTTCTTTCCAGTCACGGAGGGCCTGCAGGGGCTTATTGTTCCCCACAACATCTGCCAGTTTGGCAGGACGGTATTTTTCTGCCCAATCTTGCGCTATTGTCATCTGTGACCTCACCTATATTAAAGCGAAAACTAATTAATAATTGTGTTGTTTGTTGATTGTTTAACTTTGCCTATTAATGAGGGTGCCCATGCAGAAAAAGACAGACGGATTGCTGGATATCATACGTACGAGGGCTCTTGATAATTGTCCCCGGGTTGCACTGGGTGTGCGCAATCCCACCCCCAAATTGATCCAGAGTGCAGAAAAAGCTCAGGTTGAAGGTTATGCCAGGGTGGTTCTTATAGGCAACCAGCGTGAGATATCGGCAATCGGGACAAACCTTGAAGTGATCGATACCCCACAACCGGAAAAAGTTCTCGGCAGTCTGCTTGCATCCGGGGATGTTGATGCGGCTGTGAGAGGCACGGCAAAAGCCTCGGGTACCCTGTCTCACCTCAAAGAGGTACTCGGCATCGAGAAATTATACAGGGTTGCTTTCCTGCTAACTCATGACAATAATCCTTTTTTCCTTGCACCTGTGGGTATTGATGAAGGCCACTCTCTTTCCGATAAAATCGAACTTGTACAAAGAAGTGCTGCCTATATCCGCAGGTTTGGTATTGAGCCTGAAATTGGCATCCTGTCGGGAGGGCGTATGGGGGATCTTGGCCGTGACGAACGTGTGGATCGCACCCTGGCAGATGCGGATTTCCTGGCAAACCGGTTAAACGATGCAGGAATCGATGCAAAACATTACACGATACTTATAGAGGATGCCATCAGGAAATCTAACTTCATCCTTGCCCCGGATGGCATATCAGGTAATCTTATCTTCCGTTCACTTGTATTTCTGGGTGGAGGCAATGGAATAGGGGCACCCGTCCTACTGGATAAACATGTGTTTATTGATACATCCCGGGCGGGAGGCCATTATACTCTGGCCATAATGCTTGCCGCATCTCTTGTTTCCAACAAAAAGGAGGTAGTATAAATTGTATACAGTTTCTGAAAAATGGCCTGTTACAAAAGGGGATTTCAGTGCAGGCAATCCCAAATCCTGTATTGCCGTGGTAACCCTTGCAAGTTCGATGCCTCTGTTTGAAAAAGCAGCAATCTGGGGTAGTTGCAAAACGGAAAACCTGGGGGCTGAGAAAGTCGTAATGAATGTCGTTTCCAACTGCAATATCAGGTACATACTTCTCTGTGGTAGTGAATCCCGGGGCCATCTTGCCGGCCAGACCCTGAAAGCCCTTTATGAAAACGGTATTGATGAAGATGGCAGGATTCTGGGCTCCGAGGGGGCGATTCCCTTTATTGAGAACCTGGAGATTGAAACCATTGAGCGTTTCCGCCAACAGGTGGAACTTATAGACCGTACCGGGCTTACTGACATTGAGGAAATATACTCGATTGTTGACAATTATCATGATTCGGAGAAACCCTTTGAAGCTTCTCCAATATCCTTTAAAAAAGCTGTCAGGAAATATCAGCCACCTGAATCCATCGGTGCTGATATACTTATCAGTGAAAAAGTGGTTATGGATGCATTTTCCGGTTTTATTTACGAGATCGCTTGAGGTTTTCAGATGTTCAGGTTCCAAAAAGAGCAAAAAATTGCCAATATTGCCGGTGTGAAGATCGGAGGAAATCCCGGTGAACTGCCCACAGCCCTTGCAGGCACAATATTCTACGAAGGACATGATATAGTGGAGGATGCTAATGAAGGGTTGTTTGATCGCAAAATTGCAGAGGACCTGCTCAATTCCCAGCGGGCATCATCTGATGAAACCGGTAATCCCTGTCTGGTACACATATTCGGCGATACCGAACAAGCCCTACGCAACTATATTGATTTTGTCAGTGAAATTACGGATTCTCCTTTCCTTATCGATTCCCCCGACCCCTTGGCCCGGATGGCTGCGGCAGAATATGTGAGTGAGATTGGTCTCGGTGACAGGGCAGTTTACAATTCCATAAATATGACCATTGGTGAAAAGGAACGCAAGGTGTTAAAAGATTCAGATATAGACAGCTCCATAGTTCTGGGTTTTAATGCCATGGATTCAGGTTTCAAAGGCAGGATGCAACTTCTGGAGTCCGGTACATCTTCAATGGACAAAGGCCTGATTGATATCGCTCTGGAATGCGGAATGTGCAATATACTGATTGACCCCGGGATAACTCCTATGGGTAATGGTTCCGGGGTCAGCCTGAGGATTACGCTGGCAGCCAAGGCCAAATGGGGGTTGCCGGTAGGTTCGGGAATTCACAACGCTCCTTCTTCCTGGGAATGGCTCAGGGATAAAAAGAAACATGATCCCCTTGTGTTTAAGATGTGTGATATCGCATCTGCCGTAATGCAGCAGGCAGCGGCCGGAAATTTTGTGCTTTATGGCCCCATTGAGAATGCGCCCTACATTTTCCCTGTGGCTGCGATGTCAGATATCATGATCTATGAATCTGCCGAGGAATTTGAAATAGAACCTGCTTCTTCCCATCCATTTAACAGGTTGGTCTGACTATATCGTTTTATAAATAAGTCAATGGTCTATACTAATGAAGTGATTCAGATGAGACAATTGAAAATTGACATTCCTGATAACCTCTTTGCGAAACTGGAACTGATGCCGGATAGTGACAATTTTATATGCAGTTTGCTCGAAGATGCCCTTGATACTGAAAAGACAATCGATGATTCAGGCTTGATGGCTCAAAAACTCATCTCAATCGAAAACAGATTGAAATCTATTGAGGACCACATTGCAGGCACTTCCTCGCCAGGTCCAGTTCCCCCTTCTTATGTGGCTGATACTTCATCTGCGGATGAAATACCTGTAGTGACTGCAAATCCTGAATCCGGCGAAGTTGGTGAACAGGATGATGATCCGTTCTATACTGGAATGAAAAGGATAAGGAATAATGAAAAAGTGATCTCCGTGGACGAAGTGCCTTCTCCTCTTAAACAGAGTATACTCCAGTATCTTCCTGATGGTATGATAATTAAAAAGCAAGTTCTTATAAGCCTGCTTTCGGTCCGCTATCCGAAGGATGAAGTTGAAAATAGTATTGAAGATATGATCGGGGAAGGCACCATCTCCACCGTGGATAAAAAAGATGGCACCTGCGTTCAACGTAGCTGATTATTCCCTGATAGCACCCTTGTTGGCAGAACTTACGGATTTCCTGTAACGGGCAAGATATCCTTTTACTTCTTTTACAAGAGGTTCGAAGTTTTCTTTTCTCTTTTGCATCTCTTCTTCATCGATAAGAAGCTCCAGTTTCCTTGCAGGGATATCGATCTCTATTATGTCCCCTTCCTCTATTAGGCCAATTGGTCCGCCTTCCATGGCTTCCGGAGAAATATGGCCTATACAGGGCCCCCTGGTTCCACCGGAAAATCTGCCATCTGTGATAAGGGCAACTGAATCTGCCAGCCCCATGCCTGCAATTGCCGATGTCGGGGAAAGCATTTCCCTCATTCCCGGCCCTCCTTTGGGGCCTTCATAACGGATTACCACAACATCTCCGGGATTGATGTCATTATCAAGGATTGCATGCATGGCTCCTTCCTCGCTTTCAAAGACCCTTGCAGGGCCCTTGTGCTGCATCATTCCGGACTCAACAGCTGCCTGTTTGACCACTCCACCTTCCGGGGCGAGGTTTCCTTTCAGTATAGCCAGGCCTCCTTCCTTATGGAGGGGCTTATCAAGGGTCTGGATAATCTTCTTATTTATGGCAGGATTTATGATCACGCATTCGTCGATATTTTCTCCAACTGTCTTTCCGGTGATAGTTCTTTCTCCGGGATTGAGTTTTGGTTTCAATCTCTGCATTATTGCATGCACGCCACCGGCTCTTTCAAAATCGATCATGTGATATTTGCCACCAGGTCTCAATCCGATGAGATGCGGGATTGAACGGCCCAGGCGATCAAATGTATCCAGGGGCAGTTCCATATCGAACGCATGGGCAATAGCCGGCAGGTGCAGGGCTGTGTTGGTACTCCCGCCTACTGCCATGTCTACCATGATCGCATTCTCGAAAGATTTCTGGCTGACCACCTTGCGTGCTGACAAACCTTCATCCACCATTGCAACGATACGTTCTCCGGATTCCTTGGCGATGTGGATCTTTTTGGCATCTACCGCATGGGCCGTGGCACAGCCGGGCAGGCTCAGTCCAAGCGCTTCGGTCATACAAGCCATTGTATTGGCGGTAAACATCCCGGCACATGACCCGGCACCCGCACATGATACATTTTCAAGTACCTTCAGTTGCTCGGCGGTGGCTTTGCCGGTGCGGTGTTCCCCGATTCCTTCGAATACGGAGATCAGGTCCCGGGGCTCATCTCCCGAAAAACCGGGTAGCATAGGTCCGCCGGTAACCACGATAGTCGGAATATCAAGCCGGCCGGCAGCCATGAGATGGCCGGGTGTGATTTTATCACATGATGTGATCATTACCATGCCGTCCAGACGGTGGCCTTCGAGCATGAGTTCGATCGAATCCTCGATGACTTCCCTGCTTGGGAGGGAATATCTCATTCCTTCATGACCCATCGCAATACCGTCACATATTCCTATGGTATTGAATTCAAAGGGAACTCCCCCGGCATTGCGTATGCCTGCCTTGACGGCTTCGGATACTTTATCAAGATGAATATGGCCTGGAACAACTTCGGTCCAGGAATTTACCACCGCGATAAACGGTTTTTCCATTTCTGAATCGGTAACTCCTGTAGCTCTGAGGAGGGAACGGTTGGGTGCCCTCTCTGTCCCTTTTTTGATACTGTCACTTCTCATGTGGAAACCTCTGGGTAATTACTCCATATGTATGAAACATTAAATATAAGTAAGCTTTCTGTTTGTCATTATAGGAAGGTCCACGGTATCCATGAAAATTGCAATCATAGACGGTTATGTTGACGAACCCGCATGTTTCGGAGTTCCTCCTTATATTTCTCCCTACATACGCTATATAGCAGGAGCCCTGGTTGAGCGTGGTATCGGTCGGGATAATATATCCTATTTCACAATAGACGGTATCAGGAACAGTAAAAAGGAAGACCTTGCCCTGCTTGGTCGGGCTGATCTTGTAGTTATCCTGTCGGGAATGACCGTCCCCGGCAAATACCTGCGCTCCTCTCCTATCACCCTGAAGGAAATCGAATACCTTTGCAGGACCGCTGCGGGTGTGAAGGTGATCGGTGGACCTATACGCCTGGGTTACAGCAGTGAAGGCGGCATGGCAGCCTCAACCCTTGAAATGGCTGATGAAAATGTATTTGTTGCACGGCAGGACATCGAGGCATTTGTGCATGATATAATTGCCCCCGGCCCTTGCATCGGGGACCCTGATAATGTTGAACACCGGATGCGTACGGTTGGGGAGATTGGCAGATGGGCCGACAAGGGTGCCTTTATAATCAGGCAGCATCCGGATTTTCCGAATATAATGTGTGAGATGGAAACCTATCGCGGATGTGGCAGGGATACTCACTGTTCTTTTTGTACTGAATTCTTTTATGGTCCGTCAACCTACCGTTCCGTGGAGGATGTCGTTGCCGAAGCCGCCAGTCTTTATAAGGAAGGTGCCCTGTATTTCCGCCTGGGTCGTCAACCTGATCTTTTCACCTATCATGCAGTGGATTTAGGGGATTCTCTCCCAAGGCCGAATCCGCAGGCGCTTGAATCTCTGTACTCGGGTATCCGGAAAGTGGCTCCGGGGCTGGAGGTACTGCATATGGACAATGCCAATCCGGCCACTATAGCCACCTATCCGGATGAATGTAGTAAAATCATGAAGACCATTTTGAAATATCACACACCCGGGGATGTAGCAGCCATGGGTATGGAAAGTGCTGATCCCGCTGTAATCAGGGCCAACAATCTCAAAGCAATGCCTGATGATGTATTTGAAGCTGTAAAATTGATGAATGAGATTGGAAGCATAAGAGGTGAGAATGGTCTTTCACATCTGCTTCCCGGACTTAATTTTGTACACGGTCTGGCAGGAGAAACAAAGAAAACCTTCGGATTGAATTATGATTTCTTGAAAAATATCCTGGATGATGGTCTTTTGTTGCGCAGGATAAACATTCGCCAGGTTATGCCCTTTAGCGGTACTCCTGCAGCAGAACAGCAGTTGCCTTTGGCCAAAAACCGGAAAAATTTTTTGAAATACAAGGAAAAGGTCCGCAAGGATATTGACTTGCCCATGTTGAGGAAGGTAGTGCCCCGGGATACTATACTCAGGGACGTGCTTTGTGAGGTATGGGGTGAGGGCTCGGTGGGCACCTTTGGCAGGCAGATGGGCTCCTATCCGATACTTGTAGGTATCTCAGAAAAACTTCCCCTGGGTGAATTTGTTGATGTGAGGGTAACAGGTCACGGTTTCAGGTCCATTTCAGCAACAGTGATCCGTGAATGACAAGTTTTATCATGAATAGTAAATTAGTCAGAGCATGAGAAAACTACTATTTATTTTGGCACTTGCCGCAATTCTTCTCATAAGTGGCTGCTCGACCCCCGCTGAAGTTGCAGAGGAAGGAGACAATGTCACCGTGGATTATGTTGGTGAGTTTGAAAACGGTACGGTATTTGATACTTCCATAGAAGAAGTTGCCCGGGAAGAGGGAATACACAACCCTGCCAGATCATATGAACCTCTGGGCTTTACCCTGGGAGGAGAAGGGATGATCAAAGGTTTTGACAGTGCAGTGCAGGGAATGGCTGTCGGGGAAGAAAAGACAGTGCAACTTTCACCTGAACAGGCATATGGCCCCTACAAAGAAGAACTTGTCAGGGCAGTACCCCTTGGTGATTTGCCCAATACAACGACACCATACCAAATAGGTGACCGGCTTTCAACCGCCTATGGCCGGCAGGTAGTTATTGTTGATGTCAATGACACCGCTGCAATGATTGATTTCAATCATCCTATGGCCGGTAAAACACTGAAATTCAATATTACGCTGGTATCCATAGAAGAATAAAAAGTAACATTAAATGGTTGAATATCCTGAGTGGATATTCAATCACTCTTTTTCAAATTAACCATAATCAGGATTAAGCAAATTGTCCTGTATTGTGGACCCACTTTTGATTGTCAGGTCCGGCCAGATCTTGACATTGGAATGGATTGTTGAATCGTTCCCTATATGTACTCTTGGGCCTATTACAGTCCCGTTTTCCAGGCTGCAGTTTTGGCCAACCACTGTAGTGTTGTCAATCACAGTACCTGAAGTGTTACAATTACTTCCTATGGTCACATCATTGAATATATAGGATGAAAGAATTCTGCATCCATCCTTGATGACACAGTTAGAACCAATCGTCGTATATGGGCCTATCAGGACATTGTTGCCTATTGTTGTGTTCTCACCGAGCACCACTGGGCCCACAACTGCGGAGTTGGAACCGATCACCACATTGTTGCCTATTTTGAGGGGTCCGTTTATACGGGAATCCTTGGTGTTGAAGTGACCTTCAATGGTAGTTCCAGGCATTGATTCAAGCATCCAGCGCTGTGCCTGGCGATAGGCTGCCGGATTGCCTACATCGGTCCAGTGTCCTCGCACAAGCAAACCATTGATTCTTCTGTCTTCTGCCATCAGTGATGGAAACAGGTCTTTGGCAAAATCGTAGGGCTGGTTTTCCGGGATCCATTTGAAGATTTCCGGGTCACACATATATATACCCGTGCTTGCAAGATTGCTGAATGTTTCACCGGGTCCTGGTTTTTCAAGGAATCGATTTATACGGTTATTCACATCCATATCCGCGATGCCGAATTCCCTGGGATCATCTATGGATAGCAGACCGATTGTAATGATTGCGTCATTGCGCTCATGGAACCTGTACATATTACGGAGTTCAAGATCCATGACATGATCTCCTCCAACAACCAGGAACGGTTCATTACAGAGGTACTTCTCGGCATTTTTCACACCTCCTGCTGTGCCCAGTTTTGTTTCTTCATACACATATTCCACATGGACACCAAACATGCTGCCATCACCCAGTTTTTCCAGTATCTTATCACCCATGTAGCCCAGGGTGATAATTATCTCAGTGAATCCCTCTTTTGCAAGTTGCTCCACAAGGTGTACCACTGATGCTTTGTTGATGATTGGAATATTTGGTTTTGGTCTGTCAAACGTTAAAGGCCTAAGTCGGGTCCCCTTTCCTCCACACATAATACAGGCTTTCATATATAGGAATGATATTTTTTATGACTTAAAATTGTACCGATTTACATTTTCTTGATATCGTTTTCATTTTTCACTATGATTTCCTGTTCCCCCTTATACTCATCCACTTCTCCCTTTATCCTCAATTTATCCCCGACAGTTATCCGTGAATCTATATTCATTGCACCGTTATCTTCCGGTATAAATACAGTTAGCAAATCGGAATTATAATCTATCTGAAGAATCAGGTGATTTCCATTGAATGTGGCTTCCTTACTGTATAGGGTTCCTTCGATTGTCACAGTTTTCCCTACTTCTGTAGAATCTGTTAAGGGCTGTTCACCTGTTTTGTTAAAAGAGTTGGGAAAATAGGTGACATATGCTACAGCCAGGGATAATATCGCCATTGTCAGCAAAATCGCAATTACCTTTTCTTCTTTCTCCATGCTTAATTTTCCGTTCATCTTATTATGTTCGACCAATGTGTGTGACCTAGAAATATTTTTGTATCGATGACTAGTCGTGTCGTTTATGCGATAGAAGATAAAATTTCCTCTGATGGCAAATACTGGAAGGATTCACTGGCTCAATGAGGAACCTATTGGAAGGGGAACATACGTACTTTACTGGATGCAATCGGTTCATCCCCACATGTGTGGGGAACTCCCATGCAAACAATCTTCATCACCGGCGGACCCACCTGAAACGCTTCGTCTACTTCAGCTCCGCCGCCATCTATGGCGACACCTTACATACCCCCATCGATGAGAACCATCCCACACAACCCCTCTCCCCCTACGGCGTCAGCAAACTCGCAGGCGAACAGTACGCCCTCATGTACCACCGCGCCTTCGGCCTGCCCGTAGCAGTGCTGCGCCCCTTCAACATCTACAGCCCCCGCCAGGATCCCTCCAATCCCTACTCCGGTGTCATCACCAAATTCATCGAGCGTGCAAAAGCCGGCCAATCCCCGGTAATCTTCGGCGATGGCGAGCAGACCCGCGATTTCATCTCCGTGCACGACATCGTGGATCTGGTAGAACTGCTGGTCGAAAAGGACGCAGCCATCGGCAGGGTCTTCAACGCCGGCACCGGCACACAGACCGCTGTCAACCGGCTCGCCGAAATCGTGCTGGAGGTTTTTGGCAGTGACCTGGCCCTGGAATACCGGGAGGCCCGCACCGGTGACATCCGCCACAGTGTGGCCGACATCAGCGCGGCTAAAACACTGGGATTTGTCCCGCAAGTTTCCCTGGAGGAGGGGCTGGCGGAATTTGCGGGGGAGTGAAAATAACAATATTAATTTGTTTCAAGCCATTTGTCCCTGGCGATTTTGGCCTGCTTAAGAATTCTTTTTAGTAAAGCCACACCAA
>NZ_OBDR01000011.1 GCF_900215215.1 Methanohalophilus euhalobius | reverse complement strand
TTGGTGTGGCTTTACTAAAAAGAATTCTTAAGCAGGCCAAAATCGCCAGGGACAAATGGCTTGAAACAAATTAATATTGTTATTTTCACTCCCCCACAAACTCCGACAGCCCGTCCTCCAGGGAAACTTGCGGGACAAAACCCAGTGTTTTTGCAGCGCTGATGTCGGCCACGCTATTGATGGTGACTGTTGGAGTATTGATTTTATGTATGTGCAGGCATGTCCGATTATTAGAGGAGGGTGTGTAAATCTGATTTTTCCGGGAATATAGGAGATAATGCCCTCTCATCGATATAATATTGATGTATTCAATTACATTGGATAGAAATTTGTACTTATGGCATACATTGCAGACGGAGTGGTTTCCTTTCAAAAAATATATATAAGAACCATTTCAATATTGGATTACTGAAGTGTGGCCCCATAAATTTTTATGATTCATGAGAGGAGGTATATTTAGTGAGTAATTATCCCACACCACAAGAAAAACAGCGCCTTATTGAAAACTTCAAACAGAGATTGAAAAACCGGGCTTCACAACAAAATGAATTAAAAAAAGAGTTGACCCATATAGACGTAGAAGATCTCTTAAAGCCAATTACTATTTAACCATACACTTTTTCTGAGGGCATGTATGAAAGTGTACCCATTTTCATCGACAGGCGATCAACTCTTTGATATAATGGGTACATCAGACCCCAGCAGCTATCTGTTAAGATATCTGGATATCTGAATGCAAACACCGTTGTCATAGAAGAAGATTATATCGATAAAGATTATCTAATAGACTATGCCAACTATTATGCACGTTCATTCAAAGATTATAAGAAAAAGACTACACGACTACACTTTTTTACTAATTGTTTCAGTGAGAATGATTTTAGAGTGGGGTGTAGTACCTAAAAAGAGATATATTTAAATAATCACAAACCAATTTTCAATTATGTCAGAAGTGATCGACTCTGTAGAGATTGTGCATGAATTAAAAGCAATAAGGGAAGATCTTGATTTCATCAAAAGTCATATGATAGATATAGATTCAATTATGACGGAAGATGACAATCTGTCTTTGAATCAATACAGGTCTGAGAAGAGGGCTGGTACACTTATCTCCCACGAGGAACTAAAAAAAGAATTAGGATTATAATGTTTGATATAAATTATTCCAGGCAGGCTGCCAAATTCTTAAGGTCCCTTGACAACACCGATCTATCCAGAATGTTGAAAAAATTGAAAAACTGAAACATCACCCCATATTACATGATTCTAAAACTGTAATAGGGTATAACGAAAAACTGTATAGGGTCCGGGTTGGAAATTATCGAATATTATATGAAGTTAACTATAAGGACAACTTAATTGGAATTATCAAAATCCACAAACGTTCGAGGGTATACTGAAATTAATATCTTTTTAATGCTGCAAGGATGTCTTCTTTATCAAGTTGGGGATAATTTTCCAGAATATCATCGTATGTCCAGTTATTTCCCAGAAGTTCAATGACAAAATCTACCGATATCCTGGTCCCTTTGATTACAGGTTTGCCTGCGCAGATTTCGTGACTGATCGTTATCCTATCATTGGAGGGCATATTAATCCACTTCACCGTTTGACCGTAACAACTCGATATAATCTTCTTCGGACATTGGACAATTGAGCAAATCTTCAATTTGTTGTTTTGATTGTAATTTGAGTTGCTTTTTAATTGCAGATATCAGGCTTGGTCCATATTCTTTTTTCCCATGGCTGATACGGGTCTTGATATGAGTCCTTTTTCCATTATAGTAGAGCCAGAAATATTCGTGGTGGGTATGTTCAACCTGAAAGCCTTTTGATAAAAGAGCTTTTTCAATATCCCGGGGTTTAAAAACAGCCACCTGTAACACCATCAATCTCTACTTCAGTTACAAGTTTGAGAAGATTTTCTTTTATCTGCTGTGCTTTTGTGGTAAGATTGGAATCCGGCTCCCTGGAATAGACTTCCCATATAACAAAAAATTCTTCCCGGAAGGAGGCTATTAGCTCGTCCATATCAGATGCAACAAGGAATATATCCAGATCTCTGTTTTCCCCTTCCCATAACTCATCAACAAAATTGATATCCAATCCAAGCGGCCTGAGGAGTTTGAATTTGTGATTATCCCATTCTATTTCATTGAATAATATAGGGCTTGGCTGAGAAGCGAATAGGTCTTCTTCAATATTCAAAGATGAACTGACCTGCCTCCACGTCGATTTATAGATATTGCCATATGCAAGGGCTTTCTCAATTATTATTGGAGAATCGGCTGAATTCGGTTCCTGAAATACAAAATCGGTATTATGCAGACTCTGTGATTCGGACCGGCCCAGCATATCCATTGAATCATACATTTTTAGAACAGTGTCTGGATCAAGACTTTCTGTTGAACCCGGGGAAGGCAGGTACGTTTCACTCATTGACTAACTCCTCCAGCACTCTTCGGGATTCAGCCATTGCTTCACCATGCATTTTTATTATGTTCTCAATATCTGAATTATCATTTAGTCCATAATGAAAATTGAAATCGGCCTTTATTTTTTCATTAATATCCGGCTGGATAATTAACTTTACTGTGAACCCACTGAATTCGTATTTGATTATACCGCCAAGCTGGAAATTTTCCGAAAACAGAGATTCAAGCTTGTCGCCGGGACAATATATCTTCTGTAAGATGGAGGTTTCATATTCTAGCTCATATCCAAAGTTGAATCCAACTGCTTTGTATGGCGTTTCAGGAAGATAGCGAACGTATGACAGGATTTTTTCACAAAGAGAGTTTACCTCTTTAATAAAATTCTTTTTTATCCCCAGTTGAAGGCGGTCAGGATCTACGAAAAAGGAGAAACGTTCGGTTTCCACAACTGATAAGGCAGGGGTGTGTGTAAAAGATTTAATGCTGTCTGTCAAAATTCCTCTCTGCGACAACCAATCCCTGGAGACGATTGAAGGATTATGGTTTTTGGCTAAAAGAACAATATTTGCTCCGATTAAGGAAATGTCATGGATTCACCCCTTTCTCGTAAAAGTCATTGCCATGATATATAGCCATTTTGATATATATGTATGCTGCACTTCCCCAAAGAAAGAAGGGTACTGGCTTTGCCTCATTCCCCCGCAAATTCGGCCAGCCCCTCTTCCAGGGAAACTTGCGGGGTAAATCCCAGTGTTCTTGCAGCGCTTATATCGGCTACACTGTGGCGGATGTCACCGGTTCGGGCGTCTTGGTATTCTAATGGCAGGTTACTGTCAAAGACGTTTTGTACAATTTCAGCCAGCCTGTTGACTGAAGTTTGTTTGCCAGTACCGGCATTGAAAACTTTGCCGATGGCTTCGTCCTTTTCAACCAGCAGTTCTACCAAATCCACGATGTCGTGTACGGAGATAAAATCACGGGTCTGTTCTCCGTCACCAAAGATTATCGGTGACTGCCCGGCTTTGACCTTCTCCATGAATTTGGTGATGACGCCGGAATAGGGATTAGAAGGGTCCTGGCGGGGACTATAGATGTTAAAGGGGCGCAGCACTGAAACGGGGAGGTTGAAGGCGCGGTGATACATCAGAGCGTATTGTTCCCCTGTGAGTTTGCTGACTCCGTAGGGAGAGAGGGGTTGTGTGGGATGGTTTTCATCGATGGGAGTGTATATGGTGTCGCCGTAGACTGCGGCGGAGCTGAAATAGACGAAGCGTTTTAAGTTGGTCTGGCGGGCTGCCTCGAGCAAGTTGAGAGTACCTAGGATATTGTTCTCACAGTCAAACATTGGTTGTTCCATGGAACGGTTGACATCTATCTGGGCGGCGGTATGGATGACGACATCGGTCTGCTCGACCAGCCGCACCGCTTCCGGACCCTGAATATCCCCGACTACCAGCTGTACCCCTGCGGGTACTTCATGTCGGCAGGGAGAAGAAGTATTGTCCAGGACGATTATCTTGTTGTCAGTGCAGAAGCGGTCGGTCAGATACGAGCCGACCTGGCCGAGGCCGCCGGTGATGAGGATTGTTTGGGAGTGCATGGATATTTGATGGCGGCTGTTTGGATATTAATTTTATGTATGTGCAGGGGATACATTAGATCTTACCATTGATAATACAGGAGCCATTGACGCCCGGTCCAATGTGACAGTTCATTTGGGTAACAATGATCTTGGAACCCAGCAGACGGCAGTTAATGTCGGGGAGCAATCGGTGCTTACATACACCCTTCCCGAAAACCTGTCCACAGCAACGTTTGGTCTGTATGTGCTCTGTGAAGAAGCAAATAGCGAACGTGTCCTGACATTTTCAAAATCGATCCCAGTATCAGGTCTGGAATACAGTCTTGAACTGCAACCCCAAACCGTAAAACCCGGACAAAACCTCACAGCAAATGTTTCGAATACAGGAACTATTGCTCTGTCGGGAGATTATGAACTTAGCATCTATGATGGATACAGTCTTATTGAAGGTTCCAGCGGACAACTGTCTGCAATTGCTCCCGGGGAAACTGGATTATTAGAACTGGAAGTACCCTCCGATCAGGCCAGTGGCACGTATACATTCGTTTTTGAACTGACAGATCAACTGGGTGCAACAGATAGTAAGAGAGTATCAATCTATATCCCGGACGCAAGCTTTGAAATGACTCTGGATGCTGCTGAATATCTCCAGGGCGACTCAATAGGGGTAACTGCCAATATCTCAAATATTGAGAATGGCAGTTTTATAATGAGCCTCTTTGACGGGCAGGATAACACAATCGCCACATCTCCTCCAGAGGTGCACAATGCATCCAGCGGTTCTGTGAATTTGACGTTCGGTATCCCTGAAGGTATTATGTCAGGCCATTACGTTTTGTTTGTGGAAGTTAAAGATCAATCCAGTGGTTTGAGTAATTCCACCTCTCAATCACTAACGATAGATGGGATAACCATTGAGCCACATATCGAGACTTCAAATACAAAATATCTCGAGGACGATACCATCAATTATGAGGTGCATTTGAACCACAGCGGTACATTGCCCCAGGGAGATGCATACATCAAGGCATACCTGCAGGAGGATATGGGCTCGTCCGGGGAATTTATTCTGGAAACCAATTTTAGTCCATACCCACTAAGAGGAGATAGTGATGTTATTGTAAATCTAAATTACAACGTGCTCAATATATACGATATTTCATCTCGAGACTGGACTGAAATCGAAGTGCCGGTTGAAAATTGGCAAGACGATGTAACGCTCACCGCAGACCATATCTGGATTGCCTCGGATGGCGAGCTGATCGGTATTGATAAAAATACAGGAGATATATCGATATTCAATGAATCAAACAGTGACTATAACGAATCCAGCGTTTCATTGATTGAAGGCCACAACGGGGATATATGGGCCTTTGGTGGCGGAGGTGTCTCGGTATACAGTATCTCTGATGGATTGAGCACAGCGAGCATCAATAGCCCGGATATAAGCGATCCAGAAGATATCACGGTTTTTGAAGAAATAGTTGCTGTTATTGATTCGTCAGGCACGATCCATGAATACAATTACATGTCCGATAAAGTCCTAACTTATGAGACGGGACTTACTGATTGGAATGGTCTTGAATTTGAGTACAATCAGGGAATTTACTGGGTGCTCAAGACTGGTGGGTCAGAGCTTTATAGATATAATCCTGCAACTGAGGAAACTTCAGGTCCCGAAGAAAGTCTGGAAGGTACATGGGGATTAGCCAGTGCGGGTGAAACTCTATATGCCGTTGCAGACTGGCTATACATCTTCGATGAGCAAACCTGGAACAAATACACCGGAGATATGATAGTGGAAGATGCCTGGATAGATGGAATAGAAAGCGCTGATGAGAATGTACTGGTATACGGTCAATCTGGTCACAATGAAATCTACGAATTTGATGAACACGATGAATTCGGAGGCTGGATTACTTCCCTGAGCGGGCAGGGAAGACAACTTGTCATGGATAAAACCGTGCAGTTTGCAGACTTCTCCGCTGAAGGCACATGGCAGGATACCTATATCTCAGACAGAAGCGGACAACTGACCTTTGAAGTTGAGGCTGTAACCGATTTAAAACAGATAACCGATCAAGCCAAAACGTCGGTTGATGTCTATGAAAGGGACGTATCCGTTGCCCTGTCCACGGCAAAGGAATATTACAGACCTGATGAGCCGATCAACGCCACAGTCCGTGTCTCAAACAATGCACCAGCCACGTTTGAAAGCGAACTTGTATCTTCTATAGATGAAAATGAGATTGGAAAGCAAAATCTGAATATTGAATCTGGAGTTAGCCACAAATTCGAGATCCCGGTTTCCAATCTACCTGCAGGTAATCACACCCTGAATGTAAGTGTGGGAGATGATGTTGTTAGCAGGGATATCGTGGTGGAAAGTCCGCAAATTGAGGTCAGTATGAATGTACCGGAGGTTGTAAGCAGTAAACCTTTCACCGTGGAACTCTTTGCAAACAATCCGGGCAATGTATCGGCCAAGACGGGTGTCACTGTAACAAATCTCAGTATCGAGGAGGAGTTTGATTTAATCCTGGCGCCGGGTACTTCGAAGTATCTGGCATTGAATACAACGGTTTTGAGCAACACTACCGTTGTGGCCGAATTTACGGGAGATATCAATACCAGATTGACAGAAGACATTGAGTTCGGTGAACGGGCGCATATAGATACCCAATGCCAGGCCATCTACAGACCGGGTACGGTGGAGATACCGGTTAATGTCACCAATACCGGGCAATACAAAACCGATTTCAATGTCTCGTTTTCGGTAAATGATACGACACATCTGCACAAATCCTACATATTGGGTATAAACCAGAGTGTGGACGATGTCCTGGTCTTTGATCTGGCTGCAGGAGATTATAATTTGAGTGCAGATACAACGGGCCAGATCCCGGTTGAATTTGAAAAAGTTGCTTTCCAGGTGTGCCAGACCACAGGATTTGAACTTGGGAAGCCGGAGGTTGTCTCAGGTAATCTCAGTTTCATGGTAAATCTAAGCAATAAACAATCCCTGCTTCCCTTTAACGGGACTGTTGAGATAATTACGGATTTCTATGAATCCGCTGAGCAGGTCAATCTCTCTGCACTGGAAAACACCAGTATCGGGCACAATATATCCCTGCCGGAACTCACGCCCGGCAATTACACATTGCAGGCACAATTGCTTGAGAGCCAGGAAACAATCCAAGTTGTAAATTCGACTTTCACAATACAGGCACCTGAATTTACGGTTGCACCTTCTTTGAATAAACAAAACGTGCAGCCGGGTGAAATACTCAAATACAATTTCACGGTCTCGAATAAAGGATCTATTGGCGCAATGGCGGATATGTATCTGGATGTTCCGGGAATATATGAGGATACATTGACTTCCTGGATTGCCTCAGGGGACAGCCATAACTTCTCGTTTTCTTTCAAGGCACCGGATGATCTTGCAGAAGGTTATTATCCGTTGTACTACGGGCTTGCAGAAGACAACCTGACCGAAAGCAGGTTCTATCTGGAAGGGGCCAATGTGACGGTCAACTCCTGGCTGGATAAGAGAGCCTATCTGCCCGGAGAAAATGCAACCCTTACCATGCAGGTCAAGAATAATGGTAATTATCCCCTGGATCTCTATAGCAGGGTCAAGTATTTTGATCTTGATAATGTGCACGAGTTTACGGTGGATAAGAACAGTACCAATACCTTTACCGTGGATATCCCGATCCCTCAGACCGATAACAAGGTGTTTATCAGTGTCTATCTGGATGCACCTGAAGGTGACGAGGATTCAGGACGCTCGCTGTATATTAATTCGGATTACATCCATGACAGTAGGGATGTGAACGGGCTCAGGATTAGTACAGAGAGACAGGCGTATGAGGCAGGAGAGACTGTGGTGATGAATGTCAATGTGAGCCGTGCCGATAATCTGGCCTTGACAGGTCCAGGGCTGGATTACAATGGATATATTGCAGGCAATACCACGATTGATTTTGAGGTGCCCAATGTACTCTCTGGAGTGTATCGGTATGAGATTATGTATGGAGATGCGACCGGGCAATATCTGTTAGACATACACGGGTTTGACCTGATCGTGAAGGCTGCACAGGTTGGACCGGGACAAGGAGGTGAGTAAATCATGCAGATGATTTTTAACAGAGAAGGGGTTTTTAGAGCGGCGAGGCTGCTTCTATTAACCTCTTTTATTTTGATTTTTCTGACGCCTTCGTTTTCGCTGGCCTCAGATGATACCTATTTCTCGGGAGACAATATCACGGTTGATCTGGAGATTGATGCAAATCAGGAAACACCGGCACAGCTACAGCTGATGATCTATAATCCAGAAAATAAACTCATTGGAAATGCAACCCATGAGTTTGGGCTTGAAAAGGGAGAGAATCTGGTGAATTATACCATGCTGTTTGTTACTGATACGGATGGTTTGCATTATCTCAGGTATGATATTTTTGCAGATCTGGATGGAGGCTGGACCCTGGTTCAAAGCAGTACCCAGTATTTTGACGGACAGATCAATGATCCACCCCTGATTGAGATTATTTCTCCGACGGAAGATGGTGTGTATGCTCTGGATGAGGATATTCTGTTCTCGGCAAACGTGTCTGATCCGGAAAGTCATTCTTTCAGTGTTGCATGGATATCCAATGTCAGCGGAATTATTGGCAATGGTACATCCCTTTATGCCAGTCTTGATGAAGGTATGCATCTGATCAATGTAACAGCCGAGGATGAGAGGGGTGCTGCAAGTGATCGGAGTGTTCTCATACAGGTTGTAGAATCTGCAGATGACCAGGAGGATGGTGTGTCCGCAGGTACGGGAGGCGGAGGTACAGGTTCTGCTACAATAGTTACTGATACTTCGCTTACAGAGGATACTGTATCTGCAGGTGACGGGGATGGCACTGTATCTCCAGGTGATGAGGAGGATATCCCTGAGGATGAAAGCCCGGTTGGTCCTGAGCAGGAGGAAGAGGCAAGTTTTCTGCCCGGTTTTGGAGCCGTTCTTGTGGTGATTGGGCTTTTGTGTGCTGCGAGGTTTAAGGGGAAGTAATGTATGCCGGGAGGGAGAACTTCCGGTATGCTTTTATTTATTGGTGTTGGGTTTGGTGCTTCTGTTTCAAAAAGGATGAATTATATTTGGTGTATATATGTATTTCAGAACGTATCGGATATCAGAATTCGGCTAGCCAAGCAATTTTATACTATTGATGATATGTATGTCATAATAATTATATAGGATGCGTTCTATCCCTCAAATAATATTTCACAAGGTGATATATATTAACATAGTTTCATTTAATACAATAGCGGTGATTTTCTGACCACAGTGGCTGCTATCCTGCCGGCACTTGATGAGGAGATTGCCATTGGAAGTATGGTGCTCCTTGTGGCAGAATGGAGGCACTAATTATGCCAACCATAGCTGCAATGCCCGCTTACAATGAAGCCAAATCCATTCATGATATAGTAGTGGATTGTAAGAAATATGTGGATACTGTCCTTGTAATTGATGATGGAAGCAGTGACAATACAGCCGAAGTGGCAGAATCCGCCGGTGCATATGTTGTCCAGCATCCAAAAAACATGGGGTATGGTGCGGCAATAAAAAGTTGCTTTGAAACGGCACGTAGTCTCAATGCAAAACGAATGGTCATCATCGATTCGGATGGCCAGCATGACCCTGCTGAAATTCCCAAATTGCTCAAACCTCTTGAAAGAGGTGTTGATGTCGTGCTTGGATCCCGTTTCATAGATGGTACTTCAGAAGGGATTCCAGTCTACCGTAAAGTAGGAATGAAAGTTCTTGATCTTGCAACCAATACAGTGGGTGGCATGAATGTCACTGATTCCCAGTGTGGATTCAGGGCCTACGGTAAAAAAGCCATCCAGAACATAAGAATCAACAGCGATTCCATGTCTGCAGGCTCAGAGATCCTCATGGAGATTGCAGACAACAACCTTCGATATGAAGAGGTCCAGGTAAACTGCAGTTATGATGTAGAAGATTCATCGACCCAGAACCCGGTAAGTCACGGAGTTGGGGTTTTAATTGCTATCTTAAAAGACATGGAATTCAGAAGGCCCCTGTATTATTTCACTCTCCCTGGAGCACTTATGGCGGGAACGGGATTATTCATGGGCCTGAAATTCCTGCAGGAGTTCTACCATGGAGAACCTTTAAGTTTTGGGCCTACTTTGCTGATGATGTTACTGACCATCTTGGGGATGTTCATGACGTTTACTGGGATAATATTGCATGCGATTGCACGGATGATGAGAAGATTAGAGGTTGCATAAATTCATATTATATCTATAGGGTGTTAAACATGATAGGAATAATTCTTGGAACGCGGCCTGAAATCATTAAAATGTCCCCGATTATCAGGTATTGTGAAAAAAACAATATTGATCATTTTGTCTTACATACAGGTCAACATTATTCTTATGAGATGGATAAAATCTTTTTTGACATGCTAAATCTCCCACAACCCCTGTATAATCTGGATGTGGGTTCCGGCACCCATGCTGCTCAAACTGGAAAAATTATGGAAGGTATTGAAAATATCCTGTTAGAAGAAAAACCCGAAATGATTATTGTTCAAGGTGACACAAATACTGTTCTTGCAGGGAGTCTAACCGCCTCAAAACTAAACATAAAAGTGGGTCATGTAGAGGCTGGTCTTAGAAGTTTTGATAGAACAATGCCAGAAGAAATTAACCGTGTCGTTTCAGACCATATTGCTGATTATTTATTTGCACCTACTGAAATCTCAAAAAAACAATTGTTAAAGGAAAATATTGATGCAAATAAAGTCTTTGTTACAGGTAACACCATCGTAGATGCAGTGCAGCAAAATCTGAAAATTGCTTCTAAAAAAACAAACGTATTGGACGGATTTGGTTTATCTCCTAAAAATTATGTACTTGTAACAAGCCATCGAGCCGAAAACGTGGACAGCAAAAATCGATTGGCAAATATTCTCAGCGGTTTAAAATTAGTTAAAGAAGAATTTTCAGTTCCAATTGTATTTCCTATACATCCAAGAACTGAAAAGATGATACAGAAATTTGGCTTATCCATGGAAGGCATCAATACAATAAAGCCACAGGGTTTTCTTGAATTTTTACAGCTCGAAGCAAATGCAAAAATTGTACTTACCGACTCGGGTGGAATTCAAGAAGAAACATGTATTTTGGGAGTACCTTGTGTAACATTAAGAGAAAATACAGAGCGTCCAGAAACATTAAATGTGAAGTCTAATGTATTGGCAGGCGTGGATTCGTCTGAAATTCTTAGATGTACTACTGAAATGCTTTCGAGAAACAGTAACTGGGAAAATCCTTATGGTGATGGAAAAGCCGCTGAAAAAATCGTAAGTATATGTACATAATATTAATCAAATTGATTTATGAGGAATTAAAATGGAAACTCAGAATATTCTGGTAACTGGAGGGGCAGGATTCATTGGAACAAACCTTGTCAATGAATTGCAAAGCAGAGGACATAACGTACTTGCTGTTGATCTTTATAATACTAGACGCAATGATTACATTCGAGCAGATGTTCGTAATTATCGGCAACTTGAAAATGTATTTGAGAATAACAATTTTGATTATGTTTATCATTTAGCTGCAGAGTATGGTCGCTGGAACGGAGAAGATTATTATGAAAATCTCTGGCAGACCAATATGATTGGCACCAAGAACATACTCAGATTACAGGAAAAATTGGATTTCCGTATGATCTTCTATTCCAGTGCAGAGGTATATGGTGATTACAATGGAAAAATGTCTGAGGATGTAATGACAAATAATCCTATAAAAGATACCTATCAGATGAACGATTACGCCATCACCAAATGGGCAGGCGAATTAATGTGCATGAACTCTGCCAAGATGTTTGGTACAGAAACTGTGCGTGTCAGACCTGTTAACTGTTATGGACCACACGAGCATTATACACCTTACAGAGGATTTATCCCGAAATTCATTTATCATGCTCTTTTCAACAAGCCCTATACTGTGTATAAAGGTCACAAAAGAATTATCGATTTTGTAGAAGATTCCTGTAACACCTGGGCCAATATTGTTGATAACTTCATTCCTGGAGAGGCTTACAATGTTGCTGGAAGGCCTGAGTGGGAAAAGGATATCAAAACTTATTCAGATATAATCCTTGATGCAGTTGGGATAGATGATTCGATTGTAAATTATGAAGAAGCAGAACAATTTACGACCAAAGTAAAGACAATTGATTGCTCAAAAGCGATCAGAGACCTCAATCATGATCCAAAAGTATCTCCAGAAGAAGGAATTAAGAAAACAGTTGAATGGATGAAAGATTATTACAGGTTGGAGTGAATAGCATGCGTGATTATTCTGCAGATTACAAAGGAAGTACTATACTCGTTACAGGCGGGGCAGGAGCAGTTGGAGGAAATCTTTGCCGAAAACTTTCGGAAATGGGTGCTGAGAAAGTTATTATTCTAGATGATCTCTCATCATCCTATGAATGGAATATCCCAAAAGCAGATAACGTGAATTTTATAGAGGGAGATATTCTTGATGATGAAATGCTGAAAAGGGTATTCAAAGAACAGCCCGATTATGTATTCCACCTGGCAGCTCATTTTGCAAACCAGAATTCTGTTGACAATCCGGAAAAGGATCTCAATGTCAATGGGCTTGGAATCCTGAAAGTTCTCCAGTATGCCCAACTTGTGGATGTAGAAAGGTTTGTATATTCTTCCTCCGGTTGTGGGGTCTATGGACTAGAATCAAAGATGCCTTTTGAAGAGCATGATGTTTCCATAAATCTTCATACACCATATCAGGTCACCAAATTGCTTGGCGAATTATATACAAACTATTTCCAGAATCTGTACGATCTTCCAATTGTCAATGCCCGTTTCTTTAATTCTTATGGACCAGGAGAAGTGCCCGGAAGATACAGAAATGTAATTCCGAATTTCTTCTACTGGGCAATGAATGGAATACCTCTTCCAATTACCGGAGAAGGAGCCGAAACAAGAGACTGGACCTATGTGGGAGATATTGTGAATGGCTTAGTTGCTATGGGAGTAGAAGAAAAAGCAATAGGAGAAGCCTTCAACCTTGGTTCAGGAAAGGACCATCAAGTTATAGAAATGGCAAACATTGTCAATGACCTGACCGGCAATGAAGCCGGCATTATATATAAAGAGCGTAGAAATTGGGATGTTAAAACCAAATTACTTTCCTGTGTAGATAAAGCCAATAATACACTTGATTATGAACCACAGATGAAATTTAAAGATGGTCTTGAACATGTTCACAATTGGTTTGAAAATAACTGGGACAATATTCAAAAGAGTGCTGAATTTTAATGATTCACACTCTCATAAAACCATTAGTAGAAACTAAATATAAGTTATTTATAATTCAAGGTACGATATGATGAAAATTCTTATGGTTGTAGCGAACTTCGTTCCTGAAATTGGAAGCGCTGCTCATGTTTATTATGATCTTGCAAAGGCATTTGTAAAAAGAGGTCATGAAGTGGATGTCCTGACCTCTTATCCAAGAGAATATAATCTACATGAAAAAGATGTGGGTACCAGTTTCCCTATCAATGAATCTCTTGAAGGTATTAATGTTCATCGTTGCAAGCATCCCTCAAATAGAGATAATATAGTTGTAAGGGGTTTTGAGCATTTCTATATCCCATATTATTATTTCAATCACTATAAAAAAATGGAGAAAAAATTTGACGCTTGCCTAATGTACATTCCTCCTTTACCCTTATATTACTTGGCAAAAAAGATAAAAAAATATGATGGTACCCCTTCAGTTCTAAACTTCCAGGATTTTCATCCTCAAGAGCTTACTGATGTAGGAATTTTAAAAAATCCTCTGTTAATTAAAATAATGGAACATATAGAAAGAGCTGCTTATAAAAATGCAGATCATATTACTGTATTGTCAGAGGGAGGAGTTGATTATGTTGTAAACAGAGGGGGAGATCCTGATAAAATAACTCATATTTATAATGGTACTTTAGTTACAGATATTGATAACTATGCTATCAAAAAAGATTTTAAAATAAAGAAAGGAATAAAAGACAAATGTCTGATATCCTATGCAGGAATTTTATCTCCATTTCAAAAAATTGATGACATTCTTGATGTTGCAAAATTATTGGTTGATTATCGTGACATTATATTTTACATTGTAGGTGATGGAATGAGTAAAGAACATCTCAAAAATAGAATTGAAACAGAAAAAATCTACAATGTAGAATTATTACCTTTTCAGGAACGAGAAGAATATTTTAACATAATTAATTCTTCAGATGTATCCTTAATATTACTAGACGAAAGAATGAAAGCACCTTGCTTACCTGGAAAAACTATCAATTTAATGGCCAGTAAAAAGCCAGTAATTGCAATTGTCAATAAGGATACAGAATCTGCTAATATTATCAATGAATCTCAATGTGGCTGTGTTGTGGAACCCAACAATATAGATTATTTTAAAAATATAGTATTGTTTCTTAAGAAAAACAAAAGTATGCAAGAAAAATAGGGGAGAAATGGGAGAATATTTTTTGAAAAGAATATGAATCTTATGAATAATATTTTTTTCTATGAATATATATTAGAGAATCTATGCATCCATAATTAAATGTTTAAACATCCACCGTGTTGCTATGAGTATAAAATTATTAACACCTTTGATCTAAAAATATTTAGTGATAACATGAATATAATCATCGGAAGTTTGCAATATAGTCCAATCTATAAATCACATTGTTGTGCACTTGGCAAACAAAGTGAAAAACGCGGCCATTCAGTCACATACCTATTCAGTGAAGAGTATAAATGGATGCTACCCGAAGAAATAAAGAAAAAAGCCGTATTTGTTGGCAATTCAAAAAATATCATATCTACCATAATAGATGGATTAAATATTAAACATAAACAAAAGTTGAACAAAATCTTCCTAAAGGAAAAACCAGATTTTGTTTACATGCATAATTTCCATCCTTTCCTTAATTATAAAGTTGCGAAATTATCACAAAAGTATAAAGTTACTTTCATACAACACGTCCATGAACCTTATGTTGAAAATAAGCAGGCATACGAGGGTTTTAAGCCATACTGGCTATATTTATTTGAGTATGCTCAAGAAAAAGCACTGGAGAAAACTAATATTGCTGTGATGTCTTCAGTAAAAGCTATGCAACTTTTTAAAAAACGTTACCCAAAATTCCTAGGCGAAAAAAAATATATTCCTCTTATATACGAAGATTTAGGTAATGATTCCAACAGTATAGGCAATCGAAAATATATTACATTTATAGGACCGCCAGTAGCCGCCAAAGGTCCAGAAATATTTTTAAAAATCGCTGAATATTCACGACAACACAATTTAAAGCTAAACTTTATATTAATTTCACGTTTACAAATAACTGATTCTCGGTATTACAAATGGAAAAATTTGAAAGTATATCATAAAGAAAAGATTAGTGATGAAGAAATTGCCAATTATCTCCGACAAAGTATCATGACAATCACACCTTACAAGATTGCAACACAAAGTTCAGTAGTGCTAACTTCTTATATGTATGGCACACCTGTCCTATCAAGCAATATTGAAGGACTGTCAGAAACAGTTTCTCATCTAAAAACAGGATATCTTGTAGATAATAATTCAGATATAAAAGAGTGGATCAAAGGTGCCCTTTTCATAAAAGATAATTTAGACATGATGTCTAAAAATTGTAGAATTTATTTCAATAATGAATTTTCAGAAATAAATTGGCCAAAATATTTTAAGGAACTGTTGGGTTGAAGATATGAGTCAAAAATTAAGAATTTGTGAAATCGGTCCTGGAGACGAGAAAAAGATGAAGGATTCTATTGGAATCGATATCAGAAAAACAAAAGAAACCAACATTATTGGTGATGCCCATGACATGCCTTTCAAAAATGATTGTTTTGATTATGTTTGTAGCAGTCATGTAATTGAACATTTTTCACACTGTGAAGTTGATAACGTACTGAGCGAATGGACGAGAATACTAAAACCAGAAGGTACTTTAGAAATTCTCTGTCCAGACCTCCGGGCAAGGTCATTACTTTTTGCTTTAAAACCATCATGGGGAAATATACAAAATATCTATGGAGGACAAGACTACTCTGCAAATTATCATAAATCTGGGTTTTCATATAAATTACTAAAGAATCTTCTCGAAAAACAAGGAATTACACAAATAAAACGAATCAGAGATGGCTATAAAGGAATTCCATTTATTCCAAACTGCCTTCATGTAAAAGGTATAAAAAGAAACAATTATAGCTATAAATAATAAACCTATACAAGCAGGGGGAGTTATATGAAAATATTACAGATCGTTTCCACACCACCTTTCGCGTGGGCAACAGGAGGGTGTGCCAGAGTTGTATATGAATTATCAAAACAATTGGTAAAGCATGGCCATGAAGTTACTATGCTAACTACAGACTTATATGAACCTAACAATCGATATGTCGCAGGCAATAATCCTGAATATGTAGAAGGGATTCGGATTTTTAGATTTAAATATATTAGTGATAATTTAGCTTGGAAAAAAGGAATCTACATATCTCCAAAAATATCAACATATTTAAAAGAAAACTTAAATGAATACGACATTGTTCATTTGCAAGACCTCATTTCATTCCAAGCTGTTATGACAGCTAAATATTGCAAATATCATAAAATGCCATACATTCTTACAACACATGGGTCTGTTCCAAAGGTTTGCCAAAAAAAAGGCTTGATTGGAGCATATAATTTCTTTTTTAGCCATAAAATATTAAGGAATGCACAAAAAATTATTGCTCTTTCAGACGCAGAAATGTGCCAATATCAACACAGTCAAATCAATAAAAGTCAAATTATAAAAATCCCTAATGGTATTAATACTGAGATGTTTGAAACTTTGCCAGTAAAGGGAAAATTTCGATACAAATATAATATAAATAAGAAGTATATGATACTGTTTTTGGGCCGTATCCATAAAAGAAAAGGCATCGATTATTTGATACAATCGTTCTTTGAATTTGAAAAAGAAACAAATAATGCGGTTTTAGTAATAATAGGTAATGATGATGGATACATGACAGAAATGAAAATATTGGTAAATATGTTGGGTTTGAATAATAAAGTCGAAATAATTGGATATGTAAATGATGACGATAAAATATCAGCATATGTTGATGCAGATGTAGTAGTATACCCCGCTACATTAGAAATATTTGGTTTGGTGCCATTTGAAGCGATTTTGAGTGGAACACCAGTAATTGTGGCAGATGATTGTGGGTGTGGAGAATTAATAAGGGATGCTAATTGTGGATATTTAGTAAAATATGGAAATGTGAGAGAATTAAAAGAAAATATGAAAAATGCTATTGAAAACCCTGAAGAAGCACTAAAAATGGTTGAAAGAGGTAAAGCTTACATCGAAGATAACTTGACATGGAAGCAAATTGCGTCAAAAGTAGAAAAAGTTTATGAAAACAATAATTTCAATCAATTAAAGGTGTAAAAATGAAAATTCTTTTTTTGGCTCCAGGGCTTCTATATTCCCAAAAACGTCCATTTGAAAAATTTAAACAACTTGGAACAGAATCAGAAATATATGGAATTTCAAAAGAACTTGCAAAAATTGGACATGATGTTTATGTGATAGGACGTTTCAGAGAATTAAGCAAAACTGGACATGAAATAATTGAAGGAGTGAAGTTTATCGATATTAAAATGCCGCATCTCAAAGATGAAATCATATATGAAACTGGTTCATTATTATTATATTCAAAGCTAGCAATGAAAACTATTAAAAATATAAATCCAGATATCATTAATTTGAATGACCGCTTTTCTGCCTATTTCGTTTCTAAATTAAATATTCCAATGACCTTTGTAACACATAACCCTGATGCAATGGAATTTTACAAAGATTTCTCTCTAGAAAATAATTTTTTAAACAAATATTTCTTTCCATTTAAGAAGAAAATAGAGGAAGAAGTTCTTTCTAGATCAAACATGATTATTGCACTTAATAGTGATATTCAAAATTATTTGTATAAAAAAGGTTTCACAAATATATCATTAATCCCAAATGGAATAGATGCAAACAAATATAGAAATGAAGGAGATGATAACTATATTTTATTTGCTGGAAGATATAATAAAGTTAAAGGAATTGAATATTTACTTCAGTCTTTTTTGCGTATTCACCAAAATTTTAGTACCACCCTGTTACTTGTCGGATCTGGTACCGAAGAAGAAAGTATAAAAAAATTTACGACAACAAACAATATGGAGCATAAGGTTAAATTTGTATCTACATTAGACAAAATAGAATTAAGAGAATGTTTATCAAAATGTTCACTCTTTGTTTTACCATCATTATTCGAATGCATGCCTGTAACTTTATTAGAAGCAATGGCCTCTGGAAAAACAGTGATTGCAAGTGACATAGCTGGTCCAAATGATATTATAAAACATGGACATAATGGATTCTTATTTGAAAAACAAAATACAAATGAACTAAAAAAATTACTTGAACTTTGTCTATCAGATAAAAAATTAAGAGAAAAAATTGGTACAAATGCAAGGACAACAATAGAAGAAAAATATACATTTAAGCAAGTTGCACAACAATATATTGATAATTATGAACATATTTTTAAAATGAATGGAAACATTGCCCCTTAATATTAACGGTGATATTATGAAAATATTAATGCTTTGCCACAATGTTCCAAGTCCTTATAGAGGGGATACTCTCAGGCCATTTAATTTAATAAAATTCTTATCTAAAAAATATAATTATAAAATCACATTATTGTGTTTTAAAAAAAAAGGATCCCAGACTCGAGAATGTGAACATACGTTAAAGAAATATTGCCATGTAATTCCACCAGTTGAAATCAAAAATAGAAATGGTTTTATTAGCACAATAATGCATACAATAAAAAATACACTATGTTTACAGAATATTTTATCCGGCAATATTAGTTTTTTGAATTACTATTACTCAGCTAAAATTCAAGATGAAATAAATAAACTGTTAAAAACTGAGAATTTTGATGCTATATATACAGATGGCGGAATGGCTCATTATGTATATAATAATAAATTACCAAAAATTGTAGAACCATTAGACGCCATATCTGAAAATACTTATGAATTATTTTTGAATGAAAATAACAGATTGAAAAAGATGATGCATTGGATGCAATATATTAAAGCCAAAAATCGTGAAAGGCAATACCAACAAAAATTTAATTATTGTAATGTAGTTACCCAAAAAGATAAGAGAATATTGCAACCTCAATTTCAAATTTCAAATGTTGAAGTTGTCCCAAATGGAGTTGATCTTTCATATTTTAAACCTCTTGATATTCAAGAAGATTTTCCTTCTTTGATATTTATAGGAGTTATGAATACTTCAAAAAACATAAATTCAATGCATTATTTTTACAACAATGTTTATCCGCGGATACTAAAAATAAATCCTAATGTTAAATTGTATATTGTAGGTGCAAATCCTTCTAAAGAAATCTTACAACTATCTTCTAATAATATAATTGTGACAGGATATGTTGACGATATAAGAAAATATCTAGCAAAATCAACGATTGTAATAGTTCCTATGAAAGAAGGAACAGGTATCAAAAACAAAGTATTAGAAGCAATGGCAATGCGAAAACCAGTTGTCACAACATCTATTGGTGCAATGGGAATAGAAATTATCCCTAATGAAAACATAGTTATTGCAGATGAACCAGATAAATTCGCTACAAATATTATAGAACTTCTTGCAGATGAAAGATTAAGAAAAAATATAGCAAATAATGGTAGAAAACTTGTTGAAAGCAGATATTCATGGGAAATAGTGGCAGATGAAATAAATGCACAATATGAAAGGATAGTGCATTAAGATGAAAATTAAAAATTTTTTTCAGATAAATAACTGGGGGGTTCAGAAATTTTGTGGGGTAATTTTAGCAATTCAACTTGCTTTATTGGGTTCCATAGCATTAGATGAAATTGGTTTAAAGTTTCCAATCTTAAGGCAAATCATAGGTTTCATCTATCTAGCATTTATACCTGGCATTGTCGGTATGAGAATTTTCAAATTACACAAAATTGACATTGTTGAAATGTTTTCATACACTATTGGATTGAGTATTGCAATTCTGTTATTTACGGGATTGTTTATGAATACATTCTATCCTCTAATAGGAATTTCCGAACCAATTTCATTGATGCCTTTGATAATTACTATAAGCGGAATAGTATTGATATTATGTGCAACGATTTATCTGAGAGATAAAGACCATTCTGAATCACCTCTAATAGAATCAAAGGATGTGCCTGTAGTACCCGTATTGTTTTTAACTTTAGTCCCTTTTTTGTCCATATTTGGAACATATTTGATGAATTATTACAATAATAATATTATTTTAATATTGTTAATTTTTTTAGTTTCAGTGATCGTGGTATTAATAGGATTCAATCAGTTTATTCCAAATAGACTATACCCATTAACTGTTTTTGTGATATCTATCTCTCTTTTATACCATACTTCGTTGATTTCAATGTATATATCGGGATGGGACATCCAGTTAGAATATTATTTAGCTAATAATGTAATAAAAAGCATGTCATGGGATCCAACAATTTATTCTACAGTCAATGGTATGCTTTCCATAGTACTGCTTGCACCAATTTATTCAAATGTGTGCGATATAAGTCTAAAATGGGTATTCAAAATAGTTTATCCGTTTCTATTTTCTTTTGTTCCTCTTACTTTATATAGAATATTTCAAAAACAAACTAGCAATAAAATCGCTTTTCTATCCATATTTTTTTTCATGTCATTCTTTGCCTTTTATTTAGCACTTATTGAATTGGCAAGACAGCAAATAGCAGAAATATTTTTTGTTTTAATAGTACTATTAATAATTGACAAAAATATGTATCAAATAAAAAAATCAATTTTGTTCATAATTTTTTCTTTTTCACTTATCATTTCTCATTATGGTTTATCTTATATATTCATGATATCACTCGTGATAGTGTGGGTTTTATTATATCTTGTGCAATACAAAAATAAAAATACAATTAAAAATATATCACTAACTTTTATTTTACTATATGTTGTATTTGCTATATCATGGTACATGTATGTCACAAAATCTTCTGCATTCAATGTTGTTGTGTTATTAGGAAAACAAATTTTAAGTTCATTTATTACCGATTTTTTGAAACCAGAAACATCACAAGGAATGAACTATGTAATTATGAAAACCGTATCTCCACTACATGAAATAAATAAATATCTTCATTTATCAGCTCAACTCTCCATTGTAGTCGGCATATTTGCATCATGGTTTAAACTTATAAAAATAAAATTTAAAAAAGAATATATTTTCTTCTCTTTAGTTAACCTTATGATATTATTTGCGGCTATAGCAGTCCCATTTTTTTCAAGCTCATTAAATACTATAAGACTTTACCATATCGCACTTATTATCTTATCTCCGTATTGTATTGTTGGTGCTATCATTATTTACAATATTCCTAGAAATATTTTTCATCAATCATGGAATATACAATACAATCGAAATGTACTACCAGCTATATCCATTTTTCTTGCTATATTTTTATTATTTAACAGCGGACTTGTTTTTGAAGTTGCAAAAGATAACCCTGGATCTTTTTCACTAAATAGCTCTCTAGATGGGCCGCACTTCAATGAGCAAGAATTTTCAGGTGCTAAATGGTTATATGAAGTAAAAAATAATAATGTAATATATGCCGATTTATACAGAACTCTACTGTTGGATAGTTTTGATTGGAAATCATGTGAAAATATCCAAATGGATATAAGTGAAATTCCCGATGAATCTTACATATATTTTGGATCTTTAAATACCGTAGAAAATAAAATCACGATTTTAAAGAAAGAAGGTTCAAGTAGTATGTTGGAATACATTAGTTCAGAAGCCGTAATTAATAATCAAAATAAGATTTATGCAAATGGCAATTCAGAAGTACATAAATGACAATCGACATCCTTAAGTGGCATATTTTACACATAAATTAGAGAATTTTTTTGTCAATCTATTACGCATAAACATATAAAAAATACAATTATTAACCCAAGTTTGACAGTATCCACTCCTTGCTGAAGAAACCGTCTCCTCCTCCAACCTAAAAATTTCGCTTTTTTGTCAGGAGAACCCATTTGACAGTATCAAATAATTCACGTCAATTTCTACTATTTCATCCCTTTTTGTCTTAAAATCAGTGTATTTATGGCATCAAAGTTAGCGTAAATATACCTTTTTACCTTATTTTTCATGTAATCCACGGTAACTGTCAAATTCAATAGGCTATTTTTCATGAATTTTGTAGACTTAGACTTGAGTTCATCGAACTCATATCGCATCAGTGATATGAACAATTGTGCAATGAAACCAATAATCACCGCCCCATAAATACTAGCATCCGTCCACACCCGCAATGGTTTGATCTCGATCTCATTCTTAAGAGAATTAATGATTTTTCAACCGAATCCTTTTTTCTGTATGTAGAAAGAGCCTGTTTTAGTGTCAAATCCCTGCTTGATTTCAAACAGAAAAATCCTTCTCTGCCTGTAATCACCTTCTCTTCCAGCAGTTTGATACACTCCTTTTCATCCATCTCCATCAGTTTTGTCTGCAAGGAATAAGTCACATCAACAAGTGCATTATTGATCCTGAATCTCTTGGGCAGTTTCTTGTTCTTATCAATGGATTTCTGTATATCCTTTGCCTGTTGTATCTGTCTCATGACCTTCCTTGCTCTGGAATCAAGTTGTTCCTTCTGCAATTTCTTTGAAAAATAGAAGTAGTTGACACTACTTGGTTTCACTATCTTGAGCCCGTATATTCCATCCTTTGCATTGATCAGTTTAGGAAAAGATTCCCAGAACGTAGCTATTTTCTTATCATCACTTTTGTTCAGTTTCCTTGCAGTCAGATAATGCATCTCATCTTCTCTTATCAAGGAAGTGTTGTCTACACTATGAGCTCCTTTATCAAAAACTACAAGAGAACCTCTGTTCAGTCTTCTGTTAACTTGCTGATACGTTTTCTTGAAATGTTTCTGATCATTCAGGTTTCCTTTTTCAACTGTAATGCCCACAGGAACATTGATTGGTTTAGCAAGTTCACTTATACCCAGTGTGACCTGCTTCTTATCTGGCCTGTGGTCACGAATGTATCCGTATTGTTGCAGATTAGAAATCTGCAACTCCTGTTAAATCTTTGATTTAACACGATTACCCAGTGGTGATTTATCACCATGTAATACGATACTGGTCCAATCCATGTTGATATTGGTATGTTCAAAATCGTATCTTGCAAACAGTCTGTCCTGGATATCGGAAATAATCGTTTCACGATTATTTCCCATGGTTTCAAGAACCCTGTACAGAGTTCGTTCACTGAATTCAGGAAGAGTAAAAGTGTCAAGGACTTCCTCACGATTGATCCATTCATGAGCTTTACTTATGCTGAAATTATCCGTCAGTTTGTAACTTACAAGGGCTTTGAGCAGGTTGTTGATGTCAATACCATTCTTCTTGTGTTTACCAAAAACTAAAAGGCAGATCGAGGATTTCGTAAAGTTGGTTTACGGCAAGGACAGTTCCGATAGGAAAGCATATATTCTTGTTAGGAATAATCTCATATGTTCTTAGTTTTTGTTGCATTTTTACCGAATACAACAAGGCTAAGAACACTATTATTACTTTTGACTGTCAAAGTCGGGATTAATATCCTATGTATCTATATATCCACCTCACAAAATTATTTATATGAAGAATGGAGATGCTATATTTTATTTTTTATAGATTGCAGCATTAATATATCATTATTATCAAGAGATTGTGAAAACAAGATTAAAAATACATAAAAAAGCATAAACATACTAACAAACATAATCAGTACAAAAAAACTTGATGAAAACAAAAACTTACTTAAATAAAAACCAAGAACAAGCAAAATAGATATCATGGTAATTTTTAAATAATTTCTTGAATATGGATGTATTTTCAAAAATTTATACAAACTTATCGTCATGTATATCTCTATCAATATAAAAGATGATGCTGATGCTATAGCGGCACCGTTCATGCTCAGCATAGGAATCAAAATTAAATTTAAAATTATATTTAAAATAGCACTAATAAAAGAACATTTCATTAAAAAATTGGATTTACCGGTAGATAACAAAGTATAATAATTAAAACCAAAATATGAATTAGAAATAAAACCTATAGACAATATTTGTAAAGTTGTGCTAGCTTCAGTATACTGTGGACCAAAAAGTAAATTTAATACAAAATCAGGGAAAATGAAGACTATAAAGAAAAATGGAAGAGTTAACATGAACCCCCATTTAGTCAAAGTTGCGTTAATTATCCCAAGTTCTTTAACTTGGTTTTTACTATATAATTGAGATATAATTGGTACATAGAGAAAACTTAAAGAACTTATAATAATAGAAAGAAGGCTGGATATAGGATATGCTGCATTATAAGCACCAACAATATCTGGGTTTTTGAAGTAACCAAGCATTAGCGTATCAGTCCATGACATTATCGTTAATAATATACCAGCCACAAAAAGAGGAATTGAATATGAGACCAGGTCTTTTGTTATGTTATTAGCACTTATTTCATTCCATTTAATCATAAAAGGTGGTTTTTTAAGAAAATATATCGTTAATGTTAAACCAGTGATTACAATGGATATGACATAAGCACAAACCATCGCAACATAAGATCTGCCCAACAAAATAATTACAGTCAAAAAAAGAAGATACACAATTGGCCTCAAAAAATCACTAAAAAAAACTTTTGTTTTTGTTATATTAAAACTTCTATATATTGCTATAATAATACTTATTAAAACAGAAAAAGGAATTGACACTGATAAGATTTTTAATATCAGAGACGCGTCTGATGCATTAAATATATCTGTTGCTATAAAATTTGATGCCATAAAAAATATTACAGTGATAAAAATACTTGTAGTCAAACTAATTATTATAGATGAAAATATTGTAGCTTTAATGTTTTCGGGATCATTCTTACCTCTAAAGTGGGCAATATATTTTACAGATCCTTCTTGCAAACCTAGAGTAGATATAGTGGTTAGAATTAATACAACTGTAACTCCTAAAGTAAAAATTCCATATTCATATTGAGCTGTGTATCTTGCAAAAATAATTTTGCCCAAAAATCCCAAAAATAAACTAAAAAACGTACCAACCAATACAATACTAGAGCTTTTTGTTATTTTATTGAGTGACTTATTTATTAAATCAGACATAGAATCACAATAATTTCCTATTAGGTATCTACTTCAAAGAAATTATGCCATGCCAACATTTTTCCAACATTTCAACTACGACCATACACATCATCGAACCTGACAATATCATCCTCTGCCACATATTCTCCCAGCTGCACTTCAATGATCCCCAGGGGAATCTTGCTAGGATTACCCAGCCTGTGCCGCTCACCTGCACGGATAAAGGTACTTTCCCCGGGCCTGACAAAATAATCGTCGCCATTGACATGTACTTCAGCCATGCCTGTCACAACCACCCAGTGCTCACTTCTGTGATAATGCAACTGGAGACTGAGTTTTTGCTCCGGCATGACCACTATTTTCTTAATCACGTGATTGTTGGATGCTTCAAGGACTGTATAGGAGCCCCAGGGTCGATACACCGTCTGGCCGATTTTGGCACGGGAGTCATTCTTTTCCTTGAGCTGGTTTACAATCTGCTTGACCTTCTGGCTGCTCTCTTTAGGACTTATGAGCAGGGCATCCGGAGTATCCACGACAATCATGTCATTCACATCGATCAGGGAGATGAGTTTCCCGTTTCTGGAATGCACCAGATTCTGTTGGGAATCAAGGGGCAGGAGTTCACAGTCATATACCACGTTGTCGTCCGAATCCTTATCCAGTTCATCATAGAGAGCAGCAAAGTTGCCCAGGTCACTCCACTTGTATTGCAGGGGAACTACGGCCACTTTCTGCGATTTTTCCATGACACCGTAGTCCACGGATATGGAAGGCACCTCTGCATAAACCTGGTTTATATCTTCATTATGTTCAAATGACTCATAAATTTCAGGCGCACACTGTGCCAGTTCACTGAAAAAAGTTTCTGTATTGAAAAGGAACATGCCACTGTTCCAGAGACAGCCTTCCTCAATATACCGGCGAGCGGTTTCTTCATCAGGTTTTTCCCTGAATTCGGAGACTTTTTGTCCGATACCCAGATTCTCAGCAGGCTTAATGTAGCCATAACCTGTATTTGGAGAGGTCGGTTTGATGCCAAAAGTTAAAAGATAACCCCCCCGGGATGCCAGGGATTTTGCCTCTGAAATGGTTTGCATGGCCCGGGAATCCAGCACATGATCAGAAGAGAAAATGCCTGCATTGGATTCCCCGAACCTCTCCCGGATTTCTTTCATCCCGAAACAGATCGCAGGCAGGGTATTTTTGCCTTCAGGTTCAATCAACACATTCTCTTTAGGATAATCATAACCCAATTCCTGTATCTGGCCTATAACGTAGAATTTCTGGTCCTCATTGGTAACCACGAATATTTCCGATACATCAGATACCTCACTGCAGCGCAGGAAAGTCTGCTGGAAGAGGGAATATTCTCCAATTTTTAAGAACTGTTTCGGATAATGCTCTCTGCTGAGCGGCCAGAGACGGGTGCCGGAACCTCCTGCAAGAATGATGGACTTCATGTTGTTTCACCAAAATTATTGAGTGGGAATTAGGGAAATAGTTCCCTATATTTTGTTATATAATAAGAATCATTTGCAAATGTTATACACATAAATATTGGAATTATGTATCGGAACTAAGCATTCAAAGTAATTCTCGCACAGTTTGCCTGACACTTTCCCCAGAATTTATTTCGGGCTTCCAGCCCAGATTTTTAAGTTTCTCCACAGCAAGGCACATTTTCGGTACATCGCCTTTCCAGCCGCGGGAGCCTCCGGTATAATTGAATGTAACATCTGCCAGGCCCATTTCTTTTACCACGGCCTCACCTATCTCAGTGGCACTGATGGTATCCTCTGAACCAATATTGAAGATGTTCACGTTTTCAGAATCTACACCTTTTGCATTTTTCACCACGAAAAGAATGGCTTCTACACATTGCGTAACATGGAGATAGGATTTGGATTGTTGGCCATCTCCAAGGATCTCCAGTGTTTCAGGATTGGCTTTTAGTTTTCTGATAAAATCAAAGATTATACCGTGATTACTACGGCTTCCAATGATATTGGCAAAACGAAATAGCCAGCAGTTCATATCAAACGTATGGCAGTATGATGTGATCAGCGCCTCACTTGCAAGTTTGGATGCTCCGTAAAGGGAAATTGGGACAAGTGGCCCATAATCTTCGGGCGTGGGAATAACTTTTGCCTCCCCGTACACCGTGGATGTAGAGGTGAAAACAATATTCTCTACATTATTCTTACGCATAGCCTCCAGCAGATTATAGGTAGTAAGAATATTCTGGTCGAAGTGTACCTTTGTATTTTCCGCACCCAGCCGGACATCGGGATTGGCTGCCACGTGATAGACCAGATCAATATTGTTGCAGGCTTCATTGATAGCAGGTTCGTCAAGCAGATCGGCTTCCAGAAATGTGAAATTTGGTTTGTCGAGATGAGATTCTATGTATTCCTTGTTCCCTGAACTTAAATTGTCAATCACTGTGACTTCATAGCCTTCAGAGACTAGACTGTCTACCAGATGGCTGCCGATAAACCCCGCACCGCCTGTTATCAGTATCTTTTGTATCTGTTTCTCCGCCACTATTTGAGCCTCACAACAATGATGAATGCTGCTTATAATATTTTTTTATAGTATAAGATGTATTCGGAAGAGGTGTTATTGGACATAAAACGTTTGAATTAAAATATGCATCCTTAGTATATTATAATGCTTTTGTGGACTGCGGAGAAAAAATAGTGTTTCCGGTACATCCCAGGACGGCCAAATACATGAAGCAGTACGGCCTGTGGGAAAAAGCCAGTGCAAATCTGGTACTCACAACACCGGTGGGCTATCTGGACATGCTCAAACTCACGGGTAATGCAAAGAAGGTGCTGACCGACTCCGGTGGGTTGCAGAAGGAGGCCTGCATGCTGGGTCTGCCCTGCATTACCCTGCGGGAGAATACCGAGTGGGTGGAGACCGTGGAGGCCGGCTGGAATGTGCTGGTGGGTGCGGAGTATGGGGAGATTTTCAAGCAGATCAGGGAATTTGAAGGCGCCGCTGTGAAGACGGATGCATTTGGATGTGGAGATGCTTGTGAGAAGATTGTTAAAATTATCCCGATTATCCAATTATTTTCTATGGGAAGGAGAGATGATACTTGACATTAACAACAACGAATGAATGTCTTCTTAAATATCAAAAATTCATTGAAACCACGGAGTTCAACCCGAAGATCATACGATGTCTCTTTGTGAACGCCTATAATCAGTTCCTCGCAGGAACCATATTGGCTGAGAAGGGGCTGAACACCCCGTCATTTAACTGTCTGAGGATGGGACTGGAAAGCGAGTGGATTGGAATTATCCTCACAAGAAACCGTGAGATGGGGCTCTTCTGGGCTTTTGGTGTAGGAAACGATGCCACACAAAAACAACTGATCCAGCTGGAACGACCATTCGAGATCAGAAAGAACCTCGGGAATACGGAGAGAATCACCATCAAAGACCGAAACGAGATCTATGCGGCTCTCTCTGATAAAAGCCATACAAAGATGGGGAGTGTGACACGGTTTCTGATCCCACGAGATGCCCATCCCTCTGATGGATATGTAGACTGTATCCCGCCTGGTGGTATGCGGGAAGAAAAGGCTGTTGAGAATATCCTTCAGGGAGTCCGGGTGGTACTCTCGTTCGCTCTGGCGGAGATTGAGGACAGTCTCGGGTGTCACCTTCTGGAGAACAGGTGGACATGGAACCGTAATGAATTGAGATATATCTCTGGCGGGGGATATGCAGATTCCCATGGGGAATTTGAACCCCATATTACATCAAAAGGGCATCCTGGTAGAGACTCGATGCAGCTCATGTCCCTCCTGAGTGCAATCCGCCATGGAAAAATCTGATTTCGGACAAATTGCAATAAAAACCAATTTATTTATAGCCTAACGACATATTTGAGTATACCAAAGCAATGAGGAAATTACATGTCAAACACAAGCAAACTACCAACTGTTCATTCTATCTTTGATGGACAAATCGGTGCACCAACATGTAAAGACTTCGCGGATTTGCCACGGGATGAACAATCTAAACGCCTTGAAGAAATGGCACGGAAGGCAACAACCCGTGCAGCAAAGGATGCTCTCGAAAATGGCAGGTCTATTACATTCCAACAGGGTAATGCTATTGTCAGGAAACATCCGGATGGTAGGATTGAAGTACTAAAAACACTTGAAAATGCATTTGTAACCCCTAAAAAACGTGTTTATAAGATATGAAACGGATTCGAATAATCGCGGGTCCAAATGGATCAGGCAAATCTACCCTGGTCAAACAATTTACTGAAGGTAAGCCCTGGTTACTAAATAAACAATTGCATGTTGATCCTGACAAACTTAATATCACAGACACTATTGATTTTGGAAAATTTGGGATACAAACAAATATATCCGAATTCAAAGACCATCTTTTAAAATCAACCCTATTCCCAAAAAGTAATATTGATATTGAAGATATCAAATTTGGAAACAATTGTCTTATCAATGATCTAAACAATCCATATGTTGGTTCACTGGTAGCAGATTTCATTAGAGATCAGCTAGTTGAGTCAGATATCAATTTATTTTCATTTGAAACAGTATTTTCACATGAATCTAAACTTGAATTCATGGAACGAGCTAAGCAAAAAGGTTGGAGCCTATACCTTTATTTTGTAAGTACATCAGATATTACAATTAATCAAGATCGAGTGAAAGAACGTGCTGAGAAAGGAGAGCATAGTGTTCCTGATCAGAAAATAATAGATCGATATATAAAATCAAATAATTTTTTATATGACGCATCAAAGCTATGCAGAAGAGCATATGTATTCGACAATTCAACTGAAGGTTCAGCTGTCTTAATTGCAGAAAAAGATGTTGATGGAACAATTTTGATAAAAACTGAAAATCAGTTACCACGCTGGGTTGTTACATATCTTTTTTCGAAACTTGAATCTTAATTTATCCTGTTTCATAAAATTGATACTGATGATATGAAAATATCATTTTGAATTATTTTTTGGTCAGCGATGTGAATTATCGGTCAAATCGAATTTTCGGACAAAATAGTAGTTCAGCCCTGATCTTCACCAGGATGCACTGTTCGGGATAGCCGGAGGTTGTGTTTTCAAGAATAATGGAACCAGAACCTACATCTGAAGAGTCGTATATTTTGGAGGAGAGATGGATTGTTCTTTTTGTAGTCGTTGTTTGCCCAGGTCTTGTTAAACAAAACCCTGATATAATATATTAATTGTGCAAATAGAATACAGATGTCTAATGCTCTTGTCTGACATAACTCCATAACTAAACAGGCTGTCCGACAAAACTCATACCCTCGTCCCTCCCCTATCCGCAAGTTTCTCAATAACCCTCTCCGCAACCTCATCGATCCGACCTTTCCGTTTACGTCTCTCATACTCTCCAACAATATGATCAACCGCCGCACTTTTCTTGCACTTCCTCTCCTTCATCACCCTGTGGATTACCAAAAGAGTATTCCTGTCCACGGTGGCATGGATAATCGCCCTCAGAAAGCCACCTCCTGCAAAAAGATCAGTCCTTGTCCTCCTCGTATAGTTCATTCAGTTCTCTGGACAATTCGTTGGCCTTCTCCAGCACCTCCGGTGAATTGGCAATCTTGGCAAGATTTACCTGCGTGCGGGAAACGTTCTGGTTCACATTGACCTCCACATTCCCTTTTCGCTAAGTTCCGGACAACTGCGCTCAAGCCACCAGGCAGCCGCCCGCCAGTTTTTAGCCGCGGCCCTTTAGATAATGGCAACATTGCACGCTATGGCCTCGGCGCGAGCCTTTTTAACCTCGAAATAAAAATAAAATCTGATTTGTGGCTCAGATATGATAGCCACAATTTGAGGTGTTGATAACACTAAATTAATCAAAATATTTCATGCCCGTTCTTATCTCCTCTGCCAATCCCCTTATACACAAACCCTGCATCAATGAAAGCATCCGGCTCCCCCACATTCCTGCCATCCACGATAACAGAATGAGTCTGTCCGGACAACTCCTGCAACTGCCCGGGATACAGAGAATAATACGGCCTGTGGCCTGCAAAGATCACGCTATGTCCACACACATTACGGAAGGAAACTCCTGCTCTAAAAGTTGAATATATACATACAGTACTTAGCTAATTTTGAGCACCTGAACTTAACAACACCTCCCGATAGCTTTATATGTGGCGAGAACGCCGCCATATGTCATTTCCACCATCCAATTCAAGGACATGTGAGAAGGTTGAATTAAGACCAAAACAGTGTATTGATGCTTTGCATAAGATCGAATTCTAAATTTTTCTGAAATAAAGCCTGGTTAAACTTGCCACAACCTGAAAACTATCTGGATATATCACAGGTAAATTACACATAATCATAGTATCAGAGTATTACTATTTTCAAAATCCTGTTCTGCTGGTCATGTGGCTGCAAAGGCCCTGTATATCCATCATTCATGGAATATACTGGCTGCAGGTTTTGGCATCCTGTATTTAATTGTACCATCGGCAACAAGGTGTTTTTCCATAGCATCAGAATAATCACTTCTTACAAATGCCAGAATGGATTCAAGATGTTGCCTGTTTGTATCTTCAGTAAATGATCTGACTTCTCTGTAGATATCATCAAGTTTTTCCCTTATATCTCCGAGTTCGGATTCGCAATTATTGTTCATAATATAGAATTTACACACATTGCATATAAGGGTTCCTAGTAAAACCTTAAAGGTTATAGGAGTTACTCCACTATACAAGAGTTATTGTAATGCCGATTAAGTATATATGAGTAACTATCGATTATCTATTGTGGTTCAAATGTTCCAAAGAACATGAAGCCACATAAAAAACCATAAAGGAGAAAACAAAATGAGCGTAAAAGAAGAAATCCATTCCCAGATTGTTGGAGCACTGGCAGATGCATCATTCCCTATAAACTCACCTGAAGAGCTTCTTGCAGCAATGCCTGCTGGTGCAGACACTAAATGTAAAGCAGGAGATGTAGAGATTACCGCAGGAGAAGCAGGTGCACTTCTTACACCAGAAGATTTCCCAATTGAGAGTGCAAAGCAGGTCGCTGACACCCTCGTTGAAAGGGCTGGGTTGTAATAACCACACCCTTTTGCACACAACACTTAAGATGTTTACAAACTGATTGTCAATAGGAGGGAATAATAATGAAAATTCTTGGTGTATCAGGTTCCCCTATCAAAGACAGTAATGCGGATCGTGCTCTAAAAGCAGCCCTTGAAGCAACAGACATGGAATACGAATTTGTCAAGATTATTGATTATACTGTTGCTCCCTGTAAGGCTTGCCTGGGCTGTGTAAAAACGAATGTCTGTGTAATTAAAGACGACGGCATTGCTTTGGCAGAAAAAGCTAAAGAAGCAGATGCTCTTATTATTGCAGGTTTTACACCATATTCCACCCTTGATTCGCGCACAAAAGCATTTATTGAACGACTTTATTCACTCCGCCATCAATATGGATTCATGCAAGGAAAACCAGGGGGAGCAATAATCACATCTGCAATCCCGAAGGATTTTGAGATGATGCCACCCGCCTCTGATAACGGTATCAATGCAATTACATATTACATGATGGAAGAAGGGATGGAGGCTGTAGGCTCTGTTAGGATCCTTGGCAATAATCCATGTGTTCGATGCAGATTTGGAGACGAATGTGACATGAGCGGTATCAAGATGATGTTTGGTCCAGATGCAACAAAAGAGTCTGTAGGAATAAACAAATTTGAGGACCAACCTGAAGCTGTCAATGCCGCAAAAGAACTGGGCAAGAATATTGCAGAATACCTGAAGTCAAAAGAATAAACCAGGAATGCTTACAGTATATTTTTTAAACGCTGTGTACAATGTTTTACTGTGGTATTTTTGAATAGTATCATAAATAGTTCTTGTCAAAAGGAGATAAAAATGACAGAAAACAATATTACAGAAGATTTGAGAAACATGGCCTCTGAGTTAGGTGTAGATTTTATCAGTATAACCAATAAATCCTGCTTTGAAGATTCAGATTATACTGGAAACAAACCTCAGGATGTAATGGAAAATTTACAATCAGTAATAATCCTGGGGGTTTCTGTACCACGAGGAGCTTTTGAAACCTTACCAAAGGGCAGAGGCGAATATACAAATACACTTATGGCAGCTACAACTACATTGAGGGTCATTGCATTCAAGTTAGCCAAACTTATTGAAAAAGAAGGTTATATGGCAACGATTGCTCCAAGTGAAGGAAGTGAGTACGGTTACTGGTATGCCAATCGTGAAACACTTAAAGCAGATTTATCTTTCAAATATGCTGCTTATCGTGCAGGCGTGGGAAACTTTGGCATGAATCATCTTCTGATAACAAAGGACTTTGGACCTAAAGTACGTATGGCTGCTATACTGACGGATGCACCATTGGATACAGAAGAAAAAACCGATTTGCCATTTATAAATGATGCATGCAGTGAATGCATGAAGTGTATCGAAGTGTGTCCGGTTGATGCTCTTACATCAGAAGGGGTCATTCATAGAGAAAAATGCGCTGAGTATATGTTTAATGTTCTTGGCGGACTTCGATGCGGACTATGCATTAAAGTGTGCCCTTTGAACAATTTCTAATTGATTCAAGTATGGGAAAATAAAAGATTAAATGAACTCAAACTGAGTTGTGATTAATCTTTGTTAATAGCACTTGAACCCCCGATGAATTGCAGGAAATCAGAAATATCCAGTCACTGAACCTTTGCCTGAATTTCTTTTGCGAATTCCCTTGCCTTCTGTACACGAGATTCGTCAGGCTGACCCTTTGTGGAAGAACCCATCTCAGCAAACTCTCTCATTTGTGGATCATCGGATTCCAGCAACCTGTCGATTAGAGGTTGTGCCAACTCACCCTGACAATCAAATGTACCAAGATAATTTCCAGTGGCTGCGATATCCTTGCAGGAGCCGGTCCATGAATGAATGGCTTCGGTTCCTTCGGGAACAGCATGGGTCATGAAAAATGCTATATTCTTACCAGCTACATTCTCTTTTACAACTTCAGAGACATTTTCTGGAATGTTGAATTGCTGGACCGGAAAACCCACAAACACGAGATCATAACCTTCGAAGTTGCTTACATCTTTGATGTCTTTGATATCCTTCTCACCGGTAATTTCCTCATATATTGCTTCAGCTATTTTCTTTGTATTTCCTGTCTGTGACATATATGTTACTAATGTTTTCATATAATCCCTCCTATAATTACTTAAAAATTACTTGTTCCTATCTTATATAAATATGGGTTAGTGAAATGCCTTTTTTCGTTTTCGGTACAGTATGGCAACTCAAGTATAGATGAGAATGTAGATTTATGAAATCAGGTACAATTAGAGGCCTTATGGGGATTGAGACAAGATAACTGGCTCAATACCTTGTTGGTAAAAAGAAAACCGTTGATTTTGTGTCACAAGGATATGAAATTGAAAGACAGGACAATATGGAAATAAGGAAGTTGATTCTTGATATATCCTATGTTGAGTGGAAAAATCTAGGTTTTTCAAAAGGAACATTGCATTACATGAAACAAAATGCAAAAGCAGACAAGCCTTTTAAACTTAATGCTCATGTAAGAGAACGTTTAGAACAATGGGAAAAACTTGTTGCAAATGCTTGAATTTGGTGTCGCTTAGCTGTCCTTTTTGTCTCTTTGAGTGGGAATTCAGGAGACAAATGTAGGCGACAGACAAGAGACAGAACAGACGGACACAAAAGACAAACTAAGCGAAACTATAGCTTGAAAGATGTTTCATATAAAAAAATGAGGAGGGATTTCATATGAATTCATGTGAACTATTATTTTTATTACAAAAAGAAGCTTCCAATTTATCTTCAGGGTATCTAGCAAGGGTTAATAAAAAAGAAACAGGGGATATTCAGGGTCCTCGTGGGAGTCTTCAGTATAATATTGAATATCTTGCAAAATATAACCGTAAGAAATTTTATGAATTAAAAGAAAGAAATTGCACAGATTTGTCCGAGGAGATTGATACTGGAAAGCTTGAAGATTTTAGTTTCAGGATTAACAAGTATATGGATGAGTATGCTCCCGATCAAAGGTATTTGAAGGAATATACCCGTATTATTTCCACATATCTGACTTTTATAGTGAAAGAACCACTTCATCCGCCAGGAATGTACATGGATGAAAATCAGACGGTTTTTGAAAACGATGGCATTTAATTACTGTCCTGCAAAGAGTGAGCATATATTAGAGGAAATGTCCCTGTGCAAATACTGTGTTTGCAGAGCAACATAACTATTGCCTGTCTATAGGTAGCTATTTAGTACATACTTAATCAGCACTATACTTAATTCACTTGGGTAACTCCAACTATGTTAAAAACAATATCAATCTGAGTCTTTACATACCGCAAGTTTCGCATTCATATAGGAGTCAATTGCTATTTTCATAGTGCCGTTAATATTGATGATATCCATGTCAAAGGTTTTTGCGAACTCCGATGCGTTTATGGAAAAGTCAGCATTGTCAGAATCCAGTCTGTTTATCTTGAAGAGATGGCTGTAATTTGGATCATTCAGATAGTTGTAATCATTGGATGGTCTATCCGGCTTTATCCTCTCTTTCATGTAAGTAATCCACATCGGGGTTGCATAGAAGACACCTTTTCCTAGTTGATCGGTTTTCGTGTACGCATCGTTGCCACCAAGTGCGGTACTGATGCAATCTTCCACAACCTCACTGTTATTGTCTTTCAGGAAATAAACAGGACAATCAAGTGACTTTAACTTGGTCTTGGATTCATAACTGTAAGCGCATTTCCCGTAGAAAAGCAGGATTCCATCCGAAAACTTTGCCATATCTCTGGCATTGCGGTATACTTCAGAATGCAGACGATCCGTATCAGCATGCAGGTCTTTTGGAAGGAGATTCACTACAATAATGAGATGATCACATTTTCCTGCTTTAAGAGCATAGTGTATCTTCTTGAAAATAGAAAACTTTGGAAAACGCAAAATGCCTTCAGAGAACAGATTTCTACTATTTTCCATAACAATAGCAGATAACCTATCAAAAGGAAATATGAAAGGTCGCATGCCTCTGGACTTCAGTTTCCTCGTCAATCTGAAACTGTTCGTATCTTCAACTAAATACAATTGTCTGATGTCATGATCAATTGAGAGGACATGTACAAGTTCATCTTCAAGCATTTCACATGCAACTATACTCAGAACAGGCATGATTAGATCAGTTTTATTAATTGCTGCTACTTATTTCATTCTTCAGGATCTAGACAAGTTCATCCTAGAGTATTTTACAGGCCAATACACTTAATGCAGACATATTTTTCTCCGAATTTATTTATGCAATTCTCTGTTACTTTTATGAAATTCCACACTATCAATAAGTTATTGGAGTTTTTGACCGACACGCTCTAAGATATCCATAGCTGGAAACACAAAATGGTATTACAAAGTTCATCCCGACTTTGAACCATGTAAAAGTAGTTGCCGCTCCACTTGCAATGACATCACCTTGATTAATGGCTGACAATAGTAAGCCAACAACAAGTACTACCGGGATGCAGAAGCGCAGAGCTTCTCCATTAAAAAATAGTCGAAATGCTTCGATCCATGCTTTCCATTCGGTACCTTTCAAAAAATCCTCCAATAGAACTTGCTAACTTCAATCGCATAATTTAAATAGTTTTTCAGAAGAGAGGGGAAAAAGGAAAAGGTTTCAGAACCTTGTCCTTTCAGCAATTACAGCCACAGCATTTTTCTGTTTACATAAGTGATGCAATCTCTCCACCAAGTTTTGCAATGGGGCAATCATCGCTATGTGTCTCACATGCAAAGCATGCACCTTTCACACTTTCTAATGACTTTTCAAGCTCTTCCTTAGTAACTGTTTTATCTGTATATTTCCACGTTGGCATATATTTTACCTCAATATGCTATATGCAAGTTATTCATATATACTTAATCGGCACTGCACTATACATAGTATATTCAGGTAACTTGAATAACTCTTAAAGTTTCACTGAAAACTCTTATTAACGATGCGCCTAAATCACTATTATGAGCAAAAGATCAGAGTCCGAATTAAATGACATCAAGGAAAAACTCGATGAGATACAGAATGATATGAAGGCATTCATTGAAGATTCCAACAGGGAACACCTCGAAACCATTCTGGCTTTTGTCCGAAATGACTATTCCAATGCCCTGGAAAAACACCTCTCTAACGATATAAAAGAAGGCCTTGCAAAGAATATGGTCGAAAAATGTGAAAGGCTCGAAGTATGCAGACCGTACTTTACAGGTATGTTGCAAAAGAATGCAGCTCTTATCAAACAGGATTCGGTTGACAGTGAAACTATTGATAGCAACCGTGCGGAAATTAAACACATGAGAGAAATCCTGCCTTACAAGAAATGTGACATCTGTCTCGCCGAGACAGGCGACCTTTTTGAAAAACAGGTCAATCTCATGAAGTCCATGAGAATCTATGAAGTAAACAAGGATAAGAAGCAGTATATATCACAGCTTCCAACAGAAGATGTAGTCGATGACATGCTGGAATCTTTATGTCATGCAAAACGTTTCGAGATCTTAAAAGCTATTTCTGGTCAAACGATGAGTTTCTCTGCTCTTTCCAAACTTACAGACCTTCGTGGAGGGAACCTTTTGTTCCATCTTCAGAAACTTACTGATAGCGGCATGATCCTCCAACAGCATGAAAGGGGTGATTATATGATCACCAGTAAAGGATTCAAGGTGATGGAAGGTATCGGTGACATTTATTCTTCTCTCGCTCCAGGAGAAAACTGATTTCCAATTTTCCATAGTATAACTTTTAAGGTCACTATATTATACTAACTACTTAACAGTGCCCCGAATCTTTTTTAATGTTCAAGTTAATTATCATATAGTTAATTCGATGCGTTGTTGCATTTTATTCATCGGTAAAATAATTCATAGATAAGGAGTTTAAAAGATGAAAATACTCGGAATATCAGGAAGCCCAAGGGCAGAATCACGCTCAGGCTCTATTAAAGTTGTAAAGAAGATCGTGGAGAATACAGGATGTGAATATGAACTTATTTCACTGCACGGTAAAAACATAGGTGGATGCATCGCATGTATGGCATGCGTTGAGGACAACGTATGTAAAGTACATGATGACATGGAAACCCTGCGTGATAAAATTGTTGAAGCCGACGCATATGTTTTGGGTGGTGTCAACTATTTTGACACATTGAACGCAGCGATGCTTTCTTTCATGGAAAGATGGTATCAGTTCAGGCACCGTGAAGCTGATATCCTTTGGGGAAAACTTGCAGTTACTATGAGTCTTGGTGGCCATAATCCTGCACCAGCTACTGATGTTCTAAATAAAATCTGTTTCGCTAACGTGATTAAAGTCGTAGACAATGTTCAGGGAATAGGTGCTGCTGGCTGCCACTATTGCGGATACGGTGAAACCTGCAAGGTTGGCATACCCTACCTTCTACAAGGACCTGATGTTGCCCCTATCACCCTGGAAACAACTCCCGATGTTACAAAAGATGAAGAATTAATGCAGGCAGCCGAAGATGCAGGGAAGAAACTTGGCGATATGCTCCGTTCACCTGATTACAGCCGTGGGAAAACCGTACAGGAACTAATGCAAATGATGGAAGCCATGAAAGCAGAACGCTCCAATATTCTGTGAAAAGCTCTGCCCCATCTGCAAAGGTGCACGTGCTGGCAACAGTCTATGTAAAACACTACAGAACATTGAACTGAAGATAACAGGTCCAAATGGTTGTCCATGGGGTAAGGCTAGAACTAATTACTATGGTGTCACGCCTGACCAGCCAATTCCAAAATAAGTACTAAAAAGTAAAAGGTCATAGAAACCTTTTATCGCATCTTTTTCAAATAACAAATTATACCCTTATTAAAACAAATCATTATTTTTATTTTCTGATGTATTGGTTATAATAATTTTCTAATTGTTAGATTTGCAAAAAAATAATTATTTTAGAATGTCTCCTAACAATCTTGAAGGAACTTAAATTTGAACTACTAACTTTCTAAAATTCTGAGTATCTATTTTTCAGGATACCTGTAACCCAAAAAAAACAGATGCGGGGAGTGGGATTCGAACCCACGAACTTCTACAAGACAGGGTCCTAAGCCCTGCGCCTTTGGCCTGGCTGGGCAACCCCCGCAAAAAGATTGAAAAGTATTGCACATATTTCCATATCTACAACCTGTACTTATCGTCCGGCTGTGTGGAAAGTGGTCTTACATGGGCACACATAGATATTAATGTTGCGCAAAAATATCATTCAATCCTTGTGGCAATCTCATGACGTTTCAGGAAATCCGGCAACCCAGGGCGGGTCATAGCTCAGCCTGTCTTTGCGGATGTCATCATGAGAATCCAGGAATTGCTCCAGATAACTGCGTTTATGGAAATGATGGCATCGGAAATGCTGCCCCTGAACTTAACCACTGCAATCCTGCGAGGGGACAGTGTTTGCAGGACCACATCCTCTGAGAGAGGGGCAGTTCATGATCATTTCCGATCTCCTTTGCAATGCTGCGCAGAATTGGTATCGAAACTCCCAATGCTTCAGATGATGTGATACCATACTTTTTCATACCACCCACAGCAGTGGGATTGGCATTCTCATGCAACTTTTTAAGAACAATATCTGTTGTGGTCATGAAAAGACATCAAATACTTACTAATAAATATCTTTGTCCAAAACAGGATTGTAAGAAAAAGTGCGTCGACCGGGATTCGAACCCGGGTTTAGGGCTTGGAAGGCCCCAGTCATAGCCACTAGACCATCAACGCTCACTGCAACCTCTTGATAGTATTTTTTAGATATAACCCTTTCGGCCATGCCACAACACATGGTTTTGCCAGCAACAGAATACAATTACAGGGAATAGGTTTCCCTCATTTCCCTGATAGCATCCCTCAGCCGGGCTGCTTCCTCGAATTCCAGGTTGCGGGCAGCCTCATGCATCTCCGCCTCCATATCAATAAGCATGCTATTGGCCTCCATTTTGGAAAGACCCATGTCAACTCCGGTAGCAGGAGTGGATACCTCTTCAGCCTCCACAATTTCACGCTGAATTTCCTTCATGATACTGGTCGGTGTGATGTTATGCTTGCGATTGAATTCCAGTTGCAGATTACGCCTCCTTTCCATCTCACTCATTGCACGGGACATTGAACCGGTAATCCTGTCCGCATACATAATAGCATAAGCATCCACATTCCGAGAAGCCCGGCCAATCGTCTGGATAAGAGAGCGTTCCGACCTGAGAAAACCTTCCTTATCTGCATCAAGTATTGCCACAAGAGCGACCTCGGGAATGTCCAATCCTTCACGTAACAGGTTAATCCCCACAAGCACATCAAAGGTGCCCTTACGCAATTCCCGCACGATCTCGGCCCGCTCCAGGGTATCGATGTCCGAATGCATATAGCGCACCCTGATACCCATCTCCAACAGGTAGTCAGTCAGATCCTCAGCCATTTTCTTTGTCAGAGTTGTCACAAGAGTCCTGTAACCGCTTTCCGATACCTTCCGGACTTCTTCCATCAGGTCATCGATTTGATTTGCCACAGGCCTGACCTAGACCGGTGGGTCAACCAGCCCTGTCGGACGAATGATCTGCTCCACTACCTGATCACTCAATCCCAGCTCATAATCCGCAGGTGTGGCGGAAACATAAACAACCTGATTGATTCTCTCCTCGAATTCCCTGTAATTCAGAGGGCGGTTGTCATAGGCAGAAGGCAAACGGAACCCATATTCAATGAGAGATTTTTTGCGTGCCCGATCCCCATTATGCATCCCCCCTATCTGCGGGATAGTCACATGGGATTCATCGATGATGAGCAAATAATCATCCGGAAAGAAATCCAGCAGTGAAGAAGGAGCCTCACCTGGTTTGCGGCCATCAAAATGACGGGAATAATTTTCAATACCACTGCAATACCCAAGCTCTTCTATCATTTCGATATCAAACCTTGTGCGTTGCATGATACGCTGGGCTTCCAGTAATTGACCCTGTTTTTCAAATTCGGCAACTGTATCCTTCAATTCCTCTTCAATAGATACGAGAGCACGATCAATCTGTGACTGGGGCATAACAAAATGCTTGGCAGGATATATCACAACCTGCATATAGTCTTCCACTTCACGTACAACCTTGCCGGTAAGTGGTTCAAAATAGGATATCCTGTCAATCTCATCCCCGAACATCTCTACCCGCACTGCTACATTATCCTGCGCCGGGAAAATCTCAACAGTGTCCCCACGGGCACGAAAAGTACCCTGGGTGAATTCCACATCATTCCTTTCATACTGGATATCTACAAGTTTACTGAATATCCAGCTCCTGTCAACCTCATCCCCCGGTTTCATAAAAAGGGACATTTCCTGCCATTCCCTGGGAGAACCCAGATTGTAGATGCATGACACACTGGACACAACAATCACATCCCTGCGCTCCATAAGCGACTTGGTGGCAGACAGCCTCAACCTGTCTATCTCTTCATTGATGGAAGAATCTTTTTCAATGTAGGTATCAGTTGTGGGAAGATAGGCCTCAGGCTGGTAATAATCGTAATAACTGACAAAATATTCCACCGCGTTGTCCGGGAAAAAGTCGCGGAATTCTGAAAACAACTGGGCTGCAAGGGTTTTGTTATGAGCAATTACAAGGGTAGGCCTCTGCACATTTTGAATGACATTTGCCATTGTGAAGGTTTTACCTGAACCGGTCACACCCAGCAGTGTCTGGTGTGTGAAACCACCGTTTATACCATTCGAGAGGTTTTCGATCGCCTGTGGCTGGTCACCACGCGGACTGTAGTTTGATACAAGTTCAAACTCCGGCATACTACATCCTATCTGTTGTGAAAACGTATATAATTATACCAATACTACCACCAAAAGGTAAATCAGCATCAGAATGATGGCAAGCACCATCGCCTTTTTAGAAGTATTGCTGTCTGAGCCAAAAATTATCGGCAGGGGGCCGATCATGATCACTCCTCCACTTTTGACATCAGAGCGAAAAGAGTCCCTCTTGTCATCTTTTTGAACTCCATTCACAGTACCATGTGCCTGTGATAACGACTGTTTTTTGTGAAATACATTTTGTTCACTGATACCCCGTATTATCAGGAAAATGCCAAACCCAATAAGAACCATACCTCCGTAAACAAGTATATTCCCGATCAACGGTTAGTCCTCCATAACAAAATGTAAATCCCAAATATTAAAAGTCCTAATAGAAGCATTGAATAGGAAACACCTTCAGAAGACCCTATCACAATGGGGATAGGACCTATAAGCACAAGCCCGCCAAATTCTGCGTGACCTGCATTTTCATAAATCGCTTTTATAATAAGACCTAAGGACAATAGAAAAAAGCCGATTGCAACCAGCACGAAACCCTTTATTATAGAATTTTCTGCTGAGTTCATGAGAAAAGATTAGGTTTCAGATATTAAATATCATTCCTCTGGATGTAACCCGGAGAAAAAGACTGATGAACTGAAGATTGCTCTTCCATATCGCCCACATAAAGATACTCCCGATTGGTGCGATTGCCCCGTCTCTGGAGGAGACCTTTACGATACATCCGGGAAAGGTATGTGGACACAGTGCTCAGTTTGATTGGGCCATACACTTGCTCATACTGATGCTGTATTTCCTGAGAAGTACCCCACATACGTGGAAACTCGTATTTCAGGAACAATTCAAGTCTTTCACTTATTGTCAACGAGGGATCTGATTTTGATTTATTCACCTGTTGAGAAGGAAAGGACCGGTTTACACTACCACCTTGCTGTCCCTGCTGGACATGAGGTGGCTGGGACATCGATGGTGCCTGGGTGGTGGGTTGCATGGGAGGTGGTGATTGTGGCATCATCGACGGGTAGTAAACCGGTGGGTAATACATTGGATTATAGTAATGTTGTGCAGGCATAGGCGGATAATTTGGGGGAACCATCTGTGGCGGAACCTGCTGCTGCTGCTGTGGTGGATATTGAACACCGGAATGTGAAGGTGTGTTTACTTCATGACTGTTTTGTGATTGTGAAGAAAGGTTAAAAGATGAAGATTCTTCCGATGGAGGTTGCGCCTCACCAAACATGTTGATAAACTGGATCGAGCGATTTTGCCAAGTATCCCCTTCAAATTGGACTCTGGCAACCTCGTTGTCATCATCATCGAATAACTCGAGTCGAATCTTCATCTTTTAGCCTCTGCATAAGTCCATCCATCCCCTCAGATGCAATGGAGTGCAAAGCCATTCATCCCCTCAGATTTATGGTTTGCATTGTTTAGATTGACTTGTGAAGCGTAATTACAGTTTCACACATCCATTATATGCAATATTTGCTATGATAAGATCATATATAAGTCTTTTGTTATATATTTGTTTTAAACTGTTTTTTACTTGTGAAAAACAATAAAATAAAAGTAAACAATTTAAAAGTCCATATTTCTCATTATTCACAGCCAATAAAGAGAACAAAGTGATATAAATATTACCATAACTCACCTATTTCTCCAATAGAAACGGAGGGGTTGTTTTTATCTGTATAGAAGTGTGAAATAAGGCATATAACAGGATAATCTCCGCACAAACACAGATGAAAAACATAAAAACAGAGGTAAAAACTACACATAATAGCCCAGATAATACCTGAAATCAGGAGTGGATTTATATTCGATGATATGCATAGGGACGCATTATGTCCGATGCAACTGCAAATACTCCTATTGAAAATACCAATAACACTGTTGATACTGCAGAGGAGATGGACTCTGAGATCGAATCACTCAAAAAGGAAAATGAGGAACTACGGGTCCAGAGTGAATCAATGAGGGCAAAGCTTCTTGAAGCCAATATGCTGGCAAACAACTACCTCGAGGAAATGGAAAAACTCAAGGAACAACTCGAGCGTATTACATCACCCCCCCTTTTCATTGCAACTGTCGTGGAAACAGAAGATGATATGGCGCTTATCCGTCAGCATGGCAACAACCAGGAAGTCGTTACACAGATCCCCGCAGAATTCAAGGATGAAATCGAACCAGGTGTGCGAGTATCCATCAATGCTGCATTTTCCATTGTATCAGTAATGCGCAAAGCAACCGACATGCGCGCCCAGATAATGGAAGTTATCAGTTCCCCTGATGTAGATTATGATATGATAGGCGGGCTGGATGACGTCCTCAACGAGGTTATCGAATCCGTAGAGATGCCCCTTACCGAACCCGAACTATTTGATAAGATCGGTATCGAACCTCCATCCGGTGTCCTTATGTATGGTGATCCCGGCACAGGAAAAACACTGATTGCCAAAGCAGTGGCATCTCGCGCCCATGCAAGTTTCATACGTATGTCCGGTTCGGACCTGGTCCAGAAATTCATCGGAGAAGGAGCAAGGCTTGTAAAAGATGTATTCCAGATGGCCCGGGACAAATCCCCGTGCATACTGTTTATTGATGAAATCGATGCCGTGGGCGGAATGCGTACCCATGACGGCACCACAGGTTCTGCAGAAGTAAATCGTACAATGCTGCAACTGTTGTCCGAGATGGATGGATTCGAGCCACGCGGCCAAGTTAAGATCATAGCGGCCACAAATCGTATAGACCTGCTTGACCCGGCACTTCTTCGCCCGGGAAGGTTTGACAGGGTGATCGAGGTACCAATACCCGATGAGAAAGCGCGCGAGGATATCCTCAGGATCCACACCCGCCACATGAATCTTGCAGATGATGTGGACATGACCAAACTTGCTAAGATGGCCAACGGCCTGAGTGGAGCAGACCTCAAGATCATTGTCAAAGAGGCAGGGATGTTTGTCCTGCGTCGCAGGGGCGAACAGATCACCATGAAGGATCTGACTGAAGCCTTCAACAAGGTCACAACTGAAGAAGAACAGAGCACAGCAAGCGGGATGTTTGCCTAACCCCGCTTCCTGTTTTTACAAAAGCTTAATATAACATAAATTGCTTTAGAATTGTGCCCTCATGGCAATGCGCTCCGATAGTGTAGCACGGCCAATCATACAGGACTCTCACTCCTGTGACTCGGGTTCGAATCCCGATCGGAGCACTCAAAATTTATAGATAGTCCTATTACTAACTACAATTTTTGATTGTTTACTTTGAATAGTTAATCCTTTTTTCATACATCAAGTTGATGCTAGCAATGGAAGACTATGCGCATATGAAAATCTGCAAAAAATCAACTTTTCACATAATCCTTTATAAAAAGAAAACCATCTTTTATATACACCAGGGAAGTAAAACCGACAACAATAGATGACAACATCGTTCAGATTTCTTTTCAAATCTTCCCTGGTATACCTCAACAATCATTTCTCGGCTCTGTAGAAATCCTCATTTGAATAATTACTGAAATAGAAGTTGCCCTGTCTATATTATGGATTAATAATTTGAACTTGACCTCTTTTGCCTGATTTCTGTATTTTGTTGCCTTCAGTTCTTCCCCATATTTCCTTTTCAAAACAGAAAACATCGTCTCTACCAGGTTTCTGTAATGATAGATGTCCTCATCAAACTCATCTCTCATTTTACGACGGTATTTTCCTTTGATCTTCTTCCTTTTTCGACATCTTACAGGTATGATGGCTTCTGCTCTATAGTCATTACCTGTATACTCTTTAATCAATACCAATGTCAGTAACTGATGTTGAGTATATTTTCGTTTGGAATATTTACAACTATAGATTGGAAGACGGGATCTTCCAGCTACAGACATAGCTGTATCGATAAAGTTTAAGTAATCGCTTGACATGCCATTAAATCACAGATTTAATGGGAGTTCCAGATTTCCAATCTGGAACAAAACACATTCATCCCCTTTGTGTTTTTGTGGTTAAAATCACATTGGGGACCTCTTCTTATAAAAATAATAATGTATTAGTGGAAGTTAGAGGAAAGGGTTTCTACAGAGCCGAATTTCTACTTATTTTTAGATAGCTTCCGCTCTCAGGCCATCACCCCTTTTCTTTTTAACGTCCTCATTTGATGCAAATTGAAACAAAACGCCGTCACCATCATTTTTAGATTTACTCGTTTCACTGTCGTAACCATCACTTTTCCCGCTTTGAATACGCCTTTTGTCACCGCATACACCCTTTCACAGGGCATCCTCTGTACACTAATCCTGTCATAATCTGCTTGATATTCAATGGTTTTCCTCTTACAGCTCTTTGCATCGTTGCTGCAAATCCCTTTGCCGCCACTCCGAAATATCCCTTATCCCTATACTCCACTTCTCCCTCTTCGGACAGATCCACCTGTGAATCATGTACTGATGCCACAGTCGTTTCAAACCTTCGAATCAACTCATTCTCCTTATCAATAATCGTATGCAGTTTGTACCCAAAATATGATTTGCCACCTTTTTTTGACCAATTCCCATCCCTGCTTCTTCTTGTTTTTGCCTCATCACCTCTCATTTTCTCCTGATTGGCATGTCCTGGTTCTGCAACAATAAAGGTTGCATCCTGAATCATTCCCTTTTTAATTTCCAATCCTCTACAATCAATCTGTCTTTGTAGTTCTCCCCATATTTGTTCTTCCAGTTCCAATTTTGCAATCCTCTCCCTGAATGACCATACAGTTGTGTCATCAGGTATTCGTTTTGGAAAATGTTGCAGATTGAAAATCTGCAACTCCTGTTAAATCTCTGATTCAACATGACCCAGGAACTTTCTGAATGAAATACGATCAATGCATTGTCGTTCAAGTTCTGGATCAAAAAAGACCATGTCATTGTTGTAACACAAGCATTTTGAACATCATTACAACATCATTTTCAGGTCGACCACCTTTGTCTGTCCTGTTGATATACATAGATTCCAGTATGGTACGAAATGGTTTCCAGTTGATCAACTTGTCTATTTCGGATAGTTTGTCACCAGCAGCTATCAAACGGTCATATTCCTGTTTCAGGGTGAAATTACTAAAGGTACTCATATAACTAAATTTATCTTAATTAAATATAAATATTGTTATTTAGTTTGACTGAGAAGAGGGGTTAATCGGAAATCTCTGTACTATAATTTTGTGCTTGCTATTTTTCAAAAAATATATTCAAAAACATTCGATATACTCATGTATTTGTTTCATCAATTTATCCTACCTAATTTTGTTGTATATACACGTAATTAACTAATCTAAATGAAATTCTTTTTATGAGTAAAGCTTAGACTACTTTAAAAGGACAATAAATAAATAATTTGATAGATAATAGAATAAATATGAGCGAGAATTCCAATGTACCTAATACTGACGAATTAAAAAGACAAATAAAAAAATTAGATGATGAATCTCTTTCTAAAATGGCTAAAGATGTCGGCGTAAAAAACGAAATTAAAAATTTGTCAAAAAAAGAGATAGTTGACGAAATTATTAATTCAAATACTACAGATGATTTAAACAAGCTCTTTCTTTTAACAAAATATTTCCAAATATATCCTATTTTAAGTTCCCTCTCAAAAGACAAGATTTTAAAAAGTGTTCCCATAGACAAACGAAGACGATTCGAATCAAAAGAAAAAAAAGAAGGGATCATAGAGACAATAAAGGTATGGATACTAAAAAACACATTGGATTCTGAAATAATATACAATAAAGCTTGTATGTGGTCGATGTATGCAAAAATAAATTCATTAAAAAAGAAGGATGATTTGATAATAATTGCAAAAGAATTAGGAATTGACATAGAGGAAAATGATGATATAAAAACGATAAAAAATAAAATAGAACAGTTAATTGGGAATGAGAAAATATCTAAAGATAATTTAAAGAAAGCAATTGATACCACATTGCCAAATAAGAAAAGTAATGCTAAATCAAAAAATACAGCACAATTAGCTAGTGAAGTAAAATCGCTAAAATCAGAAATAATATTGATGAAGCAGGAAATTAATCAGCAACAGCATATAATATCTGAATTAGCATCTTTACTAAGCAATTTAGATAAAAAAATGGATGAACAAAAAGTCTTCCAACAGAATATCCTAAATAAAACAGAAGGAAAATTAGACGAATATTGTAATGTTAAGAATACAGGAAAGTTACTAAAAGAAATAAATAAAAATAGATTAGATCAAAGTGGAATTCTCAGATCTGATACGTTTTATCAATTAAAGTCACAACTTAATTCACAAGGGTTTAATGATATCGATATCCTAAGAGATGGACTAAATATAGTTACTCTTGATTACTTGCTCAATATTACAAAAAGAATAGAATGGGACATAGATATCAATTCATTTTATTCTGTCTTACATGCAGAAGCTATGAATTTAAACAACAATTTACAGTATTCAATTAAAATACCTCCATTAAAAGAGGCAGTATGCAAAAAAATGAACATATCAGCAGATAAATTTGATTCCTTCGTTTTACAATGTTTTGAACAGAATTTTGTTGATTTAGAAGTTGGAACTCCAATTGGTGAAACAGATGCTGGATGGATTGATACAGGGAAAAACAGATATTACTATATAAAATTCCTTAAGAGTTGATTTTTTGAAAACTTCATCATTCGTGGAAGCTCTACAGCAGGACCCACCATTTTCGTTCCATAATTCAAATCCATATAACAAGTCATTATTAGTTGGCACAAAGGCTACAGAGTTAAAATCCCTGATGGACAAAGTTTTTGAAACATGTTTAGTTGACTCTTTGATGACAGCGATTGTTGGAAATCCAGGAACAGGTAAAACACATTTTTTGTGGAATTTAGAATATAGGACAAATATTGAAAAATCAAAAAATGGGATAGTAGTCATATTTAATTTAAAGGATAAAATCCCCACAACAGAACAAATACTTCAAAGTATATACACAAACACTCATTTTGTAGATCTGGCTGAAAAATATAACGTCGTACTTAAGGGGGAAAATTATGACGACAAAAAACAGGAAATTAATTATTTACTTTCTAGAGCAAAAGAAGATTGGAAAGATTTTGGATTATTTATCGGTGTTGATACTGTCGATGAATGTATAAGAAAAATAGTTGATTTAAAAAATGTAGAAAGCGATAAAGCTGTAGTAGATTTACTAGGAACATATAGATTAATTTTAGATACCTTTGATAATACTGCTGTAATCTTTGCCTTGACGAAAGATGTGTATCATATTTTTCGTGATGTTATAAGCGGGGATCAGACCTTACGTCGTAGAATCTTGGTACCAAATGGAATTGATGACAAACCTATAGAATTTGGATCATTAAAAGAAAAGGAAGCATATGAGCTTGTAACTGTTTCAATGAAAGAATGGGCTAAAAGGAACAATTTGGAAGAGATTGATTTCGGAAATTATCCTTTTTCAAAAGAAGCAATCTATTTAGCTTGGCGAGTTGCCTCGACTCCTGGGAGTTTAACAAAAATTTGTAGCCAATGTTTAAATAAAAAAGTTTATGAATATAATGATACCACAACAAAAGAAAAATCATTAAAAATATCTGAATATGAAATGGCTACAATTCTTTTGAAAAACAAGTCAGATCCAACTTTAGATTACAGAGAAAAATTATGGAATAATATAGATTACATCACTAAAAAAGACGAATATGAAAGTTTATTGAAAGATTTTATTGGAAATCAGAATTGGCAATTTAAAGATAAAGGTATATTATATGAATCATTCAAAGATTACTTTTTATCATTAGAATTTTCAATTAATAGTGGTGAAAGGGGTTTGTTTGTAGGATATACTATTGACGGCAACAAAAAAGAGGTGGAACTAAAATTTGTAGATGGGACTAAAATTCCGAAAATAGATTTCAAATCTGTGGCAAATAATTTGCTCAAAGGAATTTCAAATGCCTGTTTATTTATATATATTACAGATGAAGAGTATGATGAATATAAAGATAAAGATTTTTTAATATATGAAAATGAATTTATAGAAATTAGTAGATATTTTAGAAATAAAAATATAGACTATACACCCACCCTTGGATCAAAAAGATTGACATCAAATGATATTGAACAAATAATTGGAGTGAAAAAGATGAATAACATAAAGGAAAGAAAGAAATTATTTAACTACATTGACAATAAATTAAAAATGGCAAGATATCTTAAAAGCTTGATGGTTACTAAACCCTCAAAAATATGAGAATAAGGAAATTGGGTACATGTGCAAATATTGTAATCTTTTAAGAAGTGACAGGCCTTTTAAAATTCATCGTACAAATTCAAATACAGGAAAGATATTGATAGGCAAATTAGCTGAGAATTACTTATCCGATTTTGAAAATCGAATTTACAATATGGCAATGATAAATTCGATAATGACATGTGTAATTGGTCATCCAGGTGTAGGCAAAACACAAATGTTGCATTATATAGATTACGTTTCAAAAAAGAAAAATAATAGATTGTCAATGATATTAGATTTAAAAGATAAAACAATATCTGATGATGATTTAACAAATTATATACTCAAAAATGAAAGTGTAAATTCTTTTTTTAAAAAATATAATTATGATTTAGTCGATTATAATAATTCAGAAAGAAATTTAAAACAAATGCAAGAATTGATGACCAAAATTAGAGTTGATAATAGAAATAACAAAATTGGGTTTTGCCTATTGATAGATTCTGTAGATGAGTATGTAAGGAAAATGGAATCAAGTGGAAAAGGAAATAAGCGGGTAATAATAAGAAATTTGTTAGGAACTATAATGTCACTTTTTAACGATTTGAGTAATACATGTGTTGTTTTTGCTATAACACGTGATTTATATACAGATTTAAAAGAAAGTTTAAAGGATACATCACAAGGAAGAAGATTTTCTTTTGTAACAGATAAAAATGGAGAGCCTATTATTTTAGATAGGTTTGATTTTGAGGATTCAAAAAAAATGGTTCATAAATTTATGGAACTCTGGTCGAAAAGAAATGGAAATATTCAACTTCCTTGTATAGACTCTTGTAATGCTAATGGAGTCAATACTTTTCCATTCACTGAAGAAGCAATCGAATTATTTTGGGAATTGGGGAGTGTACCAGGTGATATCTCAATGGCTTGTTCATTAGCATTGAATGAGAAAATATTTAGTTGTAAATCAAATGACATAAATAACCTTATTGTGAATAAACACGATGCAGCCGAAGTTGTCAGACGTTTTTCTACTTATTTTGTTAACTACGGTAAAAATCAAGAATTACAAAATAAATTAGATAATCTCTTGGATGCAAAAGTGAAAACAGCAGAAATAGAGGGCATAAGGTATAATGCAAAAAAATATACAAATATTAGCTCTGAATTATTGATAGATTCATTCAGTAATTATCTTAAGTTATTAAACTCTAATTTTGGGATAAATGAAAGCGACAAACATGTGTTCATAAAAAACCGTAATCACTATGATTTGAAATTTGAAAATATAGATTTGTTGGTTCATTATAAAGCACATACTATTGGATTTCAATTTCTTTTAGATAATAAGTCCAATCATGATAAAATAAGGGCTATATTTGCTGCATTAACAAACAACCAAATAAATGAAGCTATATTTATTGTACTTAGTAACAATTTAATCGAAGGTATAGAAAAAAGAATAAATAATAATGTTAAAAAATTAATTCATAGTAAAAGCAAAGATTATTCTTATGTTGTAGAATTAAAACAATTAGATATGGAGGAATGTTGGGAAATAATAGGTTTGCATGATTTAGAAAATAGAGATAAAAAAGAAAAACTAACAACATTTATTGATAACAAAAAACTAAAATTCGATAAAACAATTTTTGGGTTAATAAATAAAAAACCCTTAGAAATGAAAATAAATAAAAATGTAATTGATTTAACTCCTGGTTCGCTAGATACGGGTAACTAATGTAGTTTCTTATATAAAATATTTCATTCATGAAATCCCAATCCTCCAAACTTATCATTAATTTGACCAATTATACCTTCCAATTCCTGCCCTTTAGCATTATTAGCTCGATTAGCAGATTCCATTTTTCTTTTTGCTTTATTTTTACAATGAATTACCCGAGATACATCAGGTTTTAATTCCAAAGATTGTTTAAATGCTTCATGTGCTGCTGTATAATTACCTGACATATAATTTATAACACCTTTATAATACCATGATTTTGAATTTGTTTTCTTTTTGGATATCGCCTCTGTTATAGCATCCTTGGCTCTATCATATTCTCCAAGACAAGCAATTACATAAGCCCTTTTTGTCAATGCCTTGATATTATCAGGTTCAATCTCCAGGCTTTTCTCGATATAGTCCAAAGCTTCTGAATAATGATTTTGCTTCTGCAATGCGTAGCCTTTCGCAAAAAGAATAGCAGCATTTTTAGGTTGATGATTTTCAAGTACATCATCTATAATTTTCATTGCTTCAACGATCTTATTCATTCTAATTAACAAACCTGCTTTCCAAGCACGTATGGTCCAGTTGTTTTCATCGAGTAAAAGTGCCCAATTATAACTCTTCTCTGCTTCTATATTATTGTCTAAAAACTGCATGGCAAGAGCACGATGTGACCAAGCAGGCACATAATCAGGACGTAACTTAAGAGTAGCATCAAAATCTTTCAATGCCATTTCAAACTGCTCATCTCTCAAGTAGGCCAACCCACGGGCAAAAATTGCATGATAGTAATACTTATTTTTCTCAATTGCAGTATTAAAATGTTCAATTGCATCATCATAGTTCAAATTATGCAGGTATGAAATACCCTTATTATACCATGAACTTGATTTATTTGGATTACCAGATATATGTGTGAAAGCATGAATTGCCTCTGCAAACATCTTTCTATCAATCATACAATTTCCATAATCTTCCCACTCCTTTTCAGTATTTGGATTCAGCTTTATTTTATCATATGGAGTTGAATGTTTATTGTAGAGATTCGTCCATCGTTTCTTTTTATCCTGAGCTTCATTATTATCTGGATCATATTGCAAAATCGTTTCAATTTCCAGTAATGCACTACGATAATCTTTTTCATGTGCAAAATGGGTGGCTAAATCCCATAGATTGTCCAGCATATCTATAGAGATTACTACCGACGCTGTATAATCAACAGAAGCTTCTATTTCCTTTGAAAGAATTGATTTATACAACACTGGAATATTCTCTGAGAGAGTGTTTAAATGAATATTTCCGATAATTGAATCATTTCTGAAATGAACTTCCTTCTTTGATTGACTATCCTCCATAAATCCATATCCGATGTTTCCGTTATGTGCAACTGGGATAAAGCGGTATATTATACCCTTCTTTAATCCAAATGTGAATTTTGGATATAGATAGTTATGTTCAAAATCTGTTTTATCATCATCAACATTTTCATTATCGTTTTGTTGTTCTTCATTTATTGGGAGTTGCTCATCTTGCTGATCAGTCACTTCAGATTTATCAGTGGTCAGCCATCTATTGAATTCCTCGTTTTGATTTCCAGCCTCCGAATTTTTCAATTCGTCATTAATATCGTTGATAATATCTATGTACGACTCAATTTCAATATTTTCTACAGCAGATTTGGCCAATGTGTTTAGATCGGAAACGTAATCGTTAGGTATATTGGTATCCTGGAGCGTATATATCGTCGATCCTACAAGCAATGAAAGTTGTTCACGGAATTCTTCATCAGAATCTATTTCATTAAGGATACTCTGGATAATTTCTAAGAATAATGCATATTCATGCTGATTTCGGCTTAATATAACAAACTCAAAAAACAGTTTATCATGAGATATTGTTTTTCCTTCGTAGAAATACTTTGCAATATCAACTAGTGCTTTCTCTTCATCACCTGCAACAAGATGACAAAAAATAGCGTTGTATAGGGAATCTTTGCTATTATCAATTTCAAATGTTCTATCGAAATATTTTCCTGCATCAGGGTAGTTATGTGCTTTTAATTTAAGGCAACCAGTACTATAGGCAATGGTAGCACATTCTGGATATTGGTCACTTAGTTTTTCTAGTTCTATTGAGAGAGACTCTATTTTTTCCCTATCATCTTGCTTTATTGCATTCTGGTATTTTGAAAAAATACTATCCCATATTGATTTCTCATCATCCTCTGAAACTTTTAATATATCTGGCACCTGAGTAATTGGTTGATCTTTGGGATGAAGATAAGTGATAATAGAGTCATTTTTTGCAAAGGCATCTATCTTTTTCACAATCTCATTTTCATAAAATGAGTTATTTTCATTTTCAACATCTTCAGAATCATTGCTTGTAGAAGTATCTTGTTCAACAATTTCTTCATTACAACAGCTGTTTGGAAACAATTGCCATAATATTATAGCATCATATTTTATTCCCGCTATATTGTCTTCATTAGTTAAAATGAGAGAATCAGAAGTAATAGTATCGATATATCCTTCTATTTCATTCCCTGTATTCAAAATCAATTTTGTATAATATCCTGTTTGTGCACTTGATTGCAGATTCTCAATTAATGTCATTCTTCATCCCCACTTACCATATATTTTAACAAACATATTTCTTTACTGATAGATAAATTTATGTGAATTGATGGAAGGTGGGGTAGGTATGCAATATAAGATATAAACCGCAAAGGTTTGTAGTCGGATTATTTATTATTCTGATATCACAGATTTAAATCGTTACATTTATATGTAAATTAATCAAACTGTAGGTACATACAACTAAAATTTAAACTCTAAATGGAAAAGTGCTTGATATGATTGAAAATTGTTCTAAAATAGCAGAATGTGAAAAGATATTGCATAATAGAACACAAAATATAACCTTGATAGGCGAAAATGTTCTTACTCCTCAAGAGGTAGAACATATAGGCAATTTGATAAAACAGCACTTATCTATTAGAGGGATAAAGTACTTAAAGCAATATGCAAAGGCTTCTGTATCTCATTTTTTAGTATGGAAAGGGATATATGAATATAATTCAGAAAATGGTGATTTTTGGTCTAGTGTAGAAGAAAGTATCGGAAAGTTGGATGCTATTCAAAAAACAAATATTGGAAAATTGTTTTTTTCATATTTACATGAAAATAATTTGCCAAAATTCAGTATTCCAAGTGCATTCAGATATGTTTCAAACATATTAATCCATGGAATGATCCCAAATTCAAATTTGGAAGAGTATTTTGACCAAGTCCTAATTAAAAGGAAAGACGAATTGCCCAGTACGGATTATGAAGGGATTAAGTTTTATCTAAATAAACAAAGGGCTTATAACAATCAAAGATTAAGGATAAATGAAAAGGGTTCGTCTAGACTCATAAATAAAAAGAAACTATCAATCTCAGACCAAGAAAATCTAAATTCAATCCCACAAGCTTTTCCGTATATTAGTGAATCAATAAGGAGATTTTTGTTATATGGAAATGAAATAGCAGATTGCTTTTTTTATAACTCCTATTTGATGCTAGAATTTGGCCAAAAAGGAACACTTTCACAAAAAAAAGACAATATTGAATTATCAGAACGAATTATAGATGCATTTATAGTTTGGTGGAATAATCCTCAAAATATTACAAAAACCAGTAGCAATAGTACAACTTCAATAAACAAACACGGAAGGTTTAGACAACCAATTATTAAATTTGATTATAAAGATGATTTAGTTTTAGTGTTGCCACAGCAAACTATCTTTGATGAATACATAAATAAGGTTATATTAGAAATCAGTGATGAACAGAATAACATCTATAAAGAAAAAATTTCTGCTTATCGCAACGGTAGCTACATTGAAACTGAAGAGAAAAAGATAAAACTAAAATTCCCTGCAACTAGGTATTTTTTCAGGTTACTAAATGGAAGTAAAAGACTCCAAAGTTGGGACTTTGAAAGTAGTTTTCATACAGATAGCCTTCTATTTGCTTTTGAATATGACAGTAAAAAAATAATACAAAAAGAAACATTACCACAAGATACAATAATAGTCGTTGCAGAAAAACAATATGATTTAAAGCCAGAATCTTTGATCTTTGAGAAAGGAGACCTATTTGGGAGTTGGTTTGGATATAGATATTTTGCAGTAAATATTCAAGATACAGAAAAACCCCTTTTTATAGAAGATAAAGAGCTGAATCGTCTTCATCTACCAGTGTCAGAAAAGAGGAATTTAAAGCCTAAACTTGTTAATGGGAATTTATTGAATTCTGTCACTTCTAATGGCAATCCAGTTTACTCTGGCGAACTTCCATCTATAAAAATACAAACTGAAAATTCTCTTGATAGTGCTGATTGGAATCTATATATTACATATCGTGGAGAAACCACACTTCAAAAACCCATCTATTCCAAACTTAATGATTATGAAAATATTTTAGAATATCCAGATGATTCAACCTGTGTAATTCCACTATCTGATGAGTCATTACTTGGAAATAATGCTGTAGGCAACTTCGATATAAGAATAACAAATGATATAGAAGGTATAGATTACGAATTTAACGTAGTTTTCATTCCTCCTATTAGTTTTGAATTTGATAGAGGAATATATATACCACAAACTGATGGTCCATATGAAATAAATTTGTATTTGAAAACTTCTGAAATTGTACCTATTGGCTCAAAAAATATAGTCAAACAAATAAATAACACCGATTATCACTTGCAAACAACTTCATCAGAAGATTATCTAAAAGAAAATTTTAGAATATTTGTCGATGTTAAAAGTCCTATACAAATACCTGTTGAATTTCATATGCCAAAATTGAAATGGAGTATTGAAGGTCTAAATAATCGAAAATACGAATCAGAATTCAGTGATTATGTTGAAGTTGAAGAAGAAGTGCTATTTGATTCAGATTCCAACCCCATATTAATTGTAAATTTATTCCCTGAAATAAATGGAAAATGTAAGTTGGAATTAGGACCTACAAAACAATATGAGGAAACGATATTAAGAAAAGGAATCTGTAAATTTGATTTATCGAAGTTTTCTGATACAATAAGATCCAATGAAAAAAGTATCATGAATTTTAGTTTTGATGTTTATGGAAACGATAATATAGAAGATGTCGATTTATTTGGCGTTCAGAAATGGAAAATAAGCAACATTAGACATTATATAGACAAAAAAGAGGACAAACGTATTTTTAAAATTGAATGGTCTGAAGAAGGAACCACTAAGGATAAAACATTAGCTTTCTGGAAACTAGGGTCAGGCCATGAAAAACTGTTACATCAAGAAAATATCGATAATAAAAGAAGTCCTATTACTTTTGAAATGACTGAAAGTGATATTCAAATTGGTAGATACTTGCTTCATTTTACAAAATCAGATGGATGGACTCCATTGGTATTTCCAGGGGAAAATATTCCGAATAGTAAAGAAATTCTTATTGATATCGATAATGAAAAACCTCTTGAAGAATTTAATAAATACTACGATGAAGCCAGATATATCGATGGTATAAGTCTCTTAAAAGATGCATATCGTAAAAATGACCATCTCAAAAGTTTATGGTTACACAAATTAAACATATTGGCTGACAAAGAAATTGAAGAAGCAATAAATGTATTTGATGATTTATTTTTCACAAAAACTGATTTACTAAATAGTGAATGTTTTACAATTATCAATCATTTATTGTTAAAAGCAAAACAACAAAGATTTGATTTATTTTCTAATAAAGTTTTTTTAAAAATATTAACGTATATGTTTATTGAAAATTATCAAAATAAAAAGATGTACTTTGCTTCTTTGATGAGATTAAATAAAGAAAATATTGATTTCAATCAGATAATAAAACATTTGAATAAGATTAATGAATTTAATGATATTGCTAGAGAACTGGGATCATTAATACAACACAAAACATTTCAAAATGATCCGACATTGAAATCTATTCAACAGAAAATTAAAAACATAAAGTTATGAGGAATTATGGATGTCACTTGATCCTATTAAGACTACAAAATACATTACTGATAAATATACTTCTTATCTTGCAAATATTTTTCAACTTAGTGACTCTGATTTGCAAAATCAATTCGTATCAAAATTGCAACCACAAGATTTTGTAAAAGGGCCTATTTTAGAAACAACTCCTTCGTTTAAAAAAGAAGATACATTAAATGTTCTAGTAAAGAAAGGAATACTATCGGATGAGTTCATTAATCTAAATTCCAACTCATTGCCAATTGATAGACCATTGTATTCACATCAGCAGAACGCAATTCAAAAAATTGTTAAGCACCAAAGGAATGTTGTAGTTGCAACAGGAACAGGAAGTGGAAAAACCGAAACGTTTACCATACCTATACTAAACTACTTGTTTGAACAAAAGAAACATGGAACACTTAATCCTGGAGTGCGTGCTCTTCTTCTCTACCCAATGAATGCACTTGCAAATGATCAACTAAAACGTTTTCGTAAATTGCTGGCAAATTATCCAGAAATAACATTTGGACGTTATACGGGAGAAACAGAGGAAAAAAGAAAAAGTGCTGAAGAACTATTCCAAAAGATGTATAAAGAAAAACCCTTGAAAAATGAATTGATATCAAGGGAAGAAATGAAAGCAAATCCACCACATATTTTGCTTACCAACTATGCAATGTTGGAATATCTACTTCTAAGACCTCAAGACAATGTCTTTTTTGATGGTGAGTTCTCAAATAACTGGAAATTCATAGTTGTTGATGAAGCCCATACCTACAGTGGTGCAAAGGGTATTGAGACTGCAATGTTACTTCGGCGATTAAAGGAACGCATTTCTACAAGAGCAAATGACCTAACATGTATTGCTACAAGTGCTACATTAGGCAATGAGAATGAAACACCCGATGACATTGCTAAATTTGCATCGGGTCTTTTCAGTGAACCATTTGAAACTGAAGATATAGTAAAAGCAATTGATGAAGATAGGATTGTTGGGAAATGTTGGGGTGTACCGAATGAAAAATTATATTCTGAATGGCAGGAAATACTTTCCAATGTTTCAGATAATAAATTAGAGCAACTTGCGAATTCAGCAGTGATGCATAAAGTGCCTTCACAGATTATTGAAAAGGCAAAAGCAGATTCAGATGGAGATTATAAGAAATTTCTTTATTTTATTTTAAAAGGTGATCGAAATTTAATCTCCTTACAAGAAACAATTGAAGAAAAAAATAGTGAAGTTCTTTCAAAAACAGCAAAACAAATATTTTCAAAAAATAGTAATTCTGAAGAAACTTTGGTTTCATTAGTTGACATTGCTAACCAAGCACGAAATAATCCAAATGATCAACCTCTTTTACCAGCTAGATACCATTTATTCATAAAATCGATGGAAGGGGCTTTTGTAGGGTTTTATCCAAAAAAACAATTGTTTTTGCAAAGAATGGAATGTGTAACAGAAAATGGAATAAATTATCCAGTATTTGAAATTGGTAATTGTCATAATTGTGGATCAGTCTACATTGTAGGTAAAAAGTCAAATGATGATGGAAAAAATGTCCTCAAACAGCCGAGTAAATCATATTATGAAAATGAAAGTTCTCTTGAGTATTATTTACTCATGAATAATGAATTTGAATTAGTTCCTATTAATGAAGATGAAGAGGAGATAGAGAATAGAGCAAGTGATAAATATTATCTATGTCCAAAATGTGGAGCAATCGACAAGATAAATCTCGTTAATTCACTTTGCGAATGTAATGAAGCAGATTATATTCCTTTGACAAAAGTTGTCTCTAGAAATGGAATGGTGCATAAATGTCCTGCTTGTTCAAAAACAAATACTAAGAGTTCTGTTGTAACTCGCTTTTTGCAAAGCAGAGATGCAATCGCAAGTGTATTGTCTACTTCTTTATATCAACAAATACCTGATAAAGAATCAACAGTTGATATCTTGGAAAAAGATTCTCAGGATGATGAAAATGAATGGATAACAATAAAAGATGAGCCTGAAAAATCTATAATGGAAAAAGATTCAAGGCAATTACTTATTTTTTCAGATAATAGACAGGATGCAGCTTTTTTTGCTCCCTTCTTAAACAGAACATACTCTAAAATATTGCGAAGGCATCTCATATTACAAACTATTGAAGAAAACAAGCAAAAAATAATTGATAATCAGTGGCAAATTGAAGATATTATAATTCCCCTTAAGAAAAAAATACGTGAACTAAGCTTATTCCCATCAATAAGTCTACAACAGTTGGAAGATGAAGCTTGGAAATGGTTGTTGTATGAATTAATGAATGTTGATGGAAAGAATGGTTTAGAACATATGGGATTTCTGGGTTTTGAATTAGTAAAGCCAAGTCAGTGGTGTGCACCACCTCCATTAAAAAAAGACCCATGGAATTTAACTGACGATGAAATATGGACATTATACCAAATATTATTAAATGACTTCAGGGATTACGGTGCTATTACTTTTCCTGATTCTATCGACCCTTACGATTCCTTTTTTGAACCCAAAAATCAAAAACGATATTTCAGGCATACGGGTTCATCAAAAGATAGAAACATAAAAGGCTGGACTCCCTCAGGTGGACTAAATAGTAGATTAGATTTTCTTCAAAGATTATACTATAAAATCAATTCAACAAATTGTGAAGAGAATTGTACTGAATTGCTATCAAATATGTGGAAAAAAGGATTGAATAAACTAATATGGGACAAACATTTGATAGAAACCGCACTTAACTCAGAAGGAACTGGTTTCCAAATCAATCATAAATTGTGGCAAATTAAAGATGGAGACCAATTGCAATGGTACTACTGCAATAAATGTAAAACTCTGACTCATTTGAATTTGAAAAATATTTGTCCAAACTATCGTTGCAATGGAATGCTCGAAAAATGTAATCCTTCTGAAATGTATGAAGATGACCACTACAAAAATTTGTATTCCGAATTGAAACCATTGAGGATGAAAGCTGAAGAACATACTGCTCAGCTAAGTAGTGAAACTGCTGCAGATTATCAGTCTAGGTTTATCAATGGAGATATCAATGTCCTTAGTTGTTCTACTACTTTTGAACTTGGAGTTGATGTCGGAGATTTAGAATCTGTTTTCCTGTTAAACGTTCCTCCCTCAGCATCAAACTATGTACAGAGGGCAGGAAGAGCTGGGAGACGTACTGATTCTACAGCTTTTGTATTGACATTTTGCAGACGGCGTTCGCATGATATGACATATTTTGCAGATCCAATAAAGATGGTCTCAGGTATGGTGAGTACACCTCATTTTGAAATAGAGAATGAAATCATTGTTCAAAGACATGTTTATGCAACAGCACTTGCTAAATTCTGGATGATGAATTCAGATATGTTCAAAAAGACAGAAGACTTCTTTTTTAATCCAAATAAAAACGGGCCCGAAAAATTAAGGGAATACCTGGAATCAGAACCAAAGGATCTGTTAGAATCAATTAAAAAAATCGTTCCTCAAAACTTACATTCAAAATTAAATCTCGATAGTTGGGGATGGGTTTCAGGTCTTTATGATGAAAATAATGGTGTATTATTAAAAGCAAAAGAAGAAGTCGAATCTGATATAGGTATATTGTCAACATCTAGAAATAAAAAAATTAGTGAAGGAAAAAAATCCGACTATCTTCTAAGAATGATTAATACTATTAAAAAACGCCCTTTGATAAACTATCTTTCAGCACATAACGTAATTCCCAGGTATGGGTTCCCCATAGATGTTGTAGAGCTTCAGTTGATAAGTCATTCTGATGCAGGAAATAAATTGGAATTAAGTAGAGATCTTAGAATGGCTTTATCAGAATATGCTCCTGGAAGCGAAATCGTTGCAGGTGGACAACTTTGGCAAAGTAGATATTTAAAGAAAATACCTCATAGAGAATGGCCAAAATATCAATATGCAATTTGTGAAAAATGTCATAGGTATCAACGGGTGCTAGCAACTTCAAATGATGGATTAACTGTATGTGATTCATGTGGTTATCCACTAGATACTGGTATAAGAGGTACATTCGTTGTACCAGAATTTGGCTTCATAAGCAGCAGGAAACCACCAAAGAAACCTGGCAATAAAAAACCTAAAAAAACCTACACAACACGCACATATTATTCGGGTGAAGTGAATAAAGAAAAAGAGTTATCAGTTAGTCTAGGTCATTTAAATATAAATGCCATGGTAGGTAATCATGGTAAATTAGCGATTGTTAATAATGCAGGTGGGCAAGGATTTAAAGTTTGTCCATTATGTGGATACACTATTTTAGGAAACGACAAAGCACCGACATCACATGAAAATACTTGGGGTGGAGAATGTGAAGGTACTTTGATGAGGTACCATTTAGGCCATGAATACAAAACGGATGTACTACAATTAAGCTTTGAAGATTACGATAATTGGGACATGGGATTTTGGTATTCTGTTCTTTATGGTTTATTGGAAGGTGCAAGCATTTATTTCGATATTGAAAGACAAGATCTGGATGGCTGTTTATATCCCTATATTGGAGAACCAGATTCATTAGCCCTTCTAATATTTGATAATGTGCCTGGTGGTGCAGGGCATGTAAAAAGAATTGCGAAAGATCAGGATTCAATAATCAATCTCTTTAAAACTACATACACGAAAATGAGAGAATGTACGTGTGGAGGAAAAGAGGGCAATTCTAGTTGTTATGGATGTTTAAGAAATTATGGAAATCAATTTTGCCATGAAGAATTAAACAGAGGGAAAGTTATGGAGTTTCTAGAGAAATTTTGGTTGAAAGTAGAAGCAAATAAAAATGCTACTGTATAAAAATAGTAATATTTCCCCAGATGTAATGGCAGTTACCTATAGACTGATTATGTATTTAGGAGGATTGCCATCATTTGTTGGGTTAGGATAATCTAATTGATACAATAAGATATTATTTTGGATTTAATGCTAGTGATAATAGATGAAATCAAAAAAACCAATACTGATAACTGGAGGAGACGGTTTCATTGGGAAAAGTTTGGTAACTAGATTTTTGAAACTGAAAATACCTGTAATCGTCATTGACAACAATATAACTAGTTATCCTCAAAATATTCAAGATAAATCATTTAAAAGAATAACAGAATGGCTCTGTAGAAATCCTCATTTGAATAATTACTGAAATAGAAGTTGCCCTGTCTATATTATGGATTAATAATTTGAACTTGACCTCTTTTGC
>NZ_OBDR01000022.1 GCF_900215215.1 Methanohalophilus euhalobius | reverse complement strand
AACAGGAAATCCTTTCAGAGAACCAGATTCTACTGGATAATATAAATCGCCTCAAAGAATTCTCCTGATTGGCATTTCTTTTTTCATCTGATTTTGCATTAGTTCCCCTTTTTAAAATACATATTAGATATTCGGCTAATCTTTTGGCCCTATTAGAGAATTATATATTATAACTGTCTGTTTCAGGTAATAAATGTGCCCTTTCGGGCTAATTTTATATATGGCTTTCTTAACACACCTTTTTATGAATGATACGAAAAAACCTTCAGGCATTTTTATTTGCCATTGTGGAGGCAATATTTCAGACAATATTGATATTAAGCAGCTTAAGAAATCTTTTCCGGACAGTAAAGTATTCGATTACGAGTATCTTTGTTCCAATCGGGGCCAACAGTACCTTAAGGACGAGATTGAATATAGCGGTCTTGAAAGGGTAGTTGTGGGAGCCTGTACACCCGCCAAGCATGAAAATCTTTTCAAAAAATGTGCTTCCCAATGCGGAATGAATCAGGAATTTCTCAAAGTTGTCAATTTAAGGGAACAATGTTCCTGGGTGCATACCGATTCCGACAGGGCAACCCATAAAGCTTTTTCGATGCTTAATTCAGGCATGCTTCGCCTTTTTCGGGCACAACCTATTGAGCATGAAAGTTTACCTATAAACCCGGATGCCCTGATAATCGGTGGTGGAATCTCCGGTATAAATGCAGCCCTGAATCTTGCTAATAGTGGAGTGCATACTTATCTTGTAGAAAAAGAAACGACAATAGGTGGTAATGTCGCAAAGATTGGTAAAATCTTTTCCCCGGAGAGACTGGTCGAGGAATGTGCCATGTGTTCCCTCAGTCCCCTTATGAATGAGATCGCATCGCATCCCAACATAGAATTGTTAACTCATTGTGAGATCAGGAATATAGATTCGACTACGGGTAACTTTCAGGTAAGCATCATTCAGAATCCCCGGTATGTAACCGATAAATGTGTATGTTGTGGTAAATGCGCTGAAGTATGCCCTGTAGTTACAGAAAATGAATTCAACTGTGGGTCAAAGGACAAAAAAGCCATATCAATAAAATTTGCCCAGGCAGTACCCCAGATATATTCCGTCAATCCTGAACATTGCATAGAAATTAAGGGTGGCAAGTGTGGTAGGTGCAGAGAAGTTTGCAATGTAGGTGCTATTGATTTCTCCCAAAAGGACAAACATGTCGAAGTACAGGTGGGAGCCATTATTGCTGCGACCGGTTTTGATGAATATAATCCTTCCTCCAAACCCCAATACGGTTACGGTCGCTTTCCCAATGTCACTACCCAGATGGAACTTGCCCGCATACTTGGTGTTAATGGTCCCACTCACGGTAAATTACTGCGCCCTTCTGATGCAAAAAAACCGAAAAACGTTGTTATGATCCAGTGTGTGGGTTCCAGGGATGAGAAATCTTCGGGAAACCGCTACTGTTCTCGTTACTGCTGCATGGCAGCTCTTAAACATGCCAGCCTTATAAAGAAAAAATATCCGGATGTGAATGTCACCATCTGTTACATTGATATGCGTGCCTTTGGCCTGTATGAAAACTATTACCGCGCCGTACAGGAAATGGGTGTACAATTTGTGCGTGGCAGGCCTGCTGAGATCGCAGAACGAGATAATTTCGAGCTTGTGGTGAAGGTGGAGGATACCCTGAACCAGCAACTTATGGAATTGCCAGCAGATATGGTGGTACTTTCTGCTGCCATGGAACCTTCAGAGGGTACACAGCAGATTGCAAGGATAATGGACACCAATCTAAGTGAAGACGGTTTCATCAAGGAGCGACACTCCAAACTCAGGCCGGTAGATACATCAAAGGAAGGTATATTTGTCTGTGGAAGTGCCCAGTCTCCCAAGGATGTAACAGATTCAATAGCCCAGTCAGGCCTTGCTGCCTCCCGTGCCCATGCTTTCCTGTCGGCAGGCGAGATATCTCTGGATCCGCATATTGCAGTTGCAGATCCCGGTGTGTGTACTTTATGCGGCAAGTGTGGAACCTGTCCTTTCGGGGCTATTTCCATTGAGGATGAGGTGAAAATTGATCCGCTTGTGTGTAATGGATGTGGCTATTGTACCTCCCTTTGCGATGAAGGTGCTATTCATGTCAGAGGTTACAGCAGAGAAGAACTGCTGGCCGAGATAGGAGGTCTGGCCGAAGCAGGGGATACGATTGTCTTTGCCAGCCGCAACATCGCATATTCAACTATTGATAATATAGGAAGTAGTGCGCAGGATTATCCCTCCTCTACAAAGATAATAAAGGTGCCCACAACAACCATTGTGACAGCGGAGATGATTGATATGGCATTCGATAAAGGCGCCTATCATGTCGTTTTTGTGGAAGAACCACCGGACAACCAGATTGGTGAAATAATCTATCCACTGGCTGAGGCTCGTTTCCTTGGATTTAATGCAGAATATGGGGATCGACTGCATCTCAAGAAGGCTTACATTCCTCATGCAAAAGGGCTCAGTGACATGTTCTCTTCCCTGGAAGAGGTGGAAGAATGAATGAAAATTATGATACTCCAAAATGCGAATCCCTTGTAGAAACTGTTAAGAAAAGCCTCAGGACCTCGGATTCTATCGGTATTGAACGCTGTATACAATGTGGTGCCTGTACCTCTTCGTGTCCTGCGGCACGATACAGCGATTACAATCCCCGCAATGTAATGAAAAGGGTCAAAGAGGACGATTGGAGTGTAATTGAAGATAAGACGATATGGAATTGCTTCTATTGCTATACATGTAACCTGCGCTGTCCCCGCAACAACAGTCCTTCTCAGGTTGCCCAGGTATTGCGTCAGATGGCAATTAACAAAGGCATTGGTATTGAGAGATTGAGTGTGCTTTTCGAATATCCCGAATCTTTCGCCAAATTGGGTATCAGCCAGATCCCGGCACCCTATATTGGACAAATGGAGGAGGATCTGGGTAAACACTGGCAGCATTTCAGGGACAATCTGGAGGATATCCGGAAAGAACTCGGTCTGGGTCCCCTGGCCATAGAGGACGAAAGGGGCGAGATCAAAACGCTACTTAAGGGAATCGGGTTTGAGGATCGCTTTGCCAGGTTAAAGGAGATGGCCACAGAAGAAGGTGAGGATGAATGAAGGAACTTGTGGATGTACCTGTAAAAGGATTATTGTTGTTTAAATCCTGTCTTGTGAGTGCTGAGTATCCCGGTATTGAGAGTTCCACCAAATACGTATTCGACAGGCTTGGTGTGGATTATCTTGTCAGCGGGGAGCAGTCCTGCTGTACCGGTATGGGACATTATTTTGACCTGTTTGATCAGATGACCACAACGGCTATTGCCGCCCGCAATTTTGCTGTGGCCAAAAAGGAAGGTTACACCAATATCACAACAATGTGCGCCACATGTTATGCCATCAATAAGAAAGCCTGCTCTCTGCTCAATAATAACAGGCAGGTCATCAACCTTGTCAATGACAATGCAAAGGATTCTGGGCTTGCTAACCTGAAATATGAAGCGGACAGTTTCGATGATGTTGAAAACTTTTATCATGTTGTGGAAGTATTGGCAAAAATGGCCGATAGGATTGGGGATTTATCGACCATTAATTTTGCCGGTGTGAAGATGGCTGCCCATCATGCCTGCCATTACTACAAGATAGATTATGAAGACGTTGCCGGCAACCCGGAACATCCGGAGCTTATCGACCATATTGCAAAAGCCTGCGGTGGTGATGTGGTGGAGTGGTATGAGGACAGGACCCTTACATGCGGTGCGGGATTTTCCCAGCGCTATGTAAACCGTGAAATGTCCCTGAAAGCCACCCATGCCAAGCTGGAAAGCCTGAAAAGGGCAGGTGTGCAACTTGTACTCCATATGTGCCCCAACTGCCAGGTGCAGTATGATCGTTATCAGCCTGTTATAGAAAAGGAGTTTGGCGAGGAGTACGATATGGTTCACATGAATATTGCCCAGTTCACGGCCCTGGCGCTGGGTGGC
>NZ_OBDR01000012.1 GCF_900215215.1 Methanohalophilus euhalobius | reverse complement strand
CAATCGAAGGGAACTTTATCTGCAAAACGTATGTTAAAACATATTGCAGGTAAAGAGAAACGTCTTATGCGAGATGTAAACCACACAATCTCAAAAGAAATTGTGAAATTCGCAGTTGAAAAAGGTGTATCTGTAATAGGTCTGGAAGATTTATCAGGAATACGTGATTCCACGCTTCCCAAAGTTTCTAAAAAGAGAAGGCATAATCACAGTAGTTGGGCTTTCCGCCAATTACAAACATTCATTGAATACAAAGCAAGAGAAGCAGGTATAATTACACATTATGTTGACCCATCGTATACCTCTCAAACATGTATTCGGTGTAACCACATCTCAAAAAATAATCGTAACAGGTTATCTTTCAGATGTGAAAAATGTGGTTATGAGAATAATGCAGACCTAATCGGTGCAATGAATATTGAACACAAAACACGGGATTACAGGTATATCCTGGAATCTCAGGGGTGCTTGTCAGCCACCCAGACGAATGCTTAATTGACATTCAAGCACCTTGCCGGTAAGGGAGGGGTAGTTGACTGTAGGAGAATGGGAAGCAAAATGCAATCTGGACTTAGAGAAAATTTACTCAATGTTCTAGCCGGAAAAAAAGAAGGACAAATACCTGTACTATCGGTGACCCAGACAGCCACAAACGGTCTGATGGAAACTACCGGAGCGTTCTGGCCACAGGCTCATTCCAGCGCATTTCAGATGGCGGAACTCTCTATGGCGGCACATACTATCGGGGGACTGGAAGCAATACGCTACCCTTTTTGCCTGACAGTCCTTGCCGAAGCGGCCGGATGTGAAGTTGACCTGGGAACCATAAATAAGCCTCCCGAAGTGCTATCCCATCCCTTTGCCGAAAAAATGGAAACTCCCGATATTCCTGCCGATCTTTATGACAGGGCAAGGGTGACGGTGGTGCTGGAAACCACCCGCAGGTTGAAAAACCTTGCACCGGATGTACCGCTGATTGCAGGAATGGAAGGCCCGGCTACTTTGGTCTACCATCTTATAGGAGGACAGAATTACCTGAAGTGGGCTCTTTTCAAACCTGATATCTTCAGGATGTATATCAGGAAAGCAACCTGCATTTGTGAAGGGTATGCAGAATTACTTTTTGAAGCCGGAGCCGATGTGATCTGCCTGGATGATACGGTTGCCGGGCCGGAAACGCTCGAATGTCTGTTATTCGAGACCCTTATCAAACCGTCATATCAGCATCTTACCCATTCCATTGAAGGACCGGTTGTTATGCATATGTGCGGTAATACGACATCCATCCTCTCCTCACTGGCAAACTGTGGTTTTGAAGGAATCAGTATTGAGGAAAGTGTCAGTGTAGCTGAAGCAAAATCCCAGATCGGCTCAAGAACCATTCTTATAGGGAACATATCAACGACAAATACCCTGCTTTACAGTACACCAGAAGAAGTTGAGGAGGAAGCATTCAAATGCCTGGAGGAGGGGGTGGATATACTGGCTCCGGGTTGCGGTCTTGCACCTGAGACCCCGGTTGTTAACATCAGGGCGATGGAACAGGCAAGAGATAAATATCTGAATAATTTTGAATAAATTATAATTTCAAGATTTACAATCTGTGTCATAGAAAATTTTTTGATATATAAAAAGACGGTTTTGTTTTTAGCAGTGCTAATTAGAGAATGCGCATTTCAAAGATATAATAAATTATTGTCACCATACGCATTATCTATAATTTAATATCAAAAAGAAAGTATAAACTACAAGAAGTAATAATATAAAGCCTATAACAATTTTATATGTCTTTTCCATATCAACCAGTCCTTTTGATCTTTATTCAAACCCAATATGCAAATCTTTCTTAAAATATATTAATAATATGTAAAAAATTAACTGCATATGTTTTCATTCTTTCTTTATCCCCACTCAATTTACTCCAGAGGCACAATCAGACAAGCTTTAAGTATTCTCAAAGCCAATATTACCATACCTTTGGGGATACGGAGTTCAAATCTACTCTGAAAGTTTCATTTAAATAAATCCAATATTTTTTGATATCTACATCTTCTTCCATAGGATCCGCATTATAAGCATTTTGTGTCCATATCATCGAACTATCCCTCTTCGATTGGACGATTCCAGTATTTCTTCAATTCTATAGTCTTCAAACCTTGAAACCCTGTATCTTACAGTATCTCCTATTTCTGCCATATTGAAATCTTCTCTGCTGGCATAGTAAGCATAAGTTTGCCCTTTTCTTACATCATTGACAGGATCATCAGAACTCACTTGTATGGAAACAATATAGTCAATGCTGACATATTTCATATCCATCTGTTCGTGCAATGAATCGTTGATGAAGACATTCCTGTCCTCTGGAGAGAAAAACTGCTCAAAGTCTTTATCCTCTACAAGTATCCAGGGTTCGCCCGGAACTTGTCTGTTCAACAAAATAGTAGCTCCGGTATTTCCACTCATCCTTCCGTTAATCGCTTTGGTTTCAACCACGCCTTCCACCTCAACAGGAATCACATAATAAAAGAACAACAGGAAAGCTATTGTGAGCATTAATAATAGTATCCTATTCAATTTTTCCATGTGCCACCAAATTTCTAAAAATTGAAATATTACTGCCTTTTGGCAGCAATATTTTCTTAATTATAGCTGATGTATGGTGAAGACGTAGTGGACAAAATTTTAGAACTTAGAAAACTTTCTCTAAATATGCCTACACCTTTGACATCCAGTATTTTGTAGTTTCCACTACTATGTTGATTTGCACTACATGTACTCCCCGGGTTCATACCTACAGTAGAAGTCTTAGCAGTATCACTATTACACGTAATCTTCCATTCAGCAATGTCTGTATTTGTACTGCTATAGCATTCTGTCGATACATCTGGTTGAGTATATGTCCAAGTAAGTCCTGCCGAAACTCCCCCAGATCCTCCGGTTATAGTTACACTTTGTGATGTTTGTCCTGTGTATGGTCCGTTTGGCCTATAACTGTACAATTGTGGATTTCCTAAATTACCATCGCACCATTCTTGTTTAGCATAACCTACATCGTTTTTCCATGAAGATGGAGCAAATGCACGATAGCCCGGTTCAAGTCCAAATTCTTGAACAATAGCAAACCAATCTACTGTACTGCTACCGTCATTGTAAAGACAATATAATTCATAATTATTTGTTACTCCTCCATAGGGAGATAAATAATAATCATCATAGAATCTGCATGGATCACTCCATTGCGCTCCACTTTCGGATGAAGTTGGGCTTAAGTTATTGGAAATGAGTTCTGAATCAATATTTGTTTCTGCTTTTTCAAATTCCAAGACTTCAGTATTGTACCACGTTTTTGCCCTTTCCCGAATCTTAGACACGGACTTCTCATCACCAGCAATTCCTACATATTGACTTGTTGTTCCATCATCATTAATTCTAAAACAGTATGCTACAATGCGCCCTCCTTCCGGAACTTGGGGTACTGAGTATATTATTGAATTGTTTGCAGTTCCCTTCTCTTTTCTGTAATTATTGATTACTGTTTCTCTTGTCCCATTTAATTCTTTTATTGAAATTGGGTTTGAGAAATTTTGCACCATACACACAAATTTTTTGTCTTGATGTGAATGTACTATCTTATCATCTAGTGCTTCATCAGTACTTTGAGCACTCACAGCCGGCACAAATGCCATGCTCACCAGCAACATTGCGACCAGCAGTCCAAATCCAAGTTTGTTGTTCTTTTGCATTTTATTCACCTCTTAGTTTGCCCAAGAGGCAGAAGCAAGCAAGTTTTAAGTACCCTCAAAACCAATATTACCATGCCTTCGGGCGATACAGGGGTTCAACTATTCTCTGGTGGGTTGAGTTGAACCTCACATTGTAAAATAATCTAACTCCTATATATACTCTGGTATTATGTATACATGTGTTACCCATTGAGCTAACACATAATAATGTGATTCTCCGGATCTGGATGCTACTATCCAAAAAATATTGCGGAGATGTCAGATTAAGAAAGCTGACAAAAGGACCCTCTAGATTTTAATTTTAAAAGAATTTCAGGTAAAGATAAAGTTCCAGAATAAGGATTACAGGAATCCCCAGTTTGAACTTCCAGCGGCGAACCTTATGCCTGAAGATGTACATGCCTGCCAGGATACCCGCGCTGCCCCCTGCAAAGGCGCAGGTGAAAAGGAAGTTCTCCGATATGCGGTAGGCTCCCTTTACAGCTTTTCTCTTATCAATTCCCATTATCCCAAATGAAAAAAGACTGGCAAGGCCAATATAGGCAAGTACCAGCTGTTCGAGGACAAACATGGGTGTCACATTGATTCTGGAGCGCCCATTCCCAGGGTATCCAGTACATTGGCCAGCGCTATCCGGGCACAGTCCACAAGACCCAATCTGGCATTCCTGAGTTCTTCAGTTTCGGCACCCAGCACAGGGGAGAACCGGTAGAACTGGTTGAAAGCATCGGCCAGATCCCTGCCATAAATAGCGATTATGTGAGGTTTGAGATCGTCTGCAGCCTGTTTTAATACTTTATCAAACAAAGCAATTTGTTTTATCAGGGTGATCTCGGATTCATCGGTCAGTACTGAAGCGTTGGGCTTTGAGGCGGGATCCCAGATTCCTTCCTCGCCGGCCTTTTTGAGGATACTGCTTGCACGGGCATGGGAATATTGTATAAAGGGGCCTCCCTGTTTTTCAAAATCCAGGGCCGCTTTCCAGTCAAACACCGTGGATTTTTCCGGAGAAACCTTGATTATATCATACCTGACAGCACCGATACCAACCATACCGGCCACCTCTTTCATAAATTCAGGTGACATTTCCGGGCGGCGTTTTTCAACTTCCTCGAAGGCTCTTGCTTGAACCTTGTCCAGCAATTCATCAGCGGTGATGAACTGACCCCTCCGGGTACTCATGGAACCCTCGGGCAGGGATACAAATTCAAAAATTACAATTTCAGGCTCCTTTAAGCCGACAGCGTTGAGGGTGGCTTTGAGCTGGCCTGAGATAAGTTTGTGATCCGCTCCCAGAATATCAATTATCCGATCTGCCTGCCTGGCTTTCCATTCATGATAGGCAAGATCTCTCGTAGTATAAAGGGAAGTACCATCACTGCGCTGCACAACAAGGGTTTTTTCAAATCCGTAATCGGAAAGATCCACCACAAGGGCTCCATCATCCACATAAGTGCGACCGGTTTTTCGGATTTTATCCACAATATCCGACACTTCCCCCGAGCGGACAAAACCGGATTCATTAACAAAAGAATCATGATGGACATTCATACGAAGTAAGGTACTGCGGATACCTTTTACAGCAAGGTCCACGGCATCATCAAAGCGTTTTATGACCTCCTCATCCCCGGATTCCACCAGCTGCATCAAATTATCGATGTGTTCAACCAGCTGGGGATTATCTTCAAGCCGGGCATTGGCCTTGATATATACATTGGCAATAGCATGATCCGATTTGAGATCGGGATCCATTTCGAAATGTTCCAGGGCCCAAGAGACTATAGCAATCTGCCTGCCCATATCATTAACGTAATACTGGGCATCCACATCATAGCCGGTTTTTCTCAGAATCCTGGTCAGAGTGTCACCTATTATGGAATTGCGTATGTGGCCCACATGCAGGGGACCATTGGGATTGGCAGAGGTGTGTTCCAGCAATATTTTTCCTGAATAAAAATTCCCGCCAAAATCTTCCTTTTTGCTCCTGACTGTCTCAAAGGTACGGTCAATATAGGTTCTACTGGCCTTGATATTGATGTAGGGGCCGGTAGTCCCAATACTTTCGATCAGACAATTTTTTCGAAGCTGGACATTTTCCACGATCTGGTTTGCTACTTCCACCGGACTTTTCCTGACAACCGCGGCCAGCTTGAAAGCAACCCTCGAAGAGAGATCTGCGTGCTGGGAAGGTTCGGGGGCTATCTCCACCGGTTCAAAACCCGCTCTTTGTACGGCATTTTCCAGTACCGATACTACCTGGTTAACAAATTCAAGATACAAATGATCACCTTACATACCTGTATTATACCGCAATATCGCAACAATACCGCCAAAAGCATTGAGAAGCTGGCCACCTTCTTCAAAATCAGTTGATATGAAAGCCACCTCACTTCCCATCTGATCGCTCAGTTCCGAGAGTTCATCCACAATATCTATCCTTTCGACAACTTCCAGGGAAGAGCCACATTTGGGACAGTTGCCAAAATCATTTACACTTTCCTGATCCGGTTGGTTTTCCCGGGTTATATTGTCTTCATAATCCCCGGTAGTGCACCTGACCTTAATTCTTTCAGACCTCAGATCCTCGGATATCAACAGTTTTTCCACGGCCCCTATCATCAGGTTCTGACGCACTACTTCCTCACCATAGGCAGCCTTTCCGGAATCAGATACCAGTTCCCTGAAAAACTTTTGCATCAGGTTCTTTTCCACCATCAGGTCCAGGTCCTGCAGTCGCTCACTTGCGGCATTGACAAGTTCCTGCAATCCTGATTCATCGGTGTAGGCCACATCAAAGAGGCCCAGTATTTTCTTTTGCAGCTCATGATGCAGGAATTCTCCTGATTGGAATTCTTCCTTGGTTGGGGACGGCCCACCCAGCAATATTCCCTCAAAATCTTTCATATCAACCGTCATGAAGATCTCACTGGCTGCATCTCCTATACGCTTGTAGAAATCATGTATAGCTATGAGCCTCAACTGCTGGAAACGCTGAGCACTCTGACCACCTTTTCTCTGTTTACCCGGCACCGTTGAGGTAAGATTTCGGTAGGATTCGGTATGTTTACCTGTAAGTAAACCAATTGTGGCTTCCCTTCTGTCAAGCACAAGCAAACCGTAGGTCTTGGCCTCCTTGAGCATACCTTCCAGCGGTTCGAGGAAAAAGGAAGAATCACAGTGATACTTGTAGATGGTAAGAGGTTGTGGAGGTTTTATGATCGTGGTTTCCATATTCGTTTTGTCCGCACCTACATCCACAGCTCCGGTAAAATAGACGATACCGTTTTCCGGGATCTTGAGATATTTAAGTCGGGAAAGCAGCGAATCAATCGCAGACTGTACATTGGTCCTTGTGACCTTGGATTTTATATTGGAAGCCTGACTGTGTTCAGTCTTAAGCTGTGAGGTCACATCGGACAGCTGTTTGTCAGGCGGTATGTAAAGGGATATGAGTTCAGTACCCCTTCCCTTTTTATTTCGGAGGGATTCAAGTTTTTTCTTGAATTCATATTTTTCATGAGCAGATTGTTCGGCCATTGTAAGGATACTCCATAATCAAAAATTAATCAAAATGTCGGGATATTCGCTATGCTCTAGGCTTACCATATAAGCCATTATTATAAATATAAGTTATGACAGTGCGTCAAACGGGTAATTTAGAAGCGATAAATTTTCCATCACGACAAAGCATGACAACACGACTTATTTCAACCTGATCGGTAACTTCATAACCCAATTCATAGCCGAGCTGATTTGCAAAATCAAAGACTTCTTCATGATCTGGCATGGCATCCCTTTCAAGCCGGTTTCTGGAAAAACCCAGGTGCATATAGGCTTTGACTTCAATAATATCAGGCTGTGCCTTTCTGATAAGGTCCGCATAACCTTTCACATCAAACATATTCACACCCTTGATTAAGGTAATACGAATAGCAGTCCTGCATTCTTTATCCTTAAGGACACTGAGGGATTCATTTATGTTATCCCACAAGCAGGGGTCCTTTGGAGAACAAACCTCCAGATAGGTCTGCCTGTCAGGAGCATCCAGGCTCATGTAGAGTTGGGAAGGTTTAATACGTTTGACCATTTCAACAACAGTGCCGTTGGTTACCACAAAGGTACTCACACCTCTGCTGCGAAATTCTTCGATCAGTTCATCAAGATAAGGATAAAGGGTGGGTTCACCGGATAGGGAGATAGCCACATGTGCGGGTTCATTGGCCTGTTTCCACAATTCTCTTGAGGCAAAACCTCCAAAACCCGAAATGAGGTTGCGCTGACCTTCTATTGAAGACCCCATTATTTCCACTGGAGAATCCCATTTTGAGGGAGTTGGGACATCAAGCTCAACCGGCCTCCAGCAGTGCAGGCAACGCTGGTTACAGCACAGGGTAGGAGTCATCTGCAAACATCTGTGGGAAGCTATCCCATAAAAACGGGCTTTATAACATTCTCCTTCCTCACGCACAGCCCTTCTCATCCACAGACATGTTTTGACAGCTGAATGGGATCCTGCAAGTCTGTATCCCTGTTTTTTTATTAATGTATCAATATCAGGTAATAAATCTGAAGCCATCCGGACTAACTCTTAACTGGCATTATATAAAATGCACGTTCAAAACTGCAGCATGGTCGGCTGGAAAGTGGCAAGATCAACCACCGGCACCCTTGCAGGTTCGGGTACCACATTCACCCGCTTCTGGAATTCGGTCTGGTCCTGCCAGGTTCCTGAATTGATTAGCAGGGTCCCCCTGTACTGCTTCACCCCTACGGTATGGACATGTCCACAATGCAGTATATCGGGTATGTGATCAATCACAAAATGGTCAGTCTTCTCCGGGGCTATAGAAACCCTGCTGCCATAGGTAGGGGATAGATGGCGACGCTTTACCATTTCCAGCATTGCTTTTTCCGGTTCACTGTAGGAGAGTCCCTGTATACTCGCCACAAAATCATCTATTGAGCGGCCATGGTACATCAGCACAAGTACACCATCCAGATCCACCAGAGCAGGATTGCCCACGAATTTTATCCTCGGATCAAACATTTTCCTGATACGCTCCGGGAATGTGGGCTGGGGTTCGGCCTGGCGCACAGCATCATGGTTACCAGGACCAATAACTACTGTGATATCAGAAGGTATCTGGTTAAAATAGTGGGCAACTTCCTCATACTGATCATAAATATCCGGTATGGTAAGTTCTTCTTCCTGTCCTGGATAAATACCCACCCCATCTACAATATCACCGGCAACCACAATATAGCGTAATTGCTGTGCTATTTTGTTAAGCTCCGGGTTTTCCGATTGCCTCTTGACAAAAGTCATGAAATCTTCCCATTGCTCCTGCAGGAAGGTATTACTGCCTATATGCACATCTGAAATGAAAAGAGCTTTTCCCTGGCTACCGTTTTTAGATAAACCCATATTGGGCAGATCCGGAAAAACAAGTTTTTTGGCTATCAGGAGTTTGCCGTCATTGGTGAGATTGCCACTTACTCCCACCACATCATCCAGGACAAGTTTGTTCGATTGCTCATAAATATCCTTATCATTCATACTGAAAAGGACCTGGAAGGAACCCGTAGGGTCTTCAAAACGTACCAGCCGATGACCATTGGATGTATTTTTAATCTCCGATACCATACCGATTATGGAAATCTCATCCCCGGGCACACGTCTGTTTCCTTTCAGGCTTTCCATGGGTCTGGCATTGACCCTGCCGCGGATCATCTCACTCAGCCGGCTGTAACGGTTGCGGAAATACTGTACAAATTCCATGTATTCCCCCACACAGGTGGAACAATCGGTTATATCGCAAAGCACCGAAATAGGATTTGCAGAATTTGTATTTGCAACAGATTCTTTGCATGGAATCTCTGCTTCCCTTACTTCTTCAAATCCCGTGAAATCAATGTCCTCAACATCTATTACAAATACAGAATCATCCACACTTCCCAGTATGTGATTTATAAGAGCACGAGGATTGTTGTGAGAAGTTATAAGCTCGGCTGCCTGAGGGCTTACCTGGTAGCCTGCTTCAAGCAAATCGGAGAGAAGAGACATTTCTTGCATTACAGACCTCTGTATTGATAATGTAGTTACAAGAATTTTCCTGTATAACAATACTTTGGTAAACATTATTCTACTAGAAATAAACCAATAAGTTTAACTTGATACAGACAAATTTGGTTTGTCAATTTGGAGAAATATTCATGGATATCAGGGAAATAATTGATACTTTTAAAAACCGCGATAATTTTTGGGTGGGAATCATCCGTGACGCTTTATCAGTACTGGTTATTCTTGCACTTATCGGCGTCCTCTCCCAGCTATTTTTCGGGTTATGGACTCCAATGGTTGCAGTGGAGTCGGGAAGTATGGAACCCCACATGTACAGGGGAGACATAATCTTTATCGAAGATATGGACAGGACACAGATAGAAACACTCCGGGATGCACCTGCGGACTATATTTCATTTGGAAAAAAGGGAGATGTCATCTTATACCGACCCTACGGCCAGAAGGGGGTGACCCCGGTAATCCACAGAGCAATGTATTTTGTTGAAGAAGGCGAACCAATGTGGGAAGGGGGACCCGAAGCTCCACATGAAGGTTACATAACCAAAGGGGATAATACGAAAACAAATAGCTACTATGACCAGCAGGGTCAGATCAGTTATCTTTCTCCCGTAAAAGAAGAATGGATTATAGGTGTTGCCCGGTACAAGATTCCATATATTGGACATATCAGGTTACTATTGTCCTGAGTTGTCCTGAGTCTCAAAAAAGAAAGACAGGTTATACCTGTTTTATATATGGCCCCAAGATCATGTCCTTATAAGCACTTCCTGCAGGAACCTTTGGATAGAGTACTTCTTCCCTGTCCGTAAGAATTTCCAAAAAGCAGGGACCCTGTGCATCTAAAAAGGCCTTTATTCCTCCTTCCAGTTTTTCCCTTTCGGTTATCCGTGCCGTATAATTGAAACCAAAAGATCGTGCGATTGCTGCAAAATTAACATCCTTCTGTCTTTCAGTTCCTGTCCGTATGCCTGCATATGCAACATCCTGCAGATTCAATACCATAGCGTCACTTCTGTTGTTTAGTAATAATATCTTGATAGGTAAACTTAAATTTACAATGGTGTGCAATTCCCCCAGATTCATTCTGAGACTGCCGTCACCATCTATTGCAATAATCTTATGATCGGGATTTGCATAGTGTACCCCAATAGCAGTAGGTATAGCAAATCCCATTGTGCCAAATGAGCCCGAAGTCATGAAAGAGTTTGGTACCTGCATGGACAGATATTGGGCAGCAAGCATCTGATGGTTGCCTACACCAGTTGTTATTTTAACATTTTCATCGATACAAGCAGATAGTATATCCAATACTTCTGCAGATTGTATCCGGTCAGATGTCCTGTTATAATCCAGTGGCCAAGATTTTTTAAGTTCTCTGGCACGTTGTCTCCACTGAGCAATCTCTAATTTTATATTGTGTTTTTTTGCATAATCCAGCAGGTCCATAAGAGCTGTAGCACCATCCCCTATAAGTGTAAATTTAGGAAAACGTTCAATCTTTATCTGATGCATCTTTTCCGGGTTTATATCTATATAGGCTATATCAGCTTCTATACCGAAACCTACTTTTTCTGCAATCCGATCATCCCATCTGACCCCGATAGCAAAGAAGAAATCATTTTCCTGGATAATCATATTTGCATAGGGTGTACCGAACATCCCCAGCATTCCCAGATTCAGGGCATTTCTTTCATCCATAATCCCTTTTGCCATCAAGGTATTAACCGAAGGTATTTTGAAATACTCATTGAACTCTCTTATCGCCTGACTTGCTTTTCTGGAATTCAGGCCCCCACCTAAATAAAGTAAGGGTTTTTTAGAATTTGCCAGCAATTGGAAAAAAGCTTTGCATTGTGCTTCATTCAAATGCCTGTCATCACGATAGCTTTGTTCAAATAGAGTGACATCCATTGATCGGTACCCATGCATTTTCTGCTGCTTGTCCAGGGGAAAGTCTATGACTACAGGACCAGGTTTGCCGGATTTTGCAAAGTAATAGGCATCCTTAACCATTGATTCAACATCTTCATTATTTGACAGTTGAATTACTTTTTTAGCAGCATCTCCAAAAATATTTTTCACATTAATATGCTGGAAAGAATCCGTGCCTATCTTATGCTCCGGGACCTGGCCGGCAAATATAAGCAAGGGGATGCTGTCACCACAGGCATCCGCAACACTGGTGAGGGTATTTGTTATAGCAGGCCCTGAAGTAACCATGGCTACACCAATACCCTTTCCTGACCTTGAATAACCGGCTGCACTGAAAGCTGCGGATTGTTCGTTTGAATTGATAACAATCTCAATACTACTTTTCTGGAGGGCATGGAATACCGGAAGGATAGCTGCACCCGTATAACCAAAGACATGTTTGATTCCAAGGTCTTCCAGACTTTTTACTAAAACTTCTGCCCCGTTCATTTCTTTCATTTTCAACACTCCTTAGAAAGAAATTAAACCGGCACAAGACACAAAATGTATTCATCAATAATATAATCCAAAAAACAGCGCACTTGAGCCAGAATAATTTCTTTATCTCACTCAAGCTGACGGCACTACCACTACTACACCTGTTACACGGAAATCGTAGTTTGTGATAGTACTTGACATCAAATAAGGATGAAGTTGAAGCAGTATTAAGTACTTTCGGTTATGAAGCAGGCCTTAAAGATGCATCTGGGCTGTCAGTATTGGTTTAAAATCGGCCAGCATATTGAGACGGTAATCCTCAAGCAATACTTTCTTGGTACTTTCCACAGGCACACTCAAGACTATTTCCTTGGTACGCCCATACCTGCCCTTGCTCACAACTATAGCATTGAGGATGCCCAGCATATCAAGTTCTGATATGAGATCGGTAACCCTTCTCTGAGTCAGGATATCGGTATCAACATTGCGGCATAACTGCCTGTAAACGTTATACACTTCACCCGTTGTCACATTACGGTGGCCATTATTACGTAGCAGCATTACACTATAGAGAGCGAGTTTGGATTGGGTAGGAAGAGTACGTATAACTTCCACTATACGATCCACTTCGATCTTTTCCTGAGCCTGCCTGACGTGTTCTTCCTCGATTATGTTCTTCTTCTCACGCTCGGCTATTTCTCCGGCAACCCTCATAAGATCAAGAGCACGCCGTGCGTCCCCGTGTTCCTGTGCCGCAAAAGCAGAACATAGAGGAATTACCATATCATCCATACTGTTTTCCTTATAAGCAATAGCAGCACGCTGCCTGAGAATATCACTTATCTGTTCGGCGTCATAGGGTGGAAAGATGATTTCCTCCTCTCCCAGAGAACTTTTCACACGTGGGTCCAGAAATTCAGTGAATTTCAGGTCATTGGAAATACCTATCATGCTTACGCGGGCATTTTCAAGGTCTGTATTCATCCGGGAAAGATTGTAGAGGACATCATCCCCTTTCTTGATCAGTTTATCAATTTCATCAAGAATTATTATGATTACCTGTTTCCTGGAATCCACTGCCTCTTTAAATCGGAAAAAAACCTGATCTGTAGGCCATCCTGTCATAGGGACATCTTCACCAAACTGTTTTGCAAGATTAGCCAGTAACCTGTACTGTGTATCTATTACTTCGCAATTTATGTACAGCACATTACATTGTACATTGAGATGATCACTTTTCCTTTCAAGTTCAATACCCACATATCTAGCAACAGCAGTTTTACCTGTACCTGTTTTTCCATAAATGAGAATGTTAGAAGGTGTATGACCTTTCAAAGCTGATACCAGTACCGTAGCAATATTATTTATCTGGTTACTACGATGAGGAAGATTTTCCGGTGTATACGCAGGTCTCAACACTTCCTTATTCTTAAAAAGGGATTCTGTCTCCAATAACTCTTCAAATAACCCATCAAGTGAACCATTATCCATCCAAACACCTTCGATTTGTAATATGCCAATACCGTATAATCGTTTTTTTTAGTAGATTGAAACCAAAGCGGGTACCTCCTCTTAGCAATATTTGGTATATGCAAAAGGACGTAATTTTTCCTCTGTTAGTACTCTAATGGAAATATAGGTATCTATTCTTAACAGTTATGGTAAAGACCCCTTTGTTTCAACTGCACCTATAAAATAAATTAAATATTCTGGATTGATATTAGAAATGTTTAAACGACAAAAAAGGTAGACCCCCTTTGTTTCGCTTGGAAAGTTTATAAAGGGGAGAGACCCTATGGTTTCAACTGGAGATAAGGAAAAAATATGAAATACATATTTTTAATATGTTGAAAAAATATAGCAGTGTAAGTAGAGAGGTTTTAGTATATAAAACTTTGTTTTACAAAAATCCCTTTTTTCAAATTGAACTATGTTTCCAATAGAAACTATGGGGTGCCCCTCTAGCAATTCCTGAAATTTTAAAAATCTCAAAATCAAATCTAACTCAAAACGATTATAATTAAAAAGCTCTTCTAGGAAAAGGATTCCCATGTATAACAATGGCATCACAAGAGATTCAGTCCTAAAGGAACTATCTCAAAAAAAAAACAGGGATAGTGATTACAGGAAAGTTCTGAGTTCCATGTGCACTTATCCTCATGAAATAGCATAGCATGCTCATTGTACTTTCATCGAAGCTAATATGGGAGATCCAGGTCTTTTTCAGGGAACCTTTGAACTGGAAGAACAGGTCGTAAAGATGCTGGGTGATATGTTACATCTTCCGGATGCCTGTGGTTATATCAGTACAGGAGGTACTGAATCAAATATCCAGGCTGTAAGAGCTATGCGTAATCGTAATAAATCAATTGTAAATCCTAACATTGTTGTTCCTGATTCAGCTCATTTTTCCTTTGATAAGGTTGGTGATCTTTCAGGTATAGATATACGCAGAGCGACTCTTTCTGACAATTTACAGGTGGATCCGGATGCAGTTAATTCCCTGATAGATAGCAATACCGTAGGATTGGTGGGTATAGCTGGTACTACCGAGTTCGGGCAGGTAGATCCTCTTGAAACCCTTTCTGGCATAGCTATCGAAAAGGGTTTACCTTTCCACGTAGATGCGGCTTTCGGGGGCTTTGTGCTGCCTTTCCTCAAACCTAAATATAAATTTGATTTTGAAATCGCAGGTGTATCTTCTGTAACAATAGATCCCCACAAAATGGGTTTAAGTACCATTCCTTCAGGAGGATTGCTTCTGCGCCACAGTCTTGATCTTGACAATCTGGCGGTAAAGACCCCTTATCTTACTGTAAGCAGTCAGTATTCCCTCACAGGTACCCGTAGTGGAGCAGCTGTAGTATCCACTTACGCAGTTATGCGCCATCTTGGAAGGAAAGGTTATGGTGCCATCGTAAAACGATGTATGGATATGACTGACAGGCTTGTTGCAGGAGCTAGGAATATAGGAATCCAGCCGGTGATAGAACCGGTGATGAATATCGTGGCTCTGGATGTAGAGTCACCAGTTGAAATCCAAAACAGACTTTACGAGGATTTTGGATGGCGTGTTTCTCTTACGAGAAATCCGCAGGCACTAAGATTGGTTATCATGCCCCATCTGGATAATGAGATTATAGATATGTTTCTTGCGGATCTGGATGCAGTTGTAAACCAATCTTGAAAATAAAAAAATAAAAAGGGTGCTTGGTATCACGGTTGAGGGGATGATCGATGGCACCTAGCCTTGAAACTTGTAAAGGCGTGTGCCCATCGAATCCGTGACTATTTCCCAATAGGTCTCCAGGGGTATATATCTTGAAACCAAGCGGTGTGAAAGTATTATTCGTCAGGTACTCATTTACATCACTAAAACTAAATAACTAAATAATAGGAACTTAAAAAGGTTCAGTTATGAAAACTTCTTTCAAAATCGGTAGTGTAATGGGTATCCCTATATTGATCCAGATCACTTTTCTTATTGTACTGTTTCTCTTTGCATTTGTTTTTTCAAGTGTACCCGAACCCTTTGGATTTGCAGATGTCCAGCCTGCCCTATTAGGTTACGGCCTGTCTCTCTTGACAACAATCCTCCTTTTTACCTGTGTACTCCTGCATGAGCTGGGCCATTCCTATATTGCAAAAAAGTATGGGGTTAAGATAGATAACATCACCCTTTTTTTGATAGGTGGTGTATCTTCCATGGAAGAGATGCCCCGTGAACCCGACCAGGAAGCAAAAATGGCTTTTGCAGGACCGTTTGTAAGTTTTTTGATTGGTGGTATCCTGTTTGGATTGAATTTGATTGTAGATATGATGGTTGCAGGTTATTCTACTACCATACCTTATCGTCTTGTCTATATCCTTGCTTCCATCAATATTGTAGTGGGGGCATTCAACTTGGTTCCTGCTTTCCCCATGGATGGGGGTAGGATTTTACGTGCATTTTTTGCCCGTCATATGAATTATATACAGGCAACCCGTAACGCAGCGAATGTCGGGAAATTTTTTGCTTTTATGCTGGCACTTTTGGGTATTCTTTCCAATCCCTGGAATCCCTGGCTTTTGTTGATTGCGGTATTTATTTATATGGGAGCTTCAGGAGAGGAACGTTCCACTGCTGTTACCCGTACCCTTGAGAATGTCATGGTAAAGGATGTGATGAGCAGTGATGTTATTTCAGTATCCCCTGAGATGAACTTAGAAGAACTCGTACAATTCATGTTTGAACACAAACATATGGGTTATCCGGTGATCCAGCACAATGTTTTAAAAGGTATTGTTACGTTTACGGATGTACATAAGGTAGCGCAAGTGGATAGGATAAGTACCCTCGTTTCCGATGTGATGACAAGGGATGTGGTTACTATCTCACCTGCCGAGAATGCATCTGAAGCCTTCAAGGTCCTGAACAATAATAACGTGGGCCGCCTTGTGGTAATGGAAGATGGAGAGATTATTGGCATCCTTTCAAGAACAGACCTTATGCATACAATGACACTTTTAAGTGAGTAAAACAGGGATTTTAATGGCTAATGACCCGTATATTACTGATTCCCGACAAGACACCATGAGCTATAACTATGAAAGCACCACCAGCTCTTCTGAAGTTCAGGAACACGACTTTTCAACAGATTCCACTTCTGAAAATGTGGCTCCTGCTCCTTCCAGGATAAGCTTGGTGGGAACGGCCCATGTTTCGGAAAAAAGTATCCGTGAAGTAAAGGAGACAATTCACAACCAACAACCTGATGTCGTTGCTGTTGAACTGTGTAAGGGCCGCTATGATGCCCTTAAGGGTAAAACCCAAACCTCGGATATATCTGTTAAGGAACTGCTTGCAGAGGGCAAGGTCTATTTTTTCCTGATCCACATGCTGCTGGCCCATGTCCAGAAAAGGATAGGCAAGGAAATGGGAGTACAGCCCGGTGCTGAAATGTTAGCTGCTATTGAAGCAGCAGAAGAAATTGGGGCGGATGTTGCCCTTGTAGACCGTGATATCCAGGTAACTCTCCAGCGTTTCTGGGGAAAAATGGGTTTGATCGAAAAAACAAAAATGATAGGAACCCTGATAGCTGCAGCTCTGGGAATTGGAGGCGGTGATGAGATCGATATCGATAATATCACCGAACAGGATACAGTTACAGTCCTGATCGAGGAATTACGTCATACCTCCCCCAGTGCTGCAGAAGTACTTATTGATGAAAGGGATGCCTACATTGCAGGCAGTCTGGCAAGAACGGCTGCAGGTGGCGGTAAGAATATAGTGGCTGTTGTGGGTGCGGGTCACAGGAGTGGTATCGAGAAATATCTCTCCGACCCCAGGACCATACCCCCGTTATCCTCGCTGGTAACCCTGCCCAAGAAACGCTTTAGTTTGATGAAGGTATTCGGTATCGGTATCGTGGCTCTGGCACTTGCTATCTTCCTTTTGCTTATCATTTCAGGTACTTCTATCGAACTTTTATTGATTGCTTTTGGGTGGTGGTTTGCAATAAATGGTACACTCAGTGCTCTAGGAACGATTATTGCAGGTGGCCACCCCTATTCGATTGCAACATCCTTTGGTGTGGCTTGGCTGACTTCCTTGAATCCCATGATGGCTGCAGGCTGGTTTGCAGGTATTGTGGAAGCAAAACAGCGCCATCCCACGACCGATGATCTCAAGGAAATAATGAAGCTTGAAACCTTCAGTGAAATGAAGAAGAATAATTTCTTCAGGGTAATATTAGTAGCTGGTCTTGCAAATATTGGAAGTGTAATCGGTAGTATAATTGCACTATATGTAGTCGTGACTATAACAGGACTTGATCCCAGAGATATTATTGAAGCGGGCCTTAATAACCTGATGATAAGACTTGGTATTTAAATAATGAGAGAAAAATAGGATATTTGGTTATTGTGCTACTAACATTTGAATAAAAAATTGTTTAACTTTAGATAGATTAAATAGGATAGACAATCTTGTGTTTCAACTAAATATATAAAAAGAGATATAGAATGGTCATATTAAACTAGACCATTCTATATTTTTCAATTAAGATACGTTTACAGTAAACCTATCATTATCAGTTGCTGTAGCTCCTGTTATTGCTTCAGTTGCAGAATCTCCGGCATAAAATTCAAAGTCATCTATACTATTGAATTTTACTTTTACCTTCATATTTTCATCGTATCCAAATGTATGAAGGTCCATCCAATATAATACTGTAGCAGGTCCATTAACACTTCCCCACTCTGGAATAATAGTCGATTCGCCATTTCCAAGATAATATACGTTGTCTGGCTCTTTGCCATCGTATACTTCTTTATATTCGACACCGTCTGGTATTTTTAAAAAATAGTTGCTAAATCCACCAGGAAGTACATAATTATCGATGTTTACATTAATTGTTCCATAATCATACTTGTTGTAAGAATACGTGTCAGGATAGATATCAATATCTGCATCTAAAACGATGTTTCTATTGAGGCTCTGGTTATCAATCGAATTATTTTTGCTCAATGAATCAGTTTGTGCACTCACAGAAGATACAAAAGCCATACTTACTAACAGCAATGTCATAAGCAACAGGCCCATTCCAGCTAATCTATTTTTGTTCATTCTTTGTTTACCTCGTTTGTTTACTCCAGAGGCAAAGCTACGCTTATGTAGTATAAACAGCAAACTTAGCGATGCCTTTGAGCGTACATGTGGGACTCAACGGTTCTTACAAGGTTCAAGTGAGCCCCACATTGCAACTTCTTATGTACAGTATTCTATAAATTAATAATCATAATGAAGATTCATCACTTGGGTTAATATTCATCTAAAAGATAAATCTCTGTAGAATCCCTTCATTTGAACAGGAACTGTGGTCCCGGTATATTACCAATATTATAGGTAACTTTAGTTGCGGGAAAACCAGTTCCAGATTTTCCCACTTTCCTCTCTGTCAACATCAGCGAGTGCAAATCGGTTTCCGCCTCTTGATAGGAACTTGTGCTTGTGAGCATCTGTTTTAACAATTTGATGATAAGGTTTGGATTGTAAGAATTTCAAATCATCAACATTCCTTTTTTTTGTATTAGCTGTATATCTGGCAGATTTTCGGCAACATCGTCATAGCTGGTGTATTTTTTCAACACCTCAACGATAACAGGAAGCGGGTCTGGACAGATTTCAGGCAGATCTGCCTCCTCTTCGAATTTTATCCCAAAGGCCAGTTGTTCTTCAGGGGGTGTTAATCAGGCATCAACTCCTTCTTTATTACCCCTTGCATCAATGCGATACCATCCACCGGAAGGAAGATATACGGCATTAAGAGTGTGAAGACAGAACGGTTCCCCGTTATCATCCCTGCTCAAACGCTGATAACAAATTCCACAAGGAATGGAGTTTGCCCTCAAAAAGGCTGCCATCAGGTGGCTTTTAGCATAGCAGTAACCTGTACCGTGTTCCAGAACTTCTGAGGCTTTTAAGGTAACAGGATTCATTTTGTAATCATTGTTGTGCAGTATTTCATCCCGCACCCATTCAAAACAGTGTCTGGATATTTCAACCGAATCTAGTATGATCAGCTGCAAGCTCCTTTGCCTTTTTAGTACCTCTGGGTGGTTCCAGTCGATTATTTCAGTCACTCTCAGGTAATCCTGCATATCTTCTCTATTTTTAATTTTGTTCACCTTCAGTTTGATGATATGGTCATAAAATATTTATAGTAATAAAAAAACTCTCTTTTAGAATATCGTGAAGATATTTTGGGGTTCAGTTTGACCTAGCAGTGATGGCTGAACCCCAGTGCCCTGAGGCAAAGCTAGGTTTGTTTTTTACGCTATATAAGCATGGCTTTGCCTCCTGAACTGAATAAATCAGGAGATAAAATAAATGCAAATAAATGCAAAATCTGGAGTGGGTATAATACTAACTGCAATGTTGCTGGTGAGCATGGCATTTGTGCCTACGGTGAGTGCTCAAGCAAATGAAAATGTGGGAGTAAAGGCTGAAAATATTGATTTCAGTATTGAAAAAGAATATGGTAAATTATTCCTAGAAAAAATGGGCTATTCTGCAGAATTGACTTCTTCAATTCCATTGAAGAATCTGGAAGGTAATGTTGAAGCTGTTGCTTTTTCGGTAAATAATGAAGGTTACATCATTATTAATGTAAACGATTTATCTGTGCCTGAATATTCAATGACAAGCGAAAATCCATTTGTTGACAAAAATAAAAACTATTACTACAATGGACCCCTTGCTTATGTTGAAGGAGAACTAAAAAGTGAAAGAATCAAAACTGCTTACATTTACAAAAAGGAAAGGGTGAATAAATCTAAGAGACTCTCTGAATTGAAGAAGATATTTATGGAAACTTCTAATGTTCAATTACTTTCGGGTGCAAGTGGTATTTTGAGCCATTCATTAAGGACTTGGGAAGACAACAATATTTATTGTGGTCCAATTGCTGCTGGAATCAATTTAATTTATTTGGATGATTACCTTGATAATGATTTTGTAGCCTCCGGTTATGAAAATCAGAATGATTTGCTAGATTTTATAACCAATGGTTATATTGATAATAGTGGGACGTATGCATGGCAATTAAGGAATGGATTGAACAGTTATATTGAAGATAGAAATCTTGCTAATGAGTACAGTGCTTACGCAATTGCTTTCGATTACAGTAAATTAATGTCTCTCATAGATGACGATAAACCTGTCGATGTTTCGACTAATAATCATCCAACTTTTGATGACCATTGGATAATAGCACATGGATACTTTGTACAGGATGTCCCATATGTTGTTCCGCAACCGTATATCGTGGTCAATAATGGGTGGGGAGATAACAATATCAATGTTCTTGTTGGTGACTATCTTATTAACCAAGTGTGGATCGAATAATTTTCCTGAAAATATTCTATTAGAATATTTTCTTTTTTATTTTTGGGGATTTAAAATGAGCAAAATAATGAACAGTTTAATTTTATGTTTAATCCTGTGCAGCACAGTAATTTATTCTGGTTGTATATCAAATCAAACTGAAGAAAAAAAAGTCACTGAACTGACAGATATCGATCAGCATATAATCACAAAAGTTTCCGTCAGGAATGGAATGAGTGGAGATTTGAGTACAACAAATGATAGAGTAAAAATAGAAAAATTAATCAGTCAACTTGATAGGTATTCATTGGAAGAAAAAGGTAATCAAGAGCCTATGTTCGGGTATCGTTATTCAATAAAATTTTACAGTGGTTCCAGTAAAATCTCAAATATAGTTATTGTAGATTCTAAAATTATGCAAGTTGATGAAGTTTACTATGATGTCATTGATTTACCCCTTGATATTACAACAATTGACAAAATTGTTGGTTCAATGTAACTTCCATCGCTTCGTATATGCATGTAAGAATAACTTTTTCAGGAATGGTTCCACTGGAGCTGATAAGCAGCTGCTTCTCGTTGGGATTATCCCTGCTGGGTCTCTAATGTGGATCGTGTTTAGTTGCGGGAAAACCAGTTCCAGATTTTCCCACTTTCCTCTCTGTCAACATCAGCGAGTGCAAATCGGTTTCCGCCTCTTGATGATAATACGGAAATCCCGATTGTGTCCAAGTCACTCATGCGCTGGAAAGGGTTGGAACTTATCTGCATAGTCTGGATATGGTCTCTCAATACGAATACATGATAGCGGTGGATATTGCGGAATCTGAGCGTTAATTGTTTTTCCAGGATGGCAGTTCCTCCTGTATTGTAGCGGGAAAGCCCCAATAGGAAGGTAGGGGGCAGGACTAGCAGGGAGACCCATCCGTAGGGAACCAGCTGGAGCAATAAAACAATAACAATAGCCGGAACCAGTAAGCGTATAATATAGCGTTTCCTTGACCTTAATGGCAGAGGATGCATATTTTCAGGAATAATATATTCAGGGAACATGTTGTCCATGAATCTTGACAGTTCCCTTAAATTCAGCAGGGGATATAATGTAGTCACGTAATCCTGTTTTTCAGAGCTGCCTCCGGCAACTTCTGCATAGATCGAACACAGGTTAAGGGGCTGTCGCAGCAAACTATCCTTTACAGACAGAGCCTGGATTCGTTTCATATTCAGGTTGTATTCCTTCTGTTCAATAAGGCCGTAGGATATCCGGATGTCATCTTCCTGGCGTTGCAGGGTAAAATTGGAGTATTGGACTGCAAAGACCAGGGTTGATATGATCCATGAAAGCAGCAATAATCCAAATATTAGTATCAGGAGTAGACTGATATTGATATTGTTCCGGGGAATTACCTGCTCAAGAATGAGTCCCATATAACTTTCAGGAATATATGGATAAAGCTGGGATAATGCAGCCGCTATAAGGGAAAAAAGTAACATGAACCTTCCTGAAGTGGCTCCTGCCAGAAGCAGGTTCCGTAGTGGGACATTGTAAGTATTTACAGTATCTACTTTTGAATTCCCGGTTTCTGATTCTTCTGTATTATTTTTGCCGGATTCGTTTGTTGCATGGTTTTCTAAATAGGTCTTTATGTTCTGGCTTTCCTGCAGGGTTACAGCAGTGAGTGATAGTTCTGCTTCTGTACTGCCGGCTGTTTTGACATGTAAACTCGTGACACCCAGGAGTTTTTGTATAAAATTTGTGATTACATTAACCGTCTGGACTCTTTCTCTCTTGATTGATCTCTCTTTTTTAAACAGCAATCCCTTTCTTATGTGCAGGTAGCCGTTTTCATACTGATAGGTGAAAAAATACCATTTTGCTGTAGAATACGTAAGGGTGGCGATCAAAGCGATAGCAGCCAGTAAAGGAATGTCCACACTGCTCAATTCATCCCTTAGGGATAATGCAAAGAAGAACACCGGTGGTATTGCATATATTATGCTTTTGAACGTCTCCAGGATTATCATGACGGGATGCTGGCGCTTATATTCAGACATCTTCATCACTTACTTTTGCAAGAGCTGCTATTTCTCCCATGAGCTCTGCAGCTTTTTCCCTTGATAGAGCGGGAATATAATGGTCTGTAGCAGCTGTGGAGATCCTTAATGTTGCCAGCCCGAAGAATCTCATCACAGGACCGTGTTCAGTATCAACATGCTGAATCCTGACCATAGGGATAAGGGTCCTTTTGATGATGAAAATACCGTTCTGGATATCTACTTCATTTTCTCTTATTTCATAGCGCCAGAAACGTATCCTGAGTTGTGGTGCAATTATTGCTGACCATAATGTGTATACTGTAACCAGTGCTATACCTATCCAGCCCCATTCTCGAGGTAAATCCCATGCAGGACTTATCAGAAAAATGTATGCTAATGGAATCGAAAAGGCGACAATACCTAGCAAGAGTCCGCTTACAAACCAGGATTTCAATGCACGTGAATCGATACACTCAGAAGGCTCATTTTCAAACATCATTACCGGATCCAAAAAAGAAAAAAAGAGGACCCCGGCTCATACGAGGTCATGGAGATTGAATTTGTAGGGGCCAAGGTTTCCGCCGTAGTTGCCTGCGGAGATCTTCTTGATACCAGGCACCTTTACGGATGCCTTTATACCGGCTGACATTGCGCTGGAAATTGCTTCTTCACTGATACCGTTGATAACGATCTCGTAAACTGCTCCCACATCTTCGGGGATCTGGGTATCCTCGATCTGGTCCCTGATGGAGGGGCAGAATTTTTCGTTTGCTGTTGCCTTGAGGAAAGTGTACTTGTTGGCACCTGGTTTGGAGCCACTGGCCACTATACCGCCGGGGAATGGAGTAATGGAACCTTCGACCTTTTCTATGGCTTCAACTGCTGCTTCTGCGGCATTGAGAGCGCTCATCTGGCAGTCTCCTAATATAAAAAAATTGCCGCCTGCTACACCTTTTACTCCACCCATGGAGTGTTCGGTGATGAAGTCGCCTTCCATCATTGGAATCTTGTAGGCTTTCCTGCCATCGACCTCGGTTTCGGATTCGGTACCGTCTGCGAAGAATTTGAGCTTGAAACCTGTGTCAAACTGTTTTTCAGCATCCGGCAGACCATTGAACATTGCTGTTGTGGGAGCGGTCAATACACACTGGCCCAGTCTTTCCAGGAGCTGTTCTTCCAGGGATTTGTAGCCAAAGGTGCAGAGCTGGATGTAAACACCAGGTCTTCCATCAGGGGTTTCATCAGGACTGGCAACCCTTTCGATACCGCCTTCTGCGGGACACATGATGACAGAGGTACCAAAACCTGTAGCTTCCTGTGCAGCTACCCTTGCCCATTTTTCATTCACAGCTGTAATCAGTACTCTACCGATCTTTATCGGGAATGCTTCTGCAAAAGTATCTTCGATTTCTACTCCGTTAATTTCCATAATGACACCTGCTCTTTAATTAAGGGTACAAGGGAGATACTGTTTGCAGTACAAATAGTCTTCGACATTGCTTTTTGTCTCATTCAAGGGTGAGGAATTTTGCATTGACTGCAACTATAACCGTACTCAGCGACATAAGTACCGCTCCTACAGCCGGAGACAGCAGGATTCCCTGTCCCGCCAGCACCCCTGCTGCAAGTGGGATGGCAATGGCATTGTAACCTGTGGCCCAGAACAGGTTCTGCTTCATTTTCCCATAGGTTTTTGCCGAGAGGTCCAGGACAGTTATCATATCAAGGGGATTGCTGCGTACCAGCACAATATCTGCCGTCTCCACTGCCACATCAGTTCCGGCCCCGATTGCCACACCCAGGTCTGCACGTGCCAGGGCTGGCGCATCATTCACACCATCACCAGTCATTGCTACACGCAGTCCGCGACCCTGGATTTCCTTTATCTTCCCTTCTTTTTCCTGTGGAAGCACTTCAGCGAAATACTCATCAAGACCTATACTTTCTGCTACCCAGCGGGCTACATTATCATTATCTCCCGTAAGCATCATGCAGCGTATGCCCCGCTCTTTAAGGGTTGCAATAGCCTGTTTTGATTCAGGACGTATAATGTCTGCGAGGGCTATGGCACCTATTAGCTTTTCTTCCTCAACCACAAAAACAACCGTCTTACCCTGAGCTGTTAACCCCTCTGTTTCAGCTGCGTCAGGTTCGAACCCCTGGTCAGCTATATAGGAGCCACTTGCAACTGTGATTTGCCTGTCTTCAACTGTTGCATACGCTCCTTTGCCGGGGATGCTGTTGAAATCCTTAATGGGATATTTTTCCTCTGCTGATTCCACAATACCCCGGGCTATGGAATGTTCTGATTCAGCTTCTACTGAAGCAGCCAGTTTCAGGATTTCTTCTTCTGATACATTTTCAAAGGGAATTATGTCGGTGACCCCGAATTTTCCTTCAGTCAGGGTTCCCGTCTTGTCAAAAACCACTGCATCGACCTCATATGCCTTCTCAAAAGCCGCCCTGTCCTTGATCAGCAGGCCGTTGTTGGCGGCCAGTGCAGAGGATACTGCAATCACAAGGGGAATTGCCAGGCCAAGGGCATGGGGACATGTGATTACCATTACTGTAACCGCTCTTTCCAGGGAAAAGGCGAAATCATAGCCTGCCAGATTAACCCAGGCAAACAGTGTTATTGCACCTGCACTTAAGGCTATGACAGTCAGCCACATGGCGGCCCGGTTGGCCAGGTCCTGGGCACGGGAGCGACTTTCTTGGGCCTGTTTTACAAGCTCAATTACCTGCGAAAGGAAAGAATCGGAACCGGTCTTTTCGATAATAATCTCCAGGGACCCTTCCCCGTTGATGGAACCTCCAATCACTTCATCATCTTTTTCTTTGGATACAGGAGTGGTTTCCCCGGACAGCATTGCTTCATTGACTGAGGACTGCCCTTTTGCCACCCTGCCGTCTGCGGGAAGTTTTTCCCCGGGTTTGACCAGTAACCTGTCCCCGTTTTGTAAATCCTTAAGAGCTACATCCTCGGTCTCACCATCTTCTCCTATACGGTGGGCCTGGGAAGGCATGAGTTTTGCCAGTTCCTCAAGAGCCATGGAGGCTCCCATCACAGATCTCATCTCGATCCAGTGGCCCAGGAGCATGATGTCGATAAGGGTTGCCAGTTCCCAGAAAAAGAATTTGCCTGCCAGACCGAATACCACAAGGCTGCTGTAAATATAGGCCACGCTTATGGCAACGGCAATCAATGTCATCATGCCGGGCTGGCGGGATCTGAGTTCATCCAGCAGGCCGGTAAGGAAGGGCTTGCCACCGTAGAAAAAGATCAGTGTGGAAAAGGCAAAGAGCAGATAAGAAGCACCTTCAATTGTCGGCAGGCTCACTCCTGCACTTTCCAACCCCTGTCGAATTATAGGTGACAGGAATAAAACCGGTAATGTAAGAACTACAGATACGAAAAAGCGTTTCCTGAAATCTTCAAGCATCATTGCATGATGCGAATGTCCATTATTATCTCCATGTTCCATTTTTATTCCTCCTCAAGTCTTTCCTCCGCAACTTTTACAGTAGGCAGCATCCAGGTCATGTCCCTGAAAAGCACAACCCGGATATTTTTAAAGGCATATTTCCTTTTGTCTGTTCTACGATTTTTGCTTTAGCGATGCATATCCCTAACTTCTCATGGTTTTCCCGATGGTTATAATTTACTCTGTTGCCAGGCGAACATTTATTAACGATAAGCCAGATATGAGATACGTCTCAATTTTGAGATGGAGTATTTCACATGCATCTAATTCCAGCACTGAAAGAACTGGGCCTCCTGGGCGGGCTGAATCATCCGGTTAAACTATCCTCAGCTGAGTTTGCCGAATACATGGCGACCAGCTCCAAGACTTCGGCCAGGATTCTCAAATCCCTGGAAGATGAAGGCTATATTGAGAGGCGTATTGTGCCTGGCGGACAGGAAGTGCTGCTCTCAGCTGCTGGCCGGCAATTGCTAAAAAAAGAATACGAGGATTACAGGCATATATTCACCGAAACCGTTGAGAAAAACCCGATTCAGCTGCGGGGATATATTGTAAGCGGGCTTGGTGAGGGTCACTACTATATTGGCCAGGAAGGCTACCAGCGCCAGTTCGGGGACAAACTCGGTTTTGCCCCTTACCCGGGAACTCTCAATGTGCATCTGGATGACCTTAGCCTGAAGTTCAGGGATAAACTTGCAGAAAGTGCTGTGATTCCTATCTCCGGTTTCACAAGCGGGGAGCGTACTTTCGGTGCATGTCATTGTTTCTGTGTGAAAGTTGAGGGTTTTGAGGCAGCAGTTGTGGTTCCCGACAGGACCCATTATCCGGTTGATCTGCTGGAGATAATCTCTCCCGTGAAATTGCGTGATGAGCTTGATTTGAAGGACGGAGATGAGGTTGAGGTTACTGTTGATTATTGATTGGAGGTATCTATTATGGACAATTTTAAATTTTCAGATCCCGAAGTTAAAAAGGGCGTTGAGGCGGTTGAGCGGGGAGAAATGGTATTTATATTTGATTCGGACAGCCGGGAAGGAGAGACGGATTTTGTGATTGCGGCTTCGGCTATTACTCCTGATGATGTACGCTGGATGCGTCGCGATGGTGGTGGTCTGATCTGTACTGCCCTGGCCGATGAGGTCTGTACTACGCTGGGTTTGCCTTTCATGGCAGATTTGCTGGCAGAAGGGGCAGGCAGATGGCCTGCAATTGGTAATATCGTGGAGCAGGCCGGTGACCTGGCGTATGATAGTCGTTCATCCTTTTCCATCTGGGTCAATCACAGGGACACCCGTACGGGTATTCCGGATAATGACCGGGCCCTGACCATAAACAAGCTGGCTGAGATTTCTGAAAAGGGTAGAAACGGGGAAGCCGTTGTTTTTGGAGACGATTTCCGTGCACCGGGTCATGTTGCATTGCTACGGGCAGCTGAAGGACTTGTGGAAAACCGCCGGGGCCAGACCGAGCTGTCGGTTGCTCTTGCACAGATGGCCGGTATAACCCCTGTTATGGTAGTCTGTGAAATGCTCGATGATACCAACGGCAAAGCCCTTTCAAAAGAGGATGCCAGGACCTATGCCCAGTTGCATGGATGTGTTTTCCTGGAAGGTGCCCAGATCACAAAGGTCTATAAGGAATGGGTAGCCCGGCAGAAAAAGTGATATAGGGAAAGTTCCTATTAGAACCAATCCCCGTGGGACCGTAGGGTAGCCTGGTCCATCCTGCAAGGCTGGGGGTCTTGCGACTGGAGTTCAAATCTCCGCGGTCCCACCATACATCGGCTTTTTTTTAAATGATATTTCTGTGGCTTTGTTCATTTTCCCTATATTAACACACAGGAAGGATGGTAAACTAACAAAGATTAATATGAGTGATCTTAATAGTAGGATTATGAATTTGTTTTATATAGTATAATTTTATGGGGAATATGGATGAAAATTGTCATTATAGGTGCAGGGGAAGTTGGCTACCATATAGCAAAATCATTGTATCTGGAAAATGATATTGTTGTCATTGATGAAGATGAAGATGCCTGCCAGAGAGCGGATGAACTTGACGTACAGGTAATCAAGGGAAATGGTGCAAACGCTACAATTCTTGAAAAAGTTTTGATCGATGCCGATCTTCTTCTGGCTTTAACAGGTGATGATGAGATAAATATTGTCGCCTGTATGGCAACTAAATTGATAAAGCAATCCAGTAATACCTTTAAAACCATGGCACGAGTCAGTAATCCTGATTACATAGACAGGCCAATAGCCAAACGTACCCAGGTTGGTATCGATGTAATGATATGCCCTGAACTCGCGCTTGCATCTGAAATTGCTGATATTCTTTCTATACCTTCTGCGATTGATTCGGAGTCATTTGACGATGGAAAAATAAAAATGATGGAATTTGTTGTCAAAGAAGACAGTCATCTCGTAGATAAACACATCCGTGATATTGGCTTATTTGACTGCTGTATTGTGAGTGCCCTTTTCAGGGGTTCGCAAATTATTATTCCCCATGGTGACGACATTATCCGTGCAGAAGATCACGTTGTAATTATCGGTGAAAAATCTGCAATGAAAGATATATCTTCCTTTTTTGGAAAGATCAAAAAAAATACTGCTATGATTATTGGTGGCGGAATCGTTGGACTTTATCTGGCTCAGTTGCTTGAAACGACTGATATGAAAATAAAGATAATAGAAAAAGATAGATACCGATCTGAAATGGTAGCTGATACCCTCAAAAAAACTCTTGTACTTTGGGGTGATGGTACTGATCTTAGTCTCCTCAAAGAGGAGGGTGTGGGGGAAATGGATGTGGTAATATCTGTTACAGACAATGATGAAAAAAATTTGCTCTGCTCTCTTTTGGCCAAACAAATGGGTACAAAGAAGGTGATAGTAAGAGCAGATCATTTTGATTATGTACCTTTATTTGAAATGGTTGGGGTAGATCGTGCTGTAAGTCCCAGGGAAGCAACGATTAATGAAGTGCTCAAACTCACAATGGGTACAGGAATAGAGGCTCTGACAACCATTGAAGGAGATAAGGCTGAAATTGTGGAGTACACAGTTTCTAAAAAATCAAAAATAAACGACAAACTTCTCAAAAATGTGAACTTCCCGGAGGGTTCAATTGCAAGTATGGTTATCAATGACAACTCAACTATTGTTCCCCGTGGAAATTATAAAGTAAAAGAAGGAGATCATATTCTTGTGTTTTCTATACCTTCTGTACTTCCAGATGTAGAAAAACTGTTCAAATAAGGTGCTTGCATGAATTTCAAAGTTGTAATGGGCGTTCTGGGAACTTTACTATGGCTTCTTGGATTATTGATGCTCATACCTCTTTTTGTAGGTATGTATTATGGTGAATCCCCCCAGACATTCGCTATAGCTTTTACTATAACAATGATAGCAGGTACGGTTTTTGCTTTCAGGATAGAGCCTGCAAAAGAAGACTGGGAACTTAAAGAAAGTTTTATGATTGTTGCTTTTGGATGGCTTGCAGCAGCAATTTTCGGTGCAATACCCTTTGTTCTTGAAGGAATGACTCCAATCAATGCTTTTTTTGAATCCATGTCCGGTTTTACTACTACCGGAGCTACGGTGATGGTGAATATTGAAAGTCATAGTAGAGGTCTTTTATTCTGGAGGTCTATGACCCAGTGGCTTGGTGGAATGGGTATAATTATGCTGTTTATAGCCATTCTTCCAAAATTGGGTGTTGCCGGAAGGCAGATGTTCAGGGCTGAAGTACCTGGCCCGCAGGAGGACAAACTACGCCCACGTATCAGAGAGACTGCAAAAATTCTCTGGATGGTATATGTGGCTATTTCTGTTGTAGAATGTGTAGCACTCTACCTTGCCGGACTAAACCTGTATGACTCTGTCACTCACACTTTTACTACCATGGCATGTGGGGGTTTTTCACCTTATGCAGCCGGTATAGCTGCTTTTGATAATCCGGTTGTGGAAGGTATAATATGCTTCTTTATATTCCTTGCAGGTGCAAATTTTGCACTGCATTACAGAATGTTCTATGTGGATAAAGGCAGTCTTTTAAAAGATGACGAATTCAAATTTTATACATTGATTATTGTAATTGCAACCACAATTCTTACACTTCTTCTTTTTAAGGACCGTATCTATGATCTGGGTAATTCTTTCAGGTATTCTGTATTTCAGGTACTATCTATTTTGACATCTACGGGTTATGCAAGTGCTGACTTTAACCAATGGCCAGATTCAGGCAGGATGCTTTTGTTTATAGTGATGTTTTTTGGGGGATGTGCCGGCTCAACCGGAGGCGGAATTAAGATTGTGCGTATCCTTCTTCTTTTAAGGTATGCAAACAGGGAGCTTTTCAAAGCTGTTCACCCTAAAGCTGTGCGTATTATTCGTTTCAATGGAAAAGCAGTACCTGATGATGTAATGCATTCCATTGTATCTTTTGTTATAATTTATTTCATCATTTTTTTCGTAAGCTCGGGTCTGCTTTCGATGATGGGAATGGATGTGTTCAGTTCATTGAGTGCATCCATAGCAACACTGGGTAACATTGGGCCGGCTTTCAATCTTTTCGGACCGATGGCAAATTATGACCTGTTGCCGTTTATGGGTAAATTATTGCTTGTTTTGAATATGTGGATTGGCAGATTGGAAGTATTTACAGTGATGGTAATGCTGACTTTTGCTTTCTGGAAAAAATGAAATATTAATAAACCCTATTTCAGTTTATTATGGATGATGTGGTGATGGCCTATTGAACCTGTAATCGTTGCGAAAAATTTACACAAGAAATTTGGAAGCTTTGTGGCTGTTGATGATGTCAGTTTTGAGGTAAATAAAGGTGAACTGTTCGGTTTTCTGGGACCCAACGGAGCCGGCAAGACTACTGCAATGCGGATTATACAATGTGTATCTCCTCCCGGCGGAGGCAGTCTCAAAGTCTTCGATATGGATGTAACACGTGACCAGCGCAAAATTAAAAATTTAATGGGAGTTGTACCTCAGGAAAACAATCTGGACATCGATTTTTCCGTTTACAAGAATCTCTATGTATATTCACGTTACTTTGATATCCCCAAAAGAAAAGCCGAACAAAAAATTGATGAGTTGCTGGATTTTGTGCAGCTAAATGAAAAAAAGGATACAATGACCGATTCTCTGTCAGGGGGTATGAAAAGGCGACTTGTTCTTGCCAGGGCGCTTGTGAATGAACCCCGGTTACTGATTCTGGATGAACCCACAGTGGGCCTGGACCCCCAGTCCAGGCATGTGATGTGGGATAAACTGCGCAGTCTCAAAAAACAAGGAGTTACCATTGTAATGACCACCCATTATCTGGAAGAGGCCGCCCAGCTGTGTGACAGGCTGGTTATAATGGATTATGGCAATATTCTTGTGGAAGGCAGCCCTTCATCGATAATAAGGGAGCATATCGGTACGGATATAGTAGAAGCTGAAAATACCCCTGAAGTGATAGCCTGTCTTGAAAACAGCAATGCAAGGTATGAAAAAACCGGAGATATGGTCCAGATATATACCAATGATCCTCATGACATTACTGAACATCTTTTTAGTGAATGCAGGCTGGGTAAGATTACTGCAAGGGCTGCAACACTGGAGGACGTGTTCCTTAAACTTACAGGGAGGAAGTTGCGGGAATGATGTCGTATTTTGCCCTGCCGGATATTACCCCGCGTGTCCTGAAAGTCTGGATGCGCAACCGGGATGTGTTCATGGCCACTTTGACGGTGAACTTCCTCCCCCCACTGGTGGAACCCACCCTGTATTTGTTTGCATTGGGATTTGGATTGGGTAATTACATCAATGAAATCGAAGGTGTACCCTATACAAAGTTCATTGCTCCTGCTCTGATATCGGTTTCCATAATGTTTGCCGCTTTTTATGAATGTACCTTTGGCTCCTATGTGCGAATGTATTACCAGAAAACCTTTGATGCCATTATTGCAACTCCCCTGAACATAGATGAAGTCATAGCCGGGGAACTATTTTGGGGAGCGACGCGGGGTGTGATCAATGCCAGTATTATCCTGCCTATCCTGTCAATTTTTGGCCTGGCTGTCTATCCGCATTCCCTGCTGGTAATCCCCTTTGCCTTTCTGGCAGGATTGATGTTTTCCTGTATTGCCATGTGTTTTACGGCAATCACTCCCAATATCAATTCCCTGACCTACCCTTCCATCCTGCTGATAACCCCCATGTTCCTGTTCAGCGGTACCTTTTTCCCGCTATCCCTGCTCCCGGAAACGGTACAGTACATATCACTGGCAATCCTGCCCCTGGCACATATAGTGATTGTTGTCAGGTCACTGATGAGTGGAATTATAGAGGCTTCCCTGCTGTTGAACATTGCCTGGATGTTTGGAGCAACCCTGCTGGTTTTCCTGCTGTCAATAAACCTTATGAAAAAGAGGCTTATAGTGTAATAGACCAAGAATTACACGTTTGCCGGATAGATTACCAATGAGCAAGATTACACCTGCGATGCAACAGTATTATGCTGCCAAGGAGCAACATCCCGATTCCCTGATATTCTTCCGTATGGGGGATTTCTATGAATCCTTCGGGGAGGATGCAAAGACCATCGCACATGAACTTGACATAACTCTCACCACCCGCGGTAAGGGAAAAGAGGGGGAAAAAATGCCTCTGGCAGGAATTCCCTATCATGCGGTGGATAACTATCTTCCCAGGCTGGTCAGGAAAGGCTACAAGGTAGCAGTATGTGAGCAGCTGGAAGATCCCAAAAACGCTAAAGGAGTTGTCAAAAGGGGGGTGGTAAGGGTGGTCACCCCCGGTACAGTAATCGATTCTTCCATGCTTTCCGATCCGTCGAACAATTACCTGATGGCGATTGCCGGCAGGGACCGGGATTTTGGTGTGGCTTTTTTGGATGTATCCACAGGAGAATTCCTGACCACCCAGATCAATGACCAACCTCCCTTTGATGGGATTGCGGGAGAAGTGGCAAGGATGCGACCTGCCGAATGTATTGTCCTTCCCCAATTAAGGGAAAATGAGGAATTACAAAGCAGATTGGCAGAGTTGAAGCTTTCCACCAATGAATTTGATGCTGCTTCCACAGACCCGGACTATGCGGATAGGCATCTATGTGAACATCTGGGTGTCTCCACATTGGAAGGCATGGGTTGTGCGGGTCTTACCTATGCAAAAATGGCGGCCAGCTGTGCTCTGGAATATGCCCTGGAAACCCAGATGCGTGAATTAAATCATGTCCAGTCCCTCCATACCTATTCATCCTCCGAATTCATGATACTGGATTCCATTACACTGCGTAATCTGGAGGTTGTGAGAAATGTCCGGGGAGAAGGAAAGGATACTACTCTTCTCCAGGTACTGGATGAGACCAAAACGCCAATGGGAAGCCGTCTGCTTCAAAAATGGATCCTCAAGCCCCTGCTTGATGTCTCCCTTATAAATAAACGGCTGGATGCCGTGGAAGAATTGTCTGATAACACCCTGTTGAGATTTGATGTGCGCTCCCATCTCTCCTATGTAAAGGATGTGGAGAGACTGGTGGGCAGGGTAGTTTATGGCAATTCCAATGCCAGGGACCTTGTTGCTCTCAAAAAATCCCTGCAATCTGTGCCCTCTCTCCTGGAAACCCTGAAGGGGGAGCATAAGGCAATGCTTGCCCGGATAGTACAGGGGATGGAAGATTTCAGGGAAATCGATACTCTCACTGACCTGATCGAGCGGGCTATTGTGGAGGAGCCACCCCTGTCCGTGCGTGAGGGCGGTTTGATCAAACCCGGTTACAGTGAGGAACTGGATGAACTGAAGGAAACTTCCAGTAATGCCAAATCCTGGATAGCCTCATTCCAGCAGAAGGAGAGGGACAGGACCGGGATCAAATCCCTCAAGGTAGGCTACAACAAGGTGATAGGTTATTATCTGGAGGTTACCAAGCCCAATATTTCTCAGGTACCCGATGATTACATCCGCAAACAGACCATGACCAATGCCGAGCGTTTTTACACCCCACAGCTCAAGGATTGGGAAGGTAAAATCCTGTCTGCCGATGAGAAAAGGGTGGCACTGGAATATGAACTGTTCAATGAAGTAATCTCGGTGGTAGCAAATCATTCGAAACAGTTGCAGGAGATGGCAGTATTGCTGGGAGAGCTGGACGTTTTGGCCTCCCTGGCAGAGGTTGCGGTGAACAATAATTATGTGCGTCCTTCCATAACCGATGACTGCAGGATACTGATACGGGAAGGCAGGCATCCTGTTGTGGAAAACTCGGTGGATGGAGGATTTGTTCCCAATGATGTGGAAATGGATTGTTCTGACGAGCAGTTCCTTCTTATAACGGGGCCCAATATGGCGGGTAAATCCACCTACATGAGACAGGTTGCCCTGATTGTCATAATGGCCCAGGCGGGATCCTTTGTACCTGCTACCCATGCATCGGTGGGCATCGTGGACAGGATATTCACCCGTGTGGGGGCCTTTGATGACCTGGCAAGCGGACAGAGTACTTTCATGGTGGAAATGGTGGAACTTGCCAATATCCTGAATAATTCCACTCCGAAAAGCTTGGTGCTGCTGGATGAGATCGGCAGGGGGACCAGTACCTATGACGGTTACAGCATAGCCAAGGCCGTTGTGGAGTATATCCATAACAAGGCCCGCCAGGGCGTACGCTCCCTTTTTGCTACCCATTATCACCAGCTGACCGAGATCGCTGAATCGCTCAAGAGGGTTAAGAATTATCATATAGCAGTCAAGGAGGACGGAGATGATCTGGTGTTTTTACGCAAGATTGTACCCGGTGCCACTGACAAAAGTTATGGTATCCATGTGGCCAGGCTTGCAGGAGTTCCCCATAAGGTGACTAAAAGGGCGCAGTCGATCCTGGAAGATATTGAAAGTGAGAGTGTGATCAGCAGGGAAAGTGAAGGTTTCAGAAAACGCAAGAGTGGTGCCAAGTATACCCAGCTTTTGCTGGTAGATCCGGAAAATAGTGGGGAGAAGGATTTTGATCCGGTTGCAGAGGAAATAAGGGACCTGGATATCAATAACCTCACTCCAATGGAAGCGTTGAACAGGCTGCATGCTATACAGAAAAAACTGAAGGAGAGTTGATTATGGAAAAGCCGGAGCATATCCATTTACTTGATGAGGCCACAATCAACCAGATCGCTGCAGGAGAGGTCATAGAAAGACCCGCCTCTGTGGTCAAGGAGTTGATAGATAACTCTCTGGACGCAGGAGCATCGGATATTCGAGTGGAAATAGAGGGGGCCGGATCAAAAAACATCACCGTGATAGATGATGGCAGAGGGATAGGCCGGGACGAAGCTCCGCTGGCCTTTTCCAAGCATTCTACAAGCAAGATCGAAAGCAAGGATGACCTGCACAGGATAATTACCCTGGGTTTCAGGGGCGAGGCGCTCTCCTCTATTGCGGCGGTTTCCAGAGTAGAACTTATCAGCAGAACCGCAGATTGTCTTTCGGCTGTAAAAATCGGGGTGGAAGGAGGTTTAGTTGGGGAGGTAACAGAGACCGGATCTTCGGTGGGTACACGTGTAGAGGTACGGGACCTGTTCTATAATACACCGGCCCGGCGCAAGTATCTCAAGAGCAAAAGGACCGAACTTTCCCATATAACTGATACCGTGACCAGGCAGGCGCTTGGTAACCCCGGGGTTGCCTTTACTTTGCTAAATGAGGGCAAAGTGGTCCTGCGTTGTGGGCAAGGTGGACTATTCGACAGGATGGTACAGGTGCTGGGAGCAGATGTTGCAAGACAGTTGATACCTCTGGAATACAAGGATGACCTGTTATCTCTGTGGGGATATATCTCAAAACCGGGATATTATCGCAGCAACCGTGAGATGAATTATTTTTTCGTTAATAAAAGGAATATATTGTCCCCTGCTATCAGTAATGCTGTGAGACTTGGATATTATACCATGCTGCCCAAAGGTCGCTATCCTGCCGCGGTACTTAACGTGAGGATTAATCTGGAAGAGGTGGATGTCAATGTCCATCCGGCAAAACGTTATGTCAGGCTGAGCAGGGAGAATGAAATAATGGATGGCATCACGGCGGCTGTTGAGCAGGCGCTGAAACAGGAGAAACTGGTACCCGAAGTAAAGCCGTCCCGCACCAAGACCATGCAGTCATCCCTGGCATCTCCTGAAAAACCAACTCCAAAGGAACCTATCTCTTCTGAATCTCCTGTTATCCGGGAAAACACCTCAAATTACACTGCCCCTGCCAGAGATACCCAGCGCCGACTCAAAAGCTCAGAAAGGGCCCTGGCAGAAGAAAAAGCTCAACCTGAAAGGGTGGGATCGGGTGTGTCAGAGGCACGTATCCTGGGGCAGGTCAATGACCTCTATATAGTGGCTGAGACCGATGAGGGACTTTTGCTGATAGACCAGCATGCTGCACATGAACGGATAATGTATGAACAGATATCCAGGAACGTAAAACACGACTGGCAGGAACTGATCTCTCCTGTGACAGTTGATCTGACCACCAGGGAAAAAGTGTTACTCGAAGAATACATTCCCTATCTGGAAGACCTGGGATTTTCCCTGTCAGAATTCGGTACGCAGACCTATGTGATAACAACCGTTCCCACTGTGCTGGGAAAAATCGAGGACCCTTCGGTCGTGTACGATCTACTGGCCGACCTCTTTGCTCAGGGCAGGGTAAAGGAGAAGAAGGGCATGGAAGATATGTTATGCAAGACAATGGCCTGCAGGAGTGCCATTAAGGCAGGGGCGCCCTGTAATATGGAACAGATGCAAAATTTGCTGGACCAGCTTGAAAAGACGGAGAATCCATATACATGTCCCCATGGGCGGCCCACAATGATAACCCTGGGCAAAGCAGAACTGGATAAGCTGTTCAAGCGCACGGGTGTATGACGCTAATTTTATAACTTTTCAGATGGAGTAAATGACAATGATCGATCCTGTGAATAAATCCAAAATTCCCGAAGAGTGGCTTGACAAGGCAGCCATGCCACGTGAGGAACTCGTGGAGGGCATAAAGAACGGAAGGCTCGTAGTTTTAAGTGATGGTTCCGTCCTCAAGAGAGGGTATACCACCGGGACAACCGCGGCTGCGGCTGCCAAAGCAGCTGTGCTTTCCCTGCAAGAGCAGGTTAAGATCGTTTCAATACCAACTCCTGTGGGCCTGCGTGCCTATATTGATGTGAAAGAAATGGACAGGGGTTATGCGATGGTGGTCAAGGTTAATAATGACCACGAGTCCGATATTACCCGGGGGCTTGAGTTTGTAGGGAATGCCCGTGAAGCAGATTCAATTATAATTAATGCCGGTGAGGGGATAGGTACAGTAACACGCGGGGGCCTGCAGGCTAAAAAAGGCCACCCTGCTATCAATCCCAAACCCCTGCAGCAAATTAAGATGGCCGTTTTTGAAGCTGTTGAACAACTGGGTCTTAAGGGTGCGGAAGTGGAAATATCCCTACCCAGGGGAGAAGAAATAGCACGACAGACCCTAAATTCCACTATAGGTGTGGAGGAAGGTATTTCCATTCTGGGTACCACGGGGTTTGTAGAACCCTGGAATGACCATCTCGGGGAAATGAAAGGTGATCTGATTCGGTGTTCCGATAAAGTTGTCCTCACAACCGGCCGCATAGGTATTCGTTATTCCACAATGCTGTTTCCCGATTACACTGTTGTACTTGCAGGCAGCCGCATTTCCGAAGCACTCGAGGCTGCCACAGGAGATGTCATAATCTGTGGCCTGCCCGGACTTATCATAAAATGGGGTGACCCGGATGTACTTGTGGATACGGGTTTTGCTACGGTTGCCGAAATGGTGGAAATGGAACCTGAAGGGCAGCATCTGCGCAGGGCCTTTGAAAAAACCGTGGAAAAGGCAAAGGGTGCCCGTGTTGTGATCGTTGAGCGTGACGGTACTGTGCTTATGGACAGCGGGGAAAAGAAATGATAGTTGTGGGTGTGGGAGTGGGGCCCGGAATGCTCACGGAACAGGCCATCGAGATAATCGAAACTGCAGGTGAGGTGTATGGTTCTCCGCGATCTCTTGAGCTCGCGGGTCTCTATATAAAGGGAGAAGCAAAGAAGATAAAGGATTACAAGAACCTGCACCTGCTGGGCGAAGATGCTGTAGTGCTTTCCACCGGAGATCCCATGTTTTCCGGTCTGGGCAAGTTTGCCGGGGAAGGGGACAGTATAATTCCGGGTATATCCTCGATGCAGGTTGCCTGTGCCAGGACAAAAACGAATATGAACGGTCTGGCGGTGATTACCGCTCATGGCAGGGATCCCAGTCCTGCAAGAGAGGCTTTTGTTACTGAAATCAAACTGGGGAAGAATGTCCTCCTGCTTCCTGCCGAGACTTTCGGGTCAGTGAAAGTTGCCGAGATTCTAGGAGAAATGGGAGTGCAGGCCAGAATATACGTCTGTGAAAAACTGGGTTATCCTGAGGAAAGTATAATTGAGGGCACTGTTGACAATCCCCCCATGGCTCAATCGGCTCTTCACTGTCTGCTTGTTGTCAGATGACAATCCAGCAATTTTGTTTTATTTTTATTGTTTTAAAAATTTAACTACCTGGTAGACCTTTATTTTGTCTTGTAATCAAGTTTGATTTATTAAACAACAATATATTTATACAATAAATTCTCTATGGAATATATCAACTAACGTGTTGTTTAGTTAAGTTTACTTGTAATCTGTTGCAAATAGGAGTGATATAGTATGCATATTATGGAAGGATTTTTGCCCTCCCCCTGGTGGCAATTGTGGTTTGTATTCTCTATTCCGGTTATAATGTTTGGTATGTATCGCCTCAACAAACTGGTCTCTGAAAGACGTGATCTTTTACCTTTGCTTGCAGTAGCAGGGGCGTTCATATTCGTCCTGTCCTCCCTGAAGTTACCCTCTGTTACGGGTAGTTCGTCGCATCCCACGGGAACGGGAATGGCCGCTATAATGTTTGGCCCGGCAGTCACAGCGGTACTGGGGGTAATCGTACTGTTGTATCAGGCTCTTTTCCTGGCCCATGGCGGATTGACAACCCTGGGGGCAAATGTGGCATCAATGGGTATTATTGGTCCGCTAGCTGCATATTTGATCTATAAAGCAGGTATGAAGGCCAATATCAATTTCTATGTGGTGGTTTTCCTTGCGGCTACCTTTGCGGATTGGATTACCTATGTGGTAACTTCCACCCAGCTTGCCCTGGCATTCTCGTCACAGGCTGGCGGATTTATAGGGCTCCTTCAGGGTTTTTTGGTGATATTTGCCACAACCCAGGTTCCACTGGCGATCATGGAAGGTGCTTTGACTGCATTGATATTCAAGTACATTATACAGGTCAAGAGTGATGCCCTTGTGGAATTGAAAGTAATCTCTCAGGAAACTGTTAACAAGCTCAGGGGGATTTCTGCATGAAGATCGGCAAAGGTGAGATAATATTTGCTGTGATAACTGTACTCTTTGTGGCATCCTTTTTCTACGGGATGGCTGCAAACCCGGGTTCTGAGTTCGGGGGTGTAGACGGTGCTGCCGAGGAAGTGATCACTGATGTAACGGGTGGTTATGAGCCCTGGATCGGTAACATTGGATTCGAGCCTCCAGGCGGGGAAACTGAAAGTCTCCTGTTCGCACTGCAGGCAGCTATCGGTGCAGTTGTGATAGGATACTTCTTTGGTTACTATAAGGGTAAAGGTCGCTCTGACTGATTTGCTTTTTACCTCCTTTCCTTTTTTTGACGACATATATTAATACCTAAAAATCAATTTTGTGCACTACAATTCACATACGGAAATCTTTATTATGACCAAGATGCTTGATGATTATGCACTGCTCAGCCCCCTGCGTTATACCAATAACTGGCTGAAAATTGGGGTGGTTGGCTTTGGAATTCTTATGGGTATATCCTCTCAATCTCCGCTTGTGCCTTTTTCTATAGCTATCTGTATGTCGCTGGCAACGCTTATTTTTGGCAGGGTCCCTCCGAAATTCTACCTGAAGCTCCTGATGGGTCCTGCAGTTTTCGTTGTGTTTAGTATAATCATTATCGCCTTCTTTTTTGGCAGTGGGCCTGAACTTTTTGGTTTCAATGTGCTGGACTATCATCTGGGTGTGAATACCGGTGGATTGTCAATGGCTTTTTTGGTATTTTCTAGGACTCTGGGAGGAATGTGCTGCCTGTTCTTCCTCGCACTGACAACTCCCATGGTGGAGCTTTTCTCAGTCCTGAAAAAAACACGCCTGCCGGATTCTTTCATCGAACTGTCAATGATGATGTACAGGTACATCTTTGTGTTTCTGGATGTTGCGTGGTGCATCAAGCATGCCCAGACAGTAAGGCTGGGTTATCATGATCTGAGGACATCCCTGCATTCAATGGCCATGCTCTGTTCGACTCTCTTTTTGAGGTCCTGGGAGCAGGGAGAAAAAACGTTTGTGGCAATGAATGCCCGCTGTTATGACGGGAAAATGATGATTTTTGAAGAGAAAAGACCGGTTAATTTCTCAGAAGTTGCATTGAGTCTGGGGTACATGGTTGCAATCGTGGGGGTATGGTACGTTTCTAATGGTATGCTGGAGGTTAGTTTATGGTAATACTTGAAACACGCGGACTGAAATATTCCTATCCTGACGGGACTACAGCTGTTAAAGGTGTAGACATAAAGTTAAAGAAGGGCAAAAGAATTGCTTTTGTAGGAAAAAATGGCTCGGGTAAATCCACCCTATTTTTGTTACTTAACGGTACTCTCAAGCCTGCTGAGGGCAGGATATTTTATGATGGCAAGGAACTGGCCTACGATCAGGCATCCTTGAGGGAAATAAGAAAAAACATTGGTATTGTTTTCCAGAATTCCGATGATCAGGTATTTGCACCTACCGTCTACCAGGATGTGGCGTTTGGGCCGGTCAATCTTGGCTACAGCAAGGCAGAGATTGAAAAAAAAGTAAACGGAACCCTGGAATATTTCGGCCTGAGCGGACTTAAGGATAAACCTCCGCATCATTTGAGTGGCGGCCAGAAAAAGAGGGTTGCTATTGCGGGGATTGTGGCTATGGACCCCCAGGCTATCATACTGGATGAACCCCTGGCAAGCCTGGATCCGGTAGGCGCTGATGAACTTCTGGATGTACTGCACGAACTCAATCATATGGGTACCAGTTTGATCATTTCCACCCATGATGTTGATCTGGCCTACAGCTGGGCGGATTATGTTTTCTTCATGGTGGACGGGGAGGTTATCGGGGAAGGTACTCCGGATGAAGCATTCCAGGATGATGAACTGCTGCGACAGGCCCACCTGAAACGGCCGATGACCTTTGATATATATAAGGAGATTGAAAGGCGCGGGCTTGCTCATGGCAACAGGCAGCCCAAAACGGTTCCTGAAATAGTGGATTCCCTGAAACCTCCGGAACTGATGTGGGTGGAGGTGCCTCCTGAAACCCGGGAAGGCGACATATTGAATCTGGGGGTACTGCATGGAGAGTATGCCCTGCACTGTCCTTATGAAGCGGTTAACGCCAGGGTTTTACACATCCATGAGAACAATAAGGCTATCGTGGAACTTACCAGACATGGAATAAAGGCCGGCGGTATCCTGATCTACGATATGGATAGGTTCGATCCGGCTGATTTTGAAGGTTACATGGAAAAAGAGGAAATAGATATTGTGGGGGCCATGGGTAAAAAGAGCAAGTTACTTGCCGAGGATTATTCGATATGTGTCGATATAGCAACCGGAGTTATCGATCGCACCATCCTGATGGCACTGTGCGGGAAAAGATGTATGATACTGACCAGTGGTGGCATGATTCCCCATTCAATGCAAAGGATCAATGAATATATTGAAAGAAGTGGCATAGCCCTGAATGTCAGGGTCCTGAATGAGAATTGATATTTGGATAATGTCTTTGTAGAAAAAGAAATATATTGTCATTGGATAGGTGTGTTTTCTGGAAGGGAACTTGATATGAATCGTTTATCTACTGAAGAAGGATATTCAGACCTTGATGAGAAGTGCAGCCGGATCTTTGTGAAGGATATTATGAGAACCCGGCCTGTCACCATAAAGGGAGACGACTCTGTGGAAAGGGTACTTGAAGTATTTAATGAAAACCAGTTCCATACCTATCCTGTGGTGGAGAAAAATGGTAGTTTCCTGGGTATAATTGACCAGAATATTATCCTGCAGTTATTACTTACCCATCGCGTTTCCAGGCTTGATCATACCCATCTTATGGCAGTGAAATCCCTCAGTGAATCTGCCAGGGGGATTATGATCCCTCATCCAGTCACCATACCCCCCGAGATGGACCTATGTGAAGTAGCAGAAATAATGCTAAAACACAAGGTGGACCGTTTCTGTGTGGTCGATAACGATAAACTTGTGGGCATAATATGCAAACCGGATGTTATAAAGGCAATCTACAGTATAAGGGGTTAACAGATGGAGTTTTTATTCCAGATCCTCATTATTTTGCTATCTGCCAGAGTGCTATCCGAGGTTTCTGAAAGAGCCGGGATGCCGGGTATACTGGGGGAAATTTTGGCAGGTATATTCCTCGGGATGACGGTTCTGGAAAATACTGATACAATTTCTTCTGTTGCAGAGCTGGGTGTCATTTTTCTTTTATTTATTGCAGGTTATAAAGAAGTTCATATTGAGGATTTGAAAGCATCTTCTAAAAAGGCGATCGTTGCGACAGTTTTCCAGATATTGATAGCTTTTATATCTGGTTTTGGACTGGGATATCTTTTTGGCCTGGGAAATCTGGAAAGTCTTGTTCTGGCAGTGGCTTTCAGCCCGACGAGTATAGGAGTTACTGTAAAAACATTATTGGATATGAATTATTTATCCAGTAAAGCCGGGTCAATGATGTTAAGTTCAGCGATCTTTGATGATATTATCAGCATTTTCCTGGTATCTATTGTTAGTACCATGGCGCAGCATAATGCAATTCCTTCATCCATGCAATTTTTGACAATGATAGGCAAGCTGGTTGTATTCATTGGTGTAATGTTTCTTCTTTCCCATTATGTCTTTTCCCGTCTTTTTGGATATGTAAGAAAAATGCATTCAAGAGAATCCATATTTGCTACTGTAATATTGATTGCACTGTTTGCTGCCTATTTTGCAGAAGCGATGGGATTACATGCCGTTATCGGTGCTTTTGTGGGGGGTGTACTGCTTTCAAATATATCCGTTGCCAAAATCGAAGATGTGCAAAGTAAGGTTTCGGGACTGGCGTATGGTATGCTTACACCGGTTTTTTTTGTAGATATAGGAATGTCTGTTGATCCAACGTCTCTGGGAGCTGCAGGTATTTTTACTGTATTGATTGTGGTTTTTGGTTTATTGGGTAAACTTGTAGGTGGTTTTGTAGGTGCTAAAACGGTTGGCTTTAATTTTTATGAAAGTCTTATATTCGGCGCAGGAGTTATGCCCAGGGCAGAGGTTACTCTTGTGACGATTTCTATTGGCAGGGAGATGGGCATAATAGGAGAGGAAATATTTTCGGCAGTTGTATTGTTGGCTGCTGTTTCTATCTTTGTTGCACCAATATTGCTTAAATTTGCTATACAAAAGGACAAGGAGAACAAGAATTCTGCTTCAGGCTGACTTTTGCCTGCATTTATGACTGCAATAAAGATTTAATATAGTATATTTCAAAGTTAAGCGGGGAGCTGGCAGGTTATGAAATTATCAGAGCAGGGTTGTATGCAATTGCCCGAGAATATCGCAGATTCTGAAGGGCTTGGAAGAGCTGAAGTTTCTGCCAAACTCCAGAGGCAAGGGTATAATGAGTTGGAAGAGACGGAAAAAACCACTCCGTTTAAGATCTTCATTGGCCAGATGGGTAATGTTATTGTATGGGTGCTGGCTGCAGCGGCCCTGATTTCCCTGTATATAGATGAAGTGGTAAATTTCTGGGTGATTTTAGGGCTTATTATTTTTGTAATCTTACTGGGTTTTGTGCAGGAATACAGGGCTGAAAAGGCCATGGAATCCCTCAAGGGGATTGTGCGGCCAAAGACCACTGTTTTACGTGAAGGTACCCTGCGCCAGATTGCCACAAGGGAAGTTGTTACAGGCGATATTCTGGTACTGGAAGCTGGTGACAGTATACCTGCAGATGCCTGTGTCTTTGAATTGCAGGAACTTAAGGTGGATGAATCGGCATTGACCGGGGAAAGTTTGCCTGTGGAGAAAAACTTGAATGAGCCTCTTTATGCCGGAACTCAGGTTGTCAGAGGTAAATGCAGGGCTGTGGTGATGGCCACGGGTATGGATACGGAACTGGGGTCAATCGCTTCCCTGATTCAACCTGAAAAGGAAGTTACTCCCCTGCAAAGGGAGATCTCGGCATTTTCCAAAAAACTGGCAGTTGTGGCCTTGCTGGCATCGGGGATGGCTCTGGGGCTGGGTATTTTTGCGGGGGCTCCTGTCGAGGAGATGCTGATCATTGCCCTGGCACTGGCAGTGGCCGCGGTGCCCGAAGGCCTTCCTCTGACCCTGACTATTACGCTGGCCTACGGGATGCGCCGCATGGCTGCCAAAAATGCCATCATACGCAAGATGCTTGCGGTAGAAACCCTGGGCTCGACCTCGGTGATATGTACGGATAAGACCGGGACCCTGACCCGTAATGAGATGACGGTTGAAAAGATTTGGACCATGGAAGGTTTGTTTGAGGTTACGGGTTCGGGTTATGGAGATGAAGGGGAATTTGTGCTTGAGGGGAATAGTTTCAATCCCAAAGATTCCACACTGGAATTGCTGTTGAAGGGGGCAACCCTTTGCAACAATGCATCCCTGAACCAAAACGACAATTCAGAGGATGTGGTGGGAGATCCCACAGAACTTGCCCTGCTGGCGGCTGCCTCAAAGGCGGGTATCCGCAAGGAGGGGTTTGCGGGGGAGCATGAAAGGTTGCATGAGATCCTTTTCACTTCTGATAGAAAAATGATGACTACAGTTCACCGGGAAAATCAGGGATCGATCTCCTTTACCAAAGGGGCTGTGGAGGTTGTGCTGGAGCGTTGTGATCACATTCTTAAAGATAATGAGCGGGTGCAGCTTGACCAGACCATCAGGAAGACCATTCTGGAAGAAAACGGCAGGCTTGCCTCCGGAGCCTACAGGGTGATTGCAATTGCCCGCAAGGATGTGGGGGATAAGTGGGATGAAACTGATCTGGAAGAGGGGATGACCTTCCTGGGACTGATGGCAATGACCGATCCGGTAAGGGAAGGTGTTACCGAGGCTATCGGTTTGTGTCATCAGGCGGGTATCAAAGTGGTGATGATTACCGGGGACAATGTAAAAACCGCACTGGCTATCTCTGACAAACTGGGAATTCCTGTAGAGCAGCCTGATAATATTTCAGATCCCGATGGTATACTGGCTGACGGGGCGATTACGGGAGACGAACTGGCCGGTTTGAGTGATGAAGCCTTTGCAAAGATTGCGGATCACATCCATGTGTATGCCAGGGTTATGCCAGAGCAGAAATTGAGGATCGTTAAAGCCCTGCAGGCAGAGGGACATGTTGTTGCCATGACCGGGGACGGGGTGAATGATGCTCCTGCGCTTAAAAGAGCTGATATCGGTGTGTCGATGGGGCTTAAGGGCACGGATGTGGCCCGCCAATCCAGTGATATGGTGCTGCAGGATGATAATTTTGCTACTATTGTGGAGGCTGTCAAGAGGGGCAGGACCATTTATGATAATATAGAGAAATTTACAAGTTACCTTGTTTCACGCAATTTCAATGAGATTATACTGATTATGCTGGGGATTTCCCTGCTGGGCTATGAACTGGTTCCCCTGCTTGCCCTGCAGATCCTGTTTATCAATATGTTCGGCGAGATTATGCCTTCAATTGCGCTGGGCCTTGATCCTGCACGGGAGGAAGTGATGCACCGCAGACCCCGGCCTGTGGGTGAAGGAATCCTGGCCGGCAGGAAACTTGTACTTGTGGGTTCTGTGGCCGGGGTGATGGGACTTGCCTGTTTTGCTTCCTTTTTGCTTGCAGACCCGACCGCAGATCTGGAGCGGGCACGCACAATCACGTTTGCTACGGTGGTGAGTATGATCATGTTTGTGCCGTTTGCTTTCCGCTCCCTTGAGATGTCTGTGCTGAAAACCGGTTTCAGGAATAAATTGATCATTGCAGGCGTTTTGAGCACGTTGCTCCTGACACTGCTGGTTATGTATGTGCCTTTCCTGGCTGATGTATTTGACCTTGTGCCGCTTGCTTTGCAGGACTGGTTGTTGCCTCTTGGCTTTGCGGCAGTTACACTGGGATTTGTGGAAGTTTTGAAGGGGTTGCTGTTCAGGAAGAATTACGGGTAAGCAGGTGGAGATCCTTAAGCGCCATGACTACAGTCTGGACGCAACCCTGTAGTATACAGGTGTATCCAATATGAAAACGGGGAAATGTAGCCCGATCTTAGGGGCCGGGCTTAGAAGGGGGTATAGACTTCTTCGTGGGGATGGATCACGAAGCCTTCTTTTGTGATTTCATAGGGGTGGACCTTTTTACTGTGGTCTGAGCCGCGCATCTTGTAGACCTCGACACTGCGGGTGCGGACATTGTCATGCATGTCGTAGTAGAGGGAGAATGTACCATCGGTGACGAAGTTTTCCACACCGAATCTGGAGGGCTGTTTCTCGTCGATTACTTCACAGGTCATCAGGGATGTCAGACCGATTATTTCAAGGGTGGTGCTGAGTTTGAGTAATTCCACACGTATCCGGGCGGCTTCATGCAGATAGAAACTGATGGATGTCGTTGAATCTATCAGGGCCCTTTTGGCATCGATCTCTTCCTGTGTGGCGATGATCTGGTCCATCATTGAGCGAATGTCGAAGGGACGCACGTCCACATATTTTTCCTGCGAAGGGATTCCGATCTTTGTCGAACAGGCATCGACTATTGCGAGTTTGTTCTCTTCTTCTAAGGCCTGCAGGTCCCAGCCAAAGTGCATCATGTTCTCACGGATCTGTTCGGGCCGCTCCTCTGTGGCCACGATTATCCCGTTTTCCCCGTACTGGGTGATCCCGTTGTAGATGTACTGGGTTGAGAATATGGATTTGCCGGCTCCTGAGGTGCCGGATACCAGATAACTCCTGTCACGTACAAGGCCTCCCCCGCACAATTCGTCAAAGCCGGGAATGCCGGTCTTAACCCTGTTTCCTTCGTCTTCAGTGGAAATATTCTCTGCACCTGTAAACATTTAGCATCGCCTTTTTCGTGTAAGTCGGGTAGTACCCCTGATGAATTCATGTATAGCAATTATTTATGAGCACTCATTCACTTTACTGGAATCGGGTTTACGATTTATCAGTGTTTTCGTATATTCGTATAAAAAGTATTGATATGGATTAATATAAATAGGTAATGTACGTCATTACCCTATCTGGGGGTCAAACTGATAAAGGATTAAGACCATTGATACTATGTCGAATGTATCCGGCTCTTTGCCCCCGGGCAACTCATGGCCGGGAGTGTATGCGAAAAATATGGAAGTCGACAATATGCCAAGTATCAGCTGTATTTTCAATGGTCCCTTTATTAATTCGGACGAAATTTATTCGGCATATGCCGTGAAATACATCGATATTTACCAGTAAAAAGAGCGTTTTTTGACCCTGGAGACCACAAAAGATTTAATAAGCAATTTTCTTATTAGAGGGTTGCAAACCAATATGACGGGATCAAGAGGGTGATGAGTTTCCTTTCGTCAATGAGCGTAATGTTCACCGATGAAAGGTTGATTTAACGTACATGTGTACGTTTTATTGTTGATCAATCACTCTTTACCTTGACCATATATCTATAAATTAACTAACGGAGGAGAATTATGAAAAGACTAACAGCAACTTTAATGGCTGCCCTTATGGTCTTGACAGTATTTGCTGGCGTAGCAAGCGCTGCAGATACTGTGGAGGTCAGGGGACCAGTCTATAACGGTTCTGATGTGGAATCTATAGTAGAGAGCTATAGCGGATCATCAAATTACATTGAAATGAATGCAACGAATTTTGCAGGTTTCTACTACGATCTTGATGACGGACTCGAATCCGAATATCTCAGGATATACAATAACGGAAAGGAAGGTACTAATGATGCTGATCCTTTGAGCGGTGACAAGATACCAGAAGGTGGACTTGTTTATTATTCCGTTATCAACATGACCGACTATGAGTACGCATACAATGAAACTGAAATAGATACAGATGGGGACGAAATCCGCACCCAGTATCCAGTTATTGGTCTCTTTGCCGAGGAATATGTTCCACTCAAGAACACCACACCTGACCTTCTCGCCAAACTTATCCAGGACAATGATGACGAGGTAACTCTCAGAACGGGTACATCATATGATCTTGGTCACGGTTATGAGTTGACCGCACAGCAGATCGATGTTGAAGGTGACAAGGTCTGGATGGAGCTTAGCAAGGATGGAGAGTTTGTGGAGGATCAGGTAGTTGATCTTACAGATAAGAACTATGCAATCTGGAGTTATGAAGAAGACGTTGCCGGTGAGGATGATGTTGAAGTTCTCAGAGTACGCGTCACTGATGTCTTCCAGGGCCAGGTCGACAGCCTCGCTGTAGTTGAGGGTGTCTGGATGATTGACTATATGAATGTTGTTGAAATCGAAGATGACGACACATTTGGCGAACTCGAAGTTCAGACAACAGGTAATATCGAAGGTTTCGATGATCAAGGTATCATGATGTGGAATGATAATTCCATGACCCTTGATGAAGATGACACCGAGGAAATCGCTGAAGGTCTTTCCTTCAAGACGGCTGATGTTGAATCTGGTGGCCCAATGAGATTCTACCTCATGAAAGAATACACCGAACCAGGTACATATGAAATCAGAGGAGAGGTCTTTGAAGATGAGCCAGGAAACTGGACTTATGCAAACTTTGCTGGATTCTACTATGACCTTGATGACAATCTTACAAGTGAATCTTTGATCATAGATAAATCAGGTACATTCGACCAAACCAGTTCAAAAATTAATGATACAGAGTTGATTTACTATGCCAACATCACAGAAACCGGCTTTGAGATCGATTACAATGACAAAGATACAGATGGGGACGATATCCGCCAAACGTATCCAGTTATTGGTCTCTTTGCCGAAGCATATGTTCCACTCAAGAACGACACACCTGACCTTCTCGCCAAACTTATCCTGGACAATGATGACGAGGTAACTCTCAGAACCGGTTCATCATATTCATCATATGATATTGGTTACGGTTATGAGTTGACCGCACAGCAGATCGATGTTGAGGGTGACAAGGTCTGGATGGAGCTTAGCAAGGATGGAGAGTTTGTAGAGGATCAGGTAGTTGATCTTACAGGAGAAACTGGCTCTGCAACCTGGAGTTATGAAGAAGACGTTGCCGGTGAGGACGATGTTGAAGTTCTCAGAGTACGCGTCACTGATGTCTTCCAGGGTCAGGTCGACAGCCTCGCTGTAATTGAGGGTGTCTGGATGATTGACTATATGAATGTTGTTGAAATCGAAGATGACGACACATTTGGCGAGCTCGAAGTTCAGACAGCAGGTAATCTCGGTAATGATGTTTATGGAATTATGATGTGGAATGATAATTCCATGACCCTTGATGAAGATGATACAGAGGAAATTGCTGAAGGTCTTGCCTTCAGGACGGCTGATGTTGAATCTGGCAGTGACACACTGAGGTACTATCTGTACAAGGAAGTCACCATCGAAGGCGAAGAACCAGCTGAGCCAACCGAGCCAACCGAGCCAACCGAGCCAACCGAGCCAAAGGACAACGAAACTGAGAACGTAACTGAGCCAACCGAGCCAACCGAGCCAACCGAGCCAACCGAGCCAACCGAGCCAACCGAGCCAAAGGACAACGAAACTGAGAACGTAACTGAGCCAACCGAGCCAACCGAGCCAACCGAGCCAACCGAGCCAACCGAGCCAACCGAGCCTGAGGAACCAGCAACCAACGAAACTGAAGAACCAGGAATCCCTGGATTTGA
>NZ_OBDR01000001.1 GCF_900215215.1 Methanohalophilus euhalobius | reverse complement strand
CCCGAACACAGAAGATAAGCCTGCCAGCGTTGTATACTGTACTAAAGTGCGAGAGCCTTTGGGAACTATGCATCGCTGCTGACTCAACTTATTGACTTTTACTAATTCTCTATATTTTTTCTTAATTATGCTATCTGCAATATCTTTCCTCCTACTATCAACTCGCTAGATAAATCAATACCAAATCTCCAATTTTATTACAGCCTGATGCTGAAGGGAAGATTAGAGGAAGAGGATTTAGATAGATCGAATGAATTCAATAAAGGAATAATGGTTTATTTCCCTGATATTCCTTCAATCATCTGCTTGCCTTCTTCTGTAGCACTATATATTATCCAATTTCCTTCTCTGGTTCCTTTAATAATACCACTTCCACTTAATATTGAAAGGTGGTACGATAACTTTGAATCAGGTACTTTCAGAATATGCTTTATTATGCATACACAGAGAGGTTGCCTGGCTACCATATATAGTATCTTCAATCTGAGTGGGGATGATAATGCATGGTGAATCTCACTCCATCTTTTGAATTCATCTTCAGGAGGCATTTTTTTATAAAGGTTGTCCACTCCTCCTTTATGTTCTATTTCGCATTTTATGGGTTCGGGAATAATCATTTTTTCACCTGCTATAATAAAGACTGAACTTGGATATATTGTCTTTCTCCTTTTCACATTTTCCATTACCATTCAAATACACATATATACTATCACCGGTATCTATTGCTCCCATGACCGCTGTATTCGAAATACTGCAAAAAGACGCAGCTGGCCGTATTGGTAGACTGCATACACCACATGGTGTTGTTGAAACACCAACGGTTATGCCAGTTATCAATCCCAACATAAACACAATACCCTCTTCTGAAATGCATCAGTTTGGTGCACAAATACTTATTACAAATTCATATATCATTTCTCGCAAGGACAAACTCAGGAACGTCGCACTGGAAAAAGGCCTGCATCATCTTCTGGATTTTGATGGTCCCATTATGACAGATTCAGGTTCTTTTCAACTATCCGTTTATGGGGATGTTGAAGTAACAAACGAACAGATTATAAAGTTCCAAAAAAACATTGGTTCTGATATTGCAGTCCCCCTTGACATTCCAACCCCTCCTGATGTCTCTTACAAAAGGGCAGAAGGCGAACTTGAAACTACTCTTGAAAGAGTGATTGCAGCCAAGGAAATTGTAACAGATAATATGCTTTTGGCGGGTCCTGTACAGGGCTCCACTTATCTGGATCTCAGGGCCCACAGTGCGAAAACCCTTTCAAAACATGCCTTTGATGTATATCCTATCGGAGCTGTGGTTCCTCTCATGGAATCCTATCGTTATGCGGATCTGGTTGATGTTGTTATTTCTTCCAAAAAGGGTCTTGATCCTGTGAAACCGGTCCATCTATTTGGTGCCGGTCATCCAATGATGTTTGCTCTTGCTGTAGCAATGGGATGTGACTTATTTGATTCAGCAGCTTATGCCCTTTATGCAAAAGCAGGACGCTATATAACTGTTACCGGAACATCTCATCTTAAAGATCTTCAGTATCTTCCATGTAATTGTCCGGTGTGTTCTGCTCATACTGCATCGGAAATTAAATCTGCTTTCAACTCCACAGAATTACTGGCAAGACACAATCTGTATGTGACCTTTGCAGAAATTCGCAACATCAAGCAGGCCATAAGGGAAGGTAACTTGTTAGAACTTGTGGAACAGCGGTGCAGGAGCCATCCCTCAATGCTGTCAGCTCTTAAAAGATTGTACAATTACAGTCCCTGGCTTGAAAGACTTGATCCGTTTTCCAAATCCACTTTCTTTTATACCGGGCCCGAATCCTCAAAAAGACCGGAAGTTGCACGATTTAAAGAAAGACTTGGCCGCTTTAATCTGGATGGTAAAATTCTTATACGCTCAAAATCTGTGAAAGACGAAGCAACTTATGATCATGTCCTGAATTTCAAGCCTCCATTTGGAGCATATCCCGTTGAACTCTCTGAAGTATATCCTTTCAATGCGGAAATCCCTGATGAAATGGATCCAGGTGCAATAGGTGTGGCGTTACAAAACGTAATAGGACTTATTAGTAAAAACAGGAATGGATTATTTTATTTGAATCTCCCAAAACAGTACACTGTTCATCCACTCTATGAAGATCTCAAGAAGAATGCCATTCCTTTAGATGAAATGCCCAATGAAAATCTTTAACTAAACTGACAGAAATCACGGATTTGAATCTAATCCCGGGTGATTTACTTGGTATCTACAACTGGATCAAAGTCCCGCAACCCCTATCTGGAACTACTCAGGCCTGAAATAGCTGATATGGATCTTGCCCTGCCGGCAGCAAGTGCATTGCTTGCATCATATATATACGCCGGAGGTCTACCTTCGGTTTTACCTTTCATTATTGCAATTATTGGTGGTTATGCTGCGATAACAAGTTCTTATGTGTTCAATGACTGTTGTGATATTGATATAGATAAGATTAACCTGCCCGGAAGGCCCATCGCATCTTCTACTCTCACGCAGGAACAGGGGCTCAAATATGCCTTTGTCCTTGTAGTTATTGCATCAATAGCTGCCTTGTATCTGAATCCCGAGTCTTTTGTGGTACTTGTGATAGCAGTTAGTACTATAAGCATATATTCAAAATTTGCTAAAAGATCTACCTACTTAAGCTTTGTACCAGTGGGTATTGCATACGGGCTTGTACCGATTGGTATCTGGCTTGCTTTTGATCCTGCGGGAATTCTAAAGGGTGCGGACACTTCCATTCTTCCCCTTCCCGGGATTTTCCTGGGTATTATGATGTGTGTTACCGATTGGGGATTTACTCTTTCCGGTGTCTCCAGGGATGTGGAAGGTGATCGGGCTAAAGGTGCGCCTACATTCCCTGTAGTATTTGGTGTACCTGCGACATCTAAATTGGTGACTGCCTGTTGGATTATAGGTGTAATTTCTTCCCTCATAATAGGTTGGACGGCACAACTTGGTCCTATTTTCTTCACAGGGGCAATTCTTGCGGGGATGTGGATGATTATCCAGTCCCTTGATTTCATCAAAAATCCTCTGCCCGAAAGAGGAGGAATGCTTTTCCTTCAGGGTTCTCGCTACAGGGGCGTAATGTTTGGTTCCCTGATAATTGATGTAATTCTGTCTATAGTTTCTGAGGGTTATGTGAATATTCTATGGTGATTTATAATGGATGCTGATGTCATTGTGGTCGGTGCTTCCCCTGCCGGTTTAGCTGCTTCCAGAGTAGCGTCTGAGCAGGGTTTGGATGTCCTTTTAATGGACAAACAAGACGTATTGGGTGAAAACACACATCCTGCTAACACTTTTTTTAAAGGAATGTTTGACAGGGCCGGTGAAACTGTGGATAGTTCCTATGTCCTCAAAAATTTAAGAGGGGCCAATATTGTAGCCCCTTCCGGATCCTATGTGGGAGTCGAAAGTCCCGCTTATTTTCTGGACCGCCCTGCATTTGACCGGTATTACATACAGAAAACCAGGGGTTCAGGTGTTGATATTGCGACATCAGTTGAAGCATATAATGTATTGAAAAATGATGAAGGGGTTTCTGTGAGTACTTCGCAGGGCACCTTCGATTCTAAACTTGTAATAATCTCAGATGGAATCAATTCTAAACTCGCTTCTCTTTGTGGCCTTTCTGCAATGAAACATCCGGATGATATAGCTTGGGCTATGGAGACAGAGGTAGAAGGTGAGGGGATTGGTGAGCCGGACATGTTTGAATATTTCGTGGGAAGCGTGGCTCCCGGATGGAAATCAACTTATTCTCCCTGTGGAGGCGACAGGGCAACCCTGGGTGTCTATGTAAGAAGGCATGGCAGGGATGTATCTTCCTTTTTTGATAGGTGGGTGGATAAATTCAAGCGGATGAAGGGTTTGTCAAATTTAAGCATAGGTGAAGTGAAAACCGGAGGGGACCCTATCGCTACTATTCCCAACCAGATGGTTGCTGATGGTATTATGCTTACAGGAGGTGCATCCGGACAATCGGGCATTGGCTATTCCATACACGGAGGCAAAATGTGTGGAAAAGTTGCTGCTGAAAGTATACAGGAGGGGAATACCTCTGCTCGTTTCCTGTCCCGTTATTCACATAGGTGGGCAAAGGAATACAGGACCGAATATTATTTGGGTAGAATGGCGCTTGAAACTCTTCGCAAAATGGATGATAGTGAGATAAACAGTATGATGGAAGTTTTCAAACAGGAGGACCTATCTTTCCTCCAGGGTTCATCTCTTCAAAAAGCATTACAGGTCTCTCTTTTCATGCTAAAAAAGAAACCGTCATCGCTTCTTGGATTTAGTGCATTCCTGAGAAACAGGTGATGTGTGGTAACATGAAATACGATTTTTATAGAAATCCCTTCTTCAAGGTTTATGCTACTGTTGAAAACGGACGTGTCAATATGCATACCTCAGGTCTTGCATCAAAAGCAGTGAAACCGCTGCTATCAGATATGATGGATATGTTCGATGGTTCCAAACCGGCCCTTGTAAATGGTGAGTCTCTTGTGTTCTCCACCTGGATGCCCCCTATCCCAGGAAAGGCTTTTGACAGGTTGGTTTCCAGCCAGATGGGGTATATGAGGGGGAAAATGGTTCCTGAACAGGTGACAATTTCCATCACCGAGGAATGTCCCAACAGGTGTCTGCATTGTGCGTTGCCTAATACAAATAACAGGGCATCTCTTTCACCCGAGATTGTAAAAAATGCTATTGACCAGTGTCTGGAAATGGGTTCAACTTTAATTATTTTTGATGGGGGCGAACCTCTGTTATATGAAGGACTTGAAGATCTCATTAACTATGTTGATAATGAGAAGGCAATAAGCGGTCTGTTTACTTCCGGTGTAGGTCTGGATTTTGCAAAAGCCCTGGCATTAAAAGAAGCAGGCCTGAATATGCTCAGTGTCAGTCTGGACAGTGCATTCGAAGCAAATCATGACAGGATGCGTGGCAGGACAGGTGTTTACAGGGCTGCTATGTCTGCTATAGAGAATGCCCTTGATGTCGGATTACTGGTAAATATCTATGTCGTAATTTCTCCTTCTAATATCGATGAGCTGGACGATTTCTACCAGCTTGCAAAGGACATGAGTGTACATGAGATCACCTTTTTTGAGATCGTACCCACGGGTCGATGGTTTGATCATAAGGATGACCTTCTCTCATCCGGGGACATGCAAAAATTCAATGATTTTATTGAGCGTTCAAACAATATGAGTGGACCCCGTATATTTTCGGTTCCTCATGTATTGCGCAAAATGGGATGCTTTGCGGGTAAAAAATGGTTGCATATAACCCCTGAAGGAAATGTCAGTCCATGTGCATGCATACCAATTTCGGTGGGTAACATACATGAAGAAAAAATAAATAAAATATGGGATAGAATCCGGAAAGATCCTGTCTATAAAGCAAAAACATGTCTTATGCGGGATGATAATTACAGAAATCAATATGTCCTTAAATATATATGAAATATAATCAGGGTTTCCCCGGATAATTATTTCCATTCTTATAGAAGACCGGACTTCTGGAGAGTCATGAGGTTTTCTGTAGTAAGTTTCTCGCCGGATTTGAACTTATCAAATATATCCTCGGCATCCTTACGGACTTCTTCCATGTCTGCGCCTTTCCTGCCACCATCTTTCTTCTTGAGTTTGCGAAGTTCTTTGTCAATATCCCGGATTTCCTTCTGAGCTGCAATGAAAGCCTTGTGCTGTTCATCTGCTTTTTCCTGGATTTGTACAAACTCTTTATGTGCAGTATCGGATTCCGCGCGTATCTTATCCGCTTCTTTGAAAGTGGTAATCATCTTGTCATGATATTCCTGAGCTTTCTGAGCATATTCAGAAAGGGTTGTATGGTAGCCGGAAGCCTCTTCCCTGATTTCCTGTGCTTCCGTAAGCAGATCGTTTAGCTCAGTATTACTTTCAATTTGCTTTTTCTTTGTATCATAAAGTTTCCGGAGTTCGGATATCTTGTTGACCAGTTCTTTTTCTTTTGATGGTGTAAGCACTTCGGTCTGCTGTGAGAATTCCAGCCTGTCGATATCCTTGCGAATCTCTTTCAGGGATGGTCCCGTAAGATTATTGGCACTTCTGAGCTCATCAACTTTTCCAAAAAGTTCATTTGCCTTTTCATTGGTCTTATCACGAAGCCCCTTGAATTCCTGGACTTTTTCGTTGTTTTCATCACGAAGTTTTTTGTATTCCTGTGCTTCGTTGATAAGATCCTTGGTCTTTTTGTTGAGCTCATTGCGTTTAGATGCAAGTGTACTTGCCTGTGCATTAAGTTCATTACGTTTATTCTTGTGTTCTTCAGAGGCGTCCCTCAGATCTTTCCTTTTGTCTTTCAGTTCTTTTTGCATATTCGATTTATCCTCCCGGTCCAGCAAATGTAGCTGGCATTTCATGCATTTCTAATGCACGATACTTCAGGACCCACTTTATTGTAGTGAATCAATCACGGAAATTAATGCCCTAAGATCCTTCTTTGAAATTATGACATCTGCATGTTGATGGAGAATTGGTTTTGGATTGAATGCAATCGAATAACCTGCTCTCTTAAATATACAGACATCATTTGCCCCATCTCCTACCACGATACAATCTTCGGGTAGGAAGCCATTCTTTCTGGCAATTTCTTCAAAGGCAACTTCTTTTGAAAGGTTTTGTGTCATAGGGCCAGACACTACACCTGTCAGATATCCATTTTTCACCTCTAGAGTGTTGGCATATACGTAATCGATGTTGAGTAATTTTGCAACCCTGTCAGAGGAAAGAGTAAATCCTCCGGATAACATTGCAGTTTTGTATCCAAGTGATTGTACATGCTCAAGGAGTTCTTTTGCACCAGGCATTAGTTCGATCTTTTCAACCGCGTCCTTTGCCTTTGTAATTTCCAGACCTTTAAGGAGTTTCACTCTTTCCAGAAGAGCCAGATGGTAGTCAAGTTCTCCTCTCATTGTGCGATCTGTAATCTGTGCAACTTTGTCTGCCACTCCTGCAGCAAGTGCAAGCTCATCGATACACTCAGCATCTATTAGGGTGCTGTCCATATCAAAAACAATCAGTTTAGAAAAATTTCTGTTAGAATTGCTGGCTAAAGTCACTTCATCAAACCTGATCATTTGAGATAATAATAGAGGTATGTAGGAAATATGGCTGTAGATTAGTTACATTGCTTTTAACTTTTTCGGATAATAATATCTGCTATTCCCTCTCTTGTTTAACAATTTAGTACTGTTATGTGTAAATCCAAAAATAATATATGCTACGTAGTTATTTTCCCTCTGTGATTATATGGTAAAAGTAGGATTTATCAAATTGGGTAACCTGGGTATGAGCCAGGTCATTGACCTTGTACAGGATGAAATTGCAGCCAGGGAAGGTATCAGCACCCGCGTGTTTGGTACTGGTCCCAAAATGGACAAGGAAACAGCAGCTTCTACTGATGAATTGAAGGCATGGGAGCCTGACTTTGTTGTAATGATCAGCCCCAACGCAAGTGCACCGGGTCCCAAATCTGCCCGTGAGTTATGGAACGATTATCCATGTATTGTCGTCTCTGACGGACCTACCAAGAAAGATGACAGACAGGCTCTTGAGGATGCAGGTTTCGGTTACATTATAATGACTGTTGATCCTCTTATCGGTGCCAAGACAGAGTTCTTAGATGCTGTCGAAATGGCCTCCTTTAACTCTGATGCAATGAAAGTCCTTTCCACTTGTGGTGTGGTCAGGCTTCTCCAGGAAGAACTTGATGCGGTAACTGCTCAGGTCGATGAAGGCAAATCCGGTGCAGACCTTGAACTTCCACACATTCTTGCAAAACCACAGAAATGCATTGAACGTGCCGGTTTCAATAACCCTTACGCTAAAGCAAAGGGTCTTGCAGCCCTCCACATGGCAAGCAAAGTCGCAGAAGTAAACATGCCAGCCTGCTTTATCCTTAAAGAGATTGAAGATGTTGCTCTCACTGCAGCAGCAGGCCATGAACTCATGCGTGCAGCCGCACAGCTTGCAATTGAAGCCAGGGAAATTGAGAAAGCCAATGATTCTGTGTTCAGGCAGCCTCATTCCAAGAAAGGTGCCCAGCTTCAGAAAATAAAACTTTATGAGAAACCACAGAAAGTGTAAACTCACTTTCTTTTTTATTTTTAAGAAATGGATCCACTGACAATTGTTATTATTGCACTACTTTTCTTTGCACTGGCAGTGCTTTTAACGGCCTTTTTCTTAAAATCTGCAATATTGATGTCACACCAGCAGGATGAAGATATAAACCTGAAAGAAAAGAAATTATAATTTTTATATGTTTCATTTCGGGCAGGACTTATTTATCAGTATGAACATATACTATGCTAGTTGGTATAGTTTATATTAGATTTCTAAACGCAGGTGGTTTTTTGTCGGAAACAGATTACAAAAGTGATGTACATATTATCACAGAAAAGGTAAAATCCGAAGAGCCTATTTTAATAGAAGGGTTCCCGGGTATCGGGCTTGTGGGTAATATTGCAAGTCAGCAAATAATTGAAGAACTCAATATGGAATATATAGGTTCCATAGAATCCCGTTATTTCCCTCCCATAGCAGTGCTCTATGAAGGGATAATCAACATGCCTGTCAGGATATATGAAAATCCGGCTCTCAATCTTATAATGGTTGTGTCGGATATCCCCATCAATCCTTCTATTTCCTATGATGTAAGTAAGGCCCTTCTTGATTGGGCTGAGTCGGTAAATGTAAAGGAAATCATTTCAATTGCCGGTATTGCTACCATGAGTGAAGAACCCGTTGTATTCGGTGCTGCTACGACTGAGGAAATGCTGGAACGCATAAAAGAAAAAGTGGAAATATTCCAGATGGGTACAATATCGGGTATATCCGGCAGTATTATGGCGGAATGCTTTATGCGTAAACTTCCTGCCATCAGTCTTCTGGGAGCTACACAAACCCAGAATCCGGATCCAAGGGCCGCTGCAGCTGTAATAAAGATACTAAATGACTTCTGCGATTACTCAATAGATACGGAAAGTCTCATCGAGCAGGCTGAGAAGATTGAAGCTGAGATGCAGAAACTTGCAGAAGATGTGCGGAGCACGGAACAGCCTTCTTCCACCAGGAAAGAGTTCCCTATGTATGGGTGATCTAAATGGAATATGTTGCTTTAACCGGAATCTCTCATGATGTAGTTACAGATCTTAAGAACCATGGGCTAAGGACGATTGAGATCAGAAGTCCTCATAATTTTTTCACGGCACTGAATCTGCACGTAGGAGATAATATTTTCCTTACTTCCACAAGTACACAGGATTTGACTGCAGGCACAAAGGGTATTATTGTAAAACTAATGCAGCATCAGGTTTCTACGCATCGTATAATCAACGGTACGGATAATTTTTACGAGGAAAGGGAAATGACCATGATACGTATCCAGCTGCAATCTAGATGTATGGCAAGGGTGAGGAAAGTGCTCTCCAATCAGATAGGGCAGATTACCCTTGTTGATGCCGAAGAAATGTCCTTCTATGATGCCCGTTGATCAATCAAAGGTATTCGGGATTATTCCCAATGCCTTTTCTACTTTTTCCAGCATGTCATAGCGTATTCCGATAGGTACTTCTTCGCTGCTATACTTGCTGTGTTTTCTGGATCCTTTGCAGCCAAAAGACAGACCAATTCCTTTATTCAGGGTCCCTGCTACACAATCACTGCATACAGAAGCTGCGCCGATTGTTTGAATGTCTGCCGGAGCTCCATTATAATAGGCCATCGCCTGGATTATTCGCATTGCTTTTTCCGGTTTCAGGTACAAAATACAAAGATCAAATTTTGTGCTGTTTTTTGAAAGAGGTTCGATTTTCAAAGTCCCGTATTCCTTTTCCAGCCGGCTGAGGGAAAGGACCGCATTTTCTGCGATTTCGTATGATGCGTATCTACCTGTATTAAAATAATATTCAGCCGGGGGTTCATTGCTTTTACCAAGTATGAATTTGCCGACTCTGCATCGTTGTGCTGTAATCAAGGATTGTTTTCCATATCTTGCATCGGTAATAATTTCGCAGAAAAGTTTCTCCGATACGTCCCCTCTCGTACTGTCCTGGAAAGTAATACAAACCGGACTTCCTTCATCCATGATGCCCTTTATGCTTTTCATCCACTCATGTACCACCGCGTTTACCCCTTTTCTTTTTCTCTTCTCCTGCACATCGATGAGCAATCCTTAATGGTTCAGGCATTTTGTTTCCTCTCAAGCACTTTTTTGTGATATCCAGGCAACTCCTGGTAGATGTCAGATGTCCGACTGTAATTACGATTGGTTTTGTTTCGGGCAATACTTTAAGGAGCCAACCTTTTTGTGTTCCTTCATGATACAATGGCTGGGCTTCTTTTTCTTTTTGTGGCATTTTTGCTCTGCCACAAAAAATTCTTTTTGTAATCCCGATTGTAGGCTTATCCAGGACCACTCCAATATGAGAGGTAAACCCGGCGTTTGCAGGATGGGTGATACCACAGGCATTGATCATAAGCAGATCGGGTTTGTGGTTGAGCTTCTGGTAGGCTCTTATTGTCCCTTCCCCCTCACGAAATGAAAAAAATCCCGATATATAAGGAAAACTTATCTTTCCAATATGAACTGTCCTTTCGACAAATTCCATTGTGGGATATTTTAGTACGACAATACAGCATATTACAAGGTCTTTGAAATAGGTACAGTCAGTACCCCCAATAAGTTTGATATTTTCAAACCCATCAATGGTGACAACCTGTCTGCCTATTTCTTCCTGAAGATTTCTGAACCACTATAGAGCGGAATCTGGCAGTTTTTTCATGAAATTTCTGTCTTTATCGTGGTAAACACAGGTCCCCGTATGTCTATTTTCTTGTTTTTGCCGGTCACGTAACGCTGGGCAAGGGGGGAGAGTTTAATGTTGATTTCTGCAGGTGTCTTTATTATTCGTGCACGTGTCTCAATTTCAGTATCGCCTTTTGCAACAGCATCTTCGACCTCTGTTGCGGCCTTTGCTGCCAGTGCTTCAATAAACCTGACACCAGTCCTTGCTGAATGATTGGAAAATGCTTTTTTCCATTTTTTATTATTTGGCAATCCCAGGATATCGTTATTGTAAATTACAATCTCATTAAAAGCAGCCGGGCCACAGAGTTTAGTGTCTTCTTCTGGTTCAATAACTGAAACCTTTACATTGTGCCCTTCAATTTCTCCTTCCCATGCAGGGAACTGGCAGGGGCTGGGTTCGGATGCATGGGCCTCACACTGTTTAACAATGGCTTCGAATATTTCCCTGCCCTGGGGTGTTTTAGGTATCATGTCAATTTCGACATGTCTGGCAAGTTCGCTGTCGGACATCTCCCATTCAGAGTACAATTCCATCTGTGGATAGCTCATGCCCCGCAGGTCAGTGGCCTCATGGATGATCATGGCAAGCCTTTCAACTCCAAGGCCCAGATTCATCACAGGATAGGGTATATCATATTTTGAAAGAGGTATCGGGGAATATATTCCAAAAGTAGCAATTTCTACCCATCCATCCGAATATTTGGTATTGGAATCTACAAGTTTTGGGTGGTATGCAAATACCTCTATCTGGGTATCCGGACTGTAATATTTACTGCGTTTTTCATCGGGCCTGAACTGGAATTTCTCAAAACCAAACTGAGACAACAGGGCCTGGGCAACAGCTTTGCCGTGATCTACGGTCACATCCTCGTCCATGATAACACAGGATGCTGAATAATAGGTCATAAGCCTGGCAGCATCTTCCTGTTGTTCCCGACGGAAACACCTGTCGATGGAGAACAAATTGAATGGTGGTTCACGGCGCTTGAGAATCTCTGAAAGGCTGATAAACCAGCCGGAGGTCATATGGCTGCGCAGGGTACGTTTGCCTGCTTTGGGTGTCAGTTCCTTAAATTCCGGGAACACCTGATCTATTACTTCGACTATGAGGGAATCTGACACGTCCAGTTTTGCGGCCATTTCGGGGACAAGATCATCGCCTTCGATCTCTCCTTTCTTATAGGCGTGCAGGACCTTTCGTATTATATCAATATCTTCTGTGGAAAGATCTCCCAGCATTTCTTTTATTTTAGAGATACGCTCATCGGATATGCCGGCATTTGGTCGGGGAAGTCCTGCCAGGTAGAAACATCTGTCAAGTACGGCCAGTGCTTCATGGCCGAATTGTTTGTGCACTTCCTGTTCATCAACAATAATGGGATTCATCATCTCCTCAAAACCCATGCGAAGGTAGGCTTCCCTGAGTTTAGCAATAGTATCATAAACAGGATGGGGTTTACCATAGTTGATTGATGTTATAGGATAGCGCTCATTGAACAGGGGTTTTTTGATATATTTTGCGCTATCGTTCCAGGCCCTGTCAAAATCTTCGCTGGCATCTTCTCTTATTTTATCAGGATCGAATTTCATATGAGTTCCCTTTTAAATTTGCTTTATTTCCTGAGAATTCGTCATTAATTTCTGGAATTTATATTGCTGTAATGCGTGTGTCAGATCTCCTCTGGTCTTTTCATTCAGGGATCTGAGATTTGCGGTAATTACATCAGGGTAATCAAACATTATTAAAAGTGAATAAATGTTATCCATTATCTGTAAATATTTTTCCCCTCTGCAGGCTTGTCTTCTCTTATCAGATCAAGTACATGTCTTCTCAATTCGCCGCCGACTTCTGCCAGGCCACTATGATAGGCTGAATCTTCGACTTCCATCTGCTGATGAGTTGGCAATTCTTTGTGTCTTATTTTCACATAGTATAGAATAGGTAATAATACATTCCGCATATTCCTGCTGTGCCTGGCCCACAGGTCCTTTGTAATATATTTCAGGGTATTTTCCCAGGGTTTCATTCATTTCCTGGATATAATTACGAGCAGTCAGGAGATTCTTTTTGACAGTATCCCTGTCTTTGCGATGAATGGCGATAGTAGTTGTACGGCACGCTCTGACAAGTTTACGTGACAGGGCCAAGCCCCTTTCCCGTGCAGCATCCTTTTCTTCAAAATTTCCAATAAGGATACCGGTAATAGAATCCATGTTTCCTGGGGATTATCTAGATAAAAAAAAGATACCTGATGAATTATTCATCCACAGGTATTGTTTCAAGCTGACTTGCTACATTCCAGATTAATGTACGGGTATGAAGGGGAATGTTTGGGTCATTGCTGATGTCTTCAAGAATGGATATGCTTGAAGAAGCTCTCAGGAAAAGGGCTTCACTGTCATCGTTTAATTTTTCTACGACTTCGGTGGCGGAGCGCCTGATATTTCTTGGGACTGAATTATCGTTTGCTATGTGCTCCAGTACCTGTGTGCATTGCTCTATAACATCTTTAGTATTAACAGACAGCATTTTGATCACCTTGAGTTAATTAGGGACATAAAATAAGGGTTAGTTCTGTATGTCTAACTAATAATCTCATATAAAAACTTACCCGTTTGCTGGAATCTTATCTTATGGAAGTTGCTGCCCGATTCAGTCAGATTTAAATTCCTGGGTGGACTATTACCTCTTTGTACTGAATGCTGTATTCCGGCCACATATTATTCTTTTAGTTGTGATGTGATAATAATGGGAAGAAATGATGACGATGCTAAAATAAGAAGAATTTCCAAATTGCTTGAACTGGGTGGCACAATGCTTGCACAACATTGTGATACTTGTGGATCTCCTTTATTCCGTTATCAAGGGCAGGTCCTATGTCCTCTATGTAACGTTGCAGAAGAGGGGGAAGAGGACCAAAATGAAAAGGTAGAGGAAATGATTCCTTCTGTTGAAACAGAAGTATCCACGGGAATAAAAGAGGAGTTTGAAACAGAGCCTGTTGAAAGTAAATCGAAGGTTTCTTCGGAGCAACCGCACGCCAACTTTCAGGAACCAGTATCTGATTCATTGCATGCTGAAAGGAAGGGCTCAAGTCCCCTTGAACAATTGATAGAATCCAAACTTGTTGAAATAGCAAAAAATATTCAATCAGAATCAGATCCCCGGCGTGTAGAAGACGCTTTTGATCTTATCGAGAGGGGAATGAATATTCTGGAAAGGATAAGGCACAATTCCTGATCTTATCCTTTATATTCGCTACAAACCACTTCTCTAATACGTGCAGCGGTTTTAGGACCAATGAGTTTCACTTCCCTGAGTTCTTCTTCGCAAGCTTTCATTACAGCCTCAACAGACCCGAAATGTTCAAGCAGGTTGCGTGCTGCTTGTGGTCCAATCTGGGGTATTGCGGATACAATATATTCCTGCTGCTTTGAAAGGATTGGAGCAGCTTTTTTCCCGTGGGGATTGATAGGTTTTTTTTCCTTTCCCTGCTGTCTTTTAGCTATCTGGAGTATGAGAGCTGCTGTTTCCTCTGCGTCCCTGGTATGGAGAATGGTTGTTTCAAAATCCATTGATATTGATAACATTGCACCGTAAATGGAAGAGGGATTGATACGCCGGGCGTTGAATAGTCCTTCTCCTTCTATAATCAGGATGGTTTTTTCATAAGTGCGTGTCAGGTTTGAAAGCTGCTCGAAGAGCTTTCCCTCAATAAGTGAATTCACGAAATCGCCGGTTTCCTTTCTCTCGATAGCGACATTCTCACTGACAACGTAATCTCCTACTTCGAGAGTTTTTACACTAAGGGATGCACCTGCTTTTTGTAGATTGCGTGTTACAGTACTGCGTATCTCTCTTTGATCTGCCACGACTTCCGGTCCGTTTTCATCTTCAGGCCCCACGCGGTTGTCGAAATCTTCAAGACTGCGCTGCTTTTCTTTAATGAAAGGATTTTCGTGTTCATCTGTGGATAGTGTTTCCTGGAGTTGTCTGATATTTCCCTGCATCTTCTTTTCCCGGTTTGCACTGCTCCAGTAGTAACCTTCGTCCCGGGTCCCCTTTGTTACCAGAACTACAACCCTGCCGGCATGTTTGCGGCCGGTTCTCCCCTTTCTCTGGATACTGCGTATTTCTGAAGGAATTGGTTCATAAAAAACAACCAGGTCTGTTGCAGGTATATCCAGTCCCTCTTCAGCAACGGAAGTTGCAACAAGTACATTGAAGTTTCCCTGTTTGAAATGATCGATTATTTCGATCTGTTGTTTCTGGGTCAGGCCTTTGTCTCTGTATTTTGAACTCTGGCCTACAAATTTCACTGGATTTATATCTTCAATATTTGATAGTGCATCTGTTACCATTTCTGCGGTATCCCTGAAATTGGTAAAAACGATCACTCTTGAATCTGGATTGGAGGTTAATTGTTCTTTTACAATGTTACACACGGTCTCAAGTTTGGGATGCTCTGCACCGCACTCTTTAATACGATAGGATAATTGCCTCATGAACAGGTCTTCCATGAGTCTTTTAGAAGCTTTACTCGCTCCCTTTGTACAGGCTTCCCTCTCCAGGCGGTCCACATATTTGGCAAGAGCCCCTACTCCCTGGGTTTCAATAACTTCTATTGCATGGCCTGCTTTGAGGATTTCTGCCATGAGGGATATGGAACTGTATACAGAAGGATCAGGGTTTCCACTTCTGAGTTGGCCCTGCATTTTTCTCTGGAGTCCCAGTAGTTCCTTTTTTGATGTTTTTTTCCCGTAGGGCAGTCTGTATCCCAGTTCATCCAGTTTTTGGATTCTGTCTTCCAGGACTTTATCAAGCAAATCCTTGAGCCTTTGCATTTCATCGGGCAATTTTAAGTGAACCCATTCGACTTGTTTATGGTGGATATATGGGGTAACATCAGAATCGTCTTCTGTTTTGACTGCCACTTTTTCGATATGAAGGCTTTCGCAGACCTCTGCTATCTTTTCATCAGAGCTTCCCGGGCTTGCTGTAATTGCCAGACACAGGGGTTCTTTTGCCTGGTTGAAATATTCCTCTGCAATGTAGGTATATGAGTAGTTTCCAACAGCACGGTGTGCTTCATCGAATGTTATGTGGGCCACGTCCTGAAGACTGATCCTTTTTGTGAGCAGGTCGTTCTCGATGACCTGGGGCGTGGATACTATTACTCTGCCCTTTTCCCACATATTTTCCCTCTTTGCAGGAGGGAGATTTCCCGTAAATGTCATCACTTCTTCAGGTTCCAGGTTTAACATCTGGCTAAAAAAAGCTGCGTGTTGTTCGACCAGTGGTTTTGTGGGTGATAACATCACCACCTTTTTTCCCGTAGCCTCCAGTTTTGACGCCATGACAAGCAGAGCTACTATTGTTTTGCCCAGCCCTGTGGGAAGGACTACCAGTGTAGAGGAAGATAGTGCTTTGCCTGCCAGGTCAAGCTGGTAGAGACGTTGTTCGACAGAATCGGTTTTAATCAGGGGATGTTGTATGTACTTTACCATATTACCCTTTACTTATCTTTAAAGGGGAAATAACAAACAATCTTTATTAATATCTTAGCAAAGCGGATTGAAAGTATTAGAGGGGGCTTCCCGCCTCCTCAAACACCATATTTCCACTGATTAATTTTTCCAGGTTTCCTTCAAGATCGCTTACATGGGTGCGAACCTGTTTCATGGTATCTCTTTCACGAATTGTAACGGTATCATCTTCAAGGGTGTCGTAGTCAATAGTTACCGAATATGGAGTACCTATTTCATCATTCCTTCGGTATCTTCTTCCGATGGTTCCCGAATCATCATAAGCCACCATCAATCCCATGTCCTTTAGGTTACTTACGATCTGCCTGCCTTTATTGACCAGTTCATCACTGTTTTTCATAAGTGGCAGGACTGCTACCTGGATTGGGGCGATTTCGCTTTTAAATTTGAGAAGAATGCGCTCCTCTTCCTTTTCGTCCTCAGCTGTAGGGGCCATTTCGGTTTCATAAGCATGTTCCAGTAATGTGTAGAATATCCTGTCGATTCCATAGGACGGTTCGATCACATGGGGTACCACAGTTTCCCCGCTTATTTTTTCTTCCACTTCTTCAGCTGAAACAACATCTTTTGGTACTGAAACTTCTTCGCCGTTGACTAATACTTTTATATCGTCATCTTTTTCGAGTTCTTCAGGCCCGAGTTGCTTGAGGGCTTCTGCAACATCCTTTGCTTTTTTCCTGAATAGGGGGCCTAGTTTTCCCATATCCGGTTTTACAGCAAATTTTTTCACCATTTTAGGTTCATCATATTCAATATAGACAGCCAGCTCATTTTTGCTCATTTTTGTATGCGCATTCAGGTCATAGTCGGTCCTGTCAGCAATACCCACTGTTTCTATCCATCCAAAACGAGATGTCTTGATTTCGCCATCCCAGCAATCGATTGCATAATGTGCCATTTCATCTTTTTTATGCTGGCGGAATCTCAGTTTATCAGGAGATATACCAATACGTTTGAGGAAACGGTTGGTAAGAGCGATATGGTATGCAAGGAATTCATGGGCAATGATATTATTGTCAATTGCTTCCCGGATTGTCATTTCCTCCAGTTCCCCTCTTTCCTGGGCTTTATCGGAATAAAGTATTATCAGGTCATTCTCCACTGCAGTAATTTCTGGATGTGTTTTTTCTTGTGGATGGATGAATATTTCAGCTTCAGCCTGGGTAAATTCCCTGAGTCTTATGACACCCTGCCGCGGGGATATCTCATTACGATATGACTTACCGATCTGGGTTACACCAAAAGGCAGTTTTTCCCTGTAATAACGCGCCAGCCTCTGGAAATCAATGAAGATTCCCTGAGCGGTTTCCGGACGCAGGTATCCGGGTTTGCCATTGCCGGGTCCTATACTCGTCTCAAACATCAGATTAAATTCCTTGGCCTTTCCGAGTTTCCCCTCGCATTCCGGGCAGCAAATATCATATTTGCTGATCATCTCATCTACTTCTTCATTGGTCAATGCATCCGCAACCGCTACATAGTCTTCAATCAGGTGATCTGCCCGGAATGCCTCTCCACATTGTTCACACTCACACAGAGGGTCGGAGAAACCACCTACATGACCGGAAGCCACGAAAATGTCCTCAATGCCGATGGTGGGAGTTTCGATTTCCATGAAACCTTCCCGGACGACATAGAATTGTCTCCAAATGTTTTCTATTCTGCGTTTCAGGGTACTTCCCAGGGGTCCGTAGTCATAGAATCCGGCAGTACCTCCATATAATTCAAAAGAGTTCCACAGGAATCCCCGTCTTTTTGCCAGTTCTATAACCTGCTCATATTTGTCCATAATTGAATCCTCGATAAATGGGATAATATATCTATGAAAGTGATCTCATTCTCCATATTTCCATGACATTTAATTCTATCGAACTATTTCAAAATTGCACTATAATTATGAACAGAACAATTAAAGCCCAGTAACATTTATTCATTTATTGGGGATGTGTGACCTGTCTATAGAGGACTATATATACACTATCATATACAAGACCATTTTCATATCGTACCACTACCTAACATATCTTCATTTGGCCATATCACTCACATGGTCTTGCTCTCTTCTTTTCAAATATTATCTATTGAGGACTTCTTCTACAGATTCTCCCCCATGTACAATGCGGGATATTTTAGATACGGTAACAACCGGGTCTTCGGACTGGAATACATTTCTGCCGATTGCAACACCTCTGCCGCCTGCCTCCAGTGAATCATGTATCATTTGAAGGAGATCTTCTTCGGTTTCCATCTGGGGACCACCTGCTATAACAACAGGTACCGGGCAGCCTTCCACGACTTCTTTGAATGAATCAATATCTCCTGTGTAATTTGTTTTTACGATATCTGCTCCCAGCTCGGCACCCACTCTTGCAGCATGTTTCACATACTCTGCATCATGTTCTGATGCTACGCGGGGTCCTCTGGGGTACATCATTGCAAGAAGGGGAATTCCCCATTCATCACAGCCCTTTGCAATTCTACCAAGGTCCTGCAACATTTCTGCCTCATCATCTGCACCTATATTTATGTGGACTGATACTGCATCAGCGCCCACCTTTATGGCTTCCTCAATGGTGGTAACCAGTACCTTGTGGTTTGGATCAGGGCCAAGGGATGTTGAACCGGAAAGATGAATTATCAATCCCACGTCCTTTCCATATCCTCTGTGGCCATGTTTGGGAAGACCCATGTGCCCCAATACTGCGTTTGCACCACCTTCAGCGACTTTATTTACAGTAGTGGGCATATCTGTCAGTCCTCTTAGAGGCCCGGCCCCGACTCCGTGGTCCATTGGTATTATTATTGCGTTTTGTGTATTACGATCGAATATGCGTTCTATCCTTACGGATTTGCCAATTTCACTCATGTGTCCTCTCCTGTACATATATGCACATGTATTTTTTATAAAAAATTATTGTAAGCAGGTATTCTCATTCTGGTATTTACCATTGTATCCTTCATCCACTTCTGTGTGCAGAGTATAAAACACAAGTTGTATAAGACGCGCATTTTTTTGCAGTTTCAGGCCATCGGGGTTATATACAACAAGTAAACATTCGCTTCTGCCCCGGTATCCGGCATCCCATACAGCAGTTTCCAGAGTCGCTCCGGCACGTATCAGGCTTGACCTTGGTGTTGCGAGTGCTGCAATATTTTTGGGAATATTAACGATTTCGTTGAAGATAATTTTGTATATGCCCTTTTCAAGATCAATCCATTCCTCATAAAAATCAAGAGGTATACTTTCAGGAATTTGCCTTTTTGAATTATCAAAATCGATGGTACCCTCTCCATTTAGTCTGTGCACACTCTCAAGTGTAAGTTCGATACCATTGGGTTGCACCTGAAATTCTTCATCCACAAAACCTTCTACAAGAGGCTGCTCACCCTCCAGTAGTTTGTTAAGTTCTTTCCTTGATAGCATTGCCATATGTTATATACCTCTTTTTTGCATTTCTATTGTAAGACAGTCTTATATCATTCTGTTCCAATCTTCAGTAAGACACTTTGGAGGGGATATTTTATGTTAAACCTTATTTTTCAAACAATTCTGATAACTATTATACTTGTTTCAGTATATCTTGTTCGTAATAATAAAACTAAACTCCATTGTCGTATAATGGGTTTTGCTTTGTTTGCACAGCTTTTGTCGACAGTATTTTTTATGTACCCCGCTATGTCTGGTGTAAGATCTACTTATTACTTTAACACGTTTTTCAATATTGAACTGCTTTTCCATCATGGGTTGGGCCTTTTTATCCTTCTTTTGGGCCTTTATGTAGAATTACTTTTTATGGGCAGGGTCAAGGATATTCTCAATAGGTTAATTGCAATGAAACTCATAGCTGCATTATGGTTCCTTTCTTATCTGCTGGGGGTACACATCTATCTTGTGATGTACTATTGAATCTCAGGTTGCTTGGACTCTCTTCCAATAAACAACTGCAGACATCTTTTCAGGTGAATGAACCATAGAAACATTAAAATCATTTTAGGTTTATTGGATGCTCAGGTGAAACTAAAATGAGTTCAGAACTACCCCCACAGGTCCAGAACCAGCTGGCACAGTTGCAGCAGGTTCAACAACAGGCCCAGACACTTGCTATGCAAAAAAATCAGATCGAAAGTACACTGAAAGAAACGGAAAATGCTCTGGAAGAACTTGAACAGTTATCAGGAGATGCAGTTGTCTACAGGACTGTTGGGGATATGCAGATCCGTACGACCAAGGATGATGCTATCGAAAAGCTCAAAGAGAGAAATGAAACCCTTTCCCTGAGATTGCAGTCTATTTCTCGTCAGGAAGAACGCATATCCAAACGTTTCAACCAGCTTCAGGAACAGGTCAAACAGGCTATGGGTACCCAGGGCGGTTATCAGGCACAGTGAGCCTGACCTGCCTGCCAACTATCATTTGCCGGCACAATTGCGGGTAGTGATAGTAGAGGTTGAAATGAAAGTAGATGAAGAGGGATTCTACAACAAACTTCTTGACTACCATAATATCCTGTATCTATGTCATCGCAATGCTGACCCCGATGCTGTAAGCAGTGCCTTTGCTCTATCTGAAGCTATTGGAGGCAAAGTAGGGCTGGTTGATGGTTGCAATCGTGTTGCTTCTTTGCTGGTTGACAAACTTGAGATTGATGTTGTGGAAAACCCAAACCCCGAAGCCTACGATCTTACGGTTGTAGTAGATACTTCAACAATTGCACAATTAAATGATATTGAATTATGTCACTATGGCGTGATTGATCACCACGCCACAACTGCTCTTACAGAGAATGCAGCATTTTATCTGCACCGCAATAAGACATCTGTTGCAGAAATAGTTTATGATGTACTGAAATGCATGGGTGCCCCTATTATGAACCGTACTGCTGTGGGGCTCATGACAGGGATAGTGACCGATACCGGGCATTTCAAACATGCAACAAGTGATACTTTCCGCACATTTTCTAATATTATTGAAAGCAGCGGTGTTGAATATGCGGAAGTACTGGAGCTGATGGCTTCCACTCCACAGGATGTGTCTATGCGTATTGCCATGCTAAAGACGGCCAATCGTGCGGAGATTGAAAGAGTGGAAAGTTGGCTTGTGGCTACCTCTCATGTAAGCTCTTTTGGAGGTTCTGCTTCTTCAATGCTGATCAATATAGGTGCTGATGTTGCATTTGTAGGTACGTTGAAAGAAAACTCTATCCGGGTTAGCGGAAGGGCAAAGAGAGATGCTGTAAATGCCGGAGTAAATCTGGGTCAGATCATGGAAGATGTGAGTGCTGATTACAATGGCACAGGTGGAGGACATGCAGGTGCTGCGGGTATCGATGTAGTTGCCGATATGGATGAGATACTTTGGGCCTGCAAACAAAAGGTTATTGAAGTTCTCCGGAATAAGAAGAATCCGTCTAGTTTATAAATCTTAATTTCAAATATTATATATAATGATGTACTTTGTACATGACAAAATATCTGTTATGTGATAACATGATCGAATACTGGAACCCACAGATTGAAAGAATGCCCCTTGATGAGCTGGAACAGATTCAGGAGGAGCGGTTGCGCCATCTTGTAGACTATGTCTATACTCACTCTCCTTTTTACAAAAAACGTTTTGATGAAGCCGGGGTGAAACCGGAAGATATCAGGACTCTGGAGGACCTGCAAAAGCTTCCGTTTACCTATAAACAGGACCTCAGGGATAATTATCCTAAAGGAATGTTTTGTGTACCTGATACACAGCTTGTACGCTATCATGTTTCTTCAGGTACCACTGGCAAACCTACTGTTGTGGGTTATACCAAAAATGACATTCATGAGTGGGCAAAGTCCCTGGGAAGAGCATTAACATCAATTGGTGTGGGCCGTGGGGATGTCCTTCAGGTAAGTTATGGCTACGGTCTTTTTACAGGTGGACTCGGACTGCATTATGGTGCTGAAGAAGTGGGTTCCACCGTCCTGCCGATTAGTGTTGGTAACACCGATAAACAGCTTGAACTGATGCAGGATCTTGGTACCACAACGCTTGCATGTACTCCTTCTTACTTCCTTTACATGGCAGAAGAAGCAAAGGATAAGGGTATTGATTTCCAGGAGGATACCGGCCTGAAAACCGGTATATTCGGAGCCGAGCCCTGGACTGAGGAAATGCGCAAGCGTATGGAAGACGCTACAGGCATAAAGGCATATGATGTGTTTGGTACCTCTGAACTCAGTGGGCCACTTTTTACTGAGTGTACTTGCCAGGATGGAATTCATATCTGGGGCGACCAGTTTATTGTGGAAATAATCGATCCTGAAACTGGAGATACTCTACCAGAAGGAGAAAGGGGAGAACTTGTAATAACCACTCTTAAAAAAGAAGCCCTGCCTCTTATCCGATACAGGATAGGAGATTGTACAATTCTGAACAAGCAACCCTGTGAATGCGGGCGCACACATCCCAGAATAATGAGGGTGACCGGACGTGTGGATGATATGCTGATTATCCGTGGAATCAACGTATTCCCGGGACAGGTAGAATCCGTGCTTATGAAAATACCCGAAGTTGAAGAACATTTCATGATACATGTGGATCGTATCAATGAAATGGATACAATGAAAATACAGATTGAAATGAATGATGAAGCATTCAGTGACAAGGTCAATGACATAATCTCACTGGAGAAAAAAGTTGCCTCTGCTCTAAAGAGTGTGCTCAATCTTTCTGTTGGTGTCGAACTTGTAGAACATGGGACAATTCCGCGGTCTATTGGTAAATCCAAAAAGATAATTGATAATAGAAAGCTATAAAGAATTTCAGGATAATTTATAGACCATAACACCACAGGTTGATGATTCCATGGATGAGAAATTTATCAAACAAATATCACTCTTTGCAGAGAATAAGCCAGGCCACCTTGCAAATATTGCATCCAGCTTCAAAGAGGCATCCGTCAATATAAGGGCATTTACTATCGCTGAAGCAGGGGATTTCGGAATTATAAGGATGGTAGTAGACAAGCCGGAAAAAGCACATCGTGTATTGCATGATGCAGGTTTTACAGTTTCCGAAACAGATGTTCTGGGTATACAAATGGAAGATGTACCCGGCCAGCTTGCAACAATAGCAGAGGTACTTGGCAAAAAAGGTGTCAACATCGATTATGCTTACGCTTTTGTTACAAAAACAGAAAAGGCGTTTCTCATAATACGCGTTAATGATTTGAAAACCGCTGTTGAAACGCTTTATGAACAAGGAATTTCATTGCTGGATATGGGTGATGTGCAAAGCATCTAATCTTTCTTTTTTTTTGAAAAGTAAAACCACGGCTCCTATATATGACTCCTAATTCAACCTTACAAAGCAAGCTTGGGGGTTCGCATTCCACCATCATAGGTGGTAGACATGGCAAGAAACTGCTCAAAATAATCAGTAATCATCCAGATGTCAAAAGAATAATCCCTTCAGTAATTACTGTTAAAGGAAAGAGTGCACCCGGGGGGAAGATAGATGTAAAACTTCTTCGTCCGGATAGTAGAGGCAATTTGAGGGCTCTCCTGACACATGGTACTTCTTCCCAGGAGGTAAGAATCGTTACAAGCGTTGGGAAAGAAGAAGAAGGGGAAAGAATAATGCAGGAAATAAATGCAATGTTTATGGAGTGATCCCGGGTATGTATCTGGGTATTGATCACGGCACAAATGCAATGCGTTTTGCAGCTCTTGATAAACATGGAAAATCCTTCTATTTTGAAGTTCCCCGAACAGACATGAAGGAAATGGAAGACAGTCAAATTCTTGAATTAATCCAAAAGCAATTCAATATCAATATCAAACAGATTGAAATGATTGCCCTGACTTATTCTATGGGAGATGGAATTGTCAATATTATGGATATACAGGATGTCCACAATCGTGGAGTAAGAAGTATTGAAGGAGTCGGTAAAAAGACCGGTGCGGGAACTCTGGTGTTTGATACTATCAAGAAGGCACAAATCCCCACAGTTGTAATACCCGGGATACATTCACAAAGCCATACTGATTCTCGAATGAACGTATTTTCTCATTCCACAAGCCCTGAAAAACTTGGAATTGCCTATGATGCATTATCCAGGGGTATTAATAATTTCATTGTATCAGATATCAGTTCAAACACTGTAACTCTGGCTGTTGCAAACGGCGTGGTTATAGGTGCCCTTGATGCCTGTATTTTCGCACCCGGTACCGTACACGGCCCTCTTGATCTTGAATCAATAAGGCAGGTTGATGCCGGGACATGTGGTGCGAATGAGGCTTTCATGAACAGTGGTGTGGTGAAAAATACATCTTATAAAAACACTGCAGATTTGCTTGATGGATTAAAAGATAATGAAGATCAGGCAAAATTTGCAATTGATACTCTTGCTCTTTTTGCATCCATGGAAATAGAAGCTATGAAAGTTTTGCTAAAGGATTATTCAACATGTGATTGTCTTTTTCTTGCAGGTTCTATGGCAGAAGTGGATCCTCTTGTGGAAAAAATACATCACTATCTGGATATGAAACCCTGGATTCTGGGAAAATGGAGTGCAGCTACTGGATGTGCCCGAATGGCCAGGGATATTGCAAAAGGCAAAAAGCAAATCCTGGGTATCGAAGTTAGTATCTGAATTTCAATTGGAATACAGATCTCTCCTACGGTCTTCCAGTACAGGTATTTTACTGGATAGTTCTTTGGCAAGTGAGAGGTCGATGTCTGCTATGATTATGCATTCATCGCGGCCGGAATCTGCAAGAGTATTCCCCAGGGCATCAATAATCATGGAACTTCCAGGGAACGATTTGGTAGGGTCTTTTCCTGTGCGGTTACACATCACATGAGGAATCTGGTTTTCCACTGCCCTGGCAGGACCCAGGATTCTCCAGTGATTGCCCCGCGGATCCGGAAATTGGGCAATAGTCACCAGTAAGTCGGCTCCTTCAAGCACAAGTTTGCGTGCCACTTCAGGAAACCTTATCTCGTAGCATATTTCCAATCCGATACATATATTCTCAAGTTTTATGGGCTGAATGGAATCACCCGGGGTAAAGTGACCTTTTTCTTCCCCGAAGGGGTGAATTTTGTGATAGGTTCCCCGAATTATACCGCTTTCAATACAGAACCCAAGATTGGCATAGGGTTTGGTTTTAGCATCCAGTTCTTCCACTATTGAACCGATAAGGATGCATTTATTTTTTTTTGAAAAATCCGCAAGTTGTCCTACTGTGGGGTAGGGGGACTTTTCAGCCAGTTTATCCATCTGTTCATAACAGAAACCTGTGGAAAACACTTCCGGGAATACAATTATTTCAGCACCCATGGCAAGGCCCCGATTAGCCATAGCGAGGGCTTTTTCAATGTTTGTTTTCTTATTACAATGCTCAATGTCCATCTGGATACAGGCAACTTTTACCATAGAGTATCTCCTCAGTATTTGGGACATGTACCTTTTGCAAGTATTATGGATATTCCTTTTTTTTCCATTTTTTCCATCAGAAGGGCCTGCAATTCTCTTTCTTTGATTTTTTCTGCAAAATCTACCACTTCAATGTCATCATGAAGTGCTTCAAGAACATGAGTAAGGTCCGCTACATCCTGTCCTCCCGTCATAGCTGCAACATCATTTTGCAGTATAATAACCAGCAGGTCAAAACCGTTGGATTTTGCATTGATCAATCCCTGCATTCCTGTATGTGCCAGACCAAAATCCCCGATGACTGCAATACCTTTTCCTTTGAAACCACAGGCGACCGATATGGCAGAGCCAAGTGCAAAACCTGTATCCACGGCCTGAAGAGGTGCAGAAGTACTTAATATGGAACAGCCCATGTCCCCTGCAATTGGTTTATCTATTGTACCAAGCACTTTGTAGAGAGGCAGATAGGGGCATGTATCACAGATAGAACGTGGCCCTCTCTCTTTAATAGTCTCGGGGTTGACCACTTTATCCATATGTGTTTTTTTGATATTTTCAAGAGCATGCAGTATATGTTCTTTTTCTATTTTACCATGGGGTATATGTCCTGTGGATTTGCCCTTTATGGTGTCTTCGATTGAAATATGAGATTCGATGTAATCTTCTGTTTCCTCAACCACAAGCACATATTCATGGTGATCAATAAATCTTTTCAATTTTTTAATTGGCAGTGGATAAACCATGTCCAGAGCCAGATGTGAAATCCGGGAATTGCTTTCTTCAATGAATTTTTCCACAAGGCAGGCAGGATAACCTGAGGAAATAATGCCTGTTTTTGTTGTATCGATATGACACAGACAATCCTGTGATTGGGAATAATCTCCCATTAAAGGGTATGACATTGAATGGAAACGCTGATGCTTCCCCTTCATGGTGTAGTCCCATACAGACCTGTCAAATTCAGGTGGTACCGATCCTTTTGGTCGCAATAAAGCACTTTCACAAAACGATTCCAGAAGACGGGAAGTTACTCTGACTATAACGGGAATACTTGCCTTTTCCGAAAGTTCGATTGCTTCTTTCAGTGAATCAAACAACTTTTCAGGAGTTGCAGGATCAAAGACAGGTACTTCGGCCAGGGGTCCGAAATAGCGTGAGTCCTGTTCATTCTGGGAGGCTTTTGCGCCGGGGTCATCCCCTGCGATTATCACTAAACCTGCGCCTATTGTATGGGTGGCGGATGTAACCAGAGGGTCACAGAGTACATTCATGCCCACATGTTTTGTCAGGACAAAAGACCTGCGTCCGGCAACCGAGGCCCCCAGGGCAGTTTCAAGAGCCACTTTTTCATTAATCATCCAGAAAGTATTGTCTGCCCAAAAATCATCATTTCTGAATAGATTCACAATCGAAGTAACAGGATAGCCGGCAACCGCACTGACCAGCTTAACTTCCAGCAGGCCGGCAGCCTTTAATATCACATCTTTGCCGCTTATTTGACGCTCATTCATGGGAGTTCAGCATCCATTATTACCGAATCATCCGGTCTGGCAAACCAGGGTAGGGCAGCAAGGGCACCTATTACGCCTTTACCATCAATCCAGACATCCACACCATGATTTTCAGCATACTCCATTGCAAACTCATAGGTCAGCTCAGCAGACCTGCACAATCTGCTGTATTCCTTAATGCTGGAAGCATTAAAGGAGTCGAGGACAACCATTCCCGTATCCTTTGATACACTGTACTTTTCCAGTGCACTGCGGATATTTTCAAGGAGTGCATTCTGTGCCCTTTCATTCACACATCCAAATTCCAGGACTGTTGAAACACAGTTCTGGGTTTTTGCCGATACAGGGAAAAGTTGCACCAGGGAGTGGGAGAGGTACACACTTTCCACACAATCCAGTTCTTTTGCGATGTTGTGGGTCAGACACCAGGTAGCACCTGTTTCTTTGTTGTCAGTATCATCAATTCCCACGAGTACACGCTTGCGTTTTGGGACAATGATGGTACCTTTTGCCGCCTTCCCACCTCCAGAGGGAGTAGTTTCTGAGTGTAGGACCCCGGCTGCCTGTGCACGACAACGCGTGGCACCGACGCCTCCCCCACCCAGTCCGGCATAGGTAATTGCAACCTCATTATCTTTGATTTCCACCGCTTCAATACCTGCAGCGGCAGACGATGGCTTTAGTTCAAGGGGTACATTACCGGTTTTTACAAGATAGCGAGTCATATTTCCCAGTGTCCTTACCTGCCGGACAATAGGGGAGTGGGAATAATGGTGCCTGGCCCATGCAGCACCACCATAACAATTACTATGTTCAATTATCTCCGCACATTCATCCGTTTCATCACATATGGCATAGATTGCCCTGTAAGGGATGGAGTATGGTTCATCAAGTTCTATCTCTTTCATTCGGCTGGATAATTGTCGGAAAATGCTTTAAATCTTTTGTCAGGAAATATATCCTTCATCCTTCAAACTCACAAATTTTCCTTCCCCGATTATCACATGATCCAGTACATCAATTCCGAGTATTTTCCCTCCGTCTACGAGTTTACGGGTAATATTTATATCTTCCCTGCTTGGTGTGGGATCTCCCGATGGATGATTGTGTGTAAGAATTACAGAGGCTGCTGATTCCAGAAGGGCTGATTTGAATACCTCCCTTGGATGAACAATATTGGCATTGAGGCTGCCTATTGATACCACATCTTCCCGTAGGACCTGATTTTTGGTGTCAAGGTGAAGGGTTGTAAGATGTTCTTTTTTCTGGCACCTCAACTGGGGATACAGGAGTTTGTACACATCATCCGGGGAACGGATACGTGGCAGTGGCTCATCTGAATGTTTCTCAAGCCTGCGAGCCAGTTCGAATATAGCAGAGATCTGGGAAGCCTTTGCAATCCCTACTCCATGGATTTCGGTCAGCTTTGTGATATTGGCCTGACTTAAATTTTTGATAGAATAATTTGCAAAAATACGACTGCACAGGTTGATCACATTTTCCTTCGCTGTACCGGTTCGCAGGATTATTGCAAGCAATTCCGTATTGGAAAGGTTCGAAGGCCCATATTTTGCAATTCTCTCCCTTGGCCTTTCTTCCAATGGCATATCCTGTACCCTTAATTTCTGCTCATCCATACATTGAGTAAATAATCCTCTTATATATAAATAATACGTAATATTTCTTAATTATCAAATTATGTCAGTCTATCCAATGCCTACTTATATTTATAATTCCATGCCATAATTATGAAAGTCGTAGCTGTTATTGGTTACAAAAATACCGGCAAGACAACTTTTGTTTGCAGGCTGGTGGAAAAACTTGCTTTGAAGGGTAAAGTTGGTACTGTCAAAATCATGCATGATCATCGCTTTGATTCCCCAAAAAAAGATACGGGTAAACATTTCGATTCTGGCGCTGAAAACGTGACTGCAGTCTCAGAGGAAGGTATGGTTTCTATTCAGCGTGGGGCAGGCCTGGATGAAGCTCTTGAAGTCCTTGCAGGCAGAGGGATGGATTACGCTATCGTGGAAGGCGCTACAAATAGTGATTTGCCCAAAATAATGCTGGGAGAGATGGATGAGGAAGCAGGGAATGTTGTACTCAGGCTTGCTCCTTGTTCGGACTGGGATATGGACGAAGTTGCAGGAATTGTACAGCAAACATCGGAATTCGTAACCCTGAACAGTATGATTGACAGAATACGTCATATGCCTGAATTTCCTCTGACTGGAAGTATCGGTACTTTCACCGGTGTGGTAAGAGGGGAGACAGATGATATCAGCACAAAAATGCTCGAATTTGAAAAATATGAGAGTGTTGCTGATGAACGTATAGAAAAGATATGTAATGACCTCAAACAAAGAGAAGGAATTATCGAAGTGTTAATCCATCACAAAAGTGGCCGACTAATGCGGGGAGAGGATATTGTGTATATTGCTGTAGCATCGGCCCACAGACAGGAGTTATTTAAAGCCCTGAGTGATGCGATTGAAAGAGTAAAGTCAGAGGTGCCCATATGGAAAAAAGAAGTTACCATGGAAGGTGATTTCTGGGTACATGATCACGCATAAGTAAGCAGTCTCTTAAATTCTCGACTTTTGAATCGGCAGGGTACTCTGGCCATGGGGCATGAAATGGATTCTCACGGCCGGATTTTTTGCAATGATTGAATCAATCGCCTGCTGGATGTCTGGTACAGGCTTGAAAAACACGTCCTGTACATCCTTTTCAGGCATTTCTGAATACATGAGCAAATCATGTTTCATTGCAAGCTGTGCTATAAATGCCGCTTTATGTCCCCCAAACTCAAAATTTGAGTTGAATTTTTCAATTGTTTCCACAGGACAACTGCATTGTCGGCTCCAGCGCTCAAATATTTCATGACCAAACCCTTCCCTGCATGGGGCTGCAAGCAGGATGGTGCCTCCGTCAATAACTGCCATTTTTGCATTGTCCAGCGGTTTGTATGCCTGATAGAGGTTCATCCCTTTTGAGACATCGGTTGCTGTAATGACAACATCTGCAGGTTTCACTTCCACCTTGTACATCTTATCCACACAGTCAACTCCTTTTCGGTGGGCATCTATAATATCACCGGCTACAGCCCTGACGATTTCCTTTTTGCTGTTGAGGACCACATTGAGTAAAAAATCCGGGCCGAATATTTGAGCCGCTTCCTCCATATCCTGTCTTACAGGACTGTCGATATTGCCGGTAGTTGCCTCTTCAATAGTCATCATCTTATGGTTTGTAATAACAGAATTATTGGAACTCACCCCGGGAAGGATTGCTTTTGCACCTCCACTGTAACCTGCATAATAGTGGAATTCAATATTACCGGTACACACTACTATATCAGACTCATAAACTTCTTTGAATATTTCGACCGGAGTCCCTCTGGAAGTTGTTCCCACCTTTACACAATTTTCTTTATTATGTTCAACAAATCTGACGTTTCCATAAAGAGGGCCCAGTATTTTTTTAATCTCTTCTTCAGTTTGCTGGCGATGAAGTCCCAGAGCACAGACCACCGTTACATTTTCTTCGGTACATCCTCCGGATTTCAATTCTTCAAGAAGTGTTGGGAGCATTGTTGCAGAGGGGGATGGACGGGTAATATCACTGACTATGATGGCTACATTGGAATTCGGTGTTACGATTTCTGAAAGTTTTTTGCTGTTTACCGGATTTGCAAGAGCATTTTTTACAAGTTCCTCAGGGGTAGATTCTACTTCCATTTCACAGGGCATCAGGATATCACCCATATTGGAATCCGGAATGTTGACATCAATACTTTCGTTACCATAGGGTACAGTGATTACGGTCATTTTGTCGGTCCTCATTTATTTGCAATGAAGACAAAAGTCGCATATGAAGGTAAAACGGAGGGGATGGATATTACTCAGAATAGACCGACTTTTGTCAGGTTGATGGTTTGAATCGATAAGATATAAATTTATCTTCACTTATGAGACATTAAGTATAAGGATGACAGGATGAAATATGGAATTATAATACACGGCCCGGAAATAATAGACAGTGGCTGGGCAGGGAAAATAATACAACTTCTTTCAGCAAGAGCAGATGTGTATGCCGTAGCCGCCGGGACTATGTGTAAACTGGCCGTGCTGGATTCCTTTCTTGAAGATTTAATCGACATCTGGAGTTTGAGCAAACCCAGTGAGGCGATCACTGAACTTGCAAAAGAGTGTGACTGTGTATTCCTGCTAAATCATGGTAAAACCATTGAAAGCGGGATTGTTTTTGGAAATATGGTGGCGGATAGAGTGGATATTGAAGTCCCCCTTGTACATGTTGAAAGACCCGGGAATTTGGATGGGAAAGTTATTCACAGGGGACAAAATGTAAACTCCGATGTATACTGGCTATGCAGGAAATTGGGTATGCCACTGGTGTACCCTGAAATTGCAAGGCAACCATCTATCAGAAAAAACGATAATAAAACGATACGTATGATTTCAGGGGTCCTGCCCGGAGAATCCATAATGGTCAACGGCCTTGTAATCGGTTACGCCAATACTGAGGATGTGGAATTAATATTTGAGGATGGGATTATTATTGCTATCAAGGGCGGACAATTGAAAAAACATGGTGTGGAAAAACTTGCTTCATACATCGGTAAGATTGACCCTGAAAATGCGTGGATAAAAAGTGGAAATTTACGCCGCACTCCTGTTCTGGAATCAATGAACAGGGAAAGAATTGATGTTCATAAGCACCAGTTATGTAGGGCCGTAATTATTAACCATGAAGCGGAAAGGACATTCGAACTTGCAAGAAAAGCGGACCTAGCAATTTCAGTTGGGGATGACACAACGGCTATTGCAGGAAGCATCCTGAAACGTCTGGAAATACCATTGATAGGAATTACTGATGGGGACAGGGATAATGTGCTTGTTGATGCTGAATATTGCGAAGGTTCTACGATAATACAGGTTGAAAGAGGTTGTGACGATATAGTGGGAGAACAAATAAAGGATTCATTCTTTCCTACATCCCTCCCCGAATTTCCCTCTAAATCTTATCTGGAAGAACAGATTCTTGATCTGGCAAAATTTCACATAAGGCATGTGATCTTCTATCCAATTGAATCTAATTATTAATCTGTATCCCTCCAGGTATTTCCAGATAGTTACATACACTTATTACTGAAGATATTTTATTTTTATTAGGGAGTTTTGGAATTGCCAGCTTGAAATGATGTGAAGCCGGCGTATAAAATGCCCTTTACAGGTGATATAATGGTGAGGGTTGAAAAAGACACAGTAGGTATTAAGGCACTCAGAGAGCAAATTGAAAAGAACAAAGAAAAGTAAAAGTTAAGGGATAATTCAATCCCTTTTCTTTGCTATCCAGAACATAAACATCAGGCCAAAGACTGCAACAATTGCTTCAAATCCGGGTTGCTCAACAGGCTCTTCAGTTTCAGTTACAGAATTGAATAATTTTTCTGATTTGTCCAGATATTCATTGGCCTTTTCCATGTTGTGAATGCCAAGACATCCGTCCTCTTCAACAAAATGCATGTAAAAGACTGCATTGTTGTAGTCTTCAAGTTTTGTCTCATAGGAAGCCGTACCATTGAGATTTTCCAGAGCAACACTGGCATTGTTCTGTACACTTTTAAGTTCTTCAATCCTTTGCGCAATCAAATCCTGTCTTGTTTCAATAACTTCTGCAAATTCTTCATCATGGCAATCATAACATTCCCCGGATGATTCCAAACTGAATAGCAGTTCGGGTTCATAATCGAAGGTATGCCCGGCTATTTCATGTGTGGTGTCATTATACTCCCTTGAAGCCATATGACAATCCAAACACCCGACCTCAGGGTGGTTGCCTGTGTTATAGATGGAATCGTTATACATCTCCCAGTTGGGATGGTGGATTTCCGTAGTCATGCCATCTGCCGTGGCACCCATGCCGTTATGACAATTCCCACAAAGAAGAGCCCCCTCTATACGGTATTCAGCGGAATGTGGTTCATGGCAGGCTACACAGGTAACACGCCATTCTTCTACATCTTCAGGTTGTGGAACTTCATCCAGGTTCAGACCATCGATACTTTCATCTTCCAGAGAAACAATGGCACCATCGGTGCTTTTGAATGAGACTCAGGAATTATCCCTTTCAAGAATGAAGGTTTCCGCCACATCAGTGGGTTCGGAATGACTTGCCATCGATTCCATATCAAATTTTTTGTAGGAATACTCATCCCATTCATCAATAATAGGATGATGTGAATCCGTATGGCAGTTGCCACACATCCCGGCGGAAAGATTCACTTTTGGTATATGGCTGGACGGATTGTCAATATGTGAATCATAACCTGTTTCAGGAGGCCGATGGCAGACTTCACACGTAATTGGCTCAATAGTTGTCTCCACATCTTCTCTTCCCTATGTTTCCTTTATTGAGGATTCAACGTGGCATTCCGTGCAACTTTCAATGTCAACAACCGACCCTCCTGCCGCTTTCAGGGAATCCGCGTGTGCCGAAGAATTCCATATAATGTATTGTTCATTGTGACATTGCTTGCATGTCTCCGGTTGCCAGGCCCCTGTCATGCCTGCTGATAAGAATAACAAAGTTAGTGCTACAATTACAATTTTGATCAACTAATACTCCCACGTTAATCTTTTGATAAGATTAGCTATGATTGTATTTAGTATAATCGGGTAAAAAAGTATTCTATTTGTTGCGATTTTAGTATTGGTGTGGAGCTTTTGGGATTCCACTCCTTATTGTAGATTTTTATCATCGGGGCTTAAGGGAAGGTTGAATCCGAATATACTGTATTTGCCGTATTGACTTTCTACCCACACATTTCCGCCATGTAATTCAATCAGTTGCAACAAAGGCACTCCATTATTCATAATCTCGCTGGACGAAGATTTTGATAGTGAAATAGAAGTTATACAACCAACTACCAAATCTGACCTCACGACAAGAGTAGAAAATCTGGAAAATAAGCTTAAAAATCTTGAAAAATCAATACCATAAGACGATAAAAGGTCTGGTGGGCCCGCTGAGATTCGAACTCAGGATCCTCGCCGTGTAAAGGCGATGTCATGACCGGCTAGACCACGGGCCCCAGCCTGTGTTTGCATCCCGTAAATGTTACAAGTTGTATATATCATTTTTGATGTATGGAATGCCATTCTTTTTATAATAGTAAGATTTGATTAGGTTTTGATGGATTCAGACCCTGAAAATTATGAATATGAAGAAGATATAGAAGCCTATTATCTCGGGGATTATGCAAGTATCGGTTCGATTGTAAGGGAAGTTCTTCCCTTTGAGCTTCTTGCTACTGTAGGAGGTGTTGTTGCAGGCCTCATTCTTTCCGGTATGACAGAAGAACTTCAGGTAATTCCCGGGCTGTTAGTGATAACTCCGGCAGTGCTTGGAATGCGGGGTAACATCTCCTCTACCCTGGGCTCCCGTCTGGGGAGTGCAATACATATGGGTCTGATTACAAAAATAGAGCGCAACCCCGAATTGCTCAACAATATTGGCGGTTCTCTTTTGCTCAGTTTGTTGCTCTCTTTTGTACTGGGTTTGTTGGGTCATTTTATGACAGTTGCTCTGGGTCTGGAAAGTGCAGGTGCCTTTACCCTTACATTAATAGCCGTTATAGCAGGTTTGTCTTCAGGTTTAATTCTCTCTGTAATAGCAACGTTTTTTGCCATAGGTATGTTCAGGTTTGGTTTTGACCCGGATAATGTAGTCACACCCTCTATAGCAACTATAGGTGACATCGTATCCATGTTCATGCTGTTTCTTTCCGCAAAGGTGGTGTTGGCAATATGAGCTATTATTCCATTGGAAGTATAGTGAAAAGCAGTGCACCTATCCTTTTCCTGACTTCTTTCATCGGCCTTTTTGCAGGTCAGATCATGAACTCGCATCTGGATAGTTTGATCTCATATCCCATCCTTTTACTCCTGATACCCGCATTGATAAAAATAGGAGGAGATACAGGCAGCATGCTTGGAGCAAGGCTGGCCTCGGCATTTCATATGGGTCTTGGTACCACACGTATCCATAAGAATCCTGTTGTACGCAATAGTCTGGTAGCTGCTTTTATTGTAGGTATTATCGCTTCCTGCTTCCTGAGTGTAGTGGTATGGATTGTGGGGATGATTGTTTACAATGGTATAGAGTTTACAAGTCTTTTCAGTATCTCTGTAATGGCATGCGTGATAGAATTGGTCATAGTATATGCAGTAACACTGGTTGTAGCAGTTGCCTCTCACAAATTCGGGCTTGACCCGGATGATACCGTTATTCCTATAATTGCAACTATCGGTGATGTTGTAGGGATCTCTGCCATATTTGGAGTTATAGCATTGTTGGAGTTTGTCTGACACTAATAATGATTAAATGATTATGTTTTTATATTCGCGAATTAGTTTAAGTTAACAAAGGTAGAACGAATCATGTGTCCCAAAGAGATCAAATATAGCCCTACTAATCTCAAAGATCTTCTTATTCAAATGAAAGACACCTCAGAACTTATGGTAGATCTTGCTTACTCTGCTATGGTTTATGATGATGAGGATATTGCTGAGGAAGTCCTCCGCTTAGAAGAGAGGATGGATACTTACTACTATCACATGAACATGGCTGCAATGTTAAGTACCCGTCGTGTTGAGGAAGCCGAAGAAATGACGGGGGTGCTTCAGGTAGCTTCATCTTCTGAAAAAATCGCAAATGCAGCTGCTGATATCGCCCAAATTGTCCTGATGCAAATGGGTATTCCGCTGGAACTAAAAATGGCACTCAGAGAAGCTGAAGAAACCATTTTAAGGGTAACAGTAAGCGATGATTCCAGCATGAATGGTTATACACTGGGCGATCTTGAACTGGATACTGAAACAGGGATGTGGATTATTGCTATCCGACGCCAGAATGATTGGATATACGATCCAGATCACTCAACACGCATACGTTCTGGAGATGTCCTGTTTGCACGAGGGCATGATGAAGGGGTACCTCTTCTGATCAAACTTGCCACCAACAAAGAGTATGTTTTACGGGATAATTCACACGAGCGACTATTAAAAGACCTGGAAAAGGCCGTAGATATCATCGTAGACATGAAAAACATGGCTGAAATGTCTGTAGGACTTGCCTATTTTGCAATACTCTATGACAATAATGATATAGCAGAAGAGGTGCGTGCCATTGAGTCTGAGATGGATGTCATGAAATATGATCTCCAGCACTGGGTACTTGAAACCGCAAAACATGTCTCTGATGTTGACGAACTCAAGGGTCTATTACATCTTGCCAATGCATCTGAAGCCATCTCTGATGCTGCGTATGGTATTGCTGATACGGTGCTCAGGGATATAGAACTGCACCCCATAATTACTCTTGCTGTTAGAGGTTCGGATGAAGTTATCACGAGGGTTGTAGTGGAAGACTGTTCCCCGATTGTCGGTGATACGCTCGGAGAATTGCAGCTTGCCACTGAGACAGGGGTCCACATAATGGCCATAAAAAGAGCCGGGAGATGGCTTTACAGTCCAAGTGCCCGCACTCGTATTGAGGGAGGAGACATCCTTATAGGACGAGGTTCTCGCACCGGGGAAGAGGCTCTGCTGGAAATGTGCGCCTGCCCCGTGAGAGAGGATTGATTCACTTTGGCTGGTGCTTTTGCATTTCTTTTTTTGCCAACATGTTGGAGCCGAACGTATACAGAAGGATTACAATTCCCAGCCAGATAAAATGCTCTCCGATATCCGGTCTGCCTATATATTTTAATGCAAGACCTGTAGCCAGGACAAACATGTTTGCCAGGCCGATTTTCTTGTTTCTTTTAACGGTACTTTGATACATCTGCTTGTGTACAAGATATTCTTTTTTCTCATCCTTCATAGGTGTTCACATCCGTGGTGTAGTTATAATCATATCAGCTGCTTTTTGCAGTCTCTCAAGGACTGCAGTTCCAATCCCTTTTTCAGTAAAAGACCCGTCTACAATTATCAAATCCATACCCTTTGAATCCATCTCTCTTAATCCTGCAAAAATACGCTTTGCTGCTGTCTCGGGTTTAGTTGCCTGGCCTATAGATAATTTTTCTTCCAACAGGAAATCGTTTTGGATCTCTTCTGTAAGTAACAATCCTGCCCTTTCCTGTTCCTTTTTAGTCTTTCCAACAAGGTATGCAATTTTTGCAGATACGTCTTTTGCTTTTCCCTGCACAAGTATAACCTTTGCAGAAGGTGAATAATGGGTATATTTCATGCCGGGTGAAAGGGGTTTTTTCGTATGATCCATTTTTGCATATCCAATACATACTTCTGAATTTGTGCATTGCTGTATATCTTCGGCAGAAATCTTTCCCGGGCGCAATATCACCGGGACCTCTCCGCGTGCATCGACTACAGTAGATTCTACACCAATTTCTACTTCCCCTCCGTCCACAATTGCATCGATTCGGCCTTTAAGGTCTTCCTCGACATGGGACGCAGTTGTAGGACTGGGCCTACCGGAAAGGTTTGCGCTGGGGGCAGCAATAGGTTTGCAGGCTGCCTCTATAATATTTTGGGCAATCTGGTTTGCAGGCATGCGGATTGCTACGGTTTCAAGTCTTCCCGTAGTTATATAAGGCACCATATCTGTTTTTTCGAGAATTATTGTCAGGGGTCCTGGCCAGAAGCATTCTGCAAGTTTTCTAGCAATAGGGGTAAAAGTGCTCACAAGTTGTCTGCATTGATCCTGATTTGATACATGGACTATAAGAGGATTATCAGCAGGCCTGCCTTTTGCTATAAATATTTGCTCTACAGCTTGTGGGTTAAGTGCATCGGCTCCCAATCCATAAACCGTTTCTGTAGGAAAGGCAACAGTTTTGCCTTCTCGCAACAACTTTCCTGCCTCTTTGAATATATCGTCTGCTGTCTTTTCAGCAATCCTCATTATCTCTGTTTTTTTTTGCATACGGGATACTTGTTCCATTCCTTCACTATATCAGGACAGGCTTATCTTATATCTTTAACTTTCACATCTTCTCATGATCATCTTCAATAGTTTCTTCATGTTTAACCGGGCAGCTGGAATTTATTATACAATAGGTTTTACCGTAGTCATCTACAGTTGATTCTTCACAAAGTCCAACTCCGTGCCTGTGAGCAGCCCTGCTTATCATGTGAGCTGCTACGGGAGCTGTTAACAGAAGAAAAAGACCAACAGTAATTGCTTTGATTCCCATGGGTCCGAACCCAAGTTTTACAACGATTCCCATCATTACTCCAAAGGCTCCAAGTGTTCCGATCTTGGTTGTTGCGTGAAGCCGGTTGTATACATCAGGGAGCCGATAAAGTCCCAGCATTCCCAGGAATACAAAGAACATTCCCGCGAAGAAGAAAAAATTGCTAAGAATATCCTGTATAAATGTTATGTTATTCAGAATACCACTCCCTCATCCAGATATTTTGCGATTGTGACAGTTCCAACAAAGGTTATAATAGAAATCACAAGAGCTACATCCATAAAAAACACAGATTCATGGACAAAAGAATAAACACCCAGCATAACCGCAATTACTGTTGTAAGGGCATCCACCGCGATTACTCTGTCTGGAATTGTAGGACCTTTGATAATCCTGTAGATACAGGGAATAATTGATAATACCATAAATACAAGCGCTATGTCAAGCAAATGGATTGTGTTCATTCGAAGGCCTCCAGTACATATTCTTCCAGATCGTCCCTTATAGAATCACGTATTTTTTTTGCATCGTCGATGTCGATACAGTGTACATACAATGTAGATTTGTCATTAGATATATCAATAGTAAGGGTCCCGGGCGTCAGGGTGATGGTGTTTGCGATAGCTGTAATACCAACATCTGTTTTTGCCCTGATGGGAACTGCTATAATTCCGGGTTTTATATCGATTTTTGGTTGCAGTACGATTTTTGCTACAACAATACTTGCCTTTACAATCTCAACTATGAGTATGGAGAGATAATGTATCTGTTTTGGTATGCGGTTTAATTTATCCCTGTATGAAATTTCCTCTCCGAAATTATAGAGTTCCTTAAATGGCCTGATCAGGAATGGTCCGATCATGGCACCTATGAGGAAATTGCTCAGGTTTACGACACCGTGAACAAAACACCAGACAAAACCAAGTGCAATTGAATACAGAACATATCTTTTCATCTTACGCTCCCTCCCAGGACTGCGTTAATGTATGGTTGCGGATTAAGAAGCTGATTTGCAATCTCACTTGAAAGGGATATCAATGGTTCTGAATACACACCAAGGATGAGTACAGCTGCTGCAAGTATAATTATTGGTACTGTTATCATTGGTGAAGGCCCATGTGATGAATAAGGGCCATATTTTTCAAAATCCCTTGCTTCACCCCAGAACATGAGTAACCATGCCCTGAACATGTAGAATATTGTAAAAACTGCGAATGCAAATCCTATAAGCACTGGCAAATAATATTCTCCCAACATAGCCGCGTCAAAAAGGACAAATTTTGCTATAAAACCTCCCAGTGGCGGCATTCCTGCAATGGACATCGCTCCTATAAGGAACATGCTACTCATTAGAGGTGCACTTTTGACCATTCCTCCCATATGATGCATATCCCTTGTTTTGGCATGGTGAATAATCCCTCCGGATGTCAGGAAAAGCATGGATTTGGCAATTGCATGATTAACAAGATATACCAAAGAAGCTGCAAGGGCATAAGCTGTTCCCATTCCAATCCCCAGGAAAACATAACCTATCTGGCTGACACTGGAATAGGCAAGGAGGCGTTTGACATCTTTCTGGCCGACAGCAGCAATGGCCCCTATTGCTATGGTGATCAATGCAAGCAGGATAATAATTGGTTTTAGTAAAAACAGTGCATCTTTAAAGACCAGGAAATATACCCGGAGAATTCCGTATGCTCCCACCTTGATCATAACACCGCTAAGCATGGCACTTATGGGTGATGGGGCTGTCGGGTGGACATCCGGCAGCCAGTAATGAAGAGGGAATATGGCTGCCTTATTACCAAAAACGATGAGAAATAATAAAGCAATGAAATAGATATGCCAGGGCATAGTTCCTGCATCACTCAGTGCGGATATTTTCACTGAAAGGTCTGCCATATTCAGGGTTCCCATTGTTGCATATAGAGAAGCGACTGCAATCAGCATTACCATTGAACCGATCATATTCAAGATGAGATACTTGAATGTCGCCTCCATTTTATCGGAAATTGTAGTGACACCTCCGTTTTCCGAAGCTACTACCAGTCCGCATGATGAAAGCAGCAGTATTTCGAAAAACACAAACATATTGAAAATGTCCCCTGTGAGGAATGTTCCATTTAAGCCTGCAACAAGCAAGTTAAAAAGAGAATGATATGTTGTGTTCAGGGACTTGCCTTCGATGTAATCCAGGGAATATATAAGCGCAAGCAGGGATATCCCTGAACTCAATACAACCATCCCGGAGCCCAGCAGGTCGGCAACGAGTATTATTCCATATTTACCCCATTCCCCAACTTCGTAAACCAGTATTCCGCTGTTCCATACTTGCAAGAGGAGAATAATACTCATCAATAATATGGAAGCTGATACAATTATGTTGAGGGTCTTCTGGAAAGTTGGTCTGGAACGCAACATTATCATTAATGCTGACATAAGTATGGGTATTGCAACCAGTAGTATTGGGAGGTGTTCCTGAATATTCATCCCCTCAGCCTCCTGAGTTTCTTTACATCGGTGGTACCGTATTCTTCATGGATGCGGTAGGCCAGTATAAGTATAAATGCAGTAGTCGCAAGGCTGATTACAATAGCTGTTAACACAAGAGCCTGGACAAGGGGGTCTACGAAAGGGGTTTCCGTTCCAGGAGGCACTATTGGTGCAAGTATACCTTCAGATAATTTATCTGTAAAAATTATCCCGCTGCCAGAACCATGATAGCCCTCTGCTATTATAGGAGCTTTTTCACCATCAAATACTCCGGTTGAAACTATTAGCATATTTACTGCATGAGAGATGAGGGACAAGCCGATGATGATTTTTATGATATCCCTGCGTAGGATTAAAAATGTCCCAATTCCAAATATAAGGGCTATTGTTATTGATAATATTGTATTGTTCATTCGTCTTCACCCACGTTTTTGAATATGTATAGCAAAGTGCCGATTACGACAAAATATACACCAATATCAAAAAGAGCAGCTGATACCAACTCTATTTCACCGTAAAGTGGTATCTCTACAAATTTGATTAAACTCCTAAAGAAATTATGTCCATATACAATTGCCCCAAAAGCAGTTAGTGAAGAAAGAAGTAATCCAAAACCGAACCATTTATCCCATGAAGGGTTAAAGAAGGATTTGATATATTTCAAACCAAAAACAACATAGGTCAGGGAGATTACCGAAGCAAACATTACGCCTCCTATAAATCCTCCCCCCGGATTATTATGTCCTGCAAGTAAGAGGGATATTGAGAACAGGATAACAAGGGGAATGCAGATCTTGGTAATTGTTTTTGTAATTAATGTTGTCATTTTCCTTCACCTCTGCTGTGTATTAAGTTATAGACTCCCAGGGCTGCCAGACATAACACTGAAATTTCTCCCAACGTATCATAACCACGGAAATCTACAAGGATTACATTTACAACATTATGCCCTCCTGCAAGTGGAACACTGTTTTCCAGGAAATAATAGGAAAGCGATTCAAAGGGTGAAACAATACCTTGGGTTGCATTGAGAAGCAAGATCAGCACTGTAACTGCGACAGCAGATGAAATTACTAAATCCCTTGCCAGAATGGTTTTTGGTATTTTTTCCTTGAATGTCTGGGGAATCTTTGCTATTACAAGCAGGAATATTATTGTGGAGAGGGTTTCCACAAGCACCTGTGTAAGAGCAAGATCGGGTGCTTTGAGATATATAAATACCAGACTGACAAAGTACCCAACCGCCGAAAGTGCGATGACAGCAGCCAGGTATCTGTGAAGGGTTGCTGCTGCAATTGCTGCGATGATCATGAGGATCAGTATCAGTGCCTCGTAAAGGGGAATATCAAAATTAAGGTTGGCAGGGAACACCTGTGTTGCCATCATGAATGCTGGTATGGCAAACAGTATGACCATTAAAAATAATATAGCATAGATGTAGAGCTTTATGCTACCGGGCTGGGCAAAATTGGCAAATCCTTTTGCACTTCCCTTTGCTCCATCAACAATCCTGTCATAGTAATAGTTCACACTTACCCGGGGGTATTTTACATTAAACCTATCCTGCCAGGCCGCTATACTATCATAGCGTGTGTAAATTGTCAGGCCTGCTATGAAAGTGATTACTGTCATGAGAAGGGCCGGTGTAAGACCATGCCAGAGTTTGACATGCAGATGTACTTCCTCGAGCACGATTCCTGCGGTTGCGGGTTCAATTATATTATGGATCGGAATCGAAGGGACAAGGCCAAACAGGATGACAAGACCTGCAAGGAATGCTGCAGGAATAAGCATTGTATACGGTGGTTCATGTATATGCTCGGGCAGGAGATCATGGTGTTTTTCCCCCAGGAATATCCCGTCGATAAGTTTGATGGAATAAGCAAAGGTAAACACACCTCCCAGTACTGCTGCTGCCGGTATCAGGAATGTGAACGGTCCTCCGAGAATATGTCCCATCTCAACTGAGGTTTCATAGAACATTTCCTTACTAAGGAAACCATTGAGAGGTGGAATTCCTGCCATTGCAAGGGCTGCTATGGATGCAATGATAAAGGTAATAGGCATGTCTTTTCGCAAACCACCGAGTTTGCGTATGTCCCGGGTGGCTGCTTCGTGTGCAACAATGCCTGCTACCAGGAAAAGACACGCTTTGAAAGTTGCGTGATTGAGAAGATGGAAAGTTGCTGCTGCCACTCCTAAACCGGGTTCGTGGTAGGATGTGTAACCATACATTGTCATCATGTATGCCAGCTGGCTGATAGTTGAATATGCCAGGATTGCTTTGATGTCTGTCTGGCGGAATGCCAAAAATCCCGCAAGCAGCATTGTGAATATGCCAATTCCACTTACTAAGATAAACCAGGCTTCTGTACCTGAAAATATGGGGTGTATCCTGGCTACCAGATATATTCCGGCCTTAACCATTGTTGCTGAATGCAAAAAAGCACTGACTGGTGTGGGAGCCTCCATTGCATTTGGAAGCCATATGTAAAAGGGCCCCTGTGCGGATTTGGCAGCTGCACCTATCAGGATAAGTATCAGTGTTATTAAGAAGAAAGGATGAGCTTTGATGTTTTCAATCATCGCGGGGTTCTGGAGAATAGTAGCGATATCATAGGAACCTGTAATAGTATGTAGCAGGATAAATCCTGCCAGCATGAAAAGACCGCCACCTGCTGTGAGCAGCAGGGATTTTGTGGCTCCGTAGATGGAAGCGGGTTTATCTCTCCAATAACCGATAAGCATGAATGATGTGATACTGGTAAGTTCCCAGAATATGAAGAGCTGGAGTGTATTCCCTGCAAAGACCATACCGATCATGGACCCCATGAATAAGAGCAAGTACTGGTAATAACGGGGGAGGTCTTCCTTGTGGGACATGTACCCATTGGAATAGGACATTATAATTACACCGATACCGGATGCTATGAATCCGATCATCATAGCCAGTCCATCGGCATAAATGCTGAATTCTGCACCGATGCTTGGCATCCACTCAATTGAATGTTGTATTATATGTCCATGAATTATTTCGGGAGCTACTATACCTATTAATGCAAAGCTCAGGAAGGCAATTCCTGCTGCAAACCAACCGATCCTGTGCTTCAGGAACTTTTCCAGCAGCGGTATGAATATCGCCGCGGCAAAGGGTAAAAATATAGCCAGTATGATTACCGTAAAGGAGTCCATGTCTCTCCTTAATTAAATTCCAATATATAACTGTTGTTCATGATCAATAAATATTTTTATTAAGTCCATTTGATCATATTTATCTATTGTTCTTCTTCGTTTGTTATTTGTTCAAGTCAGACCGCGGTTCTTAATCATTATTCATTTTGCTTTGTCAGATTTTATGGCCTGGCGGCGCTGTCTTCTTTACATATACCTCTCTAGGGGGCAACAAAATATATATAGGTTTAATCTGTATAGGGAGAGTGCTTCAGGGTGGCCCTGAGGTACAGGGCGTCTGCGTTTTTGTAGATGTCTGATAAACAGAATGGGCCCGTGGTCTAGTAGGTTATGACATCGCCTTGACATGGCGGGGATCCTGAGTTCGACTCTCAGCGGGCCCACTTCCGAAATTGCGATATACTTAAATAAAAAAACCGCATGTATGTGGTGCTCCCAATGCCCAGGTAGCTCAGTTTGGGAGAGCGCTGCCCTGAAGAGGCAGTCGTCCCCGGTTCGAGTCCGGGTCTGGGCACCAATTCAGTATGAACATCAGTAGTGTAGTGGTTATCACCGGGCGTTGCCAACGCTCGAACCCGGGTTCGAATCCCGGCTGATGTATAACTATTTTTTTCTTTTATCCTTTGGCCTTATTTGATATATCGTCCTTCAAATTACCGGGTGTAATTTTTTCTACTATAATGTATTTTAGTATACTTTTTGAAGTTGTATACCAGGATTTTGCTATCAAGTCATTTATCCACGGATAAAAATATACTTCAGGGTGAATGACTATCTACTAAAAATATAAAGGTGAATGATATAAATTTTTATATGCATAAATAGCCAGATGATAAAATAATGTTCGAGATCCCCATTATCAGCCATTTACGCTCTTTCGTGCCTTCCCAAGCAACTCCTGAATCCGCTTTATATCATCTTTATCTTTTGGATGCAATCCAAGTGCCTGTTTGTACATCTGTATGGCCATACCGTAATTGCACATTCCATGAAAAGCCCGCCCCTTCATTTCCCAGATTACCGGTTTGTTCATGCCTTGCTGCACAAGGGTATCAAAACACCTGTTTGCCTGTGAATATTTGCCAAGCTGTATACAGGCCACTCCTTTGTTAAACAGGGCATTCTTGTTGGACGGTTCCATCTCCAGTGCTTTGCTGAACAATTCATAGGCTTTTTTGTGGTCTGTCCTGCATTCCTGGCCCTGTATTATCAGTTCTTCAACACTCGCTTTTTTCTTATTCCGCAATTTACTTCGGGCACGGTTTAATGCATCTGTGTTGCTTGTATTATTTGTAGAAAGTTTGCCCTGCGATTTTGAGACGGTTTTTCTTTCCTTCTTTGCAGGTGGTATGTATTTCTCCAATCCAAGTATTTCATGCATTATCATTATAGCTGCATGTTTATCCAGTGGCTCATTGTTATTGCCACATTTCGGGGACTGGATACATGAAGGACATCCCTCTTCACAGGGGCATCCCTTGATTGCTTTTAAGGTAACATCAAGCATTTCTTCAATTTTGTCAAAACCGTTCTCTGCAAAACCAACACCTCCTTCATGACCATCATAGATGAATATCCCGCTTCTTCCCTCCAGGTCTCCATGTGATGGCGTGGATACTCCTGCGACATCGTTGCGATCTGCAAGCAGATGTACCGGATACATTGCTATCATTGCATGTTCAATTGCATGCAGGCCACCGGCAAAATCCCGCTTCTGTTTACTCACCATCTCCTCATAGCCTGCAGGCAGGTCTATCCACAAACTTTCGGTTTCAAGGGATGAAGGGGGCATTTCTATTTCCTTCCTGCCCATCTCTTCATCCGATCCGTGCCGTATTCTCCGGAAACCTGTCACCTGTTCGACAACTTCGACCCTTCCCAAACCGACGGTAATATCGTCCAGTTTCCCGGGTTTTTTTTCTTCGTACTTTTCCCTCAGGAATATCTCGGAAGCAACCATTGGTTTGGTATAATAATCAGCTTTACCTTTCTCAACAAGGATTTCTTTCTTGCTGTGGTTCATCATTTGCACAACATAGGGATTTCCCATATGGATATAGATGGCTCCTTCAAATGCTTCCCTGAAAGCCATTGAGCGTTCCAGGTCTTTTTCAATAATCTTCCTCTTGCCACCTGTGGTATCTATAAGGCAATATCCGTTCCTACCGGCTCCCCTTATGTTCACCTGTCCATGGGGATGGTTATCAAGACAGATTGTACCCTTTTCATTTTCTGCAAGCAATTTTTCTTCCTTCAGGACTCCAATAACATCCCGTATTCCGCTACCGAAATACTTCTCGTCCTCCTGTTGCAGGGGTAATTCTTTTGCTGCACACAGTATATGTCCCGTTTGTATGTAGGTATTTTCAGGATTAATGACAGCATCTTCGCAGGATTTTGCAAAAAATTTCTCTGGATTGCGCATGTAATATTGGTCCAGGGCATTCTGGCCGGCCACAAGTACCACCATGCTTTCGTTCTCTCCTCTGCCGGCCCTTCCGGCCTGCTGTCGGGTGCTCATTATAGTGCCGGGAAATTCATCAAGGATACAACCATCGAGTCCTCCGATATCAATTCCGAGTTCTAAGGCATTTGTTGAAAGGACGCCTTTAAGAGTACCATTCTGCAATTGTTTTTCTATGAGAATCCTGTCTTCTGGACTATATCCACCGCGATAAGGGGCGATCCTTTCTTTCAACCCCCGGTTTTGCAGTTCCTTTTTTGATTGGAGGTACATTCTCTCCATTTTCTGGCGGGAACGGGTAAAAAGAATAGTTTGCAATCCTTCCTGTATTAATGTGGTAAACAACCGGTTTGAATCTGCAAAACTGCTTTTGCGCAGGAAGTAACCCTTTTTGTTATAGTATGCCGGCGGGTTCCAGAATACAAACTTCTGTGCTCCCCTGCCTGAACCATCCCTGTCAATGACCTCCATGTTTTTTCCAGTCAGGTTGCATGCATGTTTGCCGGGATTGCCAATGGTGGCGCTGCAGCATATGTATTGGGGATTGGATCCGTAGTGATCGCATATTCTCTGCAGCCGGCGCAAAAGATTTGCCATGTTGCTGCCGGTGACTCCGGTGTAATAATGGCTTTCATCGAGGATTATGTATTTCAGGTTGGATAATACTCTGTACCACTGCTGTTTCCAGCCCAGTACACTCATATGCAGCATTTCGGGATTGGTAAAAATAATATTTGCATCGGCTTTTGCCTGCCATCTCTCTTCTTTAGAGGACGGCCCTACAAAACGGCCAATGTCAATCCTTTCACCCAGTATATCTCTCAATTTCACAAAATTTGAATACTGATCATTGGCAAGGGCATTTAGAGGTGATATATAAAGGACAGTAGAGGCAGGATGGTCCATTATTTCTTCAAAAACAGGTATTGTATATGCCAGGGATTTTCCGCTGGCCGTACTGGTTGCCAGTACGATGTTTTTACCACTTCTGATCTTCTCAATGGCTTCTGTCTGATGGGAATATAGTCTTTTAATTCCTCTTTCATGCAGGGCAAACCTGAGCAATGGCTTGATATCAACATTATCATACTTTCCCTGTCTTTCTTTTATGGATTCACTGTGTACGATTTGCCCTTCGTAGCCCCTGGATGATGTTATTTTGGAAAGTATTTTTTCGATATCCATTGTTTTTTCCTCTTCCATGCCCCTGAATAAATGTGTATATCCTGACGGCAAACTTGTTGGGGTCGTATAGAGGATTGTTTATTCTTATGTTTATCCGATGTTTGGGGTACCTACACCCATCACTATCAGGCGTGTTTCCATTGGTGGGTGATGCCAGCCATCCGGGACCACAGTTTTCTTTTCAAACGTGATTTTCACCCTCTCAGAATCTATACGGCATTTGTTCATGTATCCTTTAACAATACTCTCTCCGGTTTTTCTTGCAAAATCCAGGGCATCCACATATTTCTTGAACTGCTTTCTTTGCCCGGGTGCAAATACAAGAAAATTCTCTTCGGGCCGTTGCAGGGAATGTGGCCGGATCATAATATCCACGCGTTTGATCCCTTTTCCCATAAGTGCTCCTACCGCATTACCAACTTCAAAATTTTCAGGTACCTTTATGTCTGCGATCAATATTTTTTGTATTTCATCCACGTAAGCCTTAACAGGTCCCCCAACCAGGGCTACAGGAATATCCAGATTCAAACGTGCCGGATATTTGCCGTTAAGTATGTCCGTGATCACTTTTTCATCAACATCCGGCAGCAGGAAGTGAATAAGTTCTTTTGACATATTTTTTGCAAACATTTCTTTGATATTTTTACAAAACTCTATCTTGTTCTTCCTGAGAAGTTTTGAAAGCATCTCTGCCCCTTTTTCAGAAGCTTCTGCATTCCACTCCGTATAATCTCCCAGTACATGCAGGGCATCTGTCGGAGTGAATCCTATTGCCTGGACAATTCTTTTCTGTATCAGGGAATCCAGTACATTGGCAGAAGGTATCCCATTTAGTTGATGAGAAATAGTCTGTATGGAAACCGGCTGTTCACCCAGTAAGTCCAGGATTTCTTTCTCTTGTGGATCAATATGCTGGTGGTCCGATTGATTCTTTATAAAAAAGCGGGTTGGCTGGAAATTTTCATTTTCCATTACACGGAAAGTAGGTGCCTGTTCGCTCAGGATTTCCATAAGTTGTGGGTGATGTGTAGCAGCCATACATAGAGGTATTACTCTTCTGGGTCCGATATTTATGCTCTTTTTAGTAACCCAGATGTGACTGTCTCCTCCCATAGCAGAAGTTTCCATGTCGATTGCTTTGACCCTTGTTTTCCAGCCACCAACTGTAGCCCCTTCTGCTTTTAACTCCGGTAGTCCTTTGTAGATAGCAGAAACATCGGTGCTTGTGCCTCCAACATCCATAACGGCACATGTATCCAGGTTTGCTAGGTATGAAGCACCCACAAGACTTGCTGCAGGTCCGGAAAAAATAGTTTCGATTGGCCGATGCAGAGCATCCTCTATATTGACCACAGATCCATCACAACGCAACATCAGCATTTTTTCCTTTATTCCGAGTTTTTCGATTTCATGGATGACTGACCGGATGAATTTTGTAGTAACAGGAATAAGCTGGGCATTGAGGAGGGCAGTGACAGCTCGTTCATAGGCTCCGAGTTCCTGGGAAAGTTCATGGCCGCATACAACCGGTTTGCCGGTAAGTTCGAGGATTTTATCCTTTACTTTAAGTTCATGTTCCGGATTACGGGTTCCAAAATAGGCAGAAACTGCGAATACCGAAACCCTGCCTTGAACTTCTTTGATATATTCTTCCACTTTTTTCATGTCCAGGGGTGTCGACTCTTCACCGTTTTGGTCGTGTCCTCCGGCTATGAATACATAATTCTCTGCAGCAAGTTCTCTTTCCAGGGGATGGTCACCGATCAGGATTAGGGAGGCGGATGCACCGGTTTTTTCCAGAAGGGTATTTGTGGAAAGTGTTGTGGATACGGACACCAGGTTTATGTTTTCCATATATTCCCGGTTCAACAATTCCAGGACGTTATGTATGCCCATAATGAGGTCCGGATAGGTAGTAAGGGATTTAGCCCAGTCTACGACTTTCCCATCCCGGTTACGGATAAAAACTGCATCTGTGTACGTTCCGCCAGCATCAATTCCCAGACTGTATTGCATTTTCCTTTCACTCCAAAACGAGATTTTCCGGTTGGTATAAATGCTTTTGTATTTAACTTCAGGGTTCAATGCGTTTTTATAGCCGGGATGGGTGTATTTTATGATTATTTGTATGGGATACCCGGATTCAGTTATCTGCTTTCTTCTTGAAAAATAACCAGCCCTTATCGTTCTTGCCGTACTTCGTCTTAATAAGAACATAGTCGCCAGTCAATTGTTTTCCTTTTAGTGTGACGATGATTTCCTTGTCTTCAATCTTTATTGCTTTGTAGTTTCCCCTGTCCCATATTTCAACTTTGCCGGCTCCGTATTGTCCTTCAGGTATTTCTCCCTCAAAATCGGCATATTCCATTGGGTGGTCTTCCGTCTGTATGGCAAGTCTCTTGATTCCGGCTTTTTTTGGAGGTTGTTTGGGAACTGCCCAGCTTTTCAGTACGCCATCAATCTCTAGCCTGAGATCATAATGCAGATTGCTGGCATCATGTTTCTGTATTACAAAAATAGGCTCATCGGATCTGGAAGTCTCTTTGGCTTCAGGTTCAGATGTCCTGTTAGAATCTCTTTTTTTCCTGTATTCTTCCAGCGTGAACTACCACCCTCTGAATAGGGTGGCTTCCTGCTTCATAGCCCTTCCCATTGAAAACAACTCCACAGGCTCTCCCCGTAGTTCCTACGGTGCTTCAAATACCTATCAAATTCTGTTTATTTAAAGCAAACTTCTTAATATTAATTGCAGCATTGACATCTCTGTCATGGGATGCACCACAATCAGGACATTGCCATTGTCTTTCTACAAGTGTAATGTTGTTGTTATGATACCCACAGACATTGCATATTTTCGTGGATGGTTCAAATTGTCCAATTCTCAATATGCTTTTCCCATACCATTCTGCTTTATATTCCAATTTGGTTACAAAAGAACTCCATGATACATCACTAATGGATTGTGCAAGTTTATGATTTTTCAACATTCCAGATACGGTTAATGTTTCCAGTGCAATAGCTTGGTTTTCGCTAATTAATCTGGAAGTTAATTTATGCTGAAAATCATTTCTCTGATTTGCTATTTTCTCATGAAGTTTGGCTATCTGCTGTTTTGCTTTATCTCTATTTTTTGAACCTCTTTGTTTTCGTGAGAGACGCTTTTGTAATACCTTCAGTCTTTTCACTGAATTATTAAGATGCCTGGGGTTATCTATTTTTTCACCGTTAGACATGATGGCAAAATCTTTGATACCAACATCAATACCAACCGCACTATTTTCATCAAAATCCTGTTTATCAGGTAATTCTTTACCATCATCTACAAGAATGCTGATGAAATATTTACCAGACGATGTTTTTGATACTGTTGCGGTTTTCAAGTTACCATCAAAGTGCCTGTGCAACTTAGTTTTAATCCATCCAATTTTGGGAAGTTTGACTTTATTCGTCTCAAAATCCACTTTATAATATTGTGGAACAGAAAATGATTGTACTGGATTTTTCTTTGATTTAAATTTGGGAAAACCCGTTTTCTCACGGAAAAACCTGGTAAAAGCATTATCCAGATTAAGAGTAGCTCCACGTAAAGATTGTGAATTGACTTCTTTCAGCCATTCCATATCTTTATACAATGTTGGAATTGTTTTATTCAATGTAAATCTGGAAATTGCTTTTCCGTCTTGCTCATAGGATTTAATTTTTTGTTCTAAGGCCCAATTATAGATTACCCTCACACAACCAAAATGCTTGCTAAACATTTCTTCTTGCTGTTTTGTTGGATACATTCTATATTTGTAGGCTTTCAACATATATATCCACCTATGCACTTGACACTATTTATACTTTGTGCCAAAACCACAAAAAGACGCATTCATCTCCTGCCTTATGGAAGGAGTCTTCTGCTTATTTAGGTAATTCATCCACCGTTTGAAAACGGTGGTCTTCTTACTCTATCATGATAAATAAAAATATGAGTAAAGAGCTATAATAGGATATTGCAATTATATGGGGTTTTCAATGCTGGAAAAAGTTGATCTCTCAAAAAGAATAGACGATAAGGAGTACAAGGATTTAGTCGATAAACTTGAGATCAAAATGGGGGAATTACAGCGCAAAAGCTGGAAAATGCAGGTTCCCATAATTGTTGTCTTTGAAGGCTGGCATGCTTCGGGTATGAGTGATATAATAAATCGTTTCATTCTTCCCATGGACCCCAGGGGTTTCCGTTTCCATACAACTACCAGTCCCACAGATGAGGAAAAACTCCGACCTCTTTTGTGGCGTTTCTGGACCAAAGTTCCTGCCCGCGGCCAGGTAGCAATCTTCGATCGCAGCTGGTACAGGCGAGCGATTATAGAACATATTGAAAAAAATAATGGAAAAGGACTTGAAAGATGCCTGCAGGGAATCAGGAGTTTTGAGAGGCAACTTGCAGACGATGGTTACCTAATAATCAAGTTCTTCCTCCACATAAGCAAAGAGAAACAGCAACAACGGTTTAAAGAACTGGAAAAGAATAATGGGGATCTTTTTATTGTGGGGGAAGATGAAGTGGATTATGCAAGTGAATATGAAGCCTATCTTCACACCGTAGAAAAAATCCTGGAAAACACGGATTCTTTCAGGGCTCCCTGGACAATTGTGGAATCAAATAACAGGAATTTTGCCACTGTCAAAATAATGACGGCTTTTATAAATGCAATAGAGGATAAACTCAAAGAGGTAGACCATAAATCCGTTACTGAAACTACTGTGGACCTTTTCCCTAAAGAGGATTTACCGGGAATACCATCCCTTAAAACTTCTATACTGGCACGCATTGATATGAATAAAACGATCGATAAAAAAGAATATAAAAGTAAGAAAAAAGAGTATCAGGAACGTTTGAGGCATTTGCAATATGAATTGTTCAAGCGTCAGATCCCTGTGGTTATTGTTTATGAAGGCTGGGATGCATCAGGTAAAGGGGGTAATATCCGAAGGCTTGCGCGCCGGCTCAATCCACGTCTCTATTCGGTAATTCCCATTGGCGCTCCCAATGATTATGAAATCTCACATCATTATCTCTGGAGATTCTTAAAGGAAATTCCACCTGCCGGTAGAATTGCTATTTTTGACCGTAGCTGGTATGGCAGGGTCATGGTAGAACGGGTAGAACAGCTATGCACTGAAAACGAGTGGAAACGCGCTTATAGGGAGATTAATGAATTTGAAGCGATGCTTACTGACTGGAATGCTGTAGTTGTCAAATTCTGGTTGCATATAGATTAGGATACCCAGTTTGAAAGGTTCCAGAAAAGGAGTGAAACACCTCACAAACAATGGAAAATCACTCCAGAGGATTGGCGAAACCGTGAAAATTGGGATGCCTATCGTGAAGCTGTAGATGAGATGCTTGAAAAAACAAGCACTACTTATGCCCCATGGACAATTGTAGAAGCTAACGATAAAAAATATGCCCGTATAAAGGCCCTGAAAACCGTCACAGAAGCAATTGAAGAAAAACTTAAAAGTTAATCAGACAAAATTTTCTTTATGTTTTTTGTACATTACATGTACCATACCATCTACAAGCCCAATCTTTGGGACATAGATTTTATTGATATTTCCCCACTTCATAGCTGATAGGTAAACCTTTGATGCCGGTACGATTACATCAGCACGATCTGGTTTCATATTGAATTTTATTATGCGCTCTTCAACAGTAAACTTGCCCATGTAGTTTGCCGTTGTTTTGAGTTTTTTATATTTCAGAGGTTTGCCTTCCTTTTTTCCGGCATGTTTGAATAACTTGTTTATATTTCCTCCAGTACCGATTGCGCAAACATTTTCTTCCCCTTCAAGAGTGTCTTTGATCCATTTTTTCATTTTCTTCCAATTCCTCTTTGGCACCAACCCTTCTTTTATACGGATTGTTCCAATGTTAAAAGAGCGGGATCTTATCGCATGTTTTCCCTTGAAAAAAGTAATTTCAGTACTCCCGCCGCCTACATCTATATAAAGGTAGGATCCATTCCTGTCCAGCATTTTTTCTATATGATTGGAATAAATTACTTTTGCTTCCTTTTTTCCTTCAATGACCTGCAGATCGATATCACATTCTTTTTTGATCCGGTTTACTATTTTTTTGTGATTTTTAGCCTCGCGCATTGCTGAGGTTGCATAAGCCATGTATTCTATAGGCTGGTAGACATTTATGAGGTGCCTGAAAGCCTGCATTAATTCTACAAGTTTGTCGGCTTTTTCTTCGGATATCTTCTTGTTGATGAATGCATCATCTCCCAGCCTAAGGGGTATCCTGAGTAAGGATACCTTTTCAAAAAAGGGTTGGCCGGTTTGGTCCTCCACTCGTGAAAACAGGAGTCTGATAGCATTGGATCCTACATCAATAGCAGCAAATTTCATTTATTAGCCTGCCCTGTCTTTCTGGCCAGATAATCATATATTTCGTCCTGGCATCTGACTTCTTTATCGTCAACACTTATCAGGTAGGGATTGTCCTGTTTCTCATTGATTATCCTTGCTTTTTTCCTGTCATTGAACTGCATTTTTATGAAGTCCCGGATTTCTTTCTGTATATCCGGATCATATATGGGGGTGGCAACTTCTACTCTTTTGTCAAGATTGCGTACCATCCAGTCAGCAGATGAAATGTAGTATTTAGTATCTCCCTCATTGCAAAATACAAAAATTCTTGAATGTTCAAGATATTTATCTACAATACTAATGGCATTGATGTTTTCGCTCTGTCCTTCAACTCCGGGGACAAGGGAGCAGATACCTCTAATTATCAGATCTATCTTAACGCCTGCATTATTTGCTTCATAAAGTGCATCTATCATTTCCTTGTCCACAAGACTATTCATTTTTGCACAGATGAACGCTTCCTTTCCCATGGATGCATTTTCTGTTTCCTTTCGAATAAGGTTCAAATATTTCTTTCTAAGCTGGTGGGGAGCTACCAGCAAATGCTGGTAATCATAAACTTTGTAGTTATGTTCAAAAAACTTAAATAAGTTGTTAATTTCTTCATTGATTTGACTGTTAAAGGTAAAAAGACAGTGGTCACTGTATAATTTCGCGGTTGATTCATTGAAATTACCTGTTGCCACGGCACTATAAAATACAGATTCATTCCCTTCTTTGCGTTCTATCTGGCAGAGTTTGGCATGCACCTTCAATCCCGGGACACCGTCGATTAAGATAGCACCAGCATCTTCCAGCATTTGTGTCCAGTAAATATTGGCCTTTTCATCGAACCTGGCCTGTAATTCCATTACTACTGTTACGTTTTTGCCGTTTTTGATGGCGTTTGTCAGGGCATTGATAACTTTTGAGTTCTTTGCAACCCTATACAGGGTAATTTTTATCGAGGTGACCATCGGGTCAATAGCCGCTTCCCTGAGCAGGTCTATCATATAATCAAAAGAGTGGTATGGATAGTGAAGAAGAATATCTTTTCTTTTGATTGCTTTTAAGATACTTGTATGTGCCTCGATCGAGGGGTGTGTCAATGGAGGCGAATTCGGGTATCCAAGTTCTTTCATTCCCATGCGCGGGAAATCCATAAAATCTCTGGCGTTATGGTAGCGACTTCCGGGAATCAGGTTTTCAAAATTATTCATTTTGCTTTTTCTGAGGATAAAGTTAAGCAAGTGCTCGGGAATTTCCCTATCGTATACAAATCGTACAGGCAGTCCACGTTTTCTTTCTTCCAGACTCTTCATCACTTTTTCAAAGAAACTTTTTGTTACATCTTCTTCAAAATCGAGCTCAGCATCCCTTGTAAGTTTTATTGTATAAGCGTCGATCCTGTCATAGTTAAATATTGCAAAAACATCTTTCAGGCCAAACCTTATGATATCATCCAGAATTATAACATACTTCTTGTCATCTTTTGAAGGCAGGCTGATATATCGGGGTAAAATATCAGCAGGAACTTCTATTAGGGCATATTTATAATCAGCAGGATCCTCTTTCCTGTACATGTGAATTGCAAGATATATTACATGATTTTTTAGGTAGGGGAACTTTTTGTTTTCATTGAGCATTAAGGGAACAAGCAAAGAGTGAATCTTTTGTTTGAAATACTCTGAAATGTAGTCTTTATGGTAATCCTTGAGGTTTTTTTCATCAAGTATGTATATCTTATTCTTCTGGAGTTCCTTACTAATTTCCTTGAATACATCATCAAAATCATTTTGCAAAGTCAGAACTGTACTCTGTATTTTTTGCAACACTTCTCTGGGAGATCCTCCAAACATCACTTTTTCTTTAATGTCGGCATCAATCATTCTTCTGATTGTTCCCACACGTACACTGAAAAATTCGTCAAGGTTTGATGAAAAGATGCCCAGGAACTTGAGCCTTTCCATCAGGGGTACCCGGGTATCGGCAGCTTCTTGCAATACTCTTTCATTGAAGGATAGCCAGCTAATTTCCCGATTGATATATTTAAGTGATTCTCTTTTCATGGTATCCCATTGTATACAATTCCGAATGTATCTGTTTGTGGCATTTTAGTGGTCGGAGAATATATATCAATTTTGTATGGATTCTATATATTAGTACTAAAAATATTAATCAAATATTCTTTGAATACATTCCTGCAATGGATTCTGCAAACATCTTCCCAAATTCCGGTTCGGTAATACTTTCCCATTCAGCAGGGAATTTATCCCGCAGTTTTTTTATTTCTTCTTCTTTGTAATGGATGAATGCATCAATGTGGCCATCAACAGCATTGTTTTCCTTTTCTCCCCATGAGGTACTTTTGTCTCCCCAGTGTCCACTTTCCTTGAACCCGTTCAGAAGTTCGACAGCAACGGCTGCATCGTGCATGTCTCCCAAATTATCCTGAAGACTCTTCAGCCGCTTTATTGTCTGTTTGGCTTCGTCTCCCAGGACTTCCTGGAAGAATTCAAAGGTATAACGCAGGATTTTCACATCTATACGTAATCTGTGCAGTACTTCCAGGGGTGCTTCATGGGGGTCAGGACCTACTTTGTCTTCATAAGCAAGAACATTTGCATATTGGCCATAAACAAGTGTGGGAAATACTTCTCGTACACTGGTAGGACGGGGAGTTCCTTTGCTATTTTCATCTTCCATCTTCCAGTAATTCTTTTTCCCCAGGGCATCCTCAAACTTTTTCTTGAACCTGTTGTACCTTTTGCTATCCAGGTATTCCAACATATTCCCTCTTTCTTTGGCCCTTTCTATCTCGATGTTATCTTTCAGGAAATCGAGTTCCCTTTTACGTTTTTCTGGTAACTCTTCACAATAATGGTCAATACGTTCAAGGAATACGTCCATGTCCCTTACATTACCTAGTGCTTTACGGGTGCGTTTTATTCCTTTGAGGTATCGGCCAAGTTCTTTCATATCAAGGTAGGGATTGAGAACTTCAAAACCGGCTTTGATACGCATTGCAGCCACCCGCATGTCATGTAGCTCTTCTATGTCCCTTCCAACTTTTGTTCCCGTTTCATGCTTTTGCATTTTCTTGAAATGTTTCTGGAAGATCTTCCGAGCGGCTTCGGCCATTGTGTCATCGGTTTGGATTTCAATCTTCTTTTTTGATTTTTTGTTATCTTCTTTTTCTTCTTCAGGAGCGGCTTCTATCTGTTTTTCTTTCAGTTCCTCTGTAACTTTTAGTTCTTCGTCATCCTGATTCATAATGTATTCTCCCCCAATCTTGCTTTGGTATTCTTCCTCTTGATTACCTGTAAGTTCCATCATTATAAGTTGGGCCAGGGCAATAAAAAATGAATTATTTTTAGAGTTGTTTTTTAATTTATTGATCTCTAAAAGATGATTAAGCATTTCTTTGAAGATCCTTGTTATAAGAAAGAGTGTAGTGGCTAGATACCCCAGTGCAATATAGGACACGTTTGGATATATCCATTTTTCAGGATAGAGGGAAATAAACCCGCCTATAATGATTGCATATAAGATGGCACTTATCAGGGTGTAACCGTTTTCCTGTTTTATTAATAGATTCAATCCCAGCATTATGAGTGCTAGCCCTGTTGCAAATGCACCCATGGTCACCAGTATTTCCCCTGCCGGAGAATAACGGTTCAATTCCATCAACATAAGGGCCACAGCGCCCCCGATCCCCAGTGTTGCGCCTGCTATTACTGCAAAAAGACCAATTATCAATGATTTGCCCGAGCCCATGATGCTCTATGTATATTTGATTACTTTAAAAACTTCCCATCGTAATCAGAACTATTTTCGATGCAGGTTTGAATTTCATGGCCTTGTTGTAGGTCGATATTTGTGTGCTCATTCGTTTGTATGGTTTTTTTTGTAAATTTCATGAACATTATTACTTAAATGTGTGTACATCAAGTTAATAGCAATGTACATGCAAGCTTTTATTTATGGAATTCCCGTACCGGTCTACCTTTAAGTATCCAGAAAAGGATTTGATTGTTTTCCTTTCTGACATCAAATATATTATCCTATTCTATGTCTTCGGGGATTTCCTAACCACCATTGGAGCCTTGAATTTTGGGGTCGAGCAAAACGGATTTATAGCATTCGTACTGGCGGAATTTGGCCTGGGAGCCTTTTTGCTTTTGAAACTTCTCTTTATTGTGGCGGTTTATTTGAACTACAAACTCATCAGGCAATCCGGCCTGTCCTGGAGTTCATTTCTGTGGAATACCTCCAAATTTGCGATTGCTTTTTTGGGTGTTGTACTTGTAGTAAATAATTTGATGATTATGCTGAACCAAACCAGTTTAATCGTCTAATTCCTGAAAAAGTAAATTATGTGTTCAAATCCTTTGTACTCATATTAATGGAAATTTCTGCAATATCACCACTGTATTCAGCAATCCTTTGCAGGCTTTCCACAATGAAGCCAAATTGGTGTGAGTTGGTGTCTGCCTGCCTGTTCTTGTATAATGCAGTACCTCCCCGGGAAATATTCTTTGCATTCTTTATGACCATGTTTGCTTCCATGGGATCGAGATTTGAAAGCAGGGCTATGGACTGCTTGAAGATAGTCTGGACATCTTCTGCCATCTTGAATATGGGGTCATCAGGTTCCACTTCGTTTTCCATTTCAATCAGGTTCTTTGCAATCCTGACCACATGGTCTCCGATTCTTTCCATGCTTTTAGTAACAAGCCGATAGCCCAGGCACTCCCCGGGTCTTTCGATACCAATCTTTTTTGAAAGGTTGCGGTCTTCAATGGCTGCTTTCAACTGTCTTACAGTTAAAAGGTAAAACCTGTCAACTTCGTTGTCCCTGAGTATTATATCCTGGGCGACTTCTTTATCATTTTTCTCAATTGCTTCCATTATGTCGCTTAACATTGAGGTTAATAGGCCGGACATATTTTGCAGAGCCCTATGGAGGGAAAGGTCCCTGTAATTGAGCAGGCTTTGCAGCACAAGTTCATGGTGGCTTTCTTCCACCACTTCAAGACCTACAAGCCTTTTGCGGGATGCATCTTTTATGAATTTACGATCGGCTGCACTGAATCCCTCTTTTGACTCCATTTTGATTATATCATAGCCAGCAAGATAATGGGAAATGAGTATCCTGAAAATGTCTTCCGGCTCGGCTACAGGAGGCTGATTATACATTTTTCCTTTGTTAGGGATCAGGCGATTAATTTCAATTTTGGTTTCGTATCTTTGATTCTTGTTGAGTGTATCAGAGGATATCAGGAGTGAGCTTTTATTCTGTGGTGCAAGGATTACGCTATCTCCAGCTTCAAGACCGGCCCCCCTCACCCAGTTTATGGGGAGGGATACTATAAAGGTGGAGCCTCCCGTGAGTTGTACTTTTCTTCTTTCAGACATGATAGTTTCCTTTGATTTTCATAAAAATATTTTTCAATTAATAATAGTAAGTGTTTTTTGATATAATGGTTGATTTGCCTGAGTGTTGTTATTGTTGGTTAGAAATATCTCAATGTGTATTCATATGGTTAGTAAATTATATATTTTGTCAATATATAATATATATTGATATTTTGTATATGTATTTTAATTACATAACACTAATACCTGTGTTTCTGGGGGTCAGTAGCAGTTGAGCAATTACTATTGGTTCATCTGTGCGATAAACTAAATTATAAGTGCAATATCTCTTCAACAGAAACTCTTATATAGCTAAATTGCCAATCATTTACTGTATTACCCTATACCATAGGTGTGTTTTTACAAATTAATTTCTCGTTTTTTGCTGAGGTATACTGATGGATAATGACAAACATTTAAAAGGCACGACCACTGTAGGCATAGTTTGCAGTGATGGAGTTGTTCTTGCCACTGAAAAAAGGGCAACTATGGGCAACTTCATAGCCAGCAAGACCGCAAAGAAGATTTACCAGATCGATGACCTGGTCGGGATGACCACTGCTGGCTCGGTAGGTGATGCCCAGCAACTTGTGCGGATGATTAGTGTGGAATCCAAACTCTATAAAATGAGGAGACAGGAATCAATAACCATCAAAGGCCTCACAACTTTACTCTCCAACATCCTTGGTGGGCAACGCTATTTCCCTCTAATGGTCCAACTCCTGGTAGGTGGCGTAGATAAGAATGGACCTGCCATATTTTCACTCGATGCGATGGGTGGAAATATTGAGGAGACAAAAGCCGTTGCTACGGGCTCTGGTTCACCGATGGCTTATGGTGTTCTTGAAGACCGCTATCATGAAGGTATCAATGTCGAAGAGGGTATGGAACTTGCAATCCGTGCTCTTTACAATGCCATGAAAAGAGATTCAGCTTCTGGAAATGGTATCGATGTTGTCAAAATAACTGCGGATAGCTATAATAGGCTTGATACCGGAGAGGTGGACAAAATACTTGAAAATCTGAAATAAGCTACCTTATTCATCTTATTTTTTAAAATACTCTTTCCCACATTTTCTACTTTTTTATAATACAGGAAGGCATTTTTAATGGTCATAGAAGATATCCTAGAAGGATTAAAGAAAAAAATCGAGAAGAATCTTCCGGCTGGCACTACAATTTCAAATGTAGAATTTGAGGGTCCTCAGCTTGTGGTATATACAGAAGAACCCCGGAAATTTGCTGATAATGGAAACATCGTACGGACCCTGGCCAAAAATTTAAGGACCAGAATAGTTGTTCGTCCTGATCCAAAGGTACTTTTGGCACCAGAAGAATCTATCGACCTTATCGATCAAACAGTTCCCGAGGATTCAGGAGTCACAAATTATGATTTTGCTCCGGATGTCGGGGAAGTGATAATTGAGGCGGAAAAACCCGGCCTTGTAATAGGCAAGCATGGGGAAACCCTTCGTGAAATAACCAAGAAGATAGGCTGGACCCCGAAAGTTGTCAGGACTCCGCCGATAAAATCCCGTACTGTGAAAAATATACGGGAATTTATGAAAAAGAACCATTCCGATAGAAAGAATATCCTTAAAACAATTGGGAGGAAAATTCACAGGGAATGTACTTCCAAGGACCAATGGGTACGTCTTACGTCCCTTGGTGGCTGTCGTGAAGTGGGTAGAAGTTGTTTCCTGCTCTCCACTCCGGAATCCAAGATTATGATCGATTGCGGTGTCAATGTAGGTTCCGACGATGACATGACTCCTTATCTTTACATTCCTGAAGTACAGCCCCTAAATCAGATTGATGCGGTTGTTATTACCCATGCACACCTTGATCATCAGGGTCTTGTGCCTCTTCTCTATAAATATGGTTATGATGGGCCAATTTATTGTACCCACCCAACCAGGGATATGATGGTCCTGCTTGAACTGGACTTTATCGACGTGGCTGCCAAAGATGGAAAGCGGGTCCCATATGAATCTGCGGATGTACGTAATGCACTAAAGCACAGCATCGTACTGGAATACGAAGAAGTGACTGATATTGCACCTGACATCAAGCTTACGTTCCACAATGCAGGCCATATTATTGGATCTGCAATATCCCATTTCCATATAGGGGACGGTTTGCATAATGTGGTAATAACCGGGGACTTCAAGTATGGGCCGACACGCCTTTTCAATCCTGCAGTAAACAAGTTCCCCCGGGTTGAGACCGTTATTACGGAATCAACTTATGGTGCCTCTAATTCTATGCAGCCTGCATTAAAAGATGCCGAAAAGAACCTGCAAAAGATTATCAAGGAAACTATAGATCGACAGGGTGTTGTGCTTATTCCTGCATTTGCTGTGGGAAGAAGCCAGGAGGTTATGATTGTCATAGAGGAAGCTATCAGGAAAGGAATTATTGATGAGGTTCCGGTTTATCTCGATGGTATGATATGGGAAGCAACTGCCATCCATGCTACCTATCCGGAATATCTAAATAATGATCTGAGACGCCTGATTTTCCAGAAAGGACAGAATCCATTCCTCTCTGAATGTTTCAAACCTGTGGATTCTAATGAACTCAGGAGAAATATTATTGAAAATCCACATCCATGTGTGATCCTGTCCACTTCCGGTATGATGAGCGGTGGGCCGGTCATGGAATATTTCAAAGCCTTTGCACCGGGTGAAAGAAATACTTTAGTGTTTGTTGGTTATCAGGCCGATGGAACTTTGGGTCGCCGTATCCAGAAAGGCTGGAAGGAAATCCCCCTGTCTTCCGGAGGCAAGGGTTCAGAAACTGTGCGAGTGAACATGGATGTTGAGATTGTGGATGGTTTTTCCGGTCACTCGGACCGCAGGCAACTCATGGAATTTTTCAAGCGCATGAAACCACAACCAGAACATGTGTTCACAGAGCACGGCGATGAACGTTCGTGTATAGACCTTGCAAGTTCTGTCCATAAAAGAAAGAAAATTGATACAAGAGCTCTTACCAATCTGGAAACTATAAGACTGGTATAAAGCTTTAATCAAGGAGACTGCGGAGGTACTCTACAAGTTCCCTGTGGTCTCTTACAACAATATCTGCCTTGTGGAGATGATCAGCGCTGACATAGGTTGGAACTGCAATGCAAAACAATCCTGCATTCTTTGCGGCTTCAACTCCCAAGGGTGCATTTTCCAGGACAATACATTTATCTTTTTGTACTGCAAGCCTTTCCACAGCAGTCAAATAAGGCTCGGGGTCAGGTTTGCCTTTTTCTACATCTGTTCCTGCAATCATTGTATTGAATATTTTGGGATAGAATTTTCTCATCAGCGTTTCTACAATGGCACGGTCGGATCCTGAGACTACTGCAAGTTTGAACTTTGCTTGCAGGGATTTGAAAGTTTCATCCATTCCATCAAATACACATGCTTTCTGGTTCTTGAAAAAAAGTTCTTTTTTCCGTTCATGTATCTGCTCAATATCCTCTTCAGTAGGCACCATTCCTTGCTTTTCAAATATTTTTTCTATAATCCCTCTGTGATTTGATCCTTCGAGAATGTATATTTCTTCTTTTTCGATATCTATCCCTGCTTCTTTGAAGGACGTTTTCCAGGCATGTGCATGGAATGGCATCGAATCTACCAGCACTCCATCGACATCTGATATGATTGCCTCTAAGTTTTCAGGTATTGCAGTTTTATCCATGACGGTTGAGTACTATTTTAGCTTATTAAAAGGTTGTTCGAAAAGATTATAACGATACAGGTCCCATGTTATTATGGTGAATTCGCATGTCTAAGTTCAACAAAAGGGATACAGAGAGAAAGGGTGCGAAAAAAAATGAAAACCTTGAAGAAAAACTCATTCAGGAAAATCTGAATGACCTTAAATCGGAAGGTGATGATTTTTCGGAATAAAAGCTTTTTTGGTGTGAGGTTATCCCTTTTGCAGTCTGTTATCTGCATTTCAGGATGGCCTGTGAAAAGTAGTTGAACATTCTTGACATATATCAAGAAACATTATTGATTCAAAAAAAGCCCAACCGGCCACTTATGGGCCGGTTGCCTCTCTACTAAATATAAAAAATTAGTCTTTGGAAAGTGATCTCAGCCTCTTGACGAGGGTGATCCTTGCATCGTTTTCTTCTTTAACTTTCTCTTCAAAATGTCTGACGATCTTGTTGAGAGGAGCTGCAAGACTGTAAATCTTTGTAGGCCTTCCTTTGCCGTTTAGTTTTTTGCTGCTTTCCTCTATCCAGTTATTCTTTCTCATGGAACGCATTGCAACACTTACTTCAGGTTGTCGCAATCCTGTGTTCATTTCAATATCCTGAGATGAAGCTTCGTCAACATTTTTTAAGTAAGCAATAGTAGTTGCCAGGTTTCTTGAAACTCCAAGGCCTCTAAATGCTTCTATCATCTCTTCATCTGACTCGTTTATTCTTGTCATGTACATCTTTAATCCTTCCTTTCATATCATTTGTCGAAGAGTCATACCCTACGGTAATTGGAATATTTTATTCTTCGATACCACCACTTCTATATAAATACTATATTACACATAGTTTATATATTTTACGTTAAATTGGCATTCATATAAAAAATTTAATGAGAAACGCAATTTGAATATTTCATCTCTGCGTTTGATCCCAACAGGCGGATAGCCTTTGTCTACTCATCCTGCTATTCATATACGATGATAGCATCGTATGCATGTATACATAGCAGTAAAAAAATTGTATGGATATTATAACATAATCCTGGGTGCTGGATTATTTGCCAAATGTTGGTTGTAGATCTATTATAGAGGAATTTAGTAATTATTGTTCTTCAAATAAGAGTTTGTATTTCCTTTTTATGGGTGAATTTATTTTCTTTTAAAGTCGGGTTATCTAAGTGTCTGGAATTTTCTAATTAATCAGTTTTTCCAATTCACCAATTTTGTCTTCTGCAACAGCAACTACTATTTCCACTATATCAGAATAGTGTTCATTCAGGATTGTGGCACAATTTTCAAGCATATGTTTTACAAACTGAATATTCCCATAGTCCACTATGATTTTCATTTCCTTTGTGGGCCTCTGCTCAACAACCCCGGCATCGTCTATAGCCTCAATAGCGGTTTGTTTGTAAGCACGGGATAGTCCGCCAAAGCCAAGTTTGATTCCACCAAAATACCGGCTGATTATAACCACAACATTATCAAGCCCCTTCAGTTCAAGGACTTTGAAAACAGGTTTACCAGAACTTACTGAAGGTTCTCCGTCATCATCATATTTCATAATCAGGTTTCCGTCACCTGTGATAGGTATGCAAATACATTATGGTTGGCGTCGGGATATCTTTGTCTGATGTCTTTCACAAAACGCTGTGCTTTAGTTTCGTCTGCAACCTTATAGTGCTTACACGTACGGCTTTTGGAATATAAGGAAGAAAGTCAAGAAGTCCCAACATTTATACTTTTTTTAAAGCATATCCCTGAACTTAACCCATCTGCGAGTCATGATAACAGTTTTATCAGTGCCACGAATGACCTGTTCAGGGAAAACATCCTTCATGAAGTTCTTGAAGAATGGGTGGGTAGTTGAGCCCAAATAAATCACATCATGATTCTCTGCTTCTTCATCGATAACAGAGACTGCATCATCACCAACAATAAACTTGCTTTCTGTTTCCACTCCCGATAAATGAGTGAAAACTCCCTGAAATACCTTGAAGAGAAAGGAGAAATACTGGGTAAGATTTTCTCTTTATGTGTTTGTATTGTTCGATAACAGAGGATAACTGATATCGATTTTTCAACTTTTCCATACAGATTTCTTCATGAAACATCCGGTGTATTTCGGAACACCTGATCATTCAATATCCCGTATTCATCAAAACAAATACGTGATGTCAGGAAAATTGCAAGTGTCACACATGTAACAGTGGATACATAAACAGAAACCATTACTGCAATCTGGTACTTGATTGCCAGGATCGGTGATGCTCCGGCTATCAACTGGCCACTCATCATGCCGGGGAGGTGAACTATTCCTATAGTAGAAATATCTCCTACAGCCGGTTTCAGGGAAGAACGGAGGCCTTTTCTTACATAGGGCATAAGTGCCTCATTCATTCCGGCACCAAAAGAAAGTCTGGATACATAGCGGTTTTCATTCCTTTTCAGGCTGCTGTAAAAATTTCCTACACCAATGATAGTTCCGCCAAGGGAATTACCAAGCAATATACCACCTATGGGTATGAGGTAAGGGGCTTCAAATACATTGGCCAGGTCAATTACAAAGAGGTTCACATACATAAGAATCAGGAACGTACCTCCCAGGAAAGCGCCAAGTGTAGGAATATAAAGGGATTTGAGATCCATTTCCTGACGCTGGACGGACTCAAATGCTGCAAATGAAACCATCAGGAAAAACCACAACAAATTCAATACAGGATTGTTCATATCAAACACAAATGTCAGGAATAGACCGGCAAGGAAAAGCTGTATCGTCATCCTGAAAATAGCTGTAAGGGATTCTTTACCCATATTCAGCCGTACATATCTCATTATCAATAAAGGAATAATGAGCAGAAGAAAACCAAAGAATAAACCTGTGTAGGAAATCTCATCAGGCATTTATTTCACATCCGTCAACAAATATTTCATCCATAGCTACTCTGTCCCATGTGTTGTCGTGGGACACAACAAGAAGTGTCCAGTCTTCATTTTCAAGAAAAAAATCCACAACTTTTTCCTTAAGTTCGGGATCCAGTGCCGATGTAACTTCATCAAGCAGGAAAATCTCCTTGCCCAGTAACACAGAAATTATTATGCATATTCTCTGTTTCTCCCCGCCTGAAAGATCCTCAAACTTCTTGTACACAATGGACCTGTCCAGCCCAAAGTATTCAATCAGGGAATTACGCTTCCTGTGATACTTTCTTCCCCGGTTATGGTCGAAAGAAAATATTTCGTTGATCAAATCCTTAACAATTCCCTCACCGATATCAGTATCCTGTGATACATATGCGATTTCTTTCCTGATGTCCCATATGTTAGAGGCCGAAACTTTCCTCCCCCTGTAAAAAATCTCCCCATCGTCGACATGTAAAATTCCCAAAAGTATTTTGAGAAGAGTTGACTTACCGCTTCCTGACCGCCCTTTAAGTATCAATTTATCACCCTGATTGACAATCAGATTAAATTTAGAAAAAAGACGAGAACCATGAAAATCAACACATATATCCTTATAACGTATCAGTTCTGAACTCATTTATAAGCACCTCGCTCAAAAATCCTCCTTTCAGTAACACTTAAATCATAAATTGGAAACTTAATCATTCAATACAACATACCTATTACTTCTGCCATACATTTTGTTTTTTGTAAATTCGAACAATTAAATCCACTTTATTTGTTTTAATAATTAGATCATTTCAATTAAGAACCTATTATGCGCACATTAAATATGAATCTTGTTGATTATTTTTAACACGAAAGTTGTACTTGATTCTAAAAGAATCCATTATAATAACACCCATATTCCACATCGACAAAATACTGTCAATGAAGCTAAAAACAAAAAGATTGAAGGATAACACTGAAGTACTAACCAAACTAAATCTAAAGGAAATAGAGAATAGAATAACTAGAATAGAATAACTTATACAAAGGTCAACCATGCAACAAAAACAGAGAATCATCAATGCACTGGAACGTAAACCAGTAGATAAAATTCCTGCAGGATTGTTCACAACCGCTGCTCCGCTGGAAATTATGGATTCATGTGGTGTTGCCAGACCCGAAGCTGACTTTGATGCTGAAAAGATGGCTGAGCTGGCAATAGCCACCCAGAGTATCCTTGGATTTGAGACTATACGCTACCCCTTTGACTTAACAGTGCTGGCAGAAAGTTTCGGCTGTAAGATTCACAGGGGATCAAAGGACATACCTCCTGCTGTACTCGAAGGACCGGAGATCAACATTGAAGGCATAGAAGTCCCTGAAGATTTGATGCAAAGAGGAAGAATGCCTGCAATTCTTGAAGCCACACATATTATAAAAAGGCAAGTCGGGAATGAAGTTCCACTTATATGTGGTTTTGCCGGTCCTGTGGACCTTGCTGTTAATCTGATGGGCATGAAGCCATTCCTGTTAAAAATACTGAAAGAACCACATAAAATAGAAAGATTAATGGAAGCCACTAGCCGGGCATGCATAAAAGCTGCTAATGAAAGCCTGGAAGCAGGAGCAGATGTAATATGTTTCGGAGAAGCAGTTGTTTCCCCTGACATTGTTCCACCGGCTATGTTTAAGTCCGTCATAAAACCATACTATAGACAACTTGTAGATTCTGTTAACGGTAAATGTGTAATCCATGTATGCGGAAAATCTGATCCCGTAATAAAAGATATTGCCGAATGTGGATTTTGTGGTATAAGTGTTGAAGAAAGTGTTGAAGATCTGCAATACGCCATAAAAATGGCACATGAAGGCGGTGCTGCACTGATAGGCAATGTTTCAACTTCCACTACCATATACAATAAAAATGCTGAAGAAGTAAAAGCAGAAGCTTTGAAATGTCTGGAGGTAGGCGTGGACATCCTGGCCCCAGGTTGCGGAATCGCACCACAATCACCCATAAAAAATATGCAGGCCCTTACACAGGCACGGAATGGATTCTGCGGGGAAAAGTAAAAGGGATCAAGAAGTAACTTACTTTTTCAAAAGGTGTAATAAATGAAAGTAATAATCATTGGCGGATTTCTGGGCAGCGGTAAAACTACTACCCTGCTTAAGCTGGGAAAATATCTCAATGATAAAGGCGAGAAAATCGCTATTATCGTAAATGAGATAGGTGAAATCGGAGTTGATGGGACAACACTGGATATAGAAGGAGTGGAAACCAGGGAAATCACCAACGGATGTATTTGCTGCACTTTGAAAATCGATATGGAACAGGCGCTTGACTCCCTTGCCGAGGAATATGGACCGGACACGGTAATTATTGAACCTACAGGTGTTGCGTTCCCCCGGCAGATCAAAGAAGAAATTGAATTGATGAAAATTGCAGATATGGAGTTTTCCCCAATAATAAACCTGATCGATGGCAGCAGGTTCGATCTGGAAATAGAACAGGTTCCAATATTCATAAAGACCCAGATAGAGGATGCAGACATCCTGGGCATTAACAAGATAGACGTCGCGACAGATGAACAGATCAGTAAAGTCAAAGCGTTATTGCAACACTATAATACTGATGCAAGAATTCTGGAATTTTCTGCAAAGGAAAATGAAGGAAATTTTGAAGAATTAATAGAAACCATAAGTGGAGAAGGAAAACAAAGAGACCATTCTATAAAACAAAATTCTATTGCCGAATCAAATGTATCATCACATGCTATTGAATTTGCAATTGAGACAAATGATCTGGAAATCAAGAAAGGGCACAAACTGGCAAATGAAATTGTTGATTCCATACATAGCCAGTTCATTCAATTGAATCCGGATTTTATAGGCCATATAAAGATGTCCATGGACCTACCGAAAACTTTCCTGAAAATCAGCCTCACATCCTCTACAAACAAACCTGAAATAGAAATTTTTGAGAGGGAAAATGTTGCAAACCAAAAAGTTAGAGCATTGGCAGCTGTGACAAATATCAGACAGGATGATGTAGTCAAAATACTGGAAAACACTATTGAGGAAATGTTTGCGGAAACAGGAATTGATCTTCAGAGACTTCAGCAACATACAGACACAAAAAATATCATTAACCTGTGTGATATTTCTATATAAACAGAACCGGGGGTCTAATAATAACTGATAACAAATCGGAGCAAAATCAGAGAGTGATGCCTATATGGGTATCTGCAGGATCTATTGCGGGTGCACTCTACGGCAACCTGTTACTTGGACCGTCTATAGGAAGCGTGGGGCTTGGCACTATAATGGGTATAGCAATAGGGTCACTTGGTGGTGTTTCTTTCGGATTATCACAGATACGAAAGCAGGAAGGAGATGATAAATATGCCTTTGAAGGTGAAGAAAATCTCATGAAGATCATGGGAGCGGTCGCTATCATCCTTTTTGTAATTACTCTTGCTATGTTGTTCTGACCAGAAGAATGCCGATAAGGGTGATCGACATTCTTCAAATGAGCCATGCAGCCTGTTATGCTATGCGAGAAACTTATATATCATTTGCAAACATATAAACATGTTAACAATTGTGAAATTGCAGATATGATAGATATTCAGGGGAAAAGAAATGACAAAAATAGAAGTAGATACAAGGGGAGAGACCTGCCCGGTACCGCTAGTTGAATGCAGGAAGGCACTGAGAAAAGCTACACCGGGAGACGAAGTCATAGTCACCGGCACACATCCAGCTTCAAAGAAGGAGATACCAATGGCCTGTGAATCCATGGGGCTTGAAATTATAGGTATCGATGAAGAAGCTGATGAGTGGAAAATCAGAATTAAGCGTTAAAAGGGTTGGTTTCTGTGAGCAATAAAACCGTCATAATAGTCCATAGCGGAGACATGGACAAACTGTACAGTGCACTCATTATTGCAAATGGTTCACTGTCGATGGGAATGGAAGTTTCCCTGTATTTTACTTTCTGGGGCCTTGAGCGGTTGAAAAAAGGAGGACTCGAAAAGGGTCCCTTCTCCAAAATGAATTTCCTGGGGCTTGGAAAATGGATGGTCAAAAGCAGGATGAAAAAGGCCAATGTAGCTCCTCTTGAAAAAATGATGACCGATTTCAAGGAACTGGGGGGTAAAATAATTGCCTGTGAAATGACCATGGAAATTATGGGAATCAAACAAGAACAGCTACGTACCGAATGGATTGATGAATATGGTGCTGTGGGCACCTATGTCCATGAAGCAAAAGATGCAGAGATTACATTGTTTATCTGAGGAATTGTATGGAAGACAAAACTGCTTATTTTGATAATTCCGCAAGCACACGGTTGGATGAAAGAGTGTTTGAGGCAATGAAGCCGTATTATTTTGATACTTATGCAGTGGCAACATCAGAGTTTGCCTATTCGATGGGTATTGATGCAAAGGAGGCGCTTGAAGAAGCAAGGTCCACAATTGCAGATTCATTAAATGCTTCGCCGGGAGAAATTGTTTTCACATCCGGAAGCACCGAATCAAGCAATATGGCAATAAAGGGAGTAACATCTGCGCTCAAAAAGAAGGGGAAACACCTTATTGTCTCAAAAATCGAGGATTTCCCCGTCCTGAACACCGCAAAAGCACTGGAAAAACAGGGTTTTGAAGTCGATTTCATTGAAGTGGATGACACTGGTCGGCTAAATACAGAACAACTTGCCGAGACGATCACAGACGAAACTGTTCTCGTCTCGATACAGCATGCCAATCAGGAAATAGGTACGCTGCAGGATCTGGAAAGCATTTCAAACATATGCAGGGAGAAAGGAGTACTTCTGCATACAGATGCCACCCATAGTTTCACACGCGTTCCAATAGATGTACAAAAAATTCCTGTGGACCTGATAACGGTTGCATCACATACCATACATGGACCCCGTGGTGTTGGAGGGCTCTATATACGCAAAGACACACCTATCAATAAATGGATGGACGGTGGATTCCAGGAATTCAACCTCAGGGCGGGCCTTGAAAATATACCGGGGGCCGTAGGATTTGCAAAAGCAGTAGAACTTGTGACAGAAGAGGAAAACAGGCAGATCAAAGCACTTAGAGACCATCTTATAGAGAGAATATCCAGTGAAATTACGGATGTAATATTAAACGGAAGTAAGGAACACAGGAGTCCACATAATGCCAACATAACGCTCCATTATGTAGAAGGTGAATCACTTACCCTACATCTGGATATGCGTGGATTTGCGGTCAGCACTGGTTCTGCGTGCTTTAGCCGCTCCCTTGAAGCAAGTCACGTTATACTGGGCATAGGGGGAGACCATGAAAGGGCCCATGGGTCATTGCGCTTTACCTTCAGTCGTTACAATACCCTTGAGGAAACCGATGCCATGGTGGATGCGATAAAGGAAATCGTTGCTCAATTAAGAGAAATTAGTCCATTGTACGAGAAAAAGTGAGGTGTTTAATGTGAAATTCCCTTACAGTGAAAAAGTTCTTGATCACTTTAAAAACCCCCGGAATGTGGGTAAAATAGAAAACCCGGATGGCAAGGGGCTGGAAGGAAGTCCGGCATGTGGTGACATGGTGGCAGTATACCTGAATGTCAATTCCGAAACCCTGGTGATAGAGGATATAAAATTTGAATCCTATGGATGTGCATCCAATATCGCTACAGCTTCCATAATTACCGAAATGGCCAAGGGAAAGACCCTGGAAGAAGCCAAAAATATCTCATGGAAGCAAGCCACCGAAGAACTAGGGGGGCTGCCCACAGTAAAAGCACACTGTTCAGTACTGGCTGTGGAAGGTTTGAGGGCGGCAATTAGGGATTATGAAGAAAAGCATGGCCTTGTGAGTGAGAAAGAAACTACTACTGAAGAAGTCGTCAGAAGGCGCCTGAAACATGTCATGAATCCCATGGCGGGGCTGGATATAGTCAGGACGGAACTTGTGACAAAGATAGAGATAAATGAGGGTTCTGTGAGAATACTTATAGACCTTCCTTCAGATCACCAGTTCGCATCGGCTATTAAAGAGGATATTCTGGAGAAAGTAGAGTCACTCTGGGATATCGAAGAAGTGAAGGTCGTTTTCACAGAATAATTACAGAAGAGGAGGAATATAGTATTACAATAGATATCCTGGGAATCTGTGCAAGCCCCAGGAAGGCAGGCAATACTGACGTATTGCTGGATGAGGTAATGGAAGGCGCAAAAAGTAACGGTGCTACAGTCGGGATAGTACATCTGCGGGATTACAGTATTGAGTCCTGCGTGGGATGTGAAAGATGTCACCAGGATAAGACCTGTACCCGCTTCCATGACGATGACGGGATGAATTTACTGTATCCGAAGATCGAAGAAGCAAAAGGTATGGTGCTTGGTTCCCCTACCTACAATTACAACGTTACCTCCCTTATGAAAACCTTCATAGATCGCCTCTATCCTTACTACAATTTCACAGATGACAGACCACGTGAGTATTCCAGCCGGCTGGCAGGACAGGGAAGACGTGCCTGCGTTTTCACCATTGGAGAGCAACCTATCATTGAAGATATCGGGTTCAGCCTGGAAGCCATGAGTTATCCCCTGGAAGCCCTGGGATACACAGTGGATAAGGCGATGTCTGTGCTTAACCAATTTGACAGGGGAATTATCAAAAAGGATGAAGCAGCGCTTAAAAAGGCTTTCGAAATGGGCGAGGAACTTGCAGGGAAATTAAAGTGAAGTATGGCCTGTTGGATTGATAACTAAAATACAGGTTTGTTATTGAAAAATCACAGGCACAATTAATCAGTACTGCTTGATATAGAATCTACATAATCTATGTAGGTAACACTTATTGCCACATCAGCTCCTCTACATTTCATGAAAGAAAGCAACGAAAATATCAAAGTACTTTTCATTTGTGTGCACAACAGTGCAAGAAGCCAGATAGCAGAAGAATACCTGAAAAGACTTGGAGAAGGCAAGTTCGAAGCTGAGAGTGCGGGTTTTGAACCCGAACAGATTAATTCACTCGTCCTTGAAGTAATGAAGGAAGATGGATTCGACCTCACAAAGAAAAAGACCCAGGATGCATGGGACCTTTTCCGGGCAGGTAAATTTTTCCATTTCGTAATCACTGTTTGCGACAGAGAGCACGAGAAGAGATGTCCTATATACCCAAAACCCTTTGCAAAATTATACTGGCCATTCCCGGAACCTGAAAATTTCACAGGCACACATGAAGAAAAGCTGGAACAAATGAGGAATTTGAGAGACACAATAAAAAAGAGAGTTGAACAATTCATAGAAGAAACAAGCGGATTTTCACAAGGCTCAAAATAATTCAATTCCAGAATACTTTTTAGGTGGAGGGCATAAATCACCCCACATAATGCTTTTTTTGTTTCTTATTCAGATAAGGATAAACTATATAAGAAACCTTCATCACAGCAATAGCAATAATCATCTTAATAAAAATACACCACTGAGTGTATCTTCTTTATTTTACAATTATTGAGGAGAAAAAAATGGTATCAAAAGAAGTACCTTTTACTAAAGAAAAAGTACAGGAGATCGCGGAAAAATATCCTACTCCTTTCCATCTCTATGATGAGAAAGGCATACTGAAAAATGTGGAAAAACTTAAAGAAGCCTTCGGGATTCTGGAAGGTTTTCAGGAATACTACGCTGTAAAAGCCCTCCCCAATCCATATATACTCAAAATCTTGAAAAACCAGGGATTTGGTGCCGATTGCAGTTCCCTTCCCGAACTTGTACTTGCTGAAAAAGCGGGTATTGTTGGCGAAAATATTATGTTCAGCTCCAACGATACACCAGCAGAAGAATTCGTCAAGGCAAAAGAACTGGGCGCTATAATCAATCTTGACGACATAAGTCATATCGATTACCTTGAAAAACATGCAGGCCTGCCTGAAATGATATGTTTCCGCTATAATCCCGGTGCATTAAAAAAAGGTAACAAGTTCATAGGCAATCCTGAAGATGCAAAATACGGTTTTACCCGGGAACAGCTCTTTGAAGGATATAAAAAACTGGCCGATAAAGGGGTCAAGAGATTCGGTATCCACACAATGGTGGCATCCAATGAACTGGATCCTACCTATTTCATAGAAACTGCCAGGATTCTCTTTGAAGTTATCGCTGATATTTCAAAGGAACTCGGTATCAAATTCGAATTCGCGAATATGGGAGGCGGTATAGGAATACCCTACGAACCAGACCAGGAACCAGTTCCCTATGATGTTGTAGCAAAAGGTGTTAAGGAAGAATATGATAAAATAATTTCCGCAAACGGCCTTGGCCCCCTCAATATCTACCTCGAATGTGGGAGAGTAATCACCGGACCCTATGGATACCTCATCAGTAAAGTACGCCATCTCAAGCATACCTACAAGGATTTTGTAGGAATGGATGCCACAATGGCAAACCTTATGAGGCCGGGTGTTTACGGAGCTTACCACCATATAACTGTATTTGGCAAGGAAAACCAGCCTCATGACCATACATATGATGTGACAGGTTCTCTTTGCGAAAACAATGACAAATTCGCCATAGACAGGAAACTGCCTGAAATCGAAATCGGTGACATCCTGGCAATGCATGATGCCGGAGCACACGGCCATTCAATGGGATTCAATTATAATGGAAAATTGCGCTCTGCTGAAATTTTGCTCAGGGAAGATGGCAGTGCTGTACAAATCAGAAGAGCAGAGACCATGGAAGACTATTTTGCCACACTGGATTTTGAAGGTCTTGAGAATTTTAAATGAAATAGCCTGGAAAAAAAACAAATATAATCGGGTATAAACCCGATTATTCATTATACCATCGTGAAGGCAGCTCATATCCCAGATTGGGGTCGTATTCCTTTGGCAGGAAGAATTTCGTTCCCCTGTTGTCCAGAGCCTCTTCAAAACCCGGATCTATGGAATCAAGTTTCAATTTGGTTGTCTTTGCCTCTGAAGATTTACCTATCCTATAAAGGGCAAACCGCTTATTATAAAGTACAGAAGGATTGTTCGGATCAATCGAAAGGGCTTGATCATAGCATTCGATTGCCTCATCGACATTACCCATCATGTTATTGGCAAATCCTTTGTTGTACCATGCAGTAATGCAATTGGGTTTCACCTCAAGTAGACGGTCATAATATATTATTGATCCTGCATAGCTACTCAACAGGTACTTGATAGTAGCCTTGTGATAGAGAGCGTCAGCGTTGTTGGGCTGGAGCGTTAGAATCTGGTCGTATACAACATCGGCTTTATTGTACTCTCCAAGAAGGTATAGATTAAACCCTTTATGCTCCATTGCAGTAACATGCTGTGGATTAACGGCAAGTAACTGTTCATAGCATTCGATTGCTTTCTGGTACTGTCCGATATTTTCAAAAGCCAGCCCCTTATTGAACAATGCATCCTGATTTTCGGGGTCAGAATCCAGAATTTCATCATAAACAACTATTGCATCACTGAAACGGCCCATTTTTTCAAGGTTGTCAGATTTGAGGTACAAAGCATCCTGATTTGAAGGCTGATTATTAATGACAGTATCAATTGCACTCAGGGATACATCATACATCCTTGCCTTGTGTGCGGATTGAGCTAGCAGATACCATGCATTCATGTCTTTTGGCTCCAAACTGAGATATTTCTGGTAAGCGTTGGCTGCATTCCTGAAACTTCCCAGTTTATCGTATATCAATCCCCTGTTATACAGAGCATCCTCATTATCCGGATCATTCTTTACTACTCTTCCATAAGCATACAGAGCAGTCTGGAGGTCATCTGCCTTTTGTGATACTATTGCGTATTTATGCCACAATTTCACAGAATCGGAATTAACTGAAAGAGCCTGTTTAAACGCATCTGAAGAATTGTCCCATTGATTGTATTTTTTGAAAAGATCCCCTTTACCTTCCCAGGCAGCTGCATAATCAGGTTCTATCATTGTAGCCATTTCAAATGAAGAGAGGGATTTATTCGTATTATTTACGGCTGACATTGTCATGGCGCGTGAATACCATAGGTATTCGGGAGCTGGCAGCTCACCATCTTCAATAGACGCAAGGGAGTTGACAGACACATCTGTCCCACTTCCCATGAAAGTCAGATCAAATCCGTTACTTTTAAGGAAATCAAGGAACGGGGAATTGCCTGTATAATGAAAATTATTCCTATGATCAGATTCTTTTTGATTGGATTGCGATAGCTTACTCTGATCAGTCCTTAGTTGATAACTGGCTGCTGAGTGACCAGGATTCAGTTCAAGGACTTTTTCATAAGAAGTGATAGCTTCATCATACCTTCCAAGTTCATCCAGAACGGCCCCTCTCTCATACCACACCTGTGCTGAGGATGGCTCAAGTTCACAGACTTTATCATAAGCCTCTAAAGATTGCTCATATTTACCCAGTATTTTCAGGTCAACAGCCATCTCATACCAGGCAAGGGTATAGTTCCCATCCCTTTCTGTGGCCTCCTCATAGCTCTTAACTGCTTTTCCATACTCGCCTATCCTGTCTAACAATACCGCCTGTTCATACCATACAGCAGGAGCATCCGGCTCAATGCCAAGGGCTTCTCCATAGCTATCGATAGCTTCTGAAAAATCACCATAGTTTTTAAGAATAGTAGCTTTTCGGTACCATACGACGGCATGAGGTTCTGTTTCAAGTACGTCATTGTAGCATTCAAGTGCATCCTCATATTTTTCCAGCCTGTAGAATGCTTCACCTTTATTGAACAGTATCTGGGCAGACTCTGAATCAAACTGGGGTGTTTCATAGAAAACCTCATGGGAATCGGTTTCAATCATAATTGAGGGAGCCTCTGAAACACGTCCGATACCACGTGCATGATCCGGATTTAATTTAAGGGCCTGGTCATAACATTCAATCGACTCCTCATACCTTCCAAGTTCATCCAGTAATTGCCCCTTCAGGTTCCATAGTGTTTTATTTTCCGGATCGTATTCCAGTGCCTGATTGTAACAGGTTAGTGCATAATTATTCTGACCCAGTTCTTCAAGACTGCGGGCTTTGTATCTCCATGAATCCACATTGTATGGTTGTATTTCAAGCACCCTGTCATAATATTCAATGGCTAGGTTGTAATCATCCATTTTTTCTGCAACAAGACCATACTTCAATAATAATTCAGAATTATTTGGATCCCTTAGGAGGGCTTTATCATAATTATCCTGTGCTTTCTGATACTCTCCCATGGCTTCATAGCATTCCCCCAGCTGTGTCCAGGAATCTGTTTTGGAGGGATTGATACGCAAAGCAGCCTGGAAATGTTCGATTGCATCCTCGTACTTGCCTTCATTTTTGTAATACAGACCTTTGTTATAGAGGTCCTCAGAATGATATCCATAAGCACTTAATGCTGCATCCTGATATGTAAGCGAATCATTATAATTACCCTCTAAATGGCTTATTTTTCCTTTAAGGAATAGAATTGGCAACACTTCCAGATCGGGATTATTGACCATTTCAGTTATATTTTGATCAGCGTCCTTCAGGTTCAAAAGAGCTTTTTCATAGTACTGTGTGGCTTCATTCTCACGAGCCAGATTTTCGAGACTCAGGCCAGCTATATAAAGGGCATAAGTAGAATTGGGATTGGAATCTAGAACCCTTTTGGAAACTTCCAGAGATTGATCATAGTTTCCTGATAAATAAAAAGATGAAATGTTCTCATATGTGTCACTATAAAGGTACTGAGAATCATTTGTCTGTGTAATATTTACTTCCTGTGTAATATTTACTTCATCCGAATAAAGGGATATACCATCATTCAAATTGTCAACAGCAACAGCTGGATGACATAGAGTAATTGCCAAAAATAAGACTAAAGTAAACATTGATAAAATGTTTTTGAACCCCATCACCATTTAAACCTATCACCACGGTCCATTAAATCAATTAATATAATACAATGCTTACTAAAATTTAAAATTATTGTTTGGATATAAAATCACCACAGGACAATAAAAAAAGACATAAAGATTTAATCAAAGGGGTTTGGCAGTCCACATTCTTATTTGTCTATAATCAATGTTAGCACCTATTGATTTTGCTTTTTGCTATTTGGCACATTGTAAACCTTCATGTTAGCATATCAGAATTGAATCTATTCTAGCCTGGCCTTTTTGAGTCCAGTAATGGCAGCATTCACATATCTGATAATCATTGTTTTCCCTGAGATCTGTTCCGCAAACCGGGCAATTTTTTAAGAGATAGTCATATCGGTTCATTGTACCACTCCTTAATGGTCCTAAGGCAGGAACATTAATATATAGTTTTGGAATGTAAACTATAAAAATAGTGAACTAATATATAGTTGGTATGCATGATTTCTGGTTACACCTGGAATCTGAATCGTCTCATTCAAATCTTCAAAAATTAATTTTACCATTTGTGCACAAATACATATATAAAAACAAATTAAACTAAAAGATGACTTTTATAAATAATCAGTGCTTTATTAAACAAAAAATCTCTGATTTTCATGACAGGCTGGCCAAAATGCTTTACCGGAGAAGATATAGGGAAAAACTATACCCTCTATTTAATAACTATCGCATTAGTTTCCATGCTCATATTTCCATTCTTAAGCAGGGAAATCTTACTCCTGATTTTTGCAGGTGCGGGTGTATATGGCTACATAACCAGTAGCAATCGGAATATAACCAATCTTATTGTCTCAGTAGTTTTGCTACTTTTGATAAGTATTACTGCGAATCACTATTCCTATTCCCTACCAAAATACATAATTATATCAGCAATCCAGATCTCCACCATTGGCTTCACAAGTGCAGCCATAGTGCGCCGGGGCACCAAAAAGGACTCACAAGAAAATACTACCAATCTCCCATCAAGCCTTGCTTTATTAATAGCAGGGGCCGCTTCTGCCTTTATAGCAGGTTCATGGTATGCATACTGGACAGCCGCTGTATCATACGAACTTATATTTTTCATAGCAGTAATCGGAGCAATTACAGCAGCTCTATTTGAATCCATACCATCCTCCGTAGATAGGCTTTTTTCAATGACCCTGGGTTCGGCAATGGCAATGTGGATTCTTGCATCCTTTGGTTACACAGTTGCTCCTTTCCATTTATTGATTGCATTCATTTTTGCACTCTTTTTGGGGTATCTGGCATATCGCACCAATATAGCCGATATTTCCGCAGTGTTGAGTGCTACACTTATGGGAGTTTTGATAATTGTTTTTAGTAACATCCTCTGGTTTGTTTTGCTACTTACCTTTTTCATACTCGGAGGAGTATTCACCAAATACAAATACAACTATAAGCTCGATCTGGGTATCGCACAGGAAAAGGGAGGAGTAAGGACTTATGAAAATGTATTCAGCAACAGTACTGCTGCCCTTGTGCTTGCCATTGCATGTGGCATATATCCCCAACATAGCAATCTAATAACATATGCTTTTCTGGGAACCGTAGCAACAGCTGCAGGGGACACCCTTGCAAGTGAAATCGGAACAACTGCACGCCAGTCACCCAGGATGATAACAAACTTAAAACCTACAAAAACCGGTACTGACGGGGCTGTAACTTCCCTTGGAGAACTTGCAGCCTTTGGGGGAGCACTGGCAATAGGAATACTCGGAGCAGCCTTTGGGTTTGTGGAGCAGATAATTCCTGCCATACTTATTACATGTGCAGGCGGATGGGGAGGTACAAATATCGATAGTTTACTTGGTGCTACATTCCAGAAAAATGGTTACCTGTCCAATAGTGGAGTCAATTTTGTAGCAACTGCCATAGGTGCCCTCATATCCGGTATACTGTATATTCTTGTCCTGTAATGACAAAAAAGATATACTTACCGCAACTATATCTAATACATGAAAGTAGAGGGGATTGCCCGGGAAACACTGAAATTTATATTGAAAAGTAGTGAATCAACATATCCCCGGGAATTTGTGGGTTTACTGGAAACAGAAAAAGGCATAATAAGCAATGTGATGATTCTGCCTGGAACAGAGAGCAGTGAAATGAATGCAGTAATCAAATTATTCATGATGCCAAATGTACAATCCGTAGGTTCGGTGCACAGCCATCCGGGACCCAGTTATCGGCCCTCAAATGCCGACCTTATAATGTTTGGTAAGACCGGGGACTGGCATATAATTGTTGCCGAGCCTTTCGATGAGAACAGCTGGCAATGCTATAACAGGAAAGGGTATCCTGTAGACCTGCCGGTTCTTGATGTAGAATTGGACCAGCCGGAACTGCCCTAACAAAAAAAATATGAAACGAAATCGAACTCTTTAAAGGGTTGATAAATATGGAACCTGAAGACTATGTGATAAAAGAAGGACCAACACCACATGAAAACGCTAAATTTGGAGCCGGCCTTGTAATATTGATTCTATATATTATTGTGCTTGGAAGATGGCTGGGAGTATTTTAATCCCCTTACTTATTTTTCCTGCAGGACCGAATATGTAACTCCTCCAAGCCAATAGCCGATCATTCCAAAAAGAAAAGCTGCAGGTATTAATACAAGAGACTCATAGCCCAAGTCCAATATCCATTCAAAAGCCATTATTACAAACAGGATTACAAAAAGAACATATCCTGCATACTTAGCACTTTTTTTACCCCGATACATTTGGATCACTTTAAATCATCTGGCAGGCAGATTTTCCAAACCCACATCTGGACATCATAGAGTCTATTTGCTCTTCAGAAGAAAAATTATCATATGCCTTATTCGCCTCCTCCACACTGGAATAGAGGCGTGCAAAGATACAATCCCAGTACTCATCATCACTTTTTACAATTGCATGATATTGATTTGTTTCAGCAGGTGCCCATATCAGCACCTGACCACCGGTTTCCTCCTGGGACTGGACTTCAATCTTCAACCTTCCAAGAGCCTTTGTTTCATGATTAATATTATTATTATTATTATTATTATTATTATTATTATTATTATTTTCTGCCATAGCGTTCCAATATAATTCCATCATTTTTAACCTATTGGGTCACCGGAAATACTTTGTACTTAAGAATTAATAAACAATATTCGACAGGTACTTAAAGAAGATAAATTAAAGAGGAAATGTAAAAGAAATAATGGGGGTAATTATTCCTATGCAGGACAAAAATCAAGAGTATGAAAATCCCATAATAGTTTTCCTATGGAATGCAGAAAAGGACTGGCCGGTTGAATTTGTATCCGATAACATACAACAATTTGGGTACAATGCCGATGATTTTATATCGGGAGGAAAGACCTATGCACAAATAATCCATCCACACGATATCGATGAAGTCAGAGAAAACATACACCGCATCTGTAAGAAAGGCATTAAAGAATACACCCATCGATACAGGATACTAACTGCTGATGATGAGGAAAGATGGGTTCTGGAAAAGACCCTTGTGGAAAGAGACATCGAGGATGAACCATGCCATTTCCAGGGTTTTGTAATGGATATCACTGGCCAGATGGATTCTGAAGAGATGAGTGTGGATATGATATCTACAAAAAGTCCTGTTGTAGCATTTGTCTGGAAAGTAGAAAAGGGGTGGCCTGTAGAATACGTATCAGATGAAATTGAAAAGTATGGCTACACAACCGAGGAATTCCTGTCAGGTAATCTTAATTACGGGGACATTATCCACAAAGACGACCTGAAAAGAGTAGAGGACGAACTGAGCAGGAGATGCCGGGAAGGATACAATGATTTTTATCAGGAATATCGGATATACACAAAAGAAGGCCAGATACGCAAAGTTGCTGAAAGGACCCTTATAATTCGTGATGAGAATGGCAATCCTTCAAAATATCAGGGAATCATTGAAGACCTCTGATTCCCAGATAAATTATATATAAAATAATATTATATTTTGATAGTAAGCATGCGCACCTACATCAACAGAATAGGTTTGAGAGATTACATAATATACATACTGGCCTTGCTTCCCATGGCCATGTTGTGTTACAAGCAACAGCTGACTCTTGGACCAATTTCATCATACCCTCTCTTTTTAATCTTACTCCTGATGCCAGTTGCATCAAATATAGAAATACCTATAACCAAAATCAGAACTCGCAAAAACCAGCACATGCACAGGGACGCACTCCTTCTGGAGGAAACATACGGCGTGCCCGTGATAAAAGAACTTGCAACAGGCACAAACCTGATCTATGACACAAAAATCACACTTAATGTAGGCGGATTTATAATTCCCATGTTAACAATTCTGTATCTGCTTTTCAGTAAAATGGATTTTGTCGCTTTGGAAATAATGCTCATAGTGCTGGTTGTCGTTGCATTACTGGCTGATTTTGTTGACGGGGTCGGAATAGTGATACCTTCATATGTAGGAATATTTACAATTCCACTGGCATTGATATTAGCCCCTCAGAATGCAGCTACTATCATATTCATCGCCGGGACCGGCGGAATCATAGCAGGGTCTGTGGCATCCCTGATGGCCCTGAAAAGAGAAGAAAAAGGAAGTGCCTATATAGATATTGGCGGTGCAGCCTGTTTTCAGGCAATATATGTAACAACACTACTGGCAGCATTAATATCCGGGTTCATTCCTTGAATAAGGACTACTATTACCTTGATTTCCAATTTTATTTTGCAGAACTTTTGATGTTTGGATGGAACGATATTTTTCAATCCCTTTCTCACCGAACCTGAATGATTGAGGCGTGGGATCTATTTTTGTAGCCCTCATTTTTTGTATGGCCATAACAGGAGTTAAGGTGGTATCAATATCATTTAATTGCATGGAATCAAGAAATATGATACCATCACCCAGAAAATCATATTCATCAAAATCTTTGGTATCAATACCATGCTTTTTTTCAGTTATTAAAAATGAAGTTATACCCCTATTTTTAATCGTCCTGTGTAACGAACGCCAGCCTCCGGAATTGCGGAAATTTTCAGGATTGCTAAAAACATTAAGGGAATCAAACACTATCCTGCAGGGCTTATACGTCTCAATAATCTCTGTGATCTCTTCAAAGGTCAGCATCGACATCCCAAAAACTTCCAGGTAGCCATCATCGATGTATTTTGCAACATCCCAGCCAAATCTCATAAATTGTTGCACTAGCTGTGGAAGACGTTCTTCAAAGGAAAAAAGGACACATTTCTCTCCTTTGGTTACACCCTCCATAAGATATTGCATGCAAAGAGTGGTCTTTCCCGTTCCAGGAGGACCTGTAATAATCACTGAGAAGCCTTCCGGTATACCTCCTTCCAGCATATCATCCAGCCCAACAATACCGGTACTTATCCGTTTTATTGAACATTGCAAATTACCGGCATCCATTTTTGACCTGAAGCGCCCCTTGTCAAGCGAGAGTAAAGCTTTCTCGAGTACAAGGTTTTTAGCACCAAGTTCTTTTTCATACCTATCAAGAACTTTAATGGCATCCGAACTGAGTGTCGTATGAACCGGGTATTTGTTACGTACCATGCTTTAAGAATATAGTCCATAGTGCATATATAATTTTGCGCACCATGGACATAAAAAAAGAAAGTATGTACATCAATCGTCGTCTTTAACAGAACCGGCACCCGGAAGGAAATTACCTCTTCCTCGCCTCCCCACAATATCACCATCCCAGATAATCTCCCCGCGGGAAATGGTATATTCGGGGAATATGCCTTCCATCCCTTCATACGGAGTCCATCCTGCCTTACTGTGCAACATATCTGAATTAATAGATTTCACATTTCTTGGATCCATGACTATTAGATCAGCATCATAGCCTTCAGCAAAAACACCTTTTCCGTGGTTGTCAAGTCCGAATATTCTTGCCGGATTGCTGCTTGTGACTTCAATGAGACGTTTGAGAGGAAAAAGATTTCTTTTAACTCCCACCATCATAAGGGGCATAAGAGTTTCCACTCCCGGTACACCCGAAGGAGCGCTCTTAATGTCTCCCTCCTTCTCCGACATCCTATGAGGAGCATGATCCGAAGCTACAACATCCACAGTACTATCATTTATTCCATTAACAAGCGCTTTCACACTTTGTCGGTTCCTAAGGGGAGGATTCATTTTGCCGAAAGTACCAAGCCTATCCCAATCACGGTCTGAAAGGAAAAGGTGATGGGGAGCTACCTCAAAGCTTAAATGACGCGAAGCTTTTTCTTTTTCAAGAATGTATTTTTCCCTTTTTAGCTGACCAAAAGCTTCCAGGGTACTGATGTGGCAAAAATGAGTATTTACGGAGGTTAAACCAGATAACTCGAGCGCTTTCTTAACTGCCATTGCCTCACATTGATTGGAGCGAATCCGGGAATGGGATAGGGGAGTGAAGTCTTTCTTGAGTAAGATTTCATTATCGCATTTGATATTTTCATCCTCAGCATGGATACAGGCCAATGCTCCAAGTTGCTGGATTGTTTCAAGAGCCTCTTTTAGCAAATCTGAATCCAATCCCAGATCGGCAGTTGATTCTGCCATGAAAATCTCCCCAAAAGCCGTAATACCCAGCCCCCAGAGACTTTCCAGCTTTTCAATGTTCTTTCCTACACCACCATTAATTCCAAAATCAATGATGGATTTACGATTTGCCAGTTTGAGCTTTTCCCTGAAAGATTTTCTGTCAATAACCGGCGGCAATGTGTTGGGGTGTTCCACAACTGTCCCGATACCACCTGCAGCTGCTGCACAGCTTCCTGAGTACCAATCTTCTTTGTGGGTCATACCGGGTTCCCGGAAATGTACATGTACATCGATGCCTGCAGGAATAGTAAGTCCCCCGTGTGCATCAATATGCCTGTCCGCATCCTCCCCCTTCAGATTTTTGGCAATTTTTTTTATTTTACCCTCATCTATAAGCACTTCACCGGATTGCAACTGATTTTTATAAAAAACTTTAGTGTTCTTAATTAATATATCATTCATACTCTTCCCTTCGACCAATTATGGATAGACATGCATATTATTTTTCCTATTTTACATCTTCCGGCCAGATGAAATAATGATTTAAAAATGGATATATGGATATTAGGGATAAAGTATATATTAATGAAATACAATATTTGTTTTGGTGGAGGAAGTGATAGACAATATGAAATGCATTGAGAAAAATGAAAAGGTACTCAAATCCCAAAACGGTAATCCGGATCTTTCCCATACAATATACAGAGGAAGGATCAACGGAAACCTCGACAATGAAGAAATGGACCTTTACAGATTCCTCATAGGTGGAATCGAAGGAAAATGAGTGCAAAAACAATGGCTAATGTTGTGCCAGGCAATATACGATGTTATTTTTGCAGCTCATATCTTGAGAACAGGCGCCTGGGAAATATGGCCATATACTTTTGCAACACTTGCAATCATATAGTACCAAAAGAGATTGAACAATACTAAATGTTCAATTACTTTTTTAGATTTTATACGTGAAGAGTAAGTCAATATGCTCACAGCATGGAATATATATACATATATAGAATATATTAACAAATATTTATAAATGGCTAGTTCACTTATTTTAAAAAGAAACTTTACTTACATTAGAGGGTTAATATGATAAAATCACACAAGCCATTAATAATTATACTTATCTTATTGTTGGCATTGTTTGCTGCAGGATGTCTTAATGAAAATGATAACACACAAGACGAGAAGACAAATGAAACAGTAACAGAACATACTAAAGTCGAAAAGATCAACATAGAAGGATCCACAACTGTCTTCCCTCTTGCACAGGCAGCTGCTGAAATATATATGGAAAATCATCCTGAGAAGTCAATAAATGTTATTAGTGGGGGATCAACCACGGGCATAAAAGCCCTGATCGAGGGTGAAGTCGATATTGCAATGGCATCCAGGAAAATGAAATATTCCGAAAAAAAAGCAGCAGAAGCAAACGGAATTGACCCTGTTGAACACGTAATTGCATGGGACGGACTCACAGTAGTTGTAAACCCGGAAAACCCTGTAGATCAGCTGACCTATGAGCAAATAAAAGGGATCTACGATGGGTCCATAAGCAACTGGGCAGAGGTAGGTGGAGAAGACCAGAAAATAATAATACAGAACCGTGACCCCAGTTCCGGAACATATGGCTATTTCAAGGACGAAATATTAGGAGATGTTAAATTCCGCCCGGATTTAGTATCCCGGGATTCAAACGGAGCCATTGTCCAGGCAGTCACCCAGGAAGATGCAGCAATTGGATACATAGGATTTGCATATCTGGATGATAGTGTGAAGGCTGTAGATATAGATTCAGGGAATGGAATGGTTGAGCCTACTTCCGAAAATATCCTTTCAGGCAAATATCCACTTGCCAGACCCCTGCACTTCTACACAGACGGACAGCCTACCGGTCTTGCTGCAGACTTCATAGGATTTATCCTGAGCGAAGAAGGTACAATAACTATAAATGATGTGGGGTACTTCCCCGCCTAAAAAGGCCTGCTCTTAGCCCTCTATTTTTAAGTATCCTGAAATTACATACACAATATATCTATATAGACTATATGTTGAAATATAGTGTAGCATAGAATATTGCGATAAAGACTATAAGTACGGTATCCATTACTTTTTCCGAGGCTTAAGCCTTCAAAAGGAAAAGGATAATGTAACTATGGTAGAAAGGTCAAAGATACTTTCAATAGCACTTACTTTAGTAATGGTACTGGCGTTATTTACCGCCGGCTGTGTCAGCAATGACGAAGAACCAACCGAAAGTTCTGGTGATGAAGGTTCAACCGGTGCTGAAGAAGCTGCACAAGCAGAACAAATCAATGTAAAAGGTTCAACAACTGTACTCCCCCTTGCACAGGCAGCAGCTGAAACTTACATGGCAAATCATCCTGAGGCTTCAATCAGTATCAGTGGAGGCGGCTCCGGTACAGGCATCGCAGCCCTGATAGATGGGGATGTAGATATTGCAATGGCTTCCAGGAAGATGAAAGACTCCGAGATAGAGAATGCTGAAGCAAACGGAATTGACCCTGTTGAACACGTAATCGCATGGGACGGACTCACAGTAGTAGTAAACCCGGCAAATCCCGTAGACCAGCTGACCTACGACCAGATTAAGGGAATCTATGACGGTTCCATCAGCAACTGGGCAGATGTAGGTGGCCCTGACAAGGAAATTGTAGTAATTAACCGTGACAGCAGCTCCGGTACATACGGCTACTTCCAGGAAGAAGTACTCGGTGAAGACAACGAATTCCGTGAAGACGCAATCGCACAGAGCTCAAATGGTGCTGTGGTACAGGCAGTTTCACAGAACGATGCAGCAATCGGTTACATCGGTTTTGCTTACCTCAATGAAAACGTAAAGGGTGTAGATGTCAACAAGGGTAACGGGATGGTCGCACCAACTTCCGAAAACATCCTTGCAGGCGACTATCCACTTGCCAGACCCCTTCACTTTTACACAGACGGACAGCCTACCGGCCTTGCTGCAGACTTCACAGAATATATCCTGAGTGAGGAAGGTACAGAGATCGTCTACGATGTAGGATACTTCCCTGTTGAGTAAATGATTTGAAGCATGAACCCTTAGAGGTGAGCGATGTTTCACAGAAGACTTAAAGAGAAGGGCATTGAGATAGGCCTGTTCTTAGCAGCGGCAACGACTGTCGTTGTCCTTCTCTTCATTTGTATTTTTCTTTTTAGAGATGGATACCTATTATTCGAAACAAGTTCTTTTACTGGTTTCATAACCGGTAGTTCATGGTACACCGCTTCAACCCCACCACGTTTTGGAATACTCCCCCTTTTATTCGGCTCATTTCTGGTCACAGCAGGCGCAATAGCCATAGCTGTACCCCTGGGCCTTGCTGCAGCAATATATATTTCAGAGTTGGCAAGCCCAAAAATCGCTGACTTACTGAAACCATTCATTGAAATCCTTGCAGGCATACCTTCCGTTGTATACGGTTTCTTTGGTCTGGTAGTCCTGGTTCCTCTTATAAAAGATATTTTTGATATACCCACAGGCCAAACAGCCCTTACGGGTTCTATAATGCTTGCAATGATGGCACTACCCACAATAATTTCAATTTCCGAAGACGCTATTAATGCGGTACCACTGGCACTTAAAGAAGGTTCATTAGCTCTGGGGAGTACACAATGGCAGACAATTTATAAAGTAACATTGCCGGCTGCCCTTTCCGGAATATCCGCCGCAGTGATATTGGGAGTAGGCAGAGCAATCGGTGAAACAATGACAGTATTGATGGTAACAGGTAACATGGCCATAATACCTGGATTCCCCGAAGGATTTCTTGATCCTGTCAGGACAATGACAGCAACTATTGCACTTGAAATGGGAGAAGTACCCAAAGGCAGCCCGCATTTCCATGCATTGTTTGCAGTTGGTTCAGTATTGTTTATTACGACTTTCATAATAAATATGGTTGCAGATAGGATAAAGAGAAAATATAAACTCAAGGAGGGGCTCTGATTGGATCCAAGAACGACTGAAAAATTAGCATTTTGTTTCCTCAGAGCATGTATATGGATTGTTGTTGCATTTGTAGCAATTCTTATACTCTACATTGTAATACAGGGATACAGCATAATGAGCTGGGAGTTCCTGACTGAGATGCCCAGAAACCGGATGACTGAAGGTGGCATCTATCCCGCTTTGATGGGGACAGCATATCTTGTTGGCATATCCATGGCTGTAGCAATCCCCCTTGGCGTTCTTTCAGCTATCTACCTAAATGAATATGCAAAGGAAAGCCGTTCAACCTGGATCATTGAAATGGCAATCAACAATCTTGCCGGAACCCCTTCCGTAGTGTTCGGATTGTTCGGATTGGCATTGTTTGTTAAATATTTAGCATTTAAACCGTCAATTATCTCGGCATCCCTTACCCTTTCCCTCTTGATATTGCCAGTTGTAATCAGAGCAAGCAAAGAAGCCTTGATAACCGTTCCTCAGGAACACAGGGAAGCTTCTCTTGCCCTTGGTGTAACAAAATGGAAGACCATAAGTAGTATAGTATTACCAGAAGCATTACCCGGAATAGTAACCGGAATTATCCTGAGTATTGGAAGGGTTGCAGGTGAAACCGCCCCTATAATGTTCACAGGTGCAGCTTTCTTTTTACCACGTCTGCCGGAGTCTGTATTTTCACAATTCATGGCTTTGCCCTATCATTTGTTCATACTGGCTACCTCCGGTCTCAACCCCATGGAAACCAGGCCCATACAGTACGGAACTGCTCTTGTGTTACTGATATTGGTACTGCTCATAAACAGCATAGCAATTATTATCAGAAAACATTACAGGAAAAAACTTCACAGATAATTATTCGAGGATAAGAGATGAGTGAAATTAATAATTTCGCAGACATAGAGGTTGAGGATCTCAACCTATGGTATGGATCCAATCAAGCCCTCCAGGACATAAATATAAAAATTCCCAGCAAAAGTGTAACCGCTCTTATAGGTCCTTCAGGATGTGGAAAATCCACATTCCTGCGCTGTATAAACAGGATGAATGATCTTATAAAAGTATGTCATATCGAAGGCAGGGTAAAAATCGACAATAAAAACATCTACGATGAAGATGTGGACGTAGTTGAACTCAGAAAGAAGGTTGGTATGGTTTTCCAGAAACCAAACCCATTCCCCATGTCAGTTTTTGATAATATTGCCTACGGTCCAAAAATCCACAAAGTTCCCAAAAAAGATATAAAGGGCATCGTTGATAAAACCCTGCAGGATTCAGCTCTTTACGGAGAAGTATCTGACAGGCTGGATTCATCAGCCCTGGACCTCAGCGGAGGACAGCAGCAGAGACTCTGCATTGCAAGGACCATGGCCGTAGAACCGGAAATCATACTTTTTGATGAGCCATGCAGTGCCCTTGATCCCATATCTACAAATAAGATAGAAGACCTGATTCTTGAATTAAAAAAGGATTACACAATTGTAATTGTTACCCACAATATGCAGCAAGCGGCCAGAATTTCTGACTACACCGCATTTTTCCTTATGGGAAAAATAATCGAGTTTGGAGAAACAAACCAGATATTCGAAAATCCCAAGGAAAAACGTACTGAAGACTACATCACGGGAAGATTCGGGTGATTAAATGGTTCGTGAGAAATACCATGCTGAACTTGATGAACTAAAAGAAAACATCTCTGATATGAGTGCCGTGTCCCAGGAAATGTTCAGGAAATCTATAAAGGCACTTGCAAATATTGATAAAGAACTTGCTCAGGAAATCATTGAAATGGATCAGACAGTAAATGATTTTGAAGAGAAAGTTGAAACCCGAATCACAAGATTACTGGCATTACAGCAGCCAATTGCCAGTGACCTGCGACTTATAACGGCTTCTTATCGAATATCAATCGATCTGGAAAGAATGGGCGATCTGGCAGTGGATGTGGCCAAAAGAATAAAAAAGATGGATACTGAGAAGGCTCTTTCAATTTCTGAATGTAAACCTATTATAGCCACATGTGAAGAAATGATAGAACAATCCATTAAAGCCTATTCAGAACTGGATACTGAGCTGGCAAAAGGTATCACTACAAAAGATGACATCGTCGACAGGAATGTCTACGCAGGCTGGCAGGATCTGGTCCAGATGATGATCGACAACTCAACGGTTATTGAAAACGCAGTGGAAATGATGTTTGTTCTCAGGTATCTGGAACGTATTGCAGACCATACATGCAATATATGTGAAAGTATTGTATACATTGCAACTGCTAAAAGGGTCGATCTGAACTGATTGATCCTTTATTTTTCATTGTTCATCCTATTTTTCAATTCGTAAAATTAATATGCTGAAGTCTCTTCTATTGACCCCTGAATAACGAGAAATAGAGGCTTTCAACGTGACCCAAGAACTTTTTGATCTAAATATAGGATATATCCACTTAAAAAATCCAGTCGCCATCGCTCCAATGGCGGGTATTACAGACAGTTCATTCGTAAACAATTATGGCAAAAGTGCCGCACTTGTGATAATGGGCGGATACAACCTTGATGAGAAAACCAATGCTGCAGCATGTGAACTCATAGAAAGGGGAAGAAAAGAATTTGTATCACAGGAGCCAATCGAATATATCACAAAAGAGCTAAATGCCGTTGATTTCAATGGGACAGCGGGAATAAACCTGCGCAGCAGTGAACTTAAACCCTTACTTGATGTGGCAGAAATCATCAGGGATGCTGGTACATTAATGGAACTGGACGCACACTGCCGCCAACCTGAGATGAAAGAAATAGGAGTTGGAGAGGCCCTGATGGAAGACCTCCCACGTCTTACAGAATGGATAAGGCGGATAAAAGAAACTGGTGTCGTGCTTTCAGTCAAGATCAGGGCAAATGTTGTTGATGACATACAACTTGCAAAGGCAATTGAAAGTGCAGGTGCTGATATAATCCATGTCGATGCCATGAAAGAAGGTGCAGGTGCCGATCTTGACACTATCCGCCGCATCCGGGATGCAACACGTATTTTCCTGATAGGCAATAATTCGATACAGAGCTTTGATGATGCAAAAGAGATGTTTTCCAGAGGTGCAGATATGGTATCTGTGGGAAGACAGGCAATGGACTCTCCGGAAATTATAGATTGCCTTGTAGATGCTGTTTCTGAATTTCAGGAAAGTACCGGCTGGTATAATGCTCCAAAACATATTTGCAGAGGACAGGGCGATCTGCGAGGACTGACTTTCTGTTGCCTCCCGGTAAAACCCTGTGCTGTACATAATAAGGCCAAACAACTGGGATTCAGTCCCCGGGAATTTGCAAACCTGAAAATGGAATTTGTAAAAGGTACCCCCCTTGAATACGGTGACAGTACCTGCTTTGGTAGTCTTGCATGGTGTTGTAAGATCACAAAACCGTGTTTCATGAGAGATGGTGTGCTGGACCTTATAGACCTCCCCCCACAGGAGTACATGAAACTCAAAAAACAAATGGCTGACTACATCCTCGACCACGCCAAAGAAAAATAAACGGTGGGGATATGAATTCCTGTTACAAGATACAGCCCTCCGAAGTTGCCCGCAGTGCCCAACTTGCAATGATATTGGAGGTATCGGCATCACCAAAACCCGGAAATATTGACAGGACGCATGATTATGTCGATACCTGTTATGAACATTTCCTCGCATCTGCAACCGGTGTTTATCCAGTAATTGAAAGGGCTGCTTCTGGAAAAGAAAAGATAGGGCAATTGCTCAAAGAAGCCGTGCTTGAAAGCAATAAATGGCAAAAAGGAGGAAACACACATTTTGGTGCGTTCTTACTCCTTCTTCCCCTGGCAAAAGCTGCAGGTCAGCTGAGTCAGGAAAATGAAACGTTTGATATGAAAAAAATGGTTGAGAGGGCTCACTGGATAGTTAAACATACAGATGTAGAGGACTCGATTAATTTCTATCAGGCTTTTGGAAAAGCAAATGTCTGTGTACAGGATGTAGAAGATCTTGATCTCAATGATTCTGATTCCATCACAATCTTAAGGAAAAATCAAACCAGCCTTTTCGAATTGATGGAAATATCCGAAAACTACGACATGATAGCTAAAGAGTGGACCCATGGTTTTGAACTGTGCTGCCGGTGCAGCGAACAGATCACTGACCTTATGGAAGAAAAAGGGACTTGTACAGACATAAATTGCTCCATTGTTTACACTTTCCTCAAGTTATTGTCGAAAAATCCCGATACATTCATACAAACCAAGTTCAACCGGGAAACTGCAGTCGAGGTTTCAGAAAAGGCAACCGCTATTGTCACACAGATAGAAGCATGCGGGTATGAAGCAACCCTTCCTTCAATAATTGAACTTGATGAAGAGTTACTCAAAAAGAAAATAAATCCCGGTTCAACTGCAGATATAATTATAGGCGGGCTTTTCCTTTCAATCATGGGAGGCATGCGGTTTTGATGGAAATCTCAGAACTTGACAAATACGGTATATGCGATGGAATTTCCGAGATCATATTGACATCGGGCATAAAAAACCCCAACGCTGCTCCAATTGGCCTGATTCGCAAAGATAACAGGATTTTCATAAGACTTTATAAAGGTTCTACAACTTATGAAAATGTGAAACAGGATAAAAATTTTGCCGCCAATGTGACCTGTGACCCTTTACTTTTTGTAAAATCGACTTTTTCGAATCTCAAAAATGAGAATTTCAAATACTATTCCCTGAATTCAACAAAAATACCACTGCTAAAAAATTCAGCCAGCAGTGTTATTTTCATATGCGGTGAAATAAAACATACAGAACAGGCCATGACAGCAGAAATCATCCCAATGGATGCGGTAGCCAATGATTATAGACCAAAGGCCATCAACCGGGGCCTTACAGCAGTTATTGAGGCAGCAGTGCATGCTACTCGTTATGAATTAACAGGAGACAATAAGTTTCTCGACTTGATTGACCAGTGCATGGAAACTACCTACAAATGTGGAGGACAGAGGGAAAAAGATGCCGCTGACATTCTCTTATATGAAATTGATGAAATTAAGAAACATGTATCCGGGGGCAAAGACACTGAATAATTTCATGGAAATTGCCATTGAGCAAGCCCGAATGGGCATGAAACACAATCTGGGAGGGCCCTTTGGAGCTGTAATTGTAAAAGATAAAACTGTAATCTCCAGAGCACATAACAGAGTACTTGATTTTAATGATCCGACGGCTCATGCTGAAATAATGGCAATCAGGATAGCCTCATCAAATCTGGAAACATTTGACCTGTCTGGCTGCGAAATATATACCACCTCTTATCCATGCCCTATGTGTATGTCAGCTCTGTACTGGGCACGCATCAAAACGCTTTATTATGGGACAACAACAGCCGAGGTAGAAAAAATCGGATTTGACGACGGACAGATATACAGGGCTCTCTGTAAAGGTACTGATACAGAAATGAATGTGGAAAAGCTGGACAGCAAAATATGCCAACAATTGCTGTCCGAATGGGAAGAAAAAGAAGACAAGTATATGTACTGAAGATCTTTACTCTTTATCTTCAGCAGGACTGGCAGGTTTTATGTGATCTTGTGCCTGAGAGTTTTCAGGATCAAGTTCCAATAACTTTGCAAAGGCCATGTCGGCCCTATCATTGTTTCCAATTTTCAGGTAAGTATTTGCAAGACCCTGCCATATTTGGGGAGATTCTGGCTCTATATCAATGGCTTCTGTAAATGCTTCTATAGCCTCTTCAAATCGTTCCAATTTGAACAAAGTATTACCTTTCCCATATAAAATGCCTGCAGCATCTTTTTTAAGTTTGGGTTTGGGATTTATGTTCAAAAATGAATATTGTGGAAATGCAAAATCCTTCACATTTGAATGTTGTGCCGCTCTATCATAGCATTTGAGAGCTTCTGTAAATTCATCATTCTGATAAAGAAGAGTGGCTTTACAATACCAGGCGTCTGAGAAAGCAGGATCCAGGTCCAGACATTTCGAAAAGGATTCAATCGCTTTTTGATGCTGTCCTATCGATTGCATTACAAATCCATGTCCAAACCATTTACCGGCATCTTGCGGATCTTCTTCAAGAAAACTATCAATTACTTCAAGAGCCTCTTCATGCCTTCCCATCCTGTAAAGGACAAAACAACGGCTATAAAGAACATTCTGGCATTTTTTTCTCAAAGTGTTCAGGTCATCTTCCATATCATCTTCAAGCTCACTTAATTTATTTTCCAGTTCACCCCATATAGCGGCCGCCTCATTGTATTTTTCCAGCGCCTCTTCATAATTGCCCATTTCAAAAAGTACATATCCATTCCCATAGATTTCCTCACCGCGTCTATAGAGAGTCGTGAATTGTTTTTTCCGGGAAACTTTATCGTACCATTTTTTCAGAAAACTCATGGCAATAGAATAAGCCTTCTCTGTATCATATATCTTTTGTAATATAAGGCACATCAAATTTGTAGATGGCAAAAAAAGGACTTGAGCCGATAATTCATCAGGACACCGAAATCTTAATTATGGGATCCCTGCCAGGAGAAGAATCCCTCAGACAACAAAAATATTATGCCAATAAAGGAAATGATTTCTGGAAGCTCACAGGTGATGCTATCGGAGAGGAACTTGACAATAAGGAATATCCAGAAAAATTAAGAATTCTAAAAGAACATAAAATAGGCCTCTGGGATGTTTTCAGGCAAGCAGAAAGAAAGGGAAGTGGTGATTCTGAAATCAGGTATGAGGTTATCAATGATTTTTCCCTGCTTGAAGTGATAGCACCTAACATACGTAAAATCCTTTTCAATGGAAAAACAAGAGCCGGGAAATATGAGTATTTGTTACAGGAAAAGGGATACGATACAGCAGTATTGCCTTCATCCAGTGGAGCCAACAGACAAAACAGAATTGAAAGAGAAAAAATATGGAAACAGCAATTGCAATGCTGATTCGGTACAGTATATTATATAAGTGTTCAGATACCAATTTTAATATGTAAGATCAATCAGTAGAAGTGATACCATCGCAACTCCCAATCATCCATCCCCCAAAAATTACAGTTCTTTTTCTGCAGGTATTGACACACCAACCATGAAAAGCGTACTTGAAGATATTGTCAATGCAAGCCCTGTTATTGTTTTTGTATGGAAGGAAGAGGACAGATGGCCTGTGGAGTTCGTCTCGAAAAATATTTCTCTTTTTGGCTATACTCCCAATGATTTTATTTCGGGCACCTTAAGGTATAGTGACATAATCCATCCGGACGACCTTGAAATGGTAACTGAAGAGGTGGAAAAACATCTGGAAAGCGGAGATGAAAAGTTTAATCTTACCTATCGTGTCCTCACCGGGAAAAAAGATGTACGCTGGGTCGAAGAACGTACCATGATTCATCATAATCCGGATAACACCTACTATGAAGGAATTATCATGGATATTACTTCCAGGAAGATGGAAGAAAAAAAGATCATTGATGGTGCCCTGGAGATGAAAAAAGCCCTCGAGACAGTAATCAATGCAAGCCCTGTAATTGTTTTCCTGTGGAGAGCAGAAGATGATTGGCCAGTGGAATTTGTCTCGGAAAACATTACACAATTCGGATATGAAGTTGAAGAATTCACATCAGACAAACTGGTGTACGGTGATATCGTTCACTCTGATGATATAGAGAAAGTGCGCCAGGGGATGGCCCGATGTGTCGCAGAGGGTAACAGAGAGTTCACCAAAGAATATCGTATCCTGACAAAAGATGGAAATGTACGCTGGGTGGATGAACGCACAAAAATCCAGCAAAATGATACAGGTGATGTGACATATCTGCAGGGTATAATTGTTGATATAACAGATAGAAAGAATGTGGAAAATGCTCTCTATCTTGAAGAAAAACGTCATGAAGCTCTTTTAAAACTATATGCCATGTCTGATTCTTCAATTCAGGAAATAATGGATTATGCGCGTGAACAGGCAGTCTCACTAACTGAAAGCAAGATTGGCTTTCTGGCATTCCTGGATGAAACGGAAACAAACTATGCGGTTATTTCCTGGTCAAACGGCAAACAGAGTTCCGATAAGGCTCCGGCAGAGAGCTACAGTATATGGGATGAAGCACTTTACCATCGCACTCCCATAATGAACAATGAATATTTAACTGAGAAAGATACTGATCCTAAATTAATCCAGAGAAATCTGAGCGTCCCCATTTTTGAAGGCGGTAGAATTGCAGGTATTGTGGGTGTTGCCAATAAGGGACAGGATTATACATCTACAGATGTGAGGCAGTTAAAATTACTCATGCAGGGAATGTGGAATATAATCCAGCAAAAACTGGCTGATGAGGAATTATACCAGTATATGGAAGATTTGAAAAAATCAAGTGAAATAAAATCAGTCCTTTCTGATGTCATTAAGAACAGCCCTGCAGTCGTATTTATATGGTGGGCCGAAGAAGACTGGCCTGTTGAATTCGTCTCCGAGAATGTAACACAGTTCGGTTACACTGTGGATGATTTCCTTTCGGGTAAACTGGTCTACGCTGACATAGTACACCCTTATGACCTGAAAAGGGTCCAGAACGAACTCGCAAAAAGAATCGATGCGGGACAGACTGATTTCAATCAGGAATACAGGATAATGACGAAATTTGGAGATGTCAGGTGGATAGATGAAAGGACTTTTATCAAATATGATGAAAATGGAACAGTAACGTATCTGCAAGGTATCATTGTAGACATCACAGAAAGAAAGCATTCCGATGATTTCATGCACCTGCAGTATGATCTTGACAGTGTTCTCAGCTCTGCCACATCAAATGGCGAGATCTTCAACAGGCTACTGGATCTTGCACTGAAAATCACACCCCTTGATTCAGGAGCCCTGTACCTTGTTGACGATAAAACAGGAGACCTGAACCTGGTAGCTCATCACGGGCTGTCTGAGCAGTTTGTGAATAGTACCTCCCACTATGAAAGGAATTCAGTACATACACGCCTTGTTATGAGCGGACAGGCGGTGTATAAACATCATTCCGAACTCAGCGCAATCACCACAGGCAAGAACCTCCGGTATGAAGGCTTGCATGGAACTGCAATAATTCCGATTCGATACCACAACGAGATAATAGCTGCTCTCTATCTGTCCTCACATTCTGAATATGAAATCCCCGATAAATCCAGACATGATCTCGAAACGATAGCAAAACAAATCGGGAAAGTCCTATCAAATATGCACAAAGAAGCATCCGCACAAAAGGAGATCAGTGATTTGCAGATATTGATTGACAATGTAAAAGAAGGTATCACTGTAACCGATAAAAAGGGAGCATTGCTTTATACAAATAAGATACTTGAGAAGTGGATACGATACTCTGCAGATGAGCTTAAAAAGATGGACATTACAGATATATATCCGCTGAGATACAGGCATGTCCTGGATTCCGTAAACAAGCCAATAAACCAAAACAGGCCTTATAGTGAAGATATCAGGTTATATTCCAGCACAGGAAGAGAAATTCCCTGCAGAGTAACTTTTAAGAATATAAAATGGAACGAAAAGGATTGCATACTTGGAATCTACGAACATATCAATACATCAGCAACCTCCATTCATGATACATAAAGTCCGAAGATATTTATATATTAGAAGGACTATCGTAGTTAAATTCAACAGGGATGACTGCGGAGTGAATTCATGAGTCCTAGAAAAAAAGATGAAAAAAAATATACAAAATATGTAGGTATATTCCTTGCAGTAATAATGGTCGGGTCAATCGGCATGTTCTTTTTCAGCGGCGGGTCAACCAACAACAACAATGAACAATCTGAAAATGTTCAGGTATCTGGTTTTGAGAGTGTGCCGGGTGAACATATAGGGATAAAATTAAACTCCATTCAGGATGGTCTGCAGGTAACTCCAGATAATGTTACTACAGCCAGATACATGAACATCGCCTACCTGAACGGTACGCCACTGCAATATCTTATAGGTAATACATCCGTTTACAATAATTTCTACGGGTCAAATGTAACCAAACTGTATTCAGCAGGATATGATAATTCTTCATGGATAGAAATGCATGAGATCGACCCAAAGGTTGTGGCATTCCAGTACTATACTGCTCCTGAAACATATAAGGGATACCAGCCCCTTTCCAGAGGACAGGGTATCTACAACGTCATAGGAACTCCCATGCTATTGGGAGAACAACAAAGTGTTGAAGACACAATAGATGTAATTGAAGGAGATGCAAAATCCGCCCATAAATTCAATGAAATATTCCAATTCGCAAGTACAGATGCCCCTATACAGCAAGTTGTCGATCTGGAAAATGAATTCGCAGACCAGTATTATGTTGAATGGGCTATTGAAGATGGCAGCAGTTTCAGAAGAACTGCCCTGTATGCCGATCCCACTGAAAACACAATGACCAACCTGACAATAAGGGCATCCAACACAAGCCAGAGAGGCCTAAATTACAACATTACAGATTACGGAAATATTACCAAGGTGGACATCACTGCCAATGCATCTAATTTCTATGCACTGGCTATGGAACCCATCCAGTAATTTTCCTTTTACTTTTTTAAATCGATACCAGAAGTTTTATAATCGATAGGCATCTTCAAGAAGTGCAATCGAGTTGTCGCAAGTTATATATGTACCAGTGGCGATTCATACCAAATACTCCAACGAATGTAAACAGTATGGTAGAATTGACCATTGTTTGCATCTATACAATGAATAATGACAAACCGCGGTGTAAACCGTGATTTCGAAGGAGATAGAAATTATGGCAAAATTTGATGTTCCAGATGAACTAATAGATAAAGCTCTTGAAGCAGTAGAAGTTGCCAGAGATACTGGCAAGGTAAAAAAAGGAGCTAACGAAGCTACAAAGGCTGTAGAAAGAGGTATTGCAAAACTGGCAGTCATTGCAGACGATGTTGAACCTGCAGAAGTAGTAGCTCACATTGGCCCCCTTTGTGAAGAAAAGAATGCACCTTACATCTACGTGAAACAGCAGAAAGAACTTGGAGCTGCCTGCGGAATAGGCGTTGGCTGTGCTGCAGTAGTAATTACAGATGCAGGTAAGGGCGCAGAGACCATCGAGGACCTGGCCGAAAAAGTCAGTGCCCTCAAATAAACTTACCCATAAAAAAGGAGTAATTCTCCATGGCAGATGAAAACTTAGGATATGCCGCGGAGGTCATAGATGTCATCGGCAATACCGGCATGCATGGCGAAGCAAGCCAGATCCAGTGCAGGGTACTGGATGGCCGGGACAAGGGCAGGATCATCACCCGTAACTGTATGGGCCCTGTTCGTATCGGCGATGTGCTGATGCTGATGGAGACTTCCAGAGAGGCAAAGAAACTTACAACAAGGTGATGCGCAATGGAAACCAAGAAATGCTCTTTCTGCGGAACTAAACTGGAACCTGGAACTGGTATCCTTTTTGCAAAGAAGGACGGTTCTACCTACAATTTCTGCTCCTCTAAATGCAGGAACAATTACAAGATGGGTAGACTTCCAAGGCGTACTATCTGGACCGAAACGGGCAGAACCTACATGAAAAAAGCCTGATGAGGAATTAATCAATGGAACGCACATATGTTATGATCAAACCAGATGGTGTCCAGAGAGGACTTATTGGAGAGATCATAGGAAGAATCGAAAGGAGAGGTCTCAAGATAAGTGCAATGCGCATGAATGTTATCGATGAGAATGATGCAAAGGAACATTACAGCGAACACTGTGAAAAGCCATTTTTCGGTTCACTTATATCCTATGTGACTTCCGCTCCTTCAGTTTCAATGATTGTTGAAGGTAAGGATGCAATAAAATCCATGAGGACAATAAATGGCGCCACCAATCCATCCGAAGCAATGCCCGGTACAATCAGGGGCGATTTTGCTCTTGAAACCGGTAGAAATGTGGTACATGCATCCGATTCAGTAGAATCAGCTGAAAGAGAAATCAGCATCCATTTCAAGGATGATGAGACAAACGAATATTGTCGTATAGACGAAGAATGGCTCTATGAGTGAGTACCCTTTTGCTCACTCCCCTGTTTCTTAAGGAAGGGATGCATATTACCGATAACGAAAATCTCAGGACACCCATTGTATGCGTTATGGGACATGTGGATCACGGTAAGACCACACTGTTAGACAGGATACGCGGTAGTTCTGTGGCTGCAGGAGAAGCCGGTGCGATCACCCAGCATATCGGTGCAACGGAAGTGACGATCGATTCCATAATAGAACATAGTGGTGCTTCCGGGATGAAGAACAATTTCATAGTACCCGGTCTTTTATTCATAGATACACCGGGACACCATGCATTCACATCCCTGCGTAGCAGAGGAGGAGCACTTGCAGATCTGGCAGTGGTAATTGTAGACATTAATGAGGGCTTCATGCCCCAGACAAAAGAAAGTCTGCAAATACTCAAGCGGTTCAAAACTCCCTTTGTGGTTGTTGCAAATAAGATCGACAGGATACATGGTTGGCAACCACATGAAAGCGCGAGTTTTCTGGAAACTTACAACAAACAAAGTGAACGTGTAAGAGCCGATCTTGATAACAAGTTCTATGAAATTGTCGGGGAACTATATAACAGTGGTTTTAATTCCGAACGCTATGACCGTGTATCTGATTTCCAGAGAAATATAGGAATAATACCTATAAGCGCGGTTACCGGCGAAGGTATACCTGACCTGCTTATGGTATTACTGGGGCTGGCCCAAAAATTCCTCGAATCTAATCTTCATTATAACGCAAGTGGACCTGGTGAAGGAACAATACTTGAAGTAAAGGAAGAAAAGGGATTGGGAACTACCATCGATATTATTCTCTATGATGGAACCCTCAAAAAAGGGGATACTATTGTAGTCGGAAGTCTTGGGGAGCCTATTCAGACCAAAGTGAGGGCTTTGCTAAAACCCAATCCAATGGGAGAAATATCCGCCGAGGAAAAGTTCCAGAATGTGGAATCAGTTACGGCTGCTATTGGTGTAAAGATATCTGCGCCAAATCTTGATGGTGCCCTGTCAGGAGCCACTGTAAGAGCGGCCAACCCGGAAAACCTTGATACGATTGTCAAAGAGGTTCAAGAGGAACTTGACGAGGTACAGATTAGTACGGGCACCACAGGTGTGACTCTTAAAGCAGATACAATCGGATCACTGGAAGCGCTTGTTAATGAACTCCAGAAGGAGGATATACCCATCAGAAAAGCCGAAGTAGGAGACATATCCCAGAGGGATATTATCGAGGTTTCGGCTATCGAAGATCCTTTTAATGCGGTTCTTATTGGCTTTAATGTAAAGATGTTACCTGATGCAAAAGAAAAAGCAAAGGGTGGCGATCTTAAAATATTCCAGAATGATGTTATTTACAGGCTTATTGATGATTACAAAGACTGGGTCAAAGAAAAGAAGGAGAAATCCGAACAAACAATATCCCAGCTCATAGTAAAACCTGCAAGATTCCTGCTTCTTCCAGACTGCACGTTCAGACAAAGCAAACCTGCTGTTGTTGGTGTCAGAATCACAGGCGGAAAGGTCAAAACTAACATCGGTGTTACAGATAACAGTGGCAGAGTTGTAGGCACAATCAAAGGACTCCAATTAGAAGGAGAAAACATCAAGGAAGCCAGTGCAGGGATGGAAGTTGCAATGGCGATTGATGGACCAACAATAGGTCGCCAGATCAAAGAAGGTGATGTACTTTATTCAAATATTCCCGAAAAGCATGCAAAGGTGCTTGAAACGGAGATACTTGACTCACTTTCGGCAGATGAGATGGAAACCCTCGATGCTTTCCTTGAAATCAAACGCAGGGATAATCCGTTCTGGGCCAAGTAATAATATTAATTGATGTTGGAGGTAAATAATGGTAGATTTCAAAATTGTCGTATCAGATCCAAAAGCCAAAGCATACCAGTTCGATGTGAGTGGTGCCGAGGCAAATAAGTTCATAGGAAAAGCAATAGGCGAAACTGTAGAAGGAACAGTAGTCGGTCTTCCCGGTTACACCATCCAGATTACTGGCGGAAGTGACAGAAGTGGTTTTGTCATGCGCAAGAACGTACCCGGTCCCAAAAGGCAGAGGTTACTCGTAGCCGAGGGTGTCGGATATAAGCCAAAAGACAAGGGAATGCGTCGCCGTAAATTCCTCAGAGGAAGAGAAATAGCTCCGGATATTGTCCAGATCAACACAAAAATTGTTGGATACGGAGACAAAACCATCGAAGAAATTCTCGGTGGCGGTGAAGAGGGAGAGACTTCCGATGAGTAAATCTCCCGCCCTTTTTTATTTCAATTGATATTTCACCCCTGAATATTCCTTGTTGGCTACACATTATTATATCTTCAATTGCATTTAATACAATAGTTATTTATAAAAATTAATTATATTGTATATATAGAGAATTGAGGATAGATGTGACATGGACATCCGAAATCCAAATGTGAAACAACTTTTCTCTTATGAGAAGAAAGCCAGCATACTTGAATTATTTTACAGGGTCATTTATTCCATTCTTATAAGAATTGTACTCTATATACGGGATATTTACAGGAATCTGTCTTGTCTTTCAATGGTTTGTAATCCTTATGCAGGAAGGAAAATCGAGAGACTAAACCGGTATCATAAAGGGCTTGAGTACTACACTCATGTCATAGGATATCTTTTTCTCACAACTGATGTCAGGCCTTCCATAAAACCGCCTTCAATAACAATATTTGAAAAGAAGCTGTACTATGACAGGGATACAGTAGAGATACTAAAATGATGCTTACTCAAAAGTATAAATAGATATAATCTAATTGACATATATAAAATATATAAAAGAAGTCGATGTGTAGACAGATTTTGTACCAATTAAAAGCAAAGCAGGAAGAATAGATATGAGGCGCTCACTTATTGACATTACATGTTTTTCCGAAAAACGTAAGCGCCTTCTTCTCCTGCTTATGGAAGGCAAGAAGGATATTGATGAAATAAAAGAGATTCTTGATGAAACTTCGCCTTCAATTCTTCCCCAAATAAAAATATTGAAAGAAAATGGCCTCATAGTTCAGGAAAATAGTACGTATTCATTAACCAGAATTGGCATATTGCTGGTGCACATGCTCCAGGAGGTCTTTAAAACATTTGATGTACTTGAACATCATTTCGATTATTTAAATGAACATGATTTAACTCCTATTCCAAAAGAATTATTGCACCGTATCGGAGAATTAAATAATAGTGAATATATCGTACCTTCACTTACTGATGCATTCGATCCTTTCGCAAAAATAAAACCACTTACAAAAGCGTCTATCTGGATTAAAGCTTTTATTGCAGTCTATCATCCGGCATAGCCTCCGTGTGCCTCTGAAATGGCCTCAAAAGGAGCAAACTTATCGTTGATAATGACAGAACCGATATTTGAAAAAATGAAAAATGATTATCCTGAAGCAACCCGGATACTCAAAAATTCAGACAATTCCCGGATATTGATCTACAAAGGAGAAGTTAAGCCCTCCTTAATTATTGCTTCTGACCAATATTTCCTTTTATCCCTTATGTTGAATAACTGTCGTTATGACAACAGTTACCTTATGGGTACAGAAAAAGAAGCCATCGAATGGGCAACCAAGCTCTATGAATGGTATGAAAAAAATTCAGAGTTAGTCCCAAAAAAGGACTAACATCATTTCAGAGCAACTTCTTTCCAGCTTCAGGGCCACTTTTACACTCAAAGACATCGGTAATTTTCATGACAATCAGGGCTTTGGCAGGATATTTCTCTCCTTTTTCCTTTGCCATGGCATATGCAGCGTCGTAATCATCACCTTCAGTCTTAATTTCCACATCGCCTTTTATCTGGAAACAGCCTTTTGAGCCTTCACCCCATACATAAAGTGATGCTTTAGGATTTTCTTCAAGGTTATTGCGGGTTTTCAAAAAATAATTGTCCACAATCCAGATAGTTGCATCATCCACAAGTTTGCACATACCAATTGGAATTACATTTGGTATACCGTCTTTTGAGGCGGTGGCAAAGGGAAGTGGCCTGCTGACATTGGCAATTGATTCTTTCATGTCTTCTGTGAGTTTTACCATGTTTAGATCTCCTTGTTAGATAACAAAAATAGTAAGGTAGAGGTATATTACATTTATGATTCTTTAATTTCTGACTTCAGGTAACCGAAATCATATCCAGGAAATAATGATGCAACCGTAGATCAGGCGTCAGTTCCGGGTGGAAAGCCAGAGCAAGTACATTGTTTTGTCTTGCTGCTACAATTCTCCCATTAATTGTTGACAATACATCAACCTCCGGGCCCGCATCCATGATTGCAGGGGCCCGGATAAAAATTGCTGTATAGGGAGAATCCAGGAATGCAAGATCTAAATTAATTTCAAAGGACTCCCGCTGCCTTCCGAAAGCATTTCGATTCACTTTTACATCCATCAGACCGAGAAGATGCTGATGGGTCTTATGCACCTGTTCGTCCCCGCGGGTTGCAACAAGGATCAAGCCGGCGCAGGTGCCAAGTACAGGAATGCCGTTCTTTGCAGCATTCTGAATTTCACCTGCAATTCCTTCTCTTTCAATCAGACGGCCCAATGTTGTACTTTCCCCTCCGGGTAATATGACCGCATCACATCGGGGCACAATGCCTTCATGACGGATTTCCAGCACTTCACCTCCAATGTCCCTCTCACAAAGGGCACGTTCTACGGCATCAATATGTTCGGAAACATCACCTTGTATGGCGATTATACCGATACGCATCAATTTCACCGTTGATAATTTACCAGCCACGTGTCTGCAAAGTTTCTTCAGGGAGTATAGTGTCAGCACTCATGCCCTTCATTCCTGAACCGATTCCCCTGGAAATTTCTGCCAGTTTTTTGGGGTTATCATAATTATTAACTGCTTCAACAACTGCTTTAGCCATCATTTCAGGATTTTCAGCTTTGAAAATTCCAGAGCCTACGAATACACCATCTGCACCCAGTCTCATCATTAGGGCAGCATCTGCTGGAGTGGCAACACCCCCTGCTGCAAAGTTTACCACAGGCAAACGCTGTAAGTCTGCAGACTCAAGAACAAGTTCTATGGGTGCTTCGATGTCACGGGCAACCTTGATGAGTTCTTCTTTGTCCTTGCCGGCAAGTTCACGTACTTCCCCCATGATCTTTTTCATGTGGCGCACAGCCTCACGGACATCCCCGGTACCTGCTTCACCTTTGGTACGTATCATTGCCGCACCTTCATTGATACGTCTCAGGGCTTCCCCAAGGTTTCTTGCACCACATACAAAAGGAACAGTAAAACCGGTTTTATCAATATGGTACATTTCGTCTGCAGGAGTCAGGACTTCAGACTCATCGACCATATCAGCTCCCAGGGATTCAAGGATTTCAGCTTCCACAAAATGACCGATCCTGGCCTTTGCCATTACAGGAATTGTTACAGTATCAATAATCTGCGCAACGATTTCCGGATCTGCCATCCTGGCCACTCCACCGGCCTTACGGATATCAGCCGGAACTGCCTGCAGGGCCATTACAGCCACAGCCCCTGCTTCTTCGGCGATTCTCGCCTGCTCGGGGTTGGTTACATCCATAATAACCCCGCCTTTCTGCATTCTGGCAAAACCTCTTTTAATGAGTTCAGTACCGTGCCTTAAGTTTTCAAGTTCCATCTCATAAGCCTTCTTTTTTTTAATCGGATATAGGGTCAATAGTAAGTATATTTACATAAAAAGATTTGGTCGCAGCATCCTTCTGCAAAATTATATTGAAATGTCTCACGTGCCCTATATTCTTTTTGGGTAATTCAATAGCTTGCGTGAACTACCGCCCTATGAATAGGGTGGCTTCCTGCTTCATTATTGAACCTATTAGTTCAATTCCACAGGCTTAAACTGTAGTTCCTACAGCACGATTCAGAATATTAATTGCAGCATTATGGTCGCGGTCAATAATTAATCCACAATGGGGGCAATTATGTGTCCTCGTTGCTAATGATTTTTTAACGTTTTGACCACAATTGCTGCAGATTTGAGATGTATTACATGGGTTAACTAATTTTACAAACTTACCAGCTTCTTCCGCTTTGTATTTTGTAAACTGAATTAGATTACTCCATGATGCATCATGTATAGATTTTGAAAGTCTTGAATTTTTTACCATATCCTTTATATTCAAATCTTCAAAAACTATACAATCGTAAACATTAATCAATTCTCTACTTAACTTATGGTTAAAATCATTTCTTTGGTTACGTATTTTTCGATGCAATTTGTTTACTTTATCGCATTGCTTTTTCCAGTTATTAGAAAACTTCTTTTTTCTACTAAGTTCATGTTGTTGCTTTTTTAATTTTATTTCTGTATTGCAATAATATTTTGGAGAATTAACTTGTGCACCGTCACTTAACGTTACAATGGAATTAAGTCCCACATCAATTCCAATGAAGGCAATAGGTTCTACAGGTTTTACATTGTTTTTAATTACAACAGAAAATGTTGCATACCATTGTTTTCCATCTCTACGAATGGTACAAGTTTTAATTTTACCTTCAATTTCCCGATGTTGAACTATCCTAATTTCTCCAATTTTCGATAATTTCAATTTCTTTCCAGAAATACTAAAACCAGATTGAGGATAAGTAAAACTGTTATATCTATTTTTACCTTTGAAACGTGGATAGCCTACTTTTGTCTCTCCTTTCTTACATCGTCTAAAGAAACTATCAAAGGATTTTCCTAATCTCCTGATTACATCCTGCTTGACTTGTGAATGTACTTCTGTATCAAATTTAAGGTATTGAACCTGATACAATTGTTCCATTGTAGATATTCCCTAATTACATCTTTCGTATGCATTTCTACGGTCTGCAAGAAATTCATTATAGATACATCTACAAACATCAAGAGTTTTATTCAATTTGATTTCTTGTTGTTTTGTAGGATATAACCTAAACTTATATGATTTTTGCATTAAATACCTATAGGTAAGGAATGATTAAATACTTTTCGAACCTATAGGTAAATATGCCTTATTCAAGTTCTGCTGTATATGAAATTAATTATCATATTGTATGGTGTACGAAATATCGAAAACAGGTTATGAATGATGAATTAAAGCAATTTCTTGATGACCAGATAAGAACAATTGCTGAATCTAAAGAATGGGAAATACTTGAACTGGAAGTTATGCCTGAATATATCCATCTTTTCATAACTGCACCTCCATTCATAGCACCTACAGATATTGTCAAAATTATGAAAGGCGTTACTACAAAAAGAATATTTCAAAAATTCCCTGAACTGCGAAAAAAAGAATTTTTGGGAAAGCATTTGTGGTCTCCAAGTTACTACATAGGAACACACGGTCAAGTATCTGCTGAAACGATTCAGAAATACATAGATGGTAACAACAATAGAGGGTGTAATTTATCCACCGTTTGAAAACGGTGGTATTCTTACTCTATCATGATAAAAGAGGAACAAGCGAAATTCATATTCGCAACGGATACTCTCCTGACAGGCACCTGGACAGTTGTGGACCCGATTTTCGTTGCAACCCCTTGCAGTAAGTTATATGACAAAACCCCACATCTACACAACATCTGAAAAAATGCTACGGGAAATAAGTGTAACCTTAAAGGCTACACTTACTCCTCTTTTTTAATTCTGGCCAAACTAACCAATTTATCCTTCTCCCTGATATTCATAATTTTTACACCCTTTGTATTACGTCCCTGCACCCTAATATCTGTCACAGGGATACGTATCACAATGCCGGCAGAGCTTGTAAGGATGATCTCATCATCATCTTCCACTGTTTTTACAGTGACCACGGGACCATTGCGCATATCAGTGAAAATGGTTATCACTCCCTGCCCTCCACGACGAAGGGTGCGGTACTCATCAAATGGCGTGCGTTTGCCAAAACCATTCTCTGTAACAGTCAGCAGGGTAGCATCAGAATCTACAACATCCAGGCTTACAATAACATCCGCACCTGTCAGTTTCATACCCCTCACACCACGTGCCGTCCTGCCCATCACACGCACATCTTCTTCAGAGATACGGAGGGCTTTACCATGCCTTGAAGCCAGCATTATATCCTGATTTCCGTCGGTCTGGAGAACATTTACAAGTTCATCCCCCTCTTTCAGGGAAATCGCAATAATACCGGCACGGCGTGGATTACTGAAATCCGAAAGACTGCAACGTTTTACGGTCCCATCACGTGTACCCATGAAAAGGTAGCGATCCTTTTCAAAATCATGTACCGGGATCATGGCATTTACTGATTCACCTTCAGCAAGTTCAAGTAGGTTAACAATAGCCTTCCCTCTGGACTGGCGACTTCCCCTGGGAATATCATAGACTTTTTGCCAGTAAACCTTACCGTGATTTGTGAAAAAGAGGATGTAATCATGGGTAGAAGCCACAAAGATGCTTCCCACAGTGTCATCTTCCTTTGTTTCCATACCTCTCACACCACGACCGCCCCGATGCTGCATATTATATGTCTGGAGAGGAATATTCTTGATATAACCACTCTGGGTAGAGGTTACAACCACTTCTTCCTCGGGTATCAGGTCTTCATCCGCAAGTTCTTCACGGCTACCCTGAATAAGGGTTCTGCGCTCATCACCATATTTATCTTTCAACTCCAGAACTTCATCCTTAATAATCGCATATTTACGCTCATCATTTGCAAGGATGTCCTTAAGATCGGCAATCATATCGATTAGACCATTATACTCTTCATCGATCTTTTCCCTCTCCAATCCAGTCAGCCGCTGCAGCCTCATATCCAGAATGGCTTTAGCCTGGGTTTCATCCAGATTAAAATTACTTATAAGCCCTTCTCTTGCCTCCTCTGTGGTGGCTGAGCCTCTTATCAATTTGATAACTTCATCAATGTTATCCAGGGCTATTTTAAGCCCCTGGAGAATATGTGCTCTTTCCTCGGCTTTTCTTAGATCAAAAGCTGTACGTCGAGTGATAACATCTATACGATGTTTGAGATATATCTGGATCAGTTCCCTGAGATTAAGAACGCGGGGCACCCCGTCAACCAGAGCCAGGTTTATGATACCAAATGTGGTTTCAAGCTGGGTCTGTTTGTAGAGCTGGTTGAGCAGGACTTTGGGATTGGCTCCTTTCTTAAGTTCAATAACCACCCGCAGACCTTCCCTGCCGGATTCATCTCTCAAATCCGAAATACCCTCAATTTTTTTATCCCTTACAAGATTGGCGATGGATTCCACAAGACGTGCCTTGTTTACCTGATAAGGAAGTTCGTATACCACAATGCGGTATTTATCATTCTTCATCTCCTCTATCTCGGTCACAGCACGCAGATGGATAGGGGAGCGTCCTGTCTCATAGGCACTCTTGATCCCACTGGTACCCATTATGATACCACCAGTAGGGAAATCCGGTCCTTTCACGATCTTTAGAAGTTCTGAAAGTTCAGTGTCAGGGTCATCAATCAATTTGACAGTAGCATCCACTACTTCCCGGAGATTATGGGGGGCCATGTTGGTAGCCATCCCCACAGCAATACCGGTGGAGCCGTTCAAAAGCAGGTTGGGCAACTTTGAAGGCAGGACTTCAGGTTCCTCCAGGGAACCATCATAGTTAGGCTTGAAATCAACAGTTCCCTTCTTGATATCCTCAAGCATTTCAGTTGTTATCTTATCCATGCGGACTTCTGTGTAACGCATTGCTGCAGCAGAATCACCATCAACAGACCCAAAGTTACCCTGGCCGTCTATTAACGGATAACGCAGGGAAAAGTCCTGGACCATACGCACCAGACTGTCATACACAGCAGTATCGCCGTGCGGATGGAACTTACCCAATACATCACCCACTACACGGGCAGATTTCTTGTATGCCTTATCATGGGTTATCCCGGCTTCATTCATCGAATGAAGAATACGACGATGAACCGGCTTCAAACCATCACGGGCGTCAGGCAGGGCCCTTCCCACAATAACACTCATCGAGTAATCAATATAAGAACGCTTCATTTCATCCTGGATAAGCACCGGAACTACACGTCCACCTTCCCCGTCATGCTGTTCGATACTTTTATCGAGAGGATTTATATCATTATCGTCTGCCATTTTCTACCACCTCATATATCCAGGTTGATAACATCCTTTGCATGCTCCTGTATGAATTTACGTCTGGGAGCAACTTCATCTCCCATCAGAATGGAAAACATCCCATCAGCTGCGACCGCATCCTCCATTGTTACCTGCAAAATAGTGCGTGTCTGAGGATTCATGGTTGTCTCCCACAGTTGATCGGGATTCATTTCACCAAGACCCTTGTAGCGCTGTATACTTACACCCTTTTCGCCAATCTCTTCGATTATTTTGTCCTTTTCTCTTTCCGTATAGGCAAACCGCTGGTTCTTACCTTTCTTTATACTGTAAAGAGGAGGCTGGGCAATGTATACATAACCTGCATCTATCAGTGGAGTCATGTAGCGGAAAAAGAAAGTGAGCATCAGGGTACGGATATGTGCTCCATCCACATCAGCATCAGTCATTATGACCACTTTGTGATAGCGGGCCTTTGAAAGATCATACTCATCCCCTATCCCGGTTCCCATTGCAGTAATCAGGGAAAGGATCTCATTGTTTTTCAGTATCCGGGACAAACGGGATTTTTCCACGTTCAGTATTTTACCCCTGAAAGGCAGGATGGCCTGAAAACGCCTGTCACGTCCCATCTTTGCCGAACCACCCGCAGAATCACCTTCCACAAGGTAAATTTCAGATACAGACGGATCTTTTTCAGAACAGTCCGCAAGTTTGCCGGGAAGAGTGCTGACTTCCAGGGCACTTTTACGCCGCGTTAATTCCCTTGCCTTTTTGGCCGCTTCCCTAGCTCTGCGTGCATCCATTGCTTTTTGCAGGATAGCAGAAGCAATCTTGGGGTTTTCTTCCATGAATTCCGAGAGACCCTCAGAAACCATGGATTCCACAATACCCTTAAGTTCACTGTTTCCAAGTTTTGTCTTTGTCTGCCCCTCAAATTGAGGGTCCATCAATTTAACACTGATGATTCCTGCCAGACCTTCCCGGATATCATCACCGCTGAGTTTGATGTCTCCTTTGGCAATGTTGTTGCGTTTGGCATAATCATTGGCAACCCTGGTCAGGGCTGACTTGAAACCTGCCAGATGAGTACCCCCCTCGTGGGTATTGATATTATTTGCAAAGGAATAGACATATTCACCATAACTGTCTGTATACTGCATGGCGATTTCAACCCGGGTATCTTCCTTTTCCCTCTCAAAATATATAGGTTGTTCATGCAGTACATTGCGGCTCTTGTTCAAATATTCAACAAAAGAGACGATACCGCCATCATACTCAAAAACTTCCTGCAGGGGTTCATCTGATCTTTTATCGGTTATTACAATTTTAATTCCACGATTTAAGAATGCAAGTTCTCTTAACCTTGTGGCCAGGGTTTCAAAATTGAAATCTACTGTTTCAAAAATGTCGGTATCCGGTTTGAAAGTTATCGATGTACCGGTACTTTCAGTATCCCCTTTCTCGATAACATCATCAAGAGGTTTTCCTCTTACGTAACGCTGATAGAAAATTTTGCCATTCCTGTGAACTTCAACATCGTTCCATTCAGAAAGAGCGTTTACAACAGAGACACCTACTCCATGAAGACCACCTGATACCTTGTAGGAACTCTTATCGAATTTACCCCCTGCATGCAGAATGGTCATTACAACTTCAAGTGCCGATTTTTTGTATTGGGAATGTATATCCGTGGGAATTCCCCTGCCGTCATCCCTGACCGTAACCGAGCCATCCCTGTTTATAGAAACGTCAATTGAGGTACAATAGCCTGCAAGGGCCTCATCTATACTGTTATCCACTACTTCATAAACAAGATGGTGTAAACCCCGCCCATCAATGCTTCCGATATACATGCTCGGTCGCTTGCGTACGGCTTCCAGTCCTTCCAACACCTGAATATGGGTCGCATCATAGACATCTCTGTCACTCATTGCGTTCTGTCTCCATGAATCCATTTAAATAATAAATGCAAAAAAATAAACAAAAAGAGAACACAAAAACTGTAGCTAGCGTCTCCTATTGAGTTTTGCTCCTCCTATGTGTTCATTTATTAAATAGTTAAGTATAATCTGTTACGGGACCCTTTAACTAATGGTTAGATATATTTACAGGAATGTTTTTTAAGAGGAAAACCGATAATGACCAGAAATCATATTCACAATATCAATAAAATCAAGGTGAACAAATGTCATTGGCAAATTTAAGGACGCATTATACGACACAAATCGATCCCGGTAAAATCGGAGACGATAAGGTTGCTCTTGCAGGTTGGGTACATGAGGTACGTGATCTTGGAGGAATCTGTTTTGTTGTATTAAGGGACAGACAGGGAAGAGCCCAGGTTACTCTTGTAAAGAAGAAAATTGACAGGGAACTGTTTAATTTCGCCAGAAAACTTATCCGGGAATCAGTTATCTCTGTCAGGGGCATTATTAAGCCCGAAGAAAAAGCTCCTAATGGTTATGAATTGATACCTGATGAGATTGAACTGCTCAATGAAGCAGAATCTCCCCTGCCTCTGGACACCACAGGAAAAGTGGATGCTGAACTCGACACAAGACTGGATTCACGTTTCATAGACCTGAGAAGAAGCAGAACAAATGCCATATTCAGGATAAGACATGAGGTTCTGCATGCTGTCAGGAATTATCTTGCAAAGGAAGGATTTCTGGAAACATCAAGTCCCAAGGTAGTGGCCACAGCAACCGAAGGAGGTACTGCCCTTTTCCCGATTACTTATTTCGACAGGGAGGCTTTCCTCAACCAGAGCCCCCAGCTTTTCAAGCAGATCCTGATGTCCGGTGGAATGGACAGGGTATTTGAGATCGGACCGATCTTCCGTGCAGAGGAACACGACACCCGTCGCCACCTGAACGAAGCTACATCTATTGATATAGAAGCGAGTTTTGTCGACCACTTCGATGTAATGGAAATCCTCGAAAACATGGTGGAATATGTTTACACCCGGGTAATAGAGAACGTACCCGATGCTCTTGAAGTACTGGGAATTGAACTCAAAGTCCCGAAAACCCCATTCCTCAAACTGACATATCAGGAAGCGATAGAGATTGTCAATTCCCATGGTGAAGAGGAATTGAAATGGGGAGACGACCTGTCCACCCTTTCCGAACATACCATCGGAGAACATGTATTTCAGGAAACCGGGGAAGAACACTATTTCATCATAGACTGGCCTACCGAAATAAAACCATTCTATGCCATGCCCTACGAGGAAAAACCTGAATTCTCCAAGTCCTTTGACATGATGCACAGGACCATGGAACTCTCCTCCGGTGCACAGCGCATACACTTTCCGGAAATGCTCAAAAACAGGATAGCAGATCAGGGACTTGATCCAGAAGGCTTTGATTTCTATCTCCGTGCTTTCAGTTACGGAATGCCTCCCCACTCCGGCTGGGGTTTGGGTTGTGAAAGATTTGTGATGACTATGCTTGGCGTGGAGAACATCCGCGATGTCGTACTGTTTCCCAGAGACCGCAGGCGTCTTTCCCCATAAGAAGGCAGGATAATGACAGATAGAAACACAAAAAGTCATCATCCGGGCAAGGAGGCCGCCGGCAGGGCCGCAGCAGAACTTGTGAAGGACGGAAATATTGTGGGGCTAGGTACCGGCTCCACAACTGCCTATGCAATAAAAGCTCTCGGAGAAAAGGTCAAAAAGGGACTGGATATAAGGGCAGTTGTCACATCCTACCAGTCGGAAATGCTGGCGATACAGGCAGGCATACCCCTGACAAGCCTGGCTGAAAATCCGGTCCTTGATATTGCAATTGACGGTGCCGATGAAGTCGATTCAGATCTCAATGTGGTAAAGGGAGGCGGAGGTGCTCACTTTCGGGAAAAAGTAGTATCCCTTTCTGCCAACAAATTCATTGTAGTTGTGGACGACTCAAAGATAAGTGAAACAATATCAATGGCTATTCCACTGGAAGTCCTGCCTTGTGCCCGTGAACTTGTACAGCAACAGGTTGCTCAAATGGGCGGAGAAGCCAGTATACGTCCTGCATCCAGAAAGGATGGGCCTGTTATATCTGATAATGGTAATTTCATTATGGATGCTGCTTTCGGAGAGATCCCAAATCCACAGGAATTTGCAGATAAACTGACAAATGTTGTCGGAATCGTAGAACACGGAATATTTACCAATACCGATAGGGTGTATATTGGTTACAAAGACGGAAAAATAGAACTGAGGGAATGATTACATTCCCATTTTTTTCATCATTTTCTTCATATTAAATTTGCCTCCACGCATACCTTTCATGGCGTTTTGCATCTGTTTATGATATTTCAGCAGCTCACGAACGGTTTCCGGAGTGGAACCAGCACCTATGGATATCCTTTTAATGCGGGAACTTCCTATTATACGTGGATTTGTCATTTCTTCTTCTGTCATTGAATCCATGAGGGTTTTGTATTGTGCCATTTTCTGCCCTGTAACTTCATAAGCATCATCGGAAACTTTCATCCCCATGCCGCCCAGTGGCAACATTTGCATGATCTGCTTCATGGGGCCCATCTTGTTCATGGCTTCAAGCTGTTTGTACATGTCCTTGAGGGTAAATTTTCCCTTCATCATGGATTCAACATCGAGTTCATCTTCTGAGAGGGTTTCTTCGGCCTTTTCCATCAGGGACCTGAGGTCTCCCATCCCGAGCAGGCGGGAAATGAACCTGTCCGCCTCGAATCTTTCCAGGTCTGCTGGTGTTTCACCAACACCAATGAAGGCTATCGAGGAATCGGTTGCGGCAACAGCAGACATAGCACCGCCACCTTTGGCGGTACCATCAAGTTTTGATATCACAACACCGGAAATCCCAACTGAGTCGTTGAATGCTTTTGCCTGTTCGCTTGCCTGTTGGCCGATACCGGCATCAAGTACAAGCAATTTGTAATCAGGATTGGAAATTGCGTGGATTCTCTCCATCTCATCTATAAGATCGTTTTCAAGAGAGTGGCGACCTGCCGTATCAATGATCTTCACATCATACTTGTCTATTTCAGCAAGGCCCCGTTCAACTATACCCACAGCATCAGGATTGCCTTCTTCACCATAGAACGGCACATTCAGGGATTCACAAAGGGTTTTAAGCTGCTGGTAAGCCCCGGGCCTGAAAGTATCAGCACAGACCACAGCAGGTTTGAGCCCTTTACGCTGGAAATAGCGGGCAAGTTTGGATGTGGTTGTAGTCTTACCACTACCCTGCAATCCAATCATCATTATTTTTTGGGGTTTTAGCGGGATATCGGTACCTTCACCCACAATTTTCATTAGTTCCTCATAAACGATGCGTATCACATGTTCCCGGGGATTCATACCCTGGGGAACATCCTCATCAAGAGCTCGCTCCTTTATGCTCTTGGAAAGCTGCATCACCATCTTGACATTAACATCGGATTGAAGAAGTGCCCTCTGGATATCCTTTACAACATCGTTTACCGTCCGCTCATCAATGCGTCCGGCACCCACGAGTTTTTTAAGGGCATCCTGCAGGGAATTACTGAGTTTGTCCATTACCATAATAGGGATCGTCCTTTTTTAATTTCTGCTTCAATAATACTCGATTGTTTTATATAATTATTTTGTGACAAATGGTCAGTACCCTATCAAACAGATAGCAAAATAACTGAAAACAAAGCCATCAATACGCCCATCCATTGTCTGGACGATAGATATTCACCAAGCACTATCCAGGAAAGCAGGACTGTGCCTGCCGGGTAAAGAGCAGATGTGATCGTGGCAATATCCAGCCTTCCTACCTGACTTGCTGCTGTGAAAAAGATACTGCCTGCAGTGTCACCAATACCTGCGATAAGAATAGGCAGAGCCGCTTTTCTAGCCGGTATGCATAGATGGCCTTTTGAGAGTAGAAACAATAGTAATATTGTTGCACCTTCAATTTTAGCGACTGCCAGTGTCCAGAAGATTGAGACTCCACTGAAATTGCTTATCGAGATATAAGCCAATCCAAATCCCAGTCCTGCAAGAAAAGGGAGTTTGAGAGCATCTGTATTGATTTTAGCCAGACTGCTGCTGCTTGAGACCAACCACACACCCACAAGAGCAATACTAAATCCCAAAATTTTATGGAATGCAGGTAACCCTTCTGTAAAAAGGCTATAAATAACAGGAACAAGAACGGCAACAACCGCTGAAACAGGTGCTACAAGTCCCATTTTCCCCGATGAAAGGCCTTTGTAGAGGGAAAGGATTCCTACATTCCCAAATATCCCTGCCAGAAGGGCCCATAAATAATCAATTTCTAGAGGAAAGGGTTCCGAGGTTATATGGCCTGTAGTAACAAGTAAGAAGAAACCTATGAACTGGGTTATCATAACAACTATGTAAACACTGGTCTTTCTGGTTGCAATACCGCCACTGAAGTCTCCCGTACCCCAGGACATAGCAGCTGCAAGACCAAAAACTACGACTAGCAATTCAGCAGGAAATGGAAACATATTCCCTAGAATGAGTCTGGACCCTTAAATTTGACGATATTAAACAAACTGGCAATGCTCTTTAAAGTTGAAATGAAAGGTGATATGATCAAAAGAAGAGTGTATAGCGGGGGATGGATTCGAACCATCGGTCTACGGGTTATGAGCCCGTCGGGATCTCCTGGCTACCCCACCCCGCTACGGGTGGATACTTCAACAACACAATACAGCAAAAATCAGCCGTCTTCAATTAAAAGAGGTATAGCGGGGGATGGATTCGAACCATCGGTCTACGGGTTATGAGCCCGTCGGGATCTCCTGGCTACCCCACCCCGCTACGGGTGGCTTATATTGCGTCGAGGAACCTGATAACGGTATTATGGTACATAAAGGTTGTGCATGGAAAAACTACATGAAAAAAGATATAATACAGCACGGTTAAACCAGCCCATTGCAGGAGGAAATTTAATGGCATTACCTGATAAATTCAAATGTGTTATTACAAACTGGGATTACATCTATGATCTTTGCAGGGACGTTTCTGAAGACGTTAAACATTCTGGTTATGAACCTGATATTATTATTGCACTGGCCAGGGGCGGATGGTTTGCCGGTCGCGTGATGTGTGACTTCCTGGGACTGGATGATCTTACAAGCCTTAAGATCGAACACTATACAGGAACTGCCGTTGCAGGGGACGAACCTCTGATACGCTACCCATTGGCAGAAAATGCCGCTACCGGCAAGAAGGTACTGATTGTGGACGATATAACAGACAGTGGCCAGAGTATGCTTCATGCAAAGGATTATATTCAGAAGCAGGAACCAAAAGAGATCAGGACCGCTACTCTCCAGTACCTCTATAACTCTGCTATTGATCCTGATTATTGTGGTGAAAGATTGGAGGAATGGGCATGGATAGTCTATCCCTGGAATTTCATCGAGGATATGACCGACATCATTAATGGCACCATGGAGCGTGAAGAAGCCGAATACTGGGACATTCCCGCTCTGAAACATATTCTTTATAAACACCATTCAGTGGAATCCATATCTTTTGAAATAGCCCAGCCCGGCCGTCTTGTTGAAGTACTCAGGGAGATGGAAAGAAGAGGAATTATAACTTCCGAAACCATAAGGGGCAAGACATTCTGGAAAAAAGTTTGAAAAAAAGGTGATATATTGAAAGGACATGCAGACATTGCAATTATCGGCGGAAGCGGCGTATATGACGCAAATATGTTGGACAACATACACCAGATAGAGGTGGATACCCCTTTTGGCAAACCGTCTGATTCGATTACAGTGGGAGATTTTGGAGAAAAGAAGGTCTGTTTCCTACCACGACATGGAAAAGGACACAGAGTATCTCCAACAAACCTGAATGCCAGAGCCAACATCTTTGCCCTGAAAAAACTTGGTGTCAAACAGATAATAGCCGCCTCAGCTGTTGGAAGCCTGAAAGAAAACATAAAGCCTCTGGACATTGTAATTCCTGACCAGATATATGACAGGACAAAACTTCGTCCTTCAACTTTCTTTGATCAAGATATAGTTGTTCACACTGGTTTTGCTGATCCTTTTTGTTCCGGGATGTCAGATTTGCTCCATAAAATTGCAATTGAAAACGGCTACAACAGTCATCCCGAAGGAACCTATGTATGTATCGAAGGCCCCCAGTTTTCAACCAGAGCTGAATCAAATGTTTATAGGTCACTGGGTTTTGATATAATCGGAATGACTGCCACACCTGAGGCAAAACTTGCACGGGAAGCCGAAATCTGCTATAGCACCATTGCAACTGTGACTGATTATGATGTATGGCATGAAGAAGATGTGACTACGGAAACAATCATTGAAAATGTAATAAAAAACGAAAAAGCAGTTAGAACTATTATTCGTCAGGCACTTGAATCCCTTGATATTGAGCAGGATTGTGAATGCAGACATGCTCTTGATGGAGCAATAATGACTGATTCTGGGATGATACCTTACGAAACACAGTACAGATTAAAAACTCTTATTGGCAAATATATTGACTAAAATAAGCCATTTACTCGTAAGGGTTAAAAGACAGATAGCCAAATAGTAAACCGGTGAACTAATGCCTCACAAATGTACTAAATGTGAGACTGTATTTGAAGACGGAGCCGAAGTTATCCTCAATGGCTGCCCTAACTGTGGATGGAACAAATTTCTCTACGTAAGCAATGAGTCCGAAAAGGAAACTGATGAAGTTGAGAAGGGTAGTGAAACCACAAAAGAAGTTACTGAGGAAAAAGAAAAGACAATTCCTTGCGAAGAATTCATTCATGAAGTTGATGAATTTATAGGAATTGAGCATAAAGAAAGCACCATTATCGAAGACGATGGGGAGAAAGTTGAATCTGTACGTATTATTGGGCCCGGGTCCTATGAGTTGAACCTTGATTCCCTGCTTGAACGCGATGAGATCATCATGGCAATCAAGGAAAACGGGACCTATGCAGTAGATCTGGCCTCCACATTCCACGGCAAGCGCAAGAAAAAATGATATTATTCCTTTTTCATGGTAAAACCAATGGTACTGCCTGAACAACGTTTCTGGGAAGTTGACCTTTTACGGGGCTGTGCCATTGTCCTCATGATTATATATCATACATTCTATGATCTGGACCTGCTGGGCAATTTTTCTTTCGCGATAAATCAGGGCAAATTATGGATAATCGGCAGAAGTTCAGCTGTTCTTTTTATATATACTGCAGGGATTGCCCTGAGCCTTAGTTATTCACGATACCGTTTGAAACATCCCGAAAACAGAAATCCCTGGCACAAATATGTAAAGAGGGGAATTCGGATATTTCTCTGGGGAAGTCTGATTACTTTAGTCAGCTGGTTTGCGTATCCCTCTATGCCAATCGTTTTCGGGATTCTGCATTTTATGGGAATCTCAATAATAATTGCCTATCCGTTGATTGAAAAGAAACATGCCAACCTGATTGTCGCGGGAGTTGTAATCGCAATTGGATTCTACCTGAAAACAATACGTGTGCCAAATGACTGGTTTTTGTGGCTGGGAGTGCATTCCACATCATTCCAGACACTGGATTACTTTCCCCTGCTTCCCTGGTTTGGCCTTGTACTGGTAGGAATTGCCACCAGCAATCACCTGTATCCGGCCTATGAAAGAAAATTTGATGTTCCTGATATGACAGGCTTTGCCCCGGTAAGACTGCTCACTGCAATGGGAAAAAGGTCCCTTGCAATGTACCTGTTGCACCAGCCGGCCATAATTCTCATCCTTTACCTGTTGGGTCTGATCAGGTTTCCATTTTCATTCTGATCCCCTCTTATGAAATCTTCCAGGGTAGTCTGTTGGGAATCAATCTTCATCAGGCTCGAAACCCCTATCCCGATAAGCCTTACCTTCTTCTTGCAGCTGAATTCCTGTAACATACGGTTACCTACCTTGCATATCACAGAAAGGTCATTGCTGGTTGCCCTGAGAGAAAAAGCCCGTGTGTATGTAGTAAAATCCTCGAACCGTATCTTTAGGTTGACAGTACGGAACACATAACCGTGCCTGACCAGCCTGCTGTGTACCTGTTGCGCAAGCCTGTCCATAGTTTCCCTTAATAGTTCCATATCCCCGACATCTTCTTCAAAGGTATCCTCCTTGCTGATGGATTTCACCTCACTTTTACCGGCCACCTTACTGTGATAATTACCCAGCGCCATCTGGCGCAATTTAAGGGCGGATTTGCCCAGACGGGATACTAACAGTTGCACATCGGTGTGTGCAAGGTCCCCAATGGTCCGGAGACCCATCTTTCTCAGGATCTCACGGGTACGCCTGCCTACACCGGGGATGGCAGATACCTCCAGAGGAAACATGAATTCCTGTACATTTTCAGGCTTCACAACCGTCAGACCGTCGGGCTTCTGGTAATCAGAAGCAATCTTAGCCACAATCTTGTTGGGTGCTATCCCGATAGAACAGGTGAGATCCTCATCATCATACATTTCTTTCTTTATCCTGAGAGCAAGGTCCTGTGCCTCAGTGTAGGTTTTCACAATATCAGTAACATCCAGATATGCTTCATCCACACTTACCTGCTGGAAAACAGAAGTGTAGCGCTGCAGTAGTAGCATTATATTTTCCGATGCCTGCTTATAGAGGGGCATATTCACCCGCAAAAAGACCGCATCCGGACAAAGTATGTAGGCTTTCGAAATAGGCATTGCCGAATGGATGCCGTACCTGCGCGCCTCGTAGGAACACGTACTTACCACACCCCTTCCTTCCCCATTTTTTGGGTCAGACCCGACCACGACCGGGAGGCCCTTAAGGGATGGTCTCTCACGCACTTCTACCGAGGAGAAAAAACTGTCCATATCAATATGGAAAATTATTCGGGATGGAGGCATCTGCATATCTTCTGTTGTCCAGAATTAAAATGTTTCCACCATATATCATGATACCTGTAAATTAAATAATCCTTTCAACACTTACTCAAAACTATTTATCTCTGGAGGACTATTAAACCTGAAAGAAACAAGGAAGGTATACAAATGGAAATAGAAAAACTTCTTGAAGAACTGGCTAACGCCCACGGAATTTCCGGCAATGAAGAGAGTATTCGCAAAATCATGGAAAGGGAAATCAAACCCTATGTCGATACCATAGAAGTAGATAAAATGGGAAATCTCATAGGTACCAAAAAAGGCACAGGTCCTTCCATTATGCTTGCTGCACATATGGATGAGATAGGGCTTATGGTAAAATACGTCGATGAGAATGGATTTCTCCGATTTGTGACTATCGGTGGCTGGTTTGACCAGACCCTGCACAGCCAGCGTGTCATGGTGCACACCACCAGGGGACCTATCCCGGGTGTCATCGGTTCCAAACCCCCTCACGTAATGAAAGATGAGGATAAAAAGAAACCGATAAAGGCAGAAGAAATGTTTGTGGATGTCGGGGCAAAGGACAAGGAAGATGCAGAAAACTTAGGAATTGAGGTTGGTACACCCATTTCTATAGACAGGAACTTTGTGGCATTGCAAAATGGTCTCTACACCTCCAAAGCCTTTGATAACCGCGTTGGAGTGACCATGGTGATCGATGCCCTGAAACAAATTTCCGAGATGGATATTGATGCCACTATTTATGCCGTGGGAACGGTTCAGGAAGAGGTGGGGCTTAAAGGTGCACGCACATCTGCTTTCGGTCTGAATCCGGATATTGCAATTGCAACAGATGTCACCATCCCGGGCGATCACCCCGGCATAGAAAAGAAGGATTCAGCCCTGGAAGTGGGCAAAGGTCCGGTAATTACTGTAGTTGATGGTGCCGGCAGGGGCCTTATGGCAGATAAGCAGGTTGTCAAATGGCTAAAAGAAACAGCACAGGAGAATGATCTGCCCCATCAACTTGATGTGGGAGACGGAGGAACCACCGACGCAACCGCAATACACCTGACAAGGGATGGTGTGCCCTCAAGTACTATTAGTGTGGCTGCAAGGTATATTCACTCACCCGTAGAAGTGATTTCCATTGATGACCTTAAAGCAAGCGCCTCTCTTGTTGCAAAAGCAGCTAAAAATATAGGGAAGTATTTCTAATACTTCTCCACTTACTTTCTCACATTAAAAACGGCTTATACCATCAATTATTTTAATAATAGAATGCTACTTTTCACAGCATTTCATGATTATACCTTTTGTATGCATGAAAGTCTGACAGACATGTGGACTAACGCGAACTTATATTTAATATGAACGTGTCACATGGTTGCACAATATTCATAAAAATCGTGAGGGATTGTATTATTCGAAAATGTACGCTTTCTGGACACTACCCTGAGAGACGGTGAACAAACACCCGGTGTAGCACTGACTTGTGAAGAAAAACTCTGGATCGCCCGTAAACTGGACGAGATGGGAGTACACATCATCGAAGCAGGCTCTGCCATCACCTCCGAAGGTGAGAGAAACGCTATAAGAGGAATCACTGCTGAAGGTCTTGATGCTGAAATATGCAGTTATTGCCGTATAATGAAGCAGGATATAGACTACGCCCTGGAATGCGATGTGGATTCCATCCATCTGGTCGCACCTGTATCAGATCTGCATATCAATGTGAAATTGAAAAAGGACAGGCAAGCAGTCAGGGAAATGTCAACCCGTGTCATTGAATACGCCAAAGACCATGGCCTGATTGTTGAATTCAGCGGGGAAGATGCATCCAGAGCAGATTTTGATTTCCTGAAGACCCTCTACCAGGACGGAATCGATGCCGGTGCCGACAGGTTATGCTATTGTGATACTGTGGGAATGCTGGTTCCCGAAAAAACGGAAGCTATTTTCAGCGAACTTTCCAGCGAATGCAGTGTACCGGTAAGCATTCACTGCCATGATGATTTCGGATTATCAGTATCCAATACCATAGCTGCCCTGAAAGCCGGGGCAGGGGAAGCCCATATGACCATAAATGGGATCGGTGAAAGGGCCGGGAATACCTCACTGGAAGAAGTTGTGATGATTCTGGAATGGCTTTATGATCACAGAACTGGTATAAAATCAGAAGAAATTTATAAAACATCCAGACTGGTCAGCCGCTTGACCGGCATACCTGTGGCCATCAACAAATCGCTCGTGGGAGGTAATGCATTCACCCATGAAGCAGGCATTCATGTACACGGACTGCTGGCAGACACTTCTACATATGAACCCCTGAAACCCGAAATTCTGGGCAGGGAAAGAAAAATAGTTCTGGGCAAACACGCCGGCAAAAGCTCAGTAACCCTGGCATTGAAAGAACTAGGACTGGAAGTAGAAGATTCCCAGCTCAATGAGATTCTCACCAGGGTCAAGGAAATAGGTGACCATGGAAAACATGTCACAGATTCCGATTTACAAACAATTGCTGACACCGTACTGAACATATACAGGGAATCCCGGGTCAAACTCAAAGATTTTACCATAGTATCCGGTAACCAGGTTATGCCAACCGCATCGGTAAGGATAACCGTGGATGGTGAGGAAGTTGTGGAAGCCGATATCGGGGATGGTCCCGTAGATGCAGTTGTAAAAGGAATCCGCAAGGCTGTATCAGGTATAGGGGATGTACAGCTGGAAGAATACCATGTCGATGCGATAACCGGCGGTACTGATGCGCTGGTGGAAGTGCGTGTTAAACTTTCAAAGGATGGAAAAATGGTTAGTTCCCGGGGTGCCCGTACAGATATAATCACAGCATCCGTTGAAGCTGTGATAAATGCAATAAACCAGCTAATGAAGTGAAGTTAGAAGCAAGAGAAGAAAACGAAGGGATATAATGAGTGAAAATAACAACAAGATGACAGGTGCACGCGCAATCATCGAGTGCCTCTATGAAGAAAATGTGGAGGTTATCTTCGGCTATCCCGGTGGTGTCCTTCTTCACATATATGATGAGATATACAAATCCGATCTCAGACACATTCTTGTCAGGCATGAACAGGCAGCAGCCCATGCCGCAGAAGGATACGCAAGGGCAACCGGCAAGGTTGGTGTATGTCTTGCAACCTCCGGACCCGGAGCCACCAACCTTGTAACAGGTATTGCAAATGCCTACATGGATTCTATACCAATGGTCGCACTCACAGGACAGGTGCCCCGTTCAATGATAGGCAACGATGCGTTCCAGGAAGCAAATATAACCGGCATCACAATGCCAATCACCAAGCACAATTATCTTGTGCAGGATGCAAAGGACCTGCCCCGTATAATCAAAGAGGCTTTCCACATTGCATCAACAGGAAGGCCCGGTCCCGTGTTGATAGATCTGCCCAAGGATGTCACAACCGAGGAAATCGAATTTACCTACCCGGATAAAGTGGACCTGAAAGGTTACAAGCCAACCTACAAGGGTAATCTCCAGCAGGTAAAGCGAGCTGCATCAGCGATTGAAAAGGCCCATCAGCCTCTGATATATGCAGGCGGCGGAATATTGGGCTCCTGCGCAAGCAAGGAACTGATACAGTTTGCCGAGAATCTACAGGCACCTGTAACTACAACCCTTACAGGTATAGGCGGTTTCCCTACACAACATCCTCTTTATTTGGGAATGCCCGGCATGCACGGAACTAAATATGCCAACTACGCCATACAGGAATGTGATCTTCTCATAGCAGTCGGTGCCAGATTTGACGACCGTGTGACAGGGAAACTTGCATCCTTTGCACCCAACGCAAAAATCCTGCACATTGACATCGATCCTGCCGAGATTTCCAAGAACATAACGGTGGATATACCGATTGTAGGGGATGCAAAGAACATCCTTGCCTCCCTTAACAAATATGTAAAGCCTGTTGAGAAAGAAACCAGAAAAGAGTGGCTTGACAGGATAGAGGGATGGAAAAAATCCTATCCCCTGCACTATGTTGGTGAACAGGACGGGCTCAAACCCCAGTACATTATTGAGCAGATCTATGAAGCATGCAAAGATGCTATCATAGTTACTGAAGTCGGCCAGCACCAAATGTGGGCAGCCCAATATTACAAATTTAGCCAACCTCGCAGTTTCATCACATCCGGGGGACTTGGGACAATGGGATACGGCTATCCTGCATCAATCGGTGCCAAGGTCGGAAAGCCGGATAGAGTTGTCTTCAATATTGCAGGTGATGGTTCTTTCCAGATGAATTCCCAGGAAATCGCAACTGCTGTCCAGAATGACATTCCGGTGATCGTAGCAATAATGAACAACGGTTATCTGGGAATGGTCAGGCAGTGGCAGGAATTATTCTTTGAAAAGCGTTATTCACATACCTGCATCCGGGACAGTGTTGATTTCGTGAAACTGGCCGAAGCTTATGGTGCGGTTGGTATCAGGGTCGAGAAAACTTCAGAAGTCAAACCGGCTCTTGAAAAAGCGATGGATTCCGGAAAACCGGTAATTATAGACTTTATTGTGGAATGTGAAGAGAACGTATCGCCAATGGTGCCTGCAGGTGCACCTATCAATGAAATACTTGACCTGGAGAGGAAAGAATGAGACACACACTTGCAGTTCTGGTAGAGAACAAGTTCGGAGTGCTGTCAAGGGTGGCAGGGCTCTTTGCAAGACGCGGTTATAATATCGATAGTCTTGCAGTAGGAGTTACCGAAAATCCTAACGTCTCCAGAATGACCCTGGTGGTCCGCGGAGACGACCATGTCGTAGAACAGGTTAGCAAACAACTGAATAAACTGATCGATGTGATTCGTGTTACCGATATTGGTGCTGACGAATCCGTGGAAAGGGAACTGGCTCTTATCAAGGTTAAGTCCGATAAGGATACAAGGGCTGAGATAATCCAGATAGTTGATATCTTCCGTGCACGTATTGTTGACGTGGCTTCAAAATCCATTATCATTGAAGTTACCGGTGATGAAGAAAAAATTGCAGCTATCGAGAAACTTCTCAAACCCTTCGGAATCAAGGAACTTGTCCGAACAGGAAGAATTGCCCTAACAAGGGGCTCAAAAAATTCATAACTATAATATGTAACAGGAGATTGAAATAAATGGTAGACCTATATTACGATGAAGATGCTGATTTTTCAGTGATGGATAGCAAGAAGATTGCAGTTATCGGTTATGGCAGCCAGGGACACGCCCAGGCACAGAACCTTCATGACTCCGGTCTTGATGTAGTGGTCGGCCTGAGGGTTGGTAGCAGACGCTGGAAACAGGCAGAAGAAGACGGCCTGAAGGTTATGTCTGTTGAAGATGCTGCAAGGGAAGCCGACATTATCCAGATTCTTATGCCCGACGAAGTACAGGCTGATGTATACAGGGATAAAATCGAGCCGGGGCTTGAAGCAGGTAATGCACTTGTCTTTTCCCATGGGTTCAACATCCACTACAATCAGATCATCCCCCCTGCAGACGTTGATGTCTATATGGTTGCTCCAAAGAGTCCGGGACATCTGGTCCGGAGGACCTACATGGACAATGCCGGTGTGCCCGGTCTGATCGCTATCTACCAGGATGCTACAGGCAATGCAAAGAAACTGGCCCTTGCCCATGCCCGGGGTGTGGGATGTACCCGTGCAGGTGTCATTGAAACAACTTTCCGCGAGGAAACCGAGACCGATCTTTTTGGTGAACAGGTAGACCTCTGTGGTGGCGTTGCTTCCCTGATCAAGAATTCCTTTGAGGTTCTTGTCGAAGCAGGTTACAAACCGGAAATGGCCTATTTTGAGACACTGCACGAAGTCAAACTTATCGTAGACCTCATCCACGAAGGCGGACTGGAAAAAATGTGGTACTCTGTCTCCAACACAGCAGAATACGGTGGAATGACAGTGGGACCCAGGGTCATCAACGATGAATCCAGACTGGCAATGTATGAAGCCCTGGAGCGCATCCAGAATGGTGAATTTGCAAAAGATTTCGTACTGGAAAAAAAAGCCAACAATCCTGTCCTCAAAGCAATGGAACGGCAGGATCGGGAACACCCGGTGGAAGAAGTAGGCAGGAAACTGCGTGCCATGATGCCCTGGCTCAACAGTGAACTCAACGAAAAATAACCCCATTTTTTCTTTTCCTTTTTTGGAGGAAAACATGAACACGTTAGATAATATATACAACCGCAGAAGTGTACGCCGTTTTACGGAAAAGGATGTGGATGATGAGGCCATCACAACTCTGTTAGAATGTGCCCGCTGGGCTCCTTCAGGACTCAATAACCAGCCCTGGAAGTTTGTGGTGATTCGCAGGGAAGATACTATCGAGCAACTAGCCGGTTGTACCCATTACAGTGACACTGTGAAAGGAGCTAAAGTACTTGTTGCATTCTATTATGATAAGGAAAGCGGATACAATCGTACCAAGGACATCCAGTCCATAGGTGCTTCGATAGAGAACATGCTCCTTGCATGCAATGAACTTGGCCTGGGTGCTGTCTGGGTGGGAGAAATACTCAATCAGGAAGAGAAAGTGAACTCAATTCTCAAAGCACCGGCAGTTATGGAACTTATGGCAGTTATCGCAATAGGCCATCCGACAGATGAAGAAAGGTCATCCACGAGGAAATCCCTTGCAGAAATTACATACAGGGATAATTTTGAGAATGAATGGTGATTCTCAGAAATCATCATTTTCACTCAATATTTTTGGTTTTTGCCCGATATCCTCGATTGCTGATTTTATTTCATTTACAGGACAGGTTAACCTGTGGAAGAGATGGGATTGACAGAAACAATCCGAACAACCGAATTTCGACACATAAGTTCCCTGCAGATTGGCAGCAATGCCACATTCGATATGTTTTTCAGCGCAGGTGTAGACAACATCCACATATTCAAAATCCGAATGGGTAAGTAAATAATCAATATGCCATCTGGGTTTTTTGTCCTTTTGACGGGCAAGCTTTTGGTGGCGATGCATACGTTTGAGTCCGCCGGGGCCAAGTGCAGACCCCACATAAATATAATAGCCTGCTTCAAATACTATGGATTTGAGACTGCCTACACCAACAGTACATCCATCCGTTTTCAGTATAAGGCAGTAGGTCCCTTTGGCACACATAATATAACCTCAAAGAAGATTCTTGAATTTTTTATTGCATTTGCGGTTAATGCAATAATGCCTGGCATCCTTTTTGGGTTCCTTTACTCTGACTATTTTCCACCCACATTCTTCACAGATTTCCTTGCGCAGTGTAACACGACCCTTTTGGGGATATGAACATGTAAAACCACAGCGTCTTGCACATCCCACGAATTTCGAATCCTTGGTCTCAATCAATATCATGTCACAGCCACAGGAAGGACATTTTCCTATCACAGTAGGCGGGAAGCATAGTTTTTGCTTTTCACAATTAAAGCATGGACCTACTCCAACACTCCAGTAATATTTTCCACCACCGACCTTGAGTACGGCAAATCCGCCCATTTTGCACTCCCGGGAGCGCATTACATCCAGGGAACCTTTTCGGGGAAGAGGATACGTGTTGCGACAATCCGGATAGCCGCTGCAACCTACAAAACGACCCTTATCAGTACGTATAATGCTCAGTGTCCTGCCACATTTATCGCATTTGCCAATGTGATTATTCTTATCTTCAGCCAGTTTTTCATCCTTTATAGAACCTGCAATACGCAGCACAATATCGCCTTTACCGGACTTGAGCCGGGTATACATTTTCTGTATAAGGACAGTACCTTCACTGATGGCCTCGTCAAAGGATTTCTTTCCCTCCTCGACATCTTCTATCAACCCTTCAATTTTTGCCCTGATTTCAGGTTGTATCAATATAGGTACTGAAATCCCCAGTGCATCCATGAGATTAAAGCCGGTATCCAGCATAGAAATGGTTTTGCCTTTAATCTCAAAATAGCCTCTTTTCTTGTTTGTTTCGATGTGTGAAGGGGCTGTTGCCTTGGTTCCGATACCATGTTTATCCATAAGGGTCAGAAGTTCGGCTTCAGTTAGACGTTTGGGGGGTGTGGTCTGGGATTTGGTGTTTGTGATCTTATTTACAGCCACCTTATCCCCTTCTGCTACCGGAGGAAGAAGTTTTTCTTTTGATATTTCAAACGGATAGACCTGTTTCCACCCTTCGGATTTCATAACCGAACCCTTACAATCAAAAGGTTCATCCTTCACATGCACTTCCATGTGAGTTTTTTCAAAGAGGGCAGGATCCATAAGATTGGCAAGAAAATGACGCACAATCAGGTCATATACCTTCCAGGAATTATCCAGTTTAACTGCATTTTTGACCTGTTTTTCGGAAACTGCCTTTATAGGATGGATAGGCGGGTGATCATGGCCGTCCTTTGTCCCGTTTCGGGGAGATACTGTCGTTTTGAGTAAATTTTCTGCAAAGAAGGAATATTCCCCTATCCGGAGAAGGTTTTTAAGCATGGATTTAAAGTCGTGATCTTCAGGATATCGGTTTGTTTCTGTCCTGGGATAACTGATAAAGCCGGCCAGGTAAAGCTGCTCTGCTATTTCCAGGGCTTTTTCCGGACTGATATCCAGGAATTTGGAAGCCCGTTTGAGGAATTCATTCGTATTTAGAGGATAAGGAGGATTGATCTGTTTTTCTTTGATATTGAGGCGAAACACGGTTGCTTCTCTGGTACCCTGCAGTTTTTCATATATCTGTTTTGCAAGTCCAACATCCCGTATGTTGCCTTTACGGTGCACACCCTCAAATTCACTGGATCCTGCCTGGAAAACCGCTTCTATCTTCCAGAAATCCTCAGGTTTAAAATTACGGATGGCTTTTTCTCTTTCATATACAAAACCACATGTTGGAGTCTGGCAGGGACCAATTGACAGGATACTTTTGGTGTATGCCTTCTCCCGGACAGCAAGGGTCATAAAACGGGTAAAAGCCGCACCCATTCTCAGGTCAAGTATCTGGCGGGTATCCGCAGACAGGGCCAGATTGGTATCCGGCTCTACAAGATTACTAAAAGCCTTTTGGACCTCATTTGCAGACAGGGAAGAAAACCTGGCCCTTTTTACCGGTACTTTTTTGACCTGCAAAGCAATATCACGTGCCTCAAAACCGATATTCTCTCCTTCCCGGTCATAGTCACATGCAAGTACAATGGAATCTGCCTGTTTTGCAAGTTGCCTGACAGCCCGTTCATAATTTTTCTTGGTGATATTTTTGATCGGGTCAGCTGTCAGCAGGACCGCAGGGTCAATTGCCTTCCAGTCCCGGTAAGCCGGATCAAAATCATAGGATGTAATGTGTCCGGCAAGACCGATTATCTTGTATTTATCTCCTTTAGCTACAAAGGAATATACCGGCAGGTCAGCCACATGTTCTCTCGTACTATTTCCTCCGCTCAAAATAGTCGCAAGTTTGGCTGCAGCCTTGTTTTTTTCAGCAAATACAACAATAGTCATATACAGGGCAACTAGATGTTGCCATGATTACATAAAGGTAGCTGGGAACGGTTCTTTTGGTATTCATTAAGATAAAAATAACAATGTGCACTTATATATAAACAAATGCAATATAAATTAGAAATGATATAAATTTTTGTATATACAAAACATAACCAAAAATATAGTTATGTAAAATATTATATGCCTATAAATAGTTATTCTCTCACCGGAGAGTGCTTTTAGTGGAAAAGGAAAGACTTCTAGTCCTCCAAAGGGATATTGCTATTGAACTTGGTTCATCAAATAATTTACAAACTGCTTTTCATTCCCTCTCAAAACATATTCTTTCCCTGAAAGATATTGATGCCACAGCGATATACCTTAGATCAAAAAATGGTGGATTTGACTTCATAGCCTGTGGGGGCGACATTCCTGAAGATATATTGAAAAATATCCAGCATTACCCTGCGGATTCATTACAGGCAAAAATCGTTAAAGAAGGTAAAATTCGTTATATGCCACCTGAAGAAATTGCAGGAACCCTTCAGGAAAAAGAGTATATCAAAAAAATGAAAACAATTGGCATAATCCCCATAAAAAAAGAAAATGGAGAGGCAATATCTTCATTTGTCGTCTCTTCTTTTACTCAGGAAGGAATTGCTGAAGATACAAAAATAATTCTGGAATCAATTGCCCGTCAGATTGGGAATTTGATTTTGAGACTTGCAAGTGAAAATGCCCTAAAGAAAAGTGAATCGAAGTTCAGGAGTTACATTAATAATGCTCCTGATGGTATTTTTGTCGCAGATAAAAACGGAGATTATATTGAAGTCAATAAAGCAGCCTGTGAAACAACAGGATATTCGCAAGAGGAACTCCTCTCGATGAACCTCATGGACCTCATACCCCCAGAAGATCATGGAAGGGTCATTGAAACTTTTGGAACCTTCGGTAAAAAAGGATTTGCTGATACTGAATTCCATTTTGTAAGGAAGGACGGAAACATAAGATGGTGGCGTGTAACTGCTACTAAACTTCCAGATACCTATTATTTAGGTTTCGCAAAGGATACCACAAAATCCAAACTCATGGAAGAGGAATTGATTAAGAGCAAGTTGTTCCTGAACAGCATCATTGAAAGCATAAAGGACGGGGTCAGCATACTTGATGCAGACATGAATATCGTACATGTAAATGATGCCATGAATAAGTGGTACGCAAGGAATACACCCCTTGAAGGCAAGAAATGTTATGAAGCTTATCATGACAGGGACTGCCCATGTAAACCCTGCCCTATAATGAGATGCATGGAAACAGGAGAGACAGAAAGAAATATTGTACAGGGTTTGCCGGACTCAGAACCACAATGGTTTGAACTCCTGGGGTATCCATTGAAAGACTCCACCACCGGTGAAATTACCGGTACGGTCGAATTCGTAAAGGACATTACAGACCACAAGCGTGCAGAGGCAGAACTTGCAGAATCCAGGCTTCATGCCAGGGAAGTAAGCAAAACCAACTCTGAGTTCAAGGCCAATTTGAGTCATGAAATTAGAACTCCATTAGGTAACATAATTGGTTTTAGCCAGATGCTTCGTAATGATATATATGGAAAACTCAATCCAAAACAGCAAAAGCACATTCATGATATACAAAAAAGTGCGGAACAGTTGATAGGTTTAATTGATGCCATTCTGGAAATATCAGATGTTGAAGCAGGAAAGATGGAACTCAATATTGAAATGGTTTCCATTGGTGAGTTACTCAGTGAAATTTTAAAATTCCTTAAACCTTTTGCAGAGGATAGGAATATTGAAATAACTATTGATGTACCTGAATACATACCGGAAATGAGTGTGGACAAAGTAAAAATCAAGCAGGCAATGTATAATCTCGTCGTCAATGCAATACACTTTACCCCTGAAGGAAGAGATGTACATATCAGTATGGAATACAGCAGTTATGACCTGAAGTTCGAAGTAAATGATTCCGGACTCGGCATTTCCCCGAGCCATTTAGAAGAATTATTCAGACCTTTTAAAGAAATATATTCCAAATCCGGAATGAAACCACATGACAGTATTCTGGGCCTTTCACTTGCTAAAGAGTATATAGAATTACATGGTGGAGAGATAGAAGTGGAAAGTAAACCCGGGGCGGGAAATACCTTCATTTTCACAATTCCAATCCAACCTATTTAATGGAGCGAAATGTTAACGATAGAGTTTCATTTTAATTCCTTTTTTACCTGTGAAACCTATATATGCGAATACGGATTATTCTGGAATGAATTAAGCACGGCAGGCGTTAAAAATGACATTGATGGATGAAGCAAAGAAGGGAAACATTCCCCCTCAGATACATAAGGTTGCAGAAAAAGAGGGTATTGATCCCGAAATCGTAAGAAAGTATGTTGCAGAGGGCCTTATTACTATTCCAAAAAATGTGCGCAGAGATGCATCTCCAAAAGCCATCGGAAAATGTATGGGTGTCAAGGTCAACGCCAATGTCGGAACCTCAAGAGATTTTGTTGATGTGGAAGATGAAGTTGAAAAGGCAAAAACTGCTGTTAAGTACGGGGCAGACAGCATAATGGACCTCTCCACAGGGGGAGACCTTGATTCCACCCGCAAACTTCTCATGGAAACCGTAGATGTACCGTTTGGTACAGTGCCAATCTATCAGGCGGCTTCATCCCAAAAAACTGTAGTTGATATGACATCCGATGATATCATCAATACTGTGCGCAAACATGCAGAAGACGGTGTCGATTTTGTGACAATTCATGCAGGAGTGAACCAGAACGCTCTGCAACGCCTGCGTAAAGGGGAAAGGGTGATGGATGTTGTCAGCAGAGGAGGTTCATTTACAATTGCCTGGATGATCCACAATGAGCAGGAAAATCCCCTCTACAGTGAATTTGACTACCTGATAGAGATAGCAAGAGAATATGATATGACCCTGAGCCTGGGTGACGGAATGCGTCCGGGTTGTATCCATGATGCCTCGGATAATGCAAAATTCATGGAATTCATAACCCTGGGTGAACTTGTAAAAGAGGCACGTAAATCCAATGTCCAGACCTTTGTGGAAGGGCCCGGTCATGTGGCAGCTGACGAGGTGCAGCTGAGTGTGCAAAGCATGAAAAAACTATGCCACGAAGCTCCCCTCTACCTGCTTGGACCACTTGTCACAGATATTGCACCCGGCTATGACCATATTACAGGTGCAATTGGTGGAACCATTGCCGGCATGTCTGGAGCGGACTTCCTGTGCATGACCACTCCCGCGGAACACCTTGCCCTTCCCACCGCAGATGATATCAGAGAGGGAGCGATTATCACAAAGATAGCAGCACATGCTGCCGATCTTACACGGCAGGGACAGCGTGAAAAGGCAAGAAAAACAGACTTCCAGATGGCACAAGCCAGACGTGACCTTGACTGGGAGAAACAATTTGACATTGCAATTGACAGTGAAAAACCTGCTGCCATACGCCAGAGCCGCAAGACAGGAAGTGATGCATGTTCCATGTGTGGTGAACTCTGCGCCCTGAAAATAGTACAGGATGCCCTGAAAGTTAATACTAAATAACAGGCCCACAATTTTTCTTTATGAGAATCACAGTGCTTGTGGATAATAATACTCTGATAGACAATTATTTTGAAGGAGAACCTTTACACTTATAATACTGACTATCTGCTTCACCCTGATCGTTGGACTTATATTCGCACCGCTTACCACTATCTACTGGTAGTCAGGAAATTCAGGAATCCTGATAGACAGTTTGCCGAGGCACTTCTAACCTCCATTATGGAAATAATAATTGCATTCTATACACTTCACATATCCAATATCCTTGCGGCCATATCCGGCAGTCTTGCAAGAATTATGCTTGGAAAGAATAACAGTAGCGTACATCCGGACACATTGGATGAACAAAAATATTATTAAGAATCAATCGGCAAACTTGTGGATATGATCATAGAATTCAAGGACAAGCTGTGTCAATTCACTATCCATATTGAGACTGAAAGTGCGTATCTGTTTTCCCAGGGGTTTCTCCTTAACAATACCTGTTTCTACAAGAGGTGCTATTACACGGGCAACACTCGAATGAGACAAGCCTGTCTCTTCTGCAATTCCTGAGAGATAGGTAGAGTCCCCCTTATGGGATATCAGGTTTTTGAGAACAGTCATCTGTGCAGTCCTGCCGAATATCTTTTCGAGAACATCCATCCTGCTTACTTACAACATTATATTTTATAAGTCTTTCTAATTATGGTCAACTTATATCTCTGAATAACAGGTCTTCCATATATTTGGAAAGGCTTTAATGGCATAGACTATTTGATGGGAATACTATTATTTAGTGGTCATTATGCCCGAAAAAGAACTTGACGATAAAATACTCAGTCTTCTTGAAAAGAATCCGGCCCTTTCTGCAGTCGAACTGGCAGATGTACTGAAAATATCTGAAGAAACAGTACAAACAAGACTTGAAGAGCTGGGAGATTCCAGGCAAACCATCCTGATAATAGATGACAAGCCCGATGCCATAATTGCTGCAAAAAGAGCATTGCAGGCAGAAGGATATAATGTTGTTGAGGCATATAACGGGAAAACTGGTCTTGAAGATATTGAGGAAAAACACCAGACCTTATTCTTCTGGATGTCATGATGCCGGATATGGATGGTTTTGAAGTGTGCAAACACCTGAAAGAGGATGAACTGCATAACCACATCCCCATAATAATGCTTACCGCAAAAGGGGAAGTTGATGACCGGGTAGAAGGAATCGAGACAGGTGCAGACGATTATATTGCAAAACCTTTCAACCTGAGAGAACTGAAGGCCCGCATTCGAATGGTATTGCGCCGGGCACAAGACTGATCATTCCCATGTTTTTCAGTAATCGACGATATAACACAATAATCATAACTTTCATTACCCTTCTTTTTATAGGTTCTGTTGTTTTTTTTGGGGGTACGTTTAAACCTCGGGGTCCAGGAAATCTGTGAGGAACAATATACAGAACAACAGACCCTCAATACAAAACAAATATCATCGGCTGTCACAGAGTTTCTGAATGAGAAGGTCGTAGCCCGGGAAGTAATAGCAGGCGCTGAAAATGGAGTTCCTGATGACTTCTATATGAGGTTCTTCAAAGCCCTGTACGAAAGGTCGCAGGGATTTTATGCTCTTGAGTATATCGATGAATGCGGCACCATTGTCTCCGGCTATCCTGAAGATCGAACTCCTCTGGGATATAATCTGTATGAAAAAAACATGGATCAAGCTTTCCAAAAAACGGCTCTGTAGAAACCCTTTCCTCTAACTTCCACTAATACATTATCATTTTTATAAGAAGAGGTCCCCAATGTGATTCTGGATAGACAAAACACAAAGGGGATGGATATATTTTGTTCCAGATTGGAAATCTGGAACTCCCATTAAATCTGTGATTTAATGGTATACCGTCGTAGAATGAGAGATGAATTTGATGAAGACATCTATCATTACAGAAATCTGGTAGAGACGATGTTTTCTGTTTTGAAAAGGAATATGGGGAAGAACTGAGAGCAACAAAATACAGAAATCAGGTCAGAGGTCAAGTTCAAATTATTAATCCATAATATAGACAGGGTGATCTCTGCTTTAATAATTATTCAAATGATAATTTCTACAGAGCCAAATAGTTATAAAAATAATAATTACAAAAATAATTATTATACGCTTCTGTAACGAGCAATCAGAAAGAAACATAAAGGACTACCAGCCATTTTTAATTACAATGGATACTCCAGAAAACAAGGATTTCGAGATTATACCACCAGAACCCAGGGCAGGAGATGATGTCATCATACGTGGCACATCCTCTGCGGAATCAGTGGATGTAGCAATGACCTTTACCAAGACCGTGCCGGTGAAGGGTGGAAAATACAAATGTCGTATGCCTGACACAGAAGTACCAGAAAGGCCCAATCGTTTAACGGTGAGAGCCGAAAGAGTGAAGGACCTGAAGGTCAGGGTAAAGATATTGTTATGGATAACCAGACGTGCAAGAGCTTCAGAGGGTGTAGCGGAAATCTGCGAATGCGATGTACCTTCAGGCAAATACGATATCCGGATCGAAGGTAATGCTGCAGATGGCCAGTCTCAGGTGAGTCTCACGGTAACCGCCAGCAGGAACATAAAGGTTGAGAGCGGCAAATTTGAAGAAGTCCTTTCTACCAGGGCCATTCCCGCAGATGAATTTGAACTGACAATCGCAGAACAGACTGAAATTATCAAACTACACTGAATTTTCACGCCGGTAAATGGCTTCCTCCCGTAAATAAGAAGAGAGAATGATGTATGAATTTGCAGAAATCCTGATGACAGGGACCCTTCTTGGTTTTGCTGCAGGCATATCTCCGGGTCCACTGATGGTCATAACAATTTCCGGAAGCCTGCAACACGGGTCAAAAGAAGGTTTTAAGGTTGCTATTTCTCCTTTAATAAGACTTCCTGATAGTATCAGCTGTGATTTACATACTAATACATTTCCAGTAGCAAAATTCGGTGATCGCCTTTATAAGCCTGGCAGGGGCACTTTACCTGATGCATCTGGGAATTACTTCTTTAAGGACCAAAAATATCAATATCGAGATAACTAACCAGAAAAAGGAATCCCAGAAAAAGGCATACTGGCAAATTTCCTGAACCCCCATCCCTACCTGCTTTGGATTGCAATCGGAGGACCGATTCTCTTCAGGACTGCAGAGGTTGACAGGCTCGCACGGATAATGTTTATTATCGGATTCTATGCCCTGCTTGTAGGTTCTAAAGTTATGATTGCCTTGTTTGTAGGCAAAAGCAGGGATTTTTTGAAAAGCAAGTACTATCTTCATCTATTTCGAAGTCTGGGAGTGCTGTATCTCCTCTTTGCTTTGTTTTTCATAGAACAGGGACTGGAACTGCTGGGCTTGCATATTTGGCGATAATGAGTGCAGTTATGGAGCAAGTTTCTGGACGAGGAGAAGCAAAAGAATCCCACCAAGATTGGATGAGATAAAACTCCTGATTAAAGAGCACCGGGGAGAGACCAGGCAGGAGTACAAAGCCGAAGTTGTCGGAATCTTCTGGTCCTATGCAAGGGGAGAAGAAAAGCCGGGAAGTGATGTTGATGTGCTGGTCAATTTTGATACCGAAGCCACCCTGTTTGACCTTGTGGGACTTGCCGACTACCTTGAAGACTTGCTCGAATTGCCTATGGACGTGGTGTCAAAACGAGCCCTGCATCCCAGGATGCAAGATAATTTCCTGAAAGAGATGGTGGTTTTATGAGAGTTCTTTACTTTATATCTCAGAGATGATCGATGCATTTCTTTCCATTGATGAGTGTCAGTTATTTCTAATAAGCAGTAAACTCAAAAAACAAACTGTCGTAAGGGAGGATAATTACTAAATATCTGAAATAAACAATGCTATATACAATCCCAAAAGTGATAATCGCTTGAGATGATAAGTACATGTTGATCGAATATATACAGGCGGCCCTTGAAAAGCGCCTGATGCCCTTTAAGTACAAGAATGCAGATTAAATTTCAAGCATTCGATCAAGGGATTTTTTTGCCTTTTCCCTTATACTTTCTTCTACATTCACTTCATATTGCATTTTTTCCATTGAATCCAGCAAAATGGAAGGTGTAACCATTTTCATGTTTGCACATGAGGCAAAGGCAGAAGCAAAATAGAACGTTTTATCAGGATGCTGCTCCTTGAGCCTGCAAAGAATACCATTTTCCGTCCCGATTATAAATTCATTTACATCTGTTTTGCCCGCTCTTTCAATAATTCCCGAGGTACTGAGTACTGCATCTGCCATTTCAACAACTTCAGGCCTGCATTCCGGATGAGCCAGGAATTCAGCATCAGGATGCTCCTGTTTTGCCATTCTGATTTCTTCCGGCATTATCTGGTGATGAACCGGACAATAACCTTCCCAGGGGATTATTTGTTTTTCTGTGTGAAGGGAGACATAATGTGCCAGGTTCTTATCCGGCACAAATATCACTTTATCTTCTTCAAGAGAATTTACCACATTGACAGCATTTGAGGAAGTACAACATATATCGCTTTCTGCCTTGACAACCGCTGAGGAATTAACATAACATACAACTGCAGCATCGGGGTTGTTTGCTTTTGCTTTCCTGAGGGATGGCACATCAACCATTGCTGCCATGGGACAATGAGCATCCTTTGCAGGCAGTAGTACCTGCTTATTCGGGGAAAGAATGGCCGCACTCTCCGCCATGAAATCCACTCCGCAAAAGACAATGACATCACAATCATGTTCCACTGCCTGACGGCTCAGTCCAAGTGAATCACCAGCATAATCTGCCAGTTGCTGTATTTCACATCGCTGGTAATTATGGGCCAGAATAACAGCATTCATTTTTGTCTTCAGTTCTTCGATTTTAGCAATTATTTGATCCATATAAATCATCTTAATCTCTAATTCACGGCGTTAACTATATTTGAGAGGCAAATATATTAAATTGTTGGACGATAACCTAAACAGGTGATATTTTATGGAAAAGATAGATATTAAAGTCAAAGGAATGACATGTGGCCATTGCAAGATGGCAGTTGAGAAGGCTTTACAAAATATTACTTCAGTATCCAGAGCGGAAGTAGATCTTGAAAAAGGCGAGGTCCACGTGGAATATGAACCTGATATAAATGTAGAAGAGCTGAAAAAAGCTGTCAGGGATGCAGGTTACGAGGCATAATATAACCATGGCTGAGATTTTTTTACATATAAGCGGTATGAGTTGCGGACACTGCACAAAAAGTGTCCGCGATGCTCTTGAAAGCCTTGAAGGAGTGAAATCTGCAGAGGTGGACCTTGAAAGTGGTATTGCTAGAGTGAATTATGATCCTTCATCCACCAGTGTTGAAACCATGAAGGATACTATTAGCCAGGCCGGATATTCTGTCGAAGGCCAGGAAGAGAATGCATGTGAAGGAACCTGTCCTGTAAACATTGAAGAAATATCAACCCGAGATTCCGATAGGACCCTGACATTGAATATTTCAGGTATGTCCTGTACTGCCTGTGCCAAACGTATCGAAACAGGCCTTGCAAAAGTAGATGGAATTGGAGAAGTCTCAGTTAATTTTGCATCGGAAAAAGCCTCTATAACATATGATGTTAATAAGCTGGATTTAAATGACATACGTGAGCAGATCGAGTCCCTGGGGTACGGAATTCGCAGTGATCGCCTGACTCTGGATATTACCGGGATGAGCTGCACCTCCTGTGTATCCAACGTAGAAAAGGCGCTTAAAAACCAAGCCGGCGTATTTGAAGCAAATGTAAACTTATCCCTGGAAAAAGCGGATATAATTTTCGATAGTTCCGTAATCAATCAGGAAGGTCTCATCAAAGTCATAGAAAACGCAGGTTACGGCGCTTCAATACCGGATGGTACACAAAATAATTTGAAAGACAAACGAGAACAGGAAAGAATTGAGCAACAAAAAAATGTTTTGATAGCCTTTGCTATGACATTACCCCTGACGCTTGGTGCCATGCAGGGAATGCTGAGGATTGACCCTTATGTGCCTGATATTCTCGCTAACAATATTGTTCAATTCACCCTGGCAACCCTCACTTTGACTTTTCCCGGCAGACAGTTTTTCACCGGAGCTTTTAGGGGATTGCAGCACGGATATGCCGACATGAACTTATTGGTGGCCTCGGGTACCGGAGCCGCTTTTGTTGCAAGCACTGCAGCAGCCTTCCTGAATCTGGGGGCGGGATATGAACATACGTACTTTGATTCGGCTGCCATGCTTATTACATTCATCCTTTTCGGACGTTACCTGGAAGCCAAAAGCCGGGGTAAGACCTCGGAAGCGATACGTAAGCTTATGGGGCTGCGGGCAAAAACTGCCCGGATAATCGTGGATGGGGAAGAAAAAGATATTCCTGTCGAAGAAGTAAAACCTGGAAATGTCATCGTTATAAAACCCGGGGAAAAGATACCGGTTGACGGTGAAGTCATAGAGGGGGATTCTGCTGTTGATGAATCCATGATCACGGGGGAAAGCATCCCTGTTGAAAAAAGCACAGGAGATACAGTAATCGGTGCAACGATAAATAAGACTGGTTCATTCAGGTTCAAAGCTACAAAGGTCGGTGCTGATACCGCCCTGTCACAGATCATAAAAATGGTAGAAAGAGCCCAGACATCAAAGGCACCCATTCAGCGCCTTGCAGATATTGTAGCAGGATACTTTATTGTCATTGTGATGTCCATTGCCCTGATGGCATTTTTATTCTGGTTTTTCATAGGCTACGGAACATTTAATGTTGCTGAACTTACAGGTGTTGCCAGTCCTTTCCTCTTTGCCCTGCTGGCTGCCATCACGGTGCTTGTAATTTCGTGTCCCTGTGCATTGGGGCTTGCCACACCGGTTGCCATAATTGTAGGTACCGGAATGGGTGCTGAAAATGGAATCCTCATACGCGATGGGGAAAGTCTGGAGACTACTCCAAAAATAGACACTATCGTGTTTGATAAAACCGGTACCCTGACAATCGGTAAACCTTTCCTTACAGATGTTGCAACAACAGGTAATTATGAAGAAAACTACCTGCTTCAGGCAGCAGCTTCAGTTGAAATCCTTTCCGAGCATCCGCTGGCTGAAGCAATTGTGGAAGGAGCAAAATCCAGAAAACTTCAGCTAAAAAATGTATCCGGTTTTGAATCATTATCCGGCAAAGGAGTTGTAGGAGAATGGGAAAATCATTCTGTATTTATCGGCACCAAACGTCTCATGGAAGAGAAAGGAATCGATATGGGAGATGTATCCCGCGATTCGAATAAGTTTGAAGATGAAGGAAAAACAGCAATAATGGTTGCCCTCGATGGTACAATTGCCGGTGTCCTGGCTGTTGCTGATGTATTGAAAGAGGAGGCACCATCAGTAATATCCCGACTGCAGAAAGAGGGGCTTGAAGTTGCCATGATTACAGGTGATAACAGCAAAACTGCACATGCAATTGCAAGACAGGCAGGAATTGATACAGTCTTTGCAGAAGTGCTACCTGCAGATAAGGCTGCGGAGGTTGAAAAGCTGCAAAGCCAGGGCAAAAGAGTAGCAATGGTTGGAGATGGCATCAATGATGCACCGGCCCTTACCCAAGCTGATGTTGGAATTGCTATGGGTGCAGGAGTGGATGTGGCCATCGAGTCTGCGGATATCGTCCTTATTAAAAATGATATGAAGGATATTTTAAAGGCCCTGAATTTAAGTAAACTGACAATGAAAAAGATCAAACAAAACCTTTTCTGGGCATTTGGTTACAATACACTTGGTATACCTATTGCAGCCGGTGTACTCTTCCCAATATTTGAGCAAATACTCATTACACCGGCAATGGCAGCAGCATTCATGGCCCTGAGTTCGGTCTCTGTGATGACAAATTCCCTGTTAATGAAAAGGAAAAAGGTAGATTAATTATGGATAAGAAAAATGAAAATAAAAACCGAATCCTGGCTCTTGCAAGTTCCATGATTACAACAGCCCTTTTTGCGGGAGTTGCCATCTCAATCAATAATGGAAATCCGGACAAATTTGCAGATGTTGATATTGTTGCAGGGTCGATTTTTGTATTTCTATTAAGTTTTATCATTTTCCTGCTCATCTGGCCGATACTGGCTGATAAATAATCCAGATTTAGTTTTTAGTTTGTTACATTTTGGATATGCAATAAGTGCTATTACTGTTACTTGTTAGCATGAGTCACGCTTCCACAATTCACAAATATATTTAAGATATTGTTGTGAAAATGATTAAAACTTAAATCATGGATAAACATGACAGTTTAAAAGGTAGGCTCAAAATGCAGGAAAAAATAAAAGAAATTTCATTACGTGTCAAAGAATTGCGTGGATTATCCGGTATAAGTGCAGAGGAAATAGCCTCCTCCCTTGATATCGCATTAGAAGAATATAGTAAATACGAATCAGGGGAACTTGATATCCCTGCTAGTATCCTCTTTGAAATTGCACAATTGCTCGAAGTTGATATGACGGTGCTACTTACCGGTGAAGATCCAAGGATGCATATTTTCACCATTACCCGTAAAGATGAAGGAGTAAGTGTAGAAAGAAGAAAACAGTACCAATACGAAGGACTGGCTCCAAATTTCATTCACAAAAAGGCAGAACCATTCGTAGTTACCGTTAAACCCCAATCCAACCAGGATTCCATCCCCAATTCCCACCCCGGCCAGGAATTTGATTATGTACTTGAAGGGTCCCTGAAAGTTATCATTCATGATAATGAAATAATTCTCAATGAAGGTGACTCAATATACTTCGATTCAAATTACAACCATTCAATGCAGGCAGTCGGAGACAAAACTGCAAAATTCCTCGCAATAATCTTCTAAATTCCAAAATGAACAAAACGGGTGCAAGAATGACCTCACTTATAAATAATTTCCTGGAACAAATCGATTTTGAATCATACGATGCCTTTTACGCTAATTTTAAGATCAATATCCCTGAAAATTTCAATTTCGTATATGATGTTGTTGACCGGTACGCAAGGGAACAGCCTGAAAAAAAGGCTCTTGTCTGGTGTAACGATGATGGCGAAGAAAAGATATTCACTTTTGCTGATCTGAAATATTACAGTGAAAAAGCTGCCAACCTTTTCAGTGAGTATGGAATAAAAAAGGGTGATGTGGTAAAACTTACCTTAAAGGGAAGATATGAATTCTGGATATGTATATTGGGATTGCACAGAATTGGTGCCATCGCTCTTCCCGGCACCCATATGTTAACAACCAGAGACCTTAAGTATCGTATTGAAAGAGCAGACATACAAATGGTCGTCAGTGATGCTGATGAAGGGCTTTTGGATCACATAGATGAGGCACACAAGGATTTCAAAGATGTGCTCAGGCACAAATTTGTGATTAACCACAATCGTCCCGGCTGGATTAACTTTACAGAAAAACTGGAAAATTCACCCGCTGAATTTGTACGTCCAAAAGGAAAGGAAGCAACACAGAACAATGACATATCCCTGATGTATTTCTCATCCGGCACGACCGGTTTCCCGAAAATGGTACAACATGATTTTACATATCCCCTTGCCCACATACTCACAGCCGGCTACTGGCAAAATGTAATGGACAATGGTCTGCATCTTACAGTAGCAGATTCCGGCTGGGCAAAATGTGCCTGGGGTAAACTCTACGGTCAATGGATTTGTGGCTCAGCTGTCTTTGCTTATGATTATGCACGATTCGATGCCCGGAATATGCTGGAAAAAGCCAGCCATTATGGTGTTACAACATTCTGTGCACCACCTACAGTATATCGCTTCCTGATAAAGGAAGACATAAGCCAGTATGATTTTAGCAGTCTCAATTACTGTGTGGTTGCAGGAGATCCGCTGAATCCCGAGGTTTATGAAAAATTCCTGGAATATACCGATCTCAAACTAATGGAAGGATTCGGCCAGACAGAAACTGTTGTAGCCATTGCAACCTATCCATGGCTGAAACCAACCCCCGGCTCTATGGGAAAGCCCTCACCCATCTATGATATCCAGTTGATGCGTCCTGACGGAAAACTTGCCGATGTCGGAGAAGAAGGAGAAATTGTAATCGATACATCAAAGGGCAGGCCTACAGATTTGTTTGCAGGTTATCGTGCAGATCCTGAAAAGACAGAGGCAGCCTGGCATGACGGGTATTACCACACCGGTGACATGGCATGGAAAGATGAAGACGGATATATGTGGTTTGTAGGACGAGCAGATGACATCATCAAGAGTTCCGGTTATAAGATAGGGCCATTTGAAGTTGAAAGCGCACTTATACAGCATCCCGCAGTCCTGGAATGTGCAATCACTGCATCCCCCCATCCTGTACGTGGGCAGGTTGTAAAAGCCACCATTGTACTTACTAAAGACTATGAAGCAAGTGAGCAGCTCAAGAAAGAGTTGCAGGACCATGTAAAGAAGGTTACTGCACCCTATAAGTATCCGAGAATAGTGGAATTTGTACCCGAACTTCCCAAGACCATAAGTGGCAAGATTCGCCGGGTGGAAATCAGACAACACAACGACGAAAAGGAAGACAATTGATTTATATTTCTTTTCCTTTTCTACTCTTCAGATAATAAGAAGGCATCAAGAGTTGATTTTATGAAGGAAGAAAAAGCAGAACCATATCCTCTAATCAATATTATTGAATGCAAAGGCTGTGCCAGATGCATTACTGCCTGTCCAAAAAACGTGCTGGAAATGAGTGATGAACTCAACAGAAGAGGTTACCATTATGCTCAGTATAAAGGTCAAGGGTGTACCGGCTGCACTAATTGTTATTACACATGCCCGGAGCCTCTTGCAATAGAAATACACATCCCTGCTAAAAAGAGGTGTTAAGATATGGCCACACAACTTACAAAAGGTAATGATGCAGTGATAATTGGGGCACTCTACGGAGGATGTGACTGCTACTTTGGTTACCCCATAACCCCTGCAAGTGAAATTCTCCATGAAGCATCCCGAACCTTCCCCCAGGTCGGGCGTAAATTCGTACAGGCTGAATCCGAAGAAGCTGCAATAAACATGGTGTTCGGAGCGGCTTCTGCTGGACACAGGGTTATGACCGCATCCTCAGGCCCGGGAATCAGCCTGAAACAGGAAGTGTATCCTATCTTGCAGGTGCACAGCTTCCCTGTGTAATCGTTGATATTATGAGAGCGGGACCCGGTCTGGGGAATATCGGCCCGGAACAGGGCGATTATAATCAGGTCGTAAAAGGTGGCGGACATGGGAATTATCGCAACATCGTGGTTGCACCCAATTCAGTCCAGGAAATGTGTGATTTGACCATCAAGGCATTTGATTTGTCTACAAAATACAGAAATCCTGTAGTGGTATTGGCCGATGGTGTACTCGGACAGATGGTCGAACCACTGAAATTCCCTGAAAAAGTAGTCAAACCGGAAATTGATACTTCATGGGCTGTTTGTGGCAATAAAGAGACCTACCAGAACCTTGTAACTTCCATTTTCCTTGACTTTGATGAGCTGGAAGAATTCAATTATGAGCTGCAGGAAAAATACGAAACGATAAAGAAAAGGGAAGTCGATGTCGATGAATACATGATGGATGATGCCGAAATCGTCCTTGTATCCTATGGAATTAGCAGCCGGATATGTCGTTCTGCTGTTGAGCTTGCCCGCAAGGAAGGTATCAAGGCAGGACTTTTCAGGCCAATTACCCTTTTCCCGTTCCCTGAAAAAGAACTGGCTGAACTTGCCGGAAAAGGTGTCAATTTCATTTCAGTGGAAATGAGCAACGGACAATTGATGGATGACATAAAACTGGCAACATGTTGCAAAAAACCTGTGGAATTGGTTAATCGCATGGGTGGCAATCTCATTACAATGGACCAGGTACTGGGTAAAATAAGGGAAGTCGCAGGCAAGGAGGAATAAAAATGGAAGAAAAAGTTATAAAGAAACCGGATTCCCTCTACGATGAATTCACACGCAAGGGCGGAGCCGCTCCGACTGCTACCCACTATTGCCCGGGTTGTGGACATGGCATCCTCCACAAACTTATTGCTGAAGCCATGGACGATCTTGAGATACAGGAACGTTCAGTTATGATCAGCCCCGTGGGATGTGCTGTTTTTGCCTATTACTATTTCAATTGTGGCAATCTCCAGGTAGCCCATGGCAGGGCACCTGCAGTCGGAACTGGCCTATCCAGATCGGAAGGGGATGCAGTTGTTATTTCCTATCAGGGTGACGGTGATCTGGCCTCTATCGGTATGAATGAAACAATCCAGGCTGCCAACCGCGGGGAAAAGATGGCGGTTTTCTTCGTCAACAATACCGTATACGGAATGACCGGAGGCCAGATGGCACCTACCACACTTATCGGCGAAAAAACAGTGACCTGCCCCACAGGCAGGGACCCCAGGTTTGCAGGATATCCCCTGCATATGTGTGAACTGCTCAATAACCTGGACGGGCCTGTCTTTATCGAAAGGGTATCGGTGTCAGACATCTCCCATATCCGCAAGGCGAAAAAAGCAGTCAAAAGGGCTCTTGAGATCCAGAAAGAAGGCATAGGTTATGCATTTGTGGAAGTACTTGCTGCCTGTCCGACAAACCTTAAACAAAATGCCGAGCAGAGTACTAAATTCATTAATGAGGAAATGGAGAAGGAATTCCCTCTGGGTAATCTCAGGGACCTGGCTGAAGAAAGGGAGCCTCTTCCCTCTCCGAAAAGTGACTTCTCAAAGGAAAGTATCGATCATATTTACAAGATCGACGATTCCACATCTCCTGACGCTGTGGAAGATCCTGAATTTACACGTGTACTTGCCAAGATTGCAGGTTTTGGAGGCCAGGGAGTACTCAGTATGGGCCTGATCCTGGCCCGTGCAGGATGTAGTGCCAAACGATTCACTTCCTGGTATCCATCCTATGGTCCTGAACAGAGGGGAGGTACCTCAAATTGTTCTGTAGTCATTTCAGGAGAGGAAATCGGCTCCCCTGTAGTGTATGAATCGGATATCCTGGTGGCCATGAACCTGCCGTCACTGGAAAAATTTGCCTCTGATGTCAAACAGGGTGGAATTATCCTTTATGATACCACGATAGGTGACTTCAAGGCACCTGAAGGTGTAAGGGCAATTAAGGTGCCTGCCACCCAGATTGCAAAGGAGGGAGGCTCTGAAAGGGCTGCCAATACTGCAATAATAGGTGTGTTGATGCATCTTGGGGTAACAGGTCTTGATGTTGAGGACTATATGAAAGCCATTGAGGAGACTTTTGCAGCAAAGCAGAAACTCATACCTCTCAACCAGCAAATATTGAAAGAAGGAGCAAAATGGGCTTCTGAGAACCTCTGATATCACCATGGAAATTATATCAGCCCTTTCACGACCACCCATTGATATGGATTATCCGGCCAACCGGATAATCATTTATCTTTCTACTGCGATATTTATTGCATAGATCTCATATCAGATTTTTTCAGGAGAACATCTGAGTGAAGCGATTATAGGGGCTGGTAGATCTGCTCATTCTATCTTTTTTGCCTGGGCACTTACAAAAGAGATTGATCCTGATAATCCACATGCAGCATTAATTGCCCATATGTGGATGCGCATGTGTATGGGAAAATAATCAAAATAACAAACTAATAAATATATCAGAAGAAGCAGAGAAAAATACATTGGGTTCAGAAAAAATAATGGACAAAATGTTTACTGTATGGATTTTGATAATAGCGTTTATTGTAAGAAGAAAATTGGTATAAAGGATAGAACTCCTTTATTTATATAAGATCATATGTCTTTACGACTATTCTGGTCATAAATCATATTCTCGACACGTTTGCGGTCAGAGATATCATAGAACAACACCAAAGTACCCAGTAGTTTACCTGCTTCATTACGAATGGGAGAGCCAATTACATCTACAGGAATCCGGGTTTTGCTTTTAGTAACAAGCACTGTATGACTTCCAAGGCCGTAAAACATACCTTCCTTCATGACTTTCTGGATCGGGTCATCTGTCTTTTCACCAGGAACTTCATTCTCAACTACAAAAACTTCTGACAAAGGCAAACCAATTGCTTCATCCTGATCCCAACCGGTTAGAGCTTCTGCAAATGGGTTAATGAATTTGACCAGGCCTTCTTCATCTGTTGCAATTACTGCATCCCCGATACTATTGAGCACAGCAGTAAGCCATTTCTTGCTTTCTTTGAGCCTGCGTTCCATTTCATATTTGTATAACGCAATTTCTATGTTTGTACGCAATTCGGACTCTTCAAATGGCTTGAGGATATAACCAAAGGGCTCCGTGAGTTTGGCCCTTCGCATTATATTGTCGTCTGCATAAGCCGTAATATAGACTAAAGGAATATCATAATTGAGTTTTATGAAATGAGCAGCTTCTACACCATCCATACCATCTTTGAGCATTATATCCATGAGAATAAGATCCGGCAGGTCATCCTCACAGGATTTCAGTATGTCCAGTGCTTCACTACCACTATAAGCAGGAATAATGTCATAATCATTCAATAGATAAGCCGTAAGTAATTCGACATTATCAGGCTCATCGTCGACTACAAGAATTTTTGTCCTTATCCCCTCATCTGTCATATTGACACCTGGTTATTATAGTTCCGTATGAACAGCATTTATCAAGTAAATTTGAAAAACTTTTGGTACTTGATTTTATATATACATAGTTAGAGAGGGTTATATATAATGATTACTGATTATAATCAGCAGTCAGCCTATTACATTCATATTAGATACCCATATTGAAGGAGTAATAATACTACCAACCATACGGACATCATCTCCGGCACCTTTCACATTCCTGAGCAACTCAAAAATATTGCCGGACACCATAAGGGACTTGATCGGTTTTTCTATCTGGCCATCCTTGATCACAAAAGCATTGCGGCCTTCCACTGAAAAATCCCCGGATATCGGGTTTGCAGTGTGTGCACCTATTACATTTGTAATAAATACCCCATCTTTTATTTCAGAAATTATGTCAGATGCTGGATGATCAAAGACAACATTGCGGGTGCCAACACTGGGTGTGGAAGTATATGAACCTCTGACAGCATTGCCGGTACTGTATCTTTCTTCTTTACCAGCAGTATAGGAATCATAGATGTAAGATTTGAGTAAACCATCTTTGATTATTCCGGTGGATTGTGAAGGAGTACCTTCATCATCAGAAACCGAAGATGCAATACCACCATCCAGGATACCGTCATCAGTTACTGTAAGACCTCGGGCTGCAATATCGGTGTTCAATTTTCCCGTTAGGCTGGACCTGCCTTTCTGTATATTATCCGCTTCTATTGAAGATAAGAATGAAGATTCCATTATGTCCGAAAAGGCAAAGGGATGAAATACGACATCTTTCTGTCCACTATTCACAGAAACGCCATTTTTGCAGGAATTGGCCAGGTTTGCGGCTTCTTTCCCGATCCCATAAAAATCAATATCCATATCCCGGGATATACGGAAATCGTATGCTGTAGATGGAATACCGGAAGTTGTGATCACATCAATAAAACCCGATACTGCAGTACCCTTTTCCTCAACTTCAACACCGTTAGTGTTCATGATAAGCTGGTTGGAATTCATACGGGAAAAAGAACCTGAAGGAGCTATTATATCGCTAAAAGAACAAACACCATCAATCATTTCCTTTGTCAGGGAGATGCAATCCTCAAGCTCAAGTTCATTGACTTTCTTACTGAAAATGCCATTTACGGCAGGATATTTACCACTTGAAGGCAGGTTTTTCCAATCTTCATCTGAATCGCGTACCTTGGCCATTGCAATAGCACTTTTCACAGTTTCCTCAAGCCGATTGAAAATGTTAGTACTTGCAAATCCCACTGCACTATCTTTAACAACCCTTACACCCAATCCCTGACTTTGTTGATTCCTGGCACTTTCAATAAGGTTGTGACGGACACTTGCAGAAGTCACTTGATTTGCTGAGATGAAGACCTCAGCCTCATCGGCTCCATATTTATTGGCAAATTCAAGGACTTTGTTGCCAATATCGTAATTCTGCATTATTGGACACCTCCCACAAGGGCATCTGAAATAAGAAGATGAGGAGACCCGTCTGATACCGGAACTGCCTGACCGCTTTTGCCACATCTTCCCGAATGCATTTTAAGATCATTTCCTACCAGTAAAACATTTTTCAGGATTTCCAGAGTATTACCAGACAGGGACACATCACGCACAAGGTCTCCGATTTCCCCATTTTCCACAATATAACCTTTTTCGGCATTGAACTGGAAGATTCCTTCACCTGTATTAACCTGTCCTCCACGGGTACCCGCAAGGTACATTCCGTCACCCAGTTCTTCCAGCATTTCATCAAGATTTGAATTTCCGTTGTCAACATATGTATTACTCATTCTGACAACAGGTGCAGAATATCCCTGGCTGCGACTGTTACCTGATGTACCACCAAGTTTACCTGCGGTTTCCCTGGAATGCAGATAGGAATTCAATACTCCATCCGTGATAATATCTGTTCTATGAGATTGCATTCCTTCTGCATCAAAGGGATAGTAACCGAATTTATGAAGGGTAGGGTCATCTACGATATTAACAAGTGGTGAAGCGATTTCTTCACCTATTCTGTCTGCCAGAATTGAACTTCCTTCCAGCACCAGATCGGCTTCTGAAGCATGCCCAACTGCTTCATGGGCAAATACTCCGGCAAGTTCAGGATCAAGAATTACAGGACCCTTTCCTCCTTTTGCCTGACGGGCACCCAGCAAATCCACCGCTGTCTTTCCGGCAGATTGTGCCTTTTCCAGAATTCCAGGGTCACGGAACATTTCATAACCGCATACGTCAAAATTGCTTTCTCTTCCTACCTGATAGGCTGCACCATCTGAAGCAATGGCTGAAATTGCAAATCCGACTCTGGTAAGTTCATATTCGCAATCCGCACCTTCAGAATTTGTATAATGAACCTTAAAGGTTGATTCAGAGTATGATGCGGATGTACTGCTAATTCCCTTGCATGAAGCATTATTGGAAAGGTCTTTCAACAACTCAACTTTTTCTTCAACCGGAACATCCCGGGGGGTTTCCTTTATAGACGGCAGATTGTCAACATTGGGTTCACAGTAAGATGCAAGAGTTACTTTTTCTCCTGGACTGTGTTTATTTACATCAGAAGCCAACTCTCTCGCTGCATTTATTGCAGTATCAATACCATCAACCCCTTCAGATGAAGTATAACCCCATGAGCCGCCACAAAGAGCACGTACCCCACAACCACTACCGTAGTTGGTATTTATGTCTTCTATTTTACCGTTATCGAGAAGGATAGAAGTTGATTCACCCTCAATCCACCTCACATCATAAAATTCTGGTTCTCTCATTTACTGGATTCCCTTTAAATGTTGTTTAACCGGGAATGGATTCGGGAATTTCCAGATCAACTTTCATATCTGTCAGCTCCTTGAGTTTTTCCCTAATTCCTTCCTTTTTGGTGCCCACAAGACTGTGCTCTATAACTTCGGATATTGTTTTGACAGGAATTATTTCAACCTGATCCTTGTAAGCTTCTTCAATCAAGACATCATCCTTATTGGTCCAGGGTATAATAACTTTTCTAATTCCACTCTGGGCTGCGGCTTCAATCTTGTAGGTTACACCACCCACCGGCAATACATCACCTCTTACAGACAGGGAACCTGTCATCGCAACACTCTGATCAATAGGTATGCCTTCAAGTGCCGAAATCACGGCCGTTGCAATGGACACAGAAGCACTGTCTCCTTCAACTCCTTCATAGGTACCGATAAACTGGATATGAATATCCTTATTCATTATGTCCTGGCCTGTCACCTTTTTGATCACAGCTGACACATTGAGGACCGCTTCCTTGGCAATGTCCTTGAGCATACCGGTGGCAATTACTTTGCCTTCAGCCTGTGACTGTGGAGGAGTTACTTCTGCCATTATAGGCAAAACGATTCCAGAATCTCCGCCCATTACAGCAAGCCCATTGACCTTACCGACAGCAGCACCTTTCTTGGAAAACAACTGGTAATCTTTTTTCCTTTCCAGATAACTGTCAGCAAGCTGTTGTTCTATGGAGCGTGCCATATTCTTGGCTGCAAGTACATGTTTTGCAGAGGTGATGTTTGTACCCTCAGCATGTGCAATATCTCCTGCTACTCTCACAAGTCCTCCAAGATCACGTAATTTCAAAGTTAGATGGCCTTTTCTTCCGGCCCGCCTGCGTGCTTCCTGAATGACTTCTTCAACAGCGGACTGATCGAAATCGGGTATATGGCCGTCCCGCTTAACTTCCTGTGCCACGAACCGAACAAGATGCTTGCGGTTATCAGCAGTGTCTTCCATGGTGTCACGCATGTAGAGCTCATATCCATAACCCTTTATACGTGACCTGAGTGCAGGATGCATCTTTTCCACAGCATCCAGATTACCTGCAGCTACCATTATAAAGTCACATGGAACCGGTTCTGTTTTCACAAGGGCACCTGAACTGCGCTCTGACTGACCTGTAATCGGATATTCTTTCTCCTGGATTGCCGTAAGCAGGCTCTGCTGGGATTCGATCCTGAGAGTGTTTATCTCATCAATGAAGAGTACACCTTTGTGGGACTTGTGAATATCTCCACTCTCTACCCTGTCATGAGACGGGGTTTCCAGTCCTCCTGACTGGAATGGGTCATGCCTGACATCCCCAAGGAGGGCGCCTGCATGGGTACCGGTGGCATCAATATAGGGAGCATTGTCCTGCTCATAATTTGAAACCAGCAGCTTTGGGATCATCATTTCTTCTTTTGGCATAAATTGCCTGCTAAGAATTAGCATCATTATAGCTGCAATGATACCCCAGAGAAGTTGACCCACATAGAAAGAATACATCACAATACCAAAAATAAGGAACATCATCAACATGTTCCTTGATTGAGATTTCTTTCTGGCCTCCATTTTATGAGCCATAATAATCTCCCTGCCCTTTCCGGCAGGGACGGTACGGATACGTGGATTGTTGTTGTCTTCAACATTGGGATATGCAAGGATATCCTGCAGTTCCTCCTTTGGAAGCAATTCAGCCATTGCCTTTGCAAGCATGGATTTACCGGTACCGGGAGTACCGATCATCATAACATGTCTCCTCTGACTTGCAGCTTTCTTGACAACCTCCACCGCATGATCCTGACCAATGATCTGGTCGATCAATAGTTTAGGCACTTCGATGGAACTGGTGGTGTCAAATGATTCTTCCAATTCCTCATCTTTAGAAGCCATTTCTTCCGCCATAGTTTACTCACGTTTAAATCAATATTAAAAGTTCACAATCTCCAGAGTCTATCAAAAGTATATAATCAGTAGATTGGTATAATGCATGAAATAAACTCATTCCTGATAAATATATTTAACCGTCCAACCTGTCCTTTTCGGGAAAAAGTGCCTGACATATTGTGACAATTATATTTGTTCATTTCCAGACTCATAACATAATTATAATACGTGCAGGGATTTAGTTAAGGGGAAGAAACATTCTATATATAAAGACTTGTATAGTAATCAACGGTGTACCAATGGAAAGGCTATCTACAGGAATTCAGGGTCTTGACAAAAAGATTGGTGATGGATATCCGGGGAAAAAAGGGATTCTTATCACCGGTGCTCCTGGCTCAGGTAAAACTATTTTTGCAATGCATGCAATAAACCAGGCATGTACAGATGGAAAAAAATCTGTAATAATGGCAACAGAAGAGACCGAAGAAGATATTACCGAACAGGCAAAAATATTTGGTTTTCCTTTTGATGAATATATAAAAAGTGGTTTACTTGAAATTGTGAAAATCCTGGAAATGAGAAGCCGGAGCGTAACTAAGGCTGCTGAAATGATAGATGGGTTGAGTTTTAAACAGGTTGACCTCATAAACATGCCTGAATTGATACCTTATGATGCCGAAGTAATAGTAATGGACAATATTGGAGTTTTCGCAATTGGTTTAACACCGCGTGAATTTCGTGACCAGTTTGATACATTGAATCTTTTACTTTCACAAAAGGATGTTACAACACTTTTTGTGATGGATGAAGCTGCCCACCAAATGACCCATGAAGTTGCAGATTACTCGACTTTTGGAAACATCAAGTTAATGGTTAAGGAAAATCCCTACACAGGGAAAATGGAGCGTTTTATTTTCATACCAAAGATGAGAAATACAGCCATTTCTCTTGACCCCGTTCCGTTTGAGATTACATCAAAAGGCATCGATATAAAGGGCAAGAAAGATACTTGATAGCATCTTTTGCTAAAAAGACTTATTAGCCAGTACCCCTAACGTAACACAGAAAAATATGGAAAGCGAAATCACACCCAAAATACTCATAGTGGATGACGAACCACAGAATCTGGATTTAATGGAAGCATACCTCTCACACTTATACGAGCTTACTCTGGCTGAAAGTGGAGAAGAATGCCTCCAAAAAGTAAAAGAAAATGACATAGATATTATTCTTCTTGACATTATGATGCCGGGTATGAGTGGCTATGATGTTGCTAAAAAATTAAAAGAATCAGAAAATACACGCCATATCCCGATTATTATGGTAACTGCACTATCTGAAAAAGAGGACCGCATTAAAGGTATTGAAGTTGGTGCAGATGATTTTCTTACAAAACCTGTAAACCGGGTGGAACTTCTAACCCGTGTAAAGTCATTGTTGCGCATCAAAAGCCTCCATGATGAGCTGGTGGCTGAAAAAGAGCACCTTAAAATGCAAAATCGCATTCGAAAAGTTTTAACCTCAATTATTCCCTCCCTACTTAGTAGTGCACCACCTGAACAGAAGAAAATAATTATTCGTCAAATGGTTGATATGGTGGAAGATATTGTACGTAGTGATTGTGAGAGGAAAACTGCAGATTCGCAAGATGTAGCCGAAATTTGCTGCGGGGCTATGAATCAACTGGGAGCCAGTTATTTTGTAGAGGATGACAGTGACAATAATGGGTGTTCGATCATAAAAGCACACAGGTGCCCATGGGGAGAAGAATGTAAGATAAACCCCATAATGTGCAACCTCACCACCGGAGTTTTCTCAAAGATGGTTAACGGAGTCACCAACGGCGAAGTTATCGTAGATAAAACAATGGGTAATGGGGACGACCACTGTTGTTTTCATATTTGTTTAGAAGAAGAATGAAAATTCATTCTCCTTTGAGTTTCAGGATGCGGATTGCCATATGAGCTGCATTTGCACCGTTATCAATACCAACAGTTGCAACCGGTACACCCGGTGGCATCTGTGCTGTGGACAATAATGCATCCAGTCCCCCAAGTTTGGCACCCACAGGCACCCCGATAACAGGCTTGTCAGTCTTTGATGCTATCACGCCGGGAAGTGCGGCAGAAAGTCCGGCTATCGCAATGTAAACGATAGCCTCGTCCTTACCTACATATTCATCCAGTTCATCGGGATTGCGGTGGGCAGAAATTACCTGTACATCATAACTGTAATCTGTGTTGTCCAATACATTGGTTACACGATTCGAAATTGCCCGGTCCGATTCAGACCCCATCACTATTGCAATATCTACCATTTTTGTACCTCTTATTAAGGAAGATTACCTTCACCGCTTAATTCATGTTGCCTTTCTATATTCATTTGTATAAGGAGTTTGAAAATCTGTTTTACCACTGTGGAATCTAAACCTTTTTCAGTAGCAATAGAAACAGCTCTATCTATTACCACATCATTTTGCGTGTCGTCATTGATAGGAAGATTGGCCTGGTGTTTGTACTTTAAAATATCATCTGCAAATTCAACTCTTTTTGCAATGAGTTTCACCAGTTCCCTATCAATATTCTCGATCTCCTGTCTTACATTTTCGATTGTCATAAAAACCAACAATTACCTGGTTTAAATTGCTCCTTCATTATTGATCTTCGTCCTTATCACATTTCCGCCTGTAATACGCTTCTCCCAGGCCTTTGCAAGTTTGTCCAGATCGGAGCTATCCCCAATTGCCACATATGCAGGACCTGTGCCAGAAAGGGTGACGCCTTCAATACCACTTTCAAGGGCTACCATCATTGGTTTGGTATCAAAACCCAAAGCACCACAATAAAGAAAACCATTTAATGTCATTGCTTTCTCAAATTCCCGATGGATTACAAGGTCATAAGCCATGTCTATCCAGGGTCCAATTAATTTTGATCCTGTTACGTCAGTCTCCGAACTATATGCCTTTTGAGGAGGAACAAAAACAAGTACTTCACTGTTTTTCTTGATGCGGTTGAAAAGAATATCTTCTTTGTTATCAGTTACTACCACACCACCAAAAAAAGATGCACAGGCATCATCGAAAGCCCCTGTGATTGTCACTCCGGATTTTTTAGCTGCCTGGACCCCTAATTTTACCATCTCCAGAGGTTCCATTGATTCTTTTATGGCATCCAGAGTAGCAATAATAACAGCGTTAGCCGCAGCACTGCTACTTTTTAGTCCGCTAGCATGGGGAATTTCACTTCTTGTTTGTACCGTGCCCTGCATTTTCAAATTAAACAGGTCAAGAGTTATACCAACTGCATTCTCGATCAGAGTGGTATCCATATCCCCATTCTCTTCAATGATACCTTCTATAGGACCATCGCCCTGTGATAATTCAACCCTGGCAAATGTCTTGAGGTCCAATCCAAAAGCTGCACCTTTCCAGGTAGAAATTGCATTGAGGATGGTACCTGCACCCAAAGCTTGCCCATATCCTGTTACAGTCATGAAAAATATCTCCTTCTATCAGAGTTGCTGTTCAAACATTTCTTTAAGTTTACTAATATCAGCAATAATTGTATCCCGTTCTAATTCAACGGAATTTTGCTCCCTGCTGTATTTATCCGTCAACTTATCAATAAAATCCAGTTCGACATGAGCAGAAGTAAATTCCGGATGGTATGAAGACAAATCTTCAAGAGGTATTACTGCAACACTTCCCTTTGTAGTCTTTGCATCCAGTCCTTTAACTATAAGTGAATAATTGAATTCCAAAAAACCATATGTACGAGCCAGGTTTTTGGATGTATCCTGAACCTGTTGTGCCCGTTTTGCATTCATACGCCGATAGGCAGCAGTTGAATCTTTATATTCCAGAAAACAGACCCTGTTTTCCCTCCACCAGACTGCATCATATTCTGCAAGAGTGGATGAATTGCGGGAAGCCAGAACGTTGAACAATACACCATTTACATCCGAAATGTCCAGATTTTGTCGAAAATCATATTCAGATTCTACAATATCGGGCCTGGTACGCAGACTGTAAGGCTCTTGTTTTCTAAATTCCAGCATAGATGGAAATAAAGCTACCTTTTATTTAAAATTGATCAAGGGAAGAAAAAGGAAAATTATATTCTTATATCCTTCTTCCCCATTTTAATATCCCCTACACCCAGAAAAGTAAACCTTGTTTCCATTGGAATACCGACTCCATGCACCTGAACATCCTTGCGATCAACATCTATAGTTATTTCACCTTCGTCCAGTTCAGCTTCATGCATGTAATCCATTATCAATCTATGACCGATCTCCCGGGCAGCCTCCACAGCTTCTTCATGGGACTTGAAATTTTCATTTCCGCCGGGATAGAACAATGATATTGAAGAAGGACGCAGATTATATTTAGATTCACCAAAATTCGGGCGAATTAGCACTTCAATACGCTTTATCCCCTTACCTGCAAGCGCTCCTACTGCATTACCCACATCCGCATATTCAGGCAGGACTATTTCCGCATCTACTAGCTTTTGCATATCATTTACATAGGCCTGTACAGGACCTCCAAGCAGTACCACGGGAACATCCACATGAAATCCGCCATAATGATTGCCACGGACAACTTTATTGATCTGTGAATCCTCGAGGTCATTAAAGACATAGGAAAGAAGGTTCTGTGCCATGTTCTTTGCAACTTCATCTTTAACTTTACCGGCAATTTCATCAGCATCCAGATCTGCGAAGTATCCAAGTATTTCTGCACCGACCCTGGAAGCTTCACTGTTCCACTCATTATATTCCCCAAGAACATGAAGGGCATCGGTTGGAGTAAAACCTATGGCCTGTACCAGACGTTTCTGGATCAGGCTTGCCATGACCATAGGCGATGGCAATGCTTTACTGTCCCAGTAGATGTCACTCACGGTCAGGGGTTCATCCTTTATGCGGGAAAGAAGGTCTTCTTCGCGATCTGTAAGTTCAATGGGTTCCTGTTTGGTTCTAATAAAGAATTTTGTGGGCTGGATATTTTCCCCTAGCTGGCTTTTCAGTATACTCTGTCCTTTCTTGAGTTTTGTAGTAATTGCCGGATATTTACTGGCAGCCACACAGAGAGGAACGACCCGGCGTGGACCTATGAAAACATTATGATTCTTAACCCACACATGACTGTCTCCACCCATTGCAGAGGTTTCCATTCTTATGGCTTCCACCTTGGTTGGCCAACCCCCAACAGTTGCCCCTTCATCGGTTATTTCAGGTAGATTGTCAATAACCATAGCTACATCGGTACTTGTACCTCCGACATCAATGACCAGGCAATCTTTGCTTTTGGCAAGATATGAAGCACCAACAAGGCTTGCTGCAGGACCGGTAAATATTGATTCGATCGGGTGTTTGAGAGCTTCTTTCATACCCACTATGGAACCATCACATTTGAGCATCATAAGTTTTGCATCGATTCCTCTTCGATCTATCTCAGATGCAACTGTTTCCATAAACCGGGTCGATATGGGCAAAAGCTGGGCGTTTAGATAGGCTGTAACACCTCTTTCATATGCCCCCAGGGACTGGGAAAGTTCATGGCCACAGATCACAGGCAAACCGGTCATTTCATCTATAACTTCCCTTGCCTTCAATTCATGGTCCGGGTTTCTTACACTAAAATAGGCAGAAACCGCAAATGCTGATACCTTATCCTGAACTTCTCCTACAAATTCTTTTATAGAATCCATGTCAAGGGATTGTTTTTCGTTCCCTCCGGAAGAATGGCCGCCCTGTACAGATATTGAATACTTGATTGATGAATCGTTTGGAACCTCTCCCCCTATCATGATAAGAGCTACCGGATAACCTGTACCTTCCAGAATAGTGTTGGTTGCAAGAGTGGTAGAGACCGATACCAGAGAGACTTTTTCCAGAAATGACTGATCCAGGCCGTCAAGTACTTCCTGAATTCCATCCAGCAAATCAGGATAGGTCGTGCGGGCCTTTCCATGATCAATAATCTTCCCATCCGAATCCCGCAGGATTACGGCATCTGTATATGTTCCACCGGCATCTATACCAAGACTGTATTTCATTTGTAATCCTCTGGCAATTTTTAAATATAAAACTATTATATTCAATTTAAGATTAACTTTTTTAATTTCTATTACGCAACAATACCGTCAACCTGCACAACAATAAACCTTTCGTTTTGCTTTGAAGTAACAAAAGGTGGTTTTTCCTTTTAAGCATAATGAACTACTGAAAATATACCTGTATTTCAGCGGTTGTGTGTACATTCAATAACCATCAATTTTTCAAAAAAAGACCGGGTCTCAGCTACCACATAGCCAGTAAACATCTCTTGCTCCATAATATCAAATACTTCCCCTTTACCTGTAAGGGAAGAAATGAATAACAGAACACTCCCTTCGGGTTTGAGATAGTCAGATACTTCAGCAAAAAAGGTTGCTATAGTATCCCTTCCCTCAACTCCTCCATCAAAAGCATAATTGAGCCAACCCTCTAACTTTTCGTCTTCGGAGGTCGGGAGATAGGGAGGATTGAACAGTATGACATCAAAATATGCTTTTTTCCTGAGCCCTGCGAAAAGGTTACTGCGGAAAACCGGGATGCCGTTTTTATATGCGCATTCAAGAGCATCAGGATTTATGTCACAACCTATGGGTTCTACATTCTTATTAGCAGCAACCACTGCAGAAACAAAGCCACTTCCCACACCCATTTCCAGCACATGCATACCGTCACTGATACGGTCTATCGCAACATCTGCAAGCAGGAAAGAATCTTCCGCAGGTTCATAAACATCTTTTTCAATGTTAACATAAGCATTGCGATATGAAATGGGAGCCATTAGTCATCCCTTGCTTCATAGAGAATATTGGATATGGTTGCAAAATCTTCAGGAAAAAGCTGTTCAGCACGTTTTCCCAGGAAATCTTCAGGAATTAAACGAAGAATGGATTCCTGGTTTGCCAGGGGCGGATTGAATTTCGTAAGAGCATTTTTCATTTTCTTGCGCCTCTGGCCAAATGCAGCCTCGACAACCCTAAAAAAGAGTTGCTCATTCTTCACCTCAAAAGCCGGTGGCCTGGGTACCACTTCAACTACTGCAGACCAGACTTTTGGAGCAGGAGTAAAAGCAGAGGGAGAAATTTTGCGAAGGAGCCTGACATCAGCAAAATACTGTGTGTCCACTGAAAGCCGACCATAATTCTTAGAGCCCGGCACTTCTACCATTCTTCTGGCAAACTCGTACTGATACATTAAAATCCCTTTTTCAAAACCGTGGTTAAGAAGACGGAATGTTATGGGAGAAGAGATTGAATAAGGTAAATTTGCTACAACTTTATTGAAGGCAGGGAGTTCAACTTTCATTGTATCCCCTTTAATTATATCAATATTGGATACGTCGTGGAACCTGTCCTGCAACACTGTCACCAGACGGGGATCCCGTTCTATAACAATAACCCTGCCTGCCCTGGCTACCAGACGCTCTGTCAGATTTCCGATACCGCCGCCTATCTCAAGAACGACATCATCACCTTGCAGGTCTGCAGCTTCTGCTATTGAGTCCAGTATAGGTTCATTTACCAAAAAATGTTGGTCAAGGGAACCACCCCTGATCCCATATTTTTTAAGAATAGAGTATACCACATCTATACCCTTTATTCATTGTGGGGGCGGCGATGTGGTCTTGTGAAGAGTCTGTACTTGATATTATCATCTTTAAGTTCTTCCATGATACGATTGACAATAGCCTTCTGGGGCGTATGTACTCCACCCACACGTTCATGGAGTTCTTCAAGACTTTTGAACTCACCCTTCTTACGTTCATCGATTATCGCCCACATGAGTTTTTTGCCAATACCGGGTAAAAGCTCTAGCATGTGCTGGCGAGTCGTTATGGGATGAGCTTCATTGAAAAACTTTACAAAACGCTCCTCATGATGTTTTACCGATTGCTCCAGTACATACGGAAGCTCAAGTTGTGCACCACTTGTAAGATCATTGTAATGAATCCGATGCTTGACATGATCAATTACTTCCCTGTCACCCTCTCCGATATAAACTCTGGACTGTATCTGAGGAGTGACTTTTTCCTTGGGGACAAGTTCCATGAGTACGAATTTAGAATCACCTACTGCCTGGGCTAAGGGTGTTTTCTGGTATGTGGGACGTGGATCATTAGGATTTCCATAAGGAAGATAATCCAGAACCCATGCGTACTCTTCTCTTTCAGTTTTATTCCCCTTTGTAGTCATTATATCCTCCATGGTGCACGTAAGACTATTGATATTATCTAAAAGAAAAAGTCGTATATGGAATATAAATTTATTCCATATAATCCATTACGAGTTCAAGGATGGTGTCAAGCTCTTCATCTGAGAGAGTGTATCTCTCTTTGGCATAAAGGGTACGGAGTTCATCCCTGGAAAGTGGCATTGTGTCCACTATCCGAATTGCAATCTCCGGTTTCATTTTCTCCACTTCAAGCAATTTGTTGACAAACTCGCGTGCTTTTTCAGCACTTGTCCTTGAGAACATGTCTGCATGGTTTATGGCTTTACGCAGCTCATATCCAAGCTCTTCTTCGTTATTGACACGTTCTTCCAGAATCTGGTGGAGAATTCCCCTGACCTCAGGTAACGTAAGTAATTCTTCATCAAGAACTTTTTTAACTATCATTGGAAAGCACTCATCCATTCTGCCTTAAGTTAACCTGCCTTTAAGGCAGGAATAATGCAACAGACAACTATCAGAGGCAAAGCAGATATAGCTATTTCTGCTTTGCCTCTGATATTTATATTTCTTACCAGAAATCAGTATTTCTGGGGTTTAAGGTGCTGTGGCAGGACAATTACCTGCTTATTGGCATTTCCTTCACGTACTTCAAGGATATAGGCACGCCCGCGCTGAGAGAGTACCTTACCGGTTTTACCCTGGTATCTGGGATTTGGCATTCCTTTCTGGACACTGGGATCAATATCTATATGGACTCTCTGTCCTTCACTGAAACTCTGGATGGCTTTGCTCACAGGAGAGAGTCCTCTTTCCCTGATTGACTTTTTAAGCTTGTATCTTGTACAGTATCTTTCACCATTTGATTTTGGCATAATGTTCCTCCGTTGATGATATATAAATTATAATCCGGTTAAATCTTCACATCGACCACATCAAGTTCTTCAACCACTGCATCAATTCCAAGCAGACCGGTGAGGCTCGGAGTCGTGCGTCCCTCGTCACTGGATATAAGCTCTTTCACATAAAGCCCGCCTTCACAATCAACCCTGATTATTGCATGATCCTGATGATATTCGAGAAGTTCTATCGAATGCACCTGACGTTTCCTTACAAGATCAGCCCTTCGATGCGACACCCTTTGAGGCGTGCGCTGTTCGATTAGATTACCCTGGAGGTCCTCAAGAGCAGTCCTGATGGCGTCTTCCGTAACAGGGGCATTGAATGTAACTTTAAGCTTATAAACTTTATCCGCCGTAGAGTTCTTGAGGGTCTGAACTCTGGCCTTGTCCGCAAATTTGAGACCTTCAACTTCAATTTTCCCGTCAGCTTTACTGTTTATTTGCTCTTCCAGATCAGAAAGATTGTAGTTACGCTTACCCGGATTTATAGCTTCAACTACAAATGGGCGACCTGCACCGAGCATTAAGGCGTCTATGTCTTCCCTTCCAGCACCGTGGAATTTAGTATCATCACTGTCAAATGCTTCAATTACAGGTTCACTAACCAATTCATCCACGGATTCGGGATATTGTTTTCCTGTATTATCACAGCTCTGACATCCCTTTCCCTTGCATTTGCGGCAGGGCCATCGGGTCTGGGGTATGCCACGCACAAGTTTGCGATAGCGACCTTCAACATAAACCGAGCGGATTTCCAGTATAATATCTTCTTTTGCTATGTCAAGAATAACAACAACATCGGGCATTTTGATGTCTACTTCTTTGCCGCTGCGGGCTGCCAGGCGTTTTCCGATCTCCCTGTTAAGTTCAGTTTTCAGCTGCTCGGCATAATCAGCCCCGCATTCAGCCCAGAGGATCTCTTCATTCTCAGCCAGCAGTCCGCTAACCTTTGTACCCACGACAAAAGTGGAATACTCGATTCCTTCAAGAGCCTTTATAGCTCTGTCCACCCATTCATCCAGATTATCAAAAAGCCCAATGCATACCCAGCATTCCTCTTCCTCACAGGAGGCATCCAGTGTCTTACATGCGTAGGAGTTGGAAAGAGCGAGTTTTTCAAGTAAATCCTTATAGCCTTCTTCTTTCATCAGGCGTGCAGCTTCTAAAGAGAGGGATAGTTTGATAGCCTCTCCTCTTTCAGCATTTGTCAGGCCGGTAAGCAAGCGGGCAAATTGCCTGCCCATACAATTGTCGCATATTGGACCTTCCTCAATGATTCGGGCTGCTGTTTGCATTATGGTCATGTATTCACTTCCAATAGCAAAAAGGTTAATATTCTTTTTCCCTGCGGTCAAGTTCGTTGTGTAAAATTGTAATACAATGGTCCGAATGAAGCGAGATCGGGCCTATATTAAGTTTTATTGCACCGGCTTTTTCTATCTCTGCCTCTTCTTCTTCGGTAACACCGCTGTGATCACCCAGAATAAAGACCATATCCCCTCTGGGAAGGGTTTCTTCACGGATTTCCTTGCCGTCTTCAAGCAGATAATAAAGAGAGCAACCCTGCTGCTTGAATTCCGAAAGGAGAGTGGATAGGTTTGCATCACGCACGGTGACACCGGGTGTGGAGCGAATCTCAAAGTCAGAAGAATCCTTATCCAGGGCTTTTTTGATAAGAGAGCCACTACTTCGTTCATCCGGATTCAGGTAACGTACGGTCTCCCCGTCAAATTTGATAACCCTGCCAGGGTCGGGTTCTCCGAGGAGCAGGAGGTGAATCTGTACGTCCCGGCGCAGGTCATGGGAAAGAAAAAGGGCTGAATTTACGCACCTGCACAGTATATCCATCCTGCCGGCAGAACCAGGCAGGTCATTCAGGGAAAAATCATCGGCGGTATGCGCCTTATGAGCAATAATGAGAAAGTGTTTCATGATATGTTATCCTTTCAATTTCTGATGCCGATAAAATGTGCAGTACTATTTAAATCTGATTATGTATTTTGCCAATGAAGTAGGTATATAAATTTAAAGAATATTAAATTATTGTAAATTCAACAGGAGTCACACAAATGGCAGACGAAATCGATTACGATATTATTGGGAATGACATGCAGCTTGTGGAGATCGAACTTGACCCTTCAGAAAGTGTGAGGGCAGAGGCTGGAGCTATGATGTATATGGGCCAGGACATCAAAATGCAAACATCAACAGGCGGTGGACTTTTCAAGGGACTCAAGAGAATGGTTACCGGTGAGAGTTTCTTCATCACTTCCTTTACCAATGACGGAGACGGTAAGGAAAGGGTCGCATTTGGTGCACCATACCCGGGCAAGATTATTCCTATAGACCTGTCAGAAGTAGGTGGAAGTTTCCTGTGCCAGAAAGATGCTTTCCTTTGTGCTGCCAACGGTATAGAGGTGGGCATTGCATTTTCCAAGAGAATCGGTGCCGGTCTTTTCGGGGGAGAAGGTTTCATTCTCCAAAGACTTGAAGGAGACGGTTTGGCTTTTGTGCATGCCGGTGGAACGATAATCAAAAAAGAACTGGATGCAGGAGAGACCATGCGTGTGGATACCGGCTGTCTTGTGGCTTTTTCTGAATCTGTGAACTATGACATTAAATTGGTAGGCGGATTTAAGAATGCACTGTTTGGCGGAGAAGGAGTGGTCCTTGCTACGGTATCAGGTCCCGGTACGGTGTATCTGCAGAGCCTGCCATTCTCCAGGCTGGCTGACAGGATTGCAGCTGCCACAGGCCTTGGTTCCCAGAGTAACAGGGGCGAAGGTGGCGGTTTGAGCGGTATCCTCGGTGGCGATAAGAACTTCTAAGGAGCATAAATGATGCGTATACTTGCAATGTCTGATGCACACGGGAATTTTACACGCATCCCGGCCATACTTGAGAGGGCAGAGGATGTGGATTTGATACTGGTTGCAGGAGATATCACCAACTTCGGGCCGGATGAGCAGGCCCTGGAGATGATGAGAATGTTTGACAAACCAACCCTGGCCATTCCGGGCAACTGTGACCTGCAAAGTATCTGCAATCTTCTGGATGAGTCAAAGGCCATAAATCTCCACGAGCGTTTGTGGATCATGGAAAATGTGGCTTTCATAGGGATGGGCGGATCCAACCCCACACCCTTCAATACTCCCTATGAAATCGAAGAAGAGGAAATTGCAGCAACCCTGGACAAACTGGCTGCTGAAGGAAGACAGAAGGGCGATTACCTGGTGCTGTTGTCCCATTCACCCCCTTACTGCACACTGGATCGCATCGAAGCCGGTAATGTGGGCTGTAAAGCTGTAGCCGACATGCTGGGCAAGGTGGACCTGATCGTCTGTGGCCATATCCATGAGGACAAGGGAGTCATGGAAGTGGCCGGTACAACTGTCGTGAACACCGGTATGGCTTCGGAAGGATCGGCTGCCCTTATCGAACTGGATGAAAAATCGGGCAAACTGGATATCGAGATGCTGCAGGTCTGATCTCAGGGGTCGATTTCCAGCAGGTCCGAGGCGATGTGCACTTCACCTTTGAATCGGCTGCGCAGGTATTCCAGTGATTCCTGTTCATGGCCCTGCATTTGCGGGTAGAGATGGGTCAGGTAGAGTTTGCCTGCATCAAGTTTTTCGAGATAGGGGGCCAGCATATTCGGTGTGGTGTGGCAGTCGACGTCAAAGCCTGGGGGAAACGAACATTCGTGGATGAGAATATCGGCTCCCTGTGCCAGTTCCATGAGGGAGTCACAGGGTTCGGTGTCCCCGGTATATACCATTATTTTCCCTCCGTCCTCGAGTCTGTAACCCAGGGAGGGTACGCTGTGCACTCCTGCGGCACAGCTGAGCCGGCAGTCACTACCGTCAAGTACGATTTGCCGGTCGGGTTTGAGTTCGGTGACGGAGAGGTCAAACCTGCCCTGTAAATAGGGATACAGCCCGAACAGGCCGTCCAGCCATTCCCGGGTGCCCTGTGGCCCGTAGATGACACAATCGTTTTTCTCGCACAACCAGCGGCTTTTGAGCAGGGGCAGGACATCGGCCACATGATCCAGGTGCAGGTGGGTCAGGATGATTGCATCAACATCCCGGGGATCACGCCCGCTCTCAAAGAGGCGCTGCAGCACCCCGGCCCCGCAGTCAAAAAGTAATAAACGGCCGTTTTCAGTCTCAACTGCAATCCCGGACTGCACCCTGCCGGGCCGGGGGATTGCCACACCGCTACCAAGGAATTGTATTTTCATGCCTACCATAATAAGGTTTAAGTAACTTAACTCTAATTATGGATTCCGAATGGCTTTATAAAGCTCGTTCATCCAACCAACCGGCAAAGGCTAATTCTACACATCTTCCTGCGAGGGTTGCCCAGCCCGGTCAAAGGCGCCGGACTTAAGATCCGGTTTCGAAGGAATTCGAGGGTTCGAATCCCTCCCCTCGCACTTGTTTTTAGGGATATAGGTAACTCAGAAAAATGCAACTTTTAAAATTTAAAAATAATGAAGACTTCCTTAAGAATATGCTATTTCATATTGAATTAGTCTCTGAATGTTTTATCAAAGCTACTTTGAACATTGATTACTTAATTAATAGCATTTTAAACAGATAGTTCTAAATATTTGTAAATTGTGTAGAACTCTTATGGATATTTACAGAAAATGGAAATATGCCCATGAAAAGAGAAAAGATTTGGGCGAAAATAATCCTAGTAAATTAAATTTAATGGATAAGATTGTATATCGAATTGAAACGAGCTTATTTACCAAATTTCTTATATCGATATTCTTATTACTTTCATTTATAGTACTTTTTAAATATGCATTTGACAATTTATTCGAAATTTTGACATCATATCTTGGGATATCAAACATTGAATCTCAATTCCCAGATAATGATTCTGCCAGATATTTTTATAGTGCAGTAGCACAAAGTTTAGCAGCATTGTTGGCAATATCATTTTCAATATTGCTAGTTTACATGCAAATGATTGCAGATAAATATTCAATACAAACAATAAAACATGCATTTAGTAATTGGAAGGCAGTATCTATTTTTAGTATTTTTTTAATAACTATGGTTTATTCTCTTTTTGAGCTCTGTCTTATAAAAAATAGTTCGGAAACATCAGTTACAATTTATTCAAACTTATCTTCATTGATATTAGTTTTCATGTTAGTTGTTTTTTGTGTCTTACTCTTGATTTTCTTCTTCTTTTTTATAGTAAATAGGATTGAACCAAGCAATTATATTCGAGAAACATACAAACGAATTGAAAATGCATACCTTCTTAGATTAGGTTTCGTCCGAGACAAATACATCGAATACAATTACATTAAAGATGGGGTAAAGGATCTTGAAAATATCAAATTAAGTACTTTTTTTGAGATATCAAATTCAGAATATCAAATAAAAACCAAAAAATGTGGTTTAATTCGAAATATTAATCTTTCAAAATTAAAAAAATGCTCAAAAATACTTGAAGAAAAATCTCCTGAATCTAGTCTTAAAATCTGTATTCCATTTAATTGGGAAATAAAAAACTCAAATTTTGTATTAGGTTCTATTGAATCTGCTAATGATGCAAATGCAAATGAAATAAGCAAATTAGTTACAAGTGCTTACAGTATAAACAACCATAATAATAATAATTTTGTAACTGATTGCAACAATCTATCCCCAATTTCAACCTTTATAATTGAAATGATTAAAAGTTCTGAAAGAGATGTTTCTGATGAAGCATTAAGAGAATTCACCAACTTGGCACTAAAATCTATAAAATATAGAAAAGATTTTGGCCTCATTGGTGTTGATTCTCAGTTAGATGAAGCTATGTTAAGATTCGAATTCTTAAGTCAATTTTACCAATCATTTGAAAATATAACCAAAACATCTATTGATCAAGCTGACTTAGAAACCATAAATTGGATTCTTCATTATAATAAAGAAATTGGTTTTGAAGCTATAGATGCACTCGACGCGAGAAGTCTTCACAGAGCTACATCTTTTTACTTAAGGCTTATATATAATTTTGGAGATAATCACTTAGATAGAATTTTTCATGAGTCAGATAACTTAGAAACAAAAGCTATCTATGATTTACGATACCAAAAAGAAGATGAGAACTATGTCAAGAAATCAGAAGAAATATTGTCAACAATTATCGATTACTATGAGGAATTGACAAAACTATTAATTGATAGGCACTCAACCTTATCCACAAGGTGCTTTTATAAGCTTCTAGACATCAGTAAAAACATTAATGATTTTGCTTATAGCAACGAGAAATACAAATTAAAGCATGAACTTGAAAATTTAGACAAAACTAGTAAAAATTATTTACTAGTTCAAAATGAAATAAAAGTTATTGAAGAAAAAGAGAAGTTAAGTAGGAATGTACAGATCTTTTTAAATAAAAAAGTCTATGGTCTAGGCATTTACTTTATGATTAATTTAGAAAACAATAATTATAAGCCTGAATTCGTACAAAAAACTTTAGAAGTTATTACTGAATTTTTCAACCTTAACAACGTATATGAAACATTCGAAAAAGTAGTCTTTGAGAAAAAAACTCTTTTTAAGATAGAACATTGGTTAGATAAAATAGAAGATTATCAGGCACATGTATTAGATACAAGCTACAATGAGAGATTTTTGATATTGATATCAGCTTTAATTTACAAAAAACATTCTAGGTTAAGTAAAAGCACTAATCTAAACTGTTTTACTAAAGCAAGGATTGTAACATTTGAAGAAGAGTTGAATAAACTAAATGAGAATATTGATGTATGGAATTCAATTTTGGATTCAAATGCCAAATTTTACTTTGATGAGGTACTAGATAAATTTAAAAACTTCACAATCGAGCAAGAAAATGCTTTACTGGATAGAGTACAAAAATCAAGCTTGTCAGAAGAAAAGCTCAAATCAACAATTTTAGATATTACTACTTCTGCTGAACAAAATTTTGAAATTAGAGATTTTGTTAGGGTGGAACCAATTGTGGAAAATAAAGAGCTTATGACATTCCATGATTTATGGAGAAAGGCGCGACAAGGGCTTGTGGAACCAATTGAGAATAAATGGTTTATCGAAAAAATAAATTTTGTTGATGATGATGTCGATCCACACGTATATCATGGTCTTGAATACCTTGGGAAGGGTATAGGTGAGCAAATCGGAATTAATAGATCAAACTATGTACTCAAACAAATTTATGCCAATTTAAATGTGATAGAAAATATGTTTGTTTTTGAAACATTTTCAGTTGAAAATTTGAATATTATAAAAGATAAATTGGAAGCACGTGGATTCGCTCCAAATACTATAATTGCTTCGCCAGATCTAGATATAAATTTTGCGATGTTCGGTTCTAATCATTGGATCGAAGAAATAGATATTCGTGAAGATGGTGCTTTGCCAGACAAAACTATTATTCTATATGACAAAAATCGTATAGGTACATTAAAGATAATACAAAAATTAAAGCCTCTCATTAAAAGTGATTTTGATAAAGATGCTATCATTAAAAAAGAGTTAAATGATGGAAAAATTAGAGACGATCAAGTTGATGATAGACTAAAATATTTGGATCTATTAGTGAAAATTGAAGTCTTTGACAAGATTAAATTTAAATTTGACAATAAGGATGCAGGTGTTGTAATGTCAATAAAATCTTCTCCACATCATTAATTTGAACAATTTATTATTATGTTGAAAATTATTTATGTTACGAAAAATTACAGGTTTCTAATTTAGGATGAAAGACACTGAACTAATTTTTCTACAGCATCCGTATTCAAATTAACATCCTTATTCACCAGAATCCTATCCTTTATCCTCTTGAAAGTACCTCTGTTTATACCTAATTCTTCATCTTGTGATTGAGACAATTCAAGTATCTTTCTCATTATTTCCTGCTTGTCAATGAACACCTGTGACCGCTTAACATCCAAGGCCTGTTCATAAATATTGTTGGCCTCCTTGCCAATGTAAATAACACCACCAGCATGAAAATGCTTCCTTGCAAGAATCCAACATCACCCTCAAACTTATGTTCCGGATGGTTCTCTAAGGGCACTTTGCATCACATGAAGCAGAATGCTAAAATTGATAAGCCATTTACTCTTAATACTCATGTTAAGGAAAGGTTGGAGATGTGGGAAGAATGTTAATGACAGGTACAAAAGGAGATCCAAAAAATGAACGGAATTAACCTTAATGTCATACCATGTGAAACAAATTTAAAAACCGATATAAAGGACAATGGTAGTCCGTGTCCTGTTTGTAACGTTCCAGGTAGTTTTGTAAAAAATATTACTGTAAGACATATGATATGTGATGACTTGTTAGAAAATATAGGTGATTTTGACTATTATTTATGTATGAATGAAGATTGCAAGATTTCTTATTATAACAATGATTTCAGAGTTAAATTCGAAAAAAGTGATGTAAAAGTACCAATATGGTTTAAAAAAGGTGCAAAACCGAAATATGCCTGTTATTGTAGTAAAGTAACAGAAGAACAAGTTATAAACGCTGTGATTAATGGTAAGGCAACTAATATGAAAGAAGTTTTAGAAATCACAGGAGCAATGACTAACCCAAATTGCCAAATAAATAATCCGTCAGGTAAATGTTGCCATCATACAATACAGGGAATTATAGATAAAGCATTAATTGATTAATATAATTTAAAATATTTCATTGGTGACATGTTTTCCACAGGAAGTTGAAAGGAGGATCAAGTAAATGAGCGGCGATGTAGTTCACTATGAACATAGTCATTTTGATTACGATTGGCTAAATGACAGTATGTACATCTATCCTCAGGACCGCAAATACAAATCCTCATTGATGTTAGATGATATCATCCTTGACGTGGACGAAAACAACAAGTTTGTCGGGATTGAGATACTTGATGCATCCAGGAAATTCAATATCAGTAAATATGAGATGCGTGAACCTGTGGAACTGAATGTTAATTTTGAAGTAGAAGACGGTAAACTTACTCTCAATCTGAAAATGACTTTTGTAAAAAGGAACCATCCCGTTGCAAAAACTGTTTCCGTTACAGGTAACAACGAGATGAATTTGTCCCCGGGGTCAACCACCCTGGCACTGGCATGATTTTTACTTACCTTTCATTGCTAGTGTTTCGATCAAAAAATATAGCACTTGAGAAACCCGAACTGCTGAATCCACCCGATCCAAATTTGGATTTGATATTTATCACTTCACTTGAGATCTGTTTTGGAAGGAGTTTGAGGGTTTGAATTCCTCGCATCGTGTCGCTTTTTTTGGGATATGGCAGGTTGCATTATTTGTACGCACAGTATTAGGGTTTAATAATATTTTAAAAAAATTTGAACATAAGTAAATGCTTTATAATTTACAAATTATTGCTAAAACCAATTTTTTTGTATGCTTTTTAGTATAAATATATTAGAATTGTATTATATTCACGCAATGAATTCTCTCAATAATTTTGTACTATTAAATAACTCATCTGATATTGCAAATAATAAATGAGCAGATAATATTACAACAAAAAATCGAAACCAAAAATTCAAAAAAGGAATACATTAATAAAAGAATTAATATGTATAGATTGAATATGATTGAAAAGTTATAAATGTTAGGTTCTTAACTATGATTCATAATGCTTTAACATCCTTGTACAAATCTTTTAAATTTGCTGATGAAATATCAATTAGTGGTTCATACATAAAAGAATTAAAATGTATATTCTCTGGAGTCATAAGGTTCACTCCATCAATTACAGCCAAATTTTCATCATTTGGATTAATTTCTTTTAATTTTTTAATAAGTGTGGATGTTTGATTGCTAGTTATGTTATTGACAAATTGTTGATCATTGATTTTTTTTATTATATATTTCTCTGTCAAGAGTCGAATTGCAATTGCCAAAATTAATTTCGTTTCTAAATTAATGCTTTCATCAACAGGTAAACAAGCTTCAGCTTGATTAAGAATGATATCAATTACTTTATCATCTTGTATTGTGAAAGTATTATTGAAGATTTTGTTATAGATTTCTAAGATATCAGATGTACGGATTGATTCTGTATCAGCTTTATAATGTAATAAACTTGTTAGCTTTAAAAAATCGGAGTCGTCTACTCCTTTAGTATATTCAATAAGATTTCTTACGAAAGGAATTAACGATACAAATACTTTAGGATTTTCATGATATTGACGTTGCCACTTTTGAATAAATTTAGAGGGATTTAAAAACTCAGATGGTTTAAGTTCAACTTTAGTATTGTCAATTAAAACCATGTAAGTTGAATTTCTCGGTATTCCTAGTCTACTTTGAATCGTACGAAAGAAATCAAAGTTATGTGATAGAATAATTGCTAAAAAGTTATCATACTTTACTATATCATCAAGGTACTGGATTATCGCATATTTATTCTTATAATCGAATGAATCCGCTAAATCATCTATTACTAATAAACAATCATTTCCTTCAATTTTTCTTGCTTCTACCTCAAATATAATGTCAAGTATGTATAATGCTCTTTTTTCACCAGTACTTAAAGAACGAACTAGTTCAGATCTAGGAAGTCTCTTTTTATCTATTTGATCATTATATTCAAAATGAATTGTTGGTACCTCATCTTGTAAAATAACATCCTCTTGGTTTACCACTGATAGAGTATAAGGGACGCTGAATCTACTATTAAATATTTCGACAACACGTTTCCATTCAGTATTTTCTTTTTTTGCCTGTTCAATCATCTCTGCAATTGGTTTTTTACCCTCTTCATATAAATGTACAAGATTTGAAATTTCTTGACTAATTTGTTTGAAATAGGAAATCCATATCTTCTTTCTATACTCAGCTAAATTTTTCAACTCTGGTAATATACTTGGTTTATTTTCTAAAAATTCTCGGAATGCCTTTAGCTCTGCGTTTTTAGTTAATGCTTGATCAATTTCTTCAAACCGCTTTTGAAGCTCTTTATCTTTAAGGATTCGTGTAATTTCTTCATTCAGAATTTCTTCAAATTTCTTCGGATCATCTACTTCAATCGGATTGCCAGAATTATCCAACACGATTTTATGATTTGCTTCAAAATATTTATTTGATTTTAATTGCTTAGCAACATCAGTAGCATTAGTATGATTGAAAATTCCTTTTTTCAAGAAACCAGAAGATTCGATCAGTTCGTTATATTTTTTTATATATTCATCAATTTGTTCTTTCGATTTTTCATCATTTAGGAATGCTACTATTTTGGGATTATAATAACTTTTATATTTTCCTTCATCTATTAGCGGTTGTTCATCATTATTTATAATAGGTAATATTGTTGTATAACACTCCAGAATATCTGAGAAGCCAAATGTTTCACATATTTCTTCTTCGATTCCATTCCTCATTCCTGATATTTTTTGTAGTTTTTTCCTTACCTCAGCATTACTAGTGGTAATATCCTTACGAGTCTTTTCATATTTTGATCTTAGTTGCCTATTTGCCAATAATAAGGGCATTTTTTCTGAAGAATATTCTGATCTTTCTGATTCTATTACAAATATTGTTTTTGGATCAATTTCAGAGCCAGTTTCATCTGTAATTCGACATGTGGTTATTCTTTCTTCAAATATACCATCTTTTGGACTTATACCCCTGGAGGTGTCCAAAAATGTTTTTGCAAAAGATGTTTTCATAGTTCCATTTGGAGCATAAATTAGATTTGATTTTGACCCTTCGAATGAAAAGGTATGAGTAAGTTCACGAATACCATAACAATTTTCTAATTCAACGTTTAATTTTTCCATTTAAACCACTTCACTACAATCACCATGAAGGCGATTGTGAAATCTCAAAGTCAACAGAAAATATAATTTTCTTCATACTGTGCCTTATGTACTCACAGATGAAAGTATATATAACTTTCTCTTCACGGTGCATTTTTTTATTCTTAATAATGCCCAAAATTTCAATACAACGACTGTTATTACGATTCAGGTACCCAGTAGATGCACAAATATTCCATCCCGCAGTCACCTATACCCTTAAGTACCGAGGCCTGCAATAAACCTCCCCATATCGATTTCCTACCTTGTCCGTCAATACACTTCCTCGCCCCTTCCCACCAGTTACCAATAATATCCCTAAATTCATTTTTCATATCGAATCCATTCAATTCCCAATATAATATCACTTTAGTGAGAGTCCTGTGAAAGTATTATCTGTCACATAAACAACAAAATCCCCTCCCCAACCACCACATAGGAGTCCATTTCAAAAGTATGAATACAACCTCGTACAATAATTGTATGAGGGGAAATTTATGGAGTTTATAGAACTCCCTGATGAACAATGGAAATACATCAAACAGTTTTTACCTCCACAGCCAATAACTGGAAGAAAGAGGGCTGATGACCGTAAGGTCATCAATGGAGAACATGACAGAAACCACTTTGTTGAGGTCATGGAAAATATAAAGATCAAAACTGAAGGAAGACCCAAGAACCAGACCGTTAGAAGTACTTGCAGATTCTGCTTATGATGAGATAAACATCAGGAAATATCTGAGGCGCAGAGCGATAAAAAGTAACATCCCTATTAATATCAGGAATCGGAAATATCCTAAAAGAGGAAGACCTACAAGACTTGAATATGAGTCATATAGGAAAAGGAGACAATAGAACGAGTCTTTGCATGATTGAAAATGGGATTCAGGAAAATAGCAAGCATATATGAAAGACGAAATGTTGTTTTCAAAGGACTACTGGACATAGCATATTTTCTAATGTGCTGGAAAAAGTTTTAACAGGAGTTTTGAAATAGGTTCGGATTAAAATCATCAAATATATAATAAACAAATGCATACTGAAAGGCAGTGATAATGTGAGCAATTTCCAGGAAAAAGCGAATTTCATTTGGAGTGTGGCGGACGAGGTTCTTAGGGACGACCTGAAGGCAGGAAAGTACAGGGACCTCATTTTACCCTTTACCGTAATCAGACGGATTGAATGCGTCCTTGAACCCACTAAGGAGGATGTACTTGAGAGAAATAAAATACTGGAAGGGAAGGTCAAGGACAAGTACAGTGCCCTGTGTGATGTAGCAGACTGCCGATTCTACAATACTTCTCAGTATGATCTGAAAAAACTGCTTGATGATCCGAAGAATATAAAGAAGAATTTCCTGGCATACATGGACTCATTTTCGGATAATGTCAAGGAGATCCTGTCCAAATTTAATATTGACAATTACATCGATTTCCTGGATGAGAACAATCTGCTCTACATGCTTGTGGAGAAGTTTGGGAATGTGGACCTGCATCCCGATGCTGTCAGCAATATGGAAATGGGATATATTTTCGAGGAATTGCTGAGGCGGTTCAATGAGAACATGAATGAGAATCCTGGAGAGCATTTCACCCCGCGTGAGGTGATAACCATGATGGTGCATCTGCTGTTCCATCAGGATATGGATATCATCGGTCACAATCATCCTGTGCGGACGGTTTACGATCCTGCATGTGGTACTGGAGGGATGCTGACCGTATCCAAGGATTATGTGCATGAAGAGATCAATCCCAATGTCGATATGCACCTGTACGGGCAGGAAGTCAATCCCGAGACCTATGCGATTGCCAAGGCAGAACTGTTGCTCAAGGGTAATGGCAGGGATTCTGAGAATATTATGCTGGGGTCAACGTTATCCAATGACCAGCACACCGATAGGACCTTCCATTACCAGCTTTCCAATCCACCCTTCGGGAAGGACTGGAAGAAGGATAAGAAGATAGTGGAGGCTGAAGCGAACAGGGGATTCAGTGGCAGGTTCGGTGCAGGACTGCCCAGATCAAGTGACGGTCAGATGCTGTTTTTGATGCATATGATTTCAAAGATGCGTCCTCTTGGGGAAGGAGGAGGCAGAATGGGAATTGTCATGAATGGTTCGCCGCTGTTTACGGGAGATGCAGGTTCGGGTGAAAGTGAAATTCGACGCTGGATTCTGGAGAATGATATGCTGGAAGCGATCGTGGCATTACCTGACCAATTGTTCTACAATACGGGAATCAATACCTATGTCTGGATATGCACAAACCGTAAGGATGAAGTCAGGAAGGGCAAGGTCCAGCTGATCGACGGGACTTCCTGTTATATTAATATGCGGAAGAGTCTCGGGGATAAAAGACATGAAATATCTCAGGAACAGATCGAGACCCTGACACGCCTGCATGCCAGGTTTGAGGAAAATGAGTATTCCCAGATCTTTGATAATACTGCGTTTGGTTATCGCAAGATCACAATTGAGCGACCCCTGCGCCTGAAATGTCAGATCACCGAGGAACGTATCGAGGAGTTGAAGGAGCAGAAGGCTTTCCAGAGTCTTGCCACAAGCAAAAAACGCAAGGATACTGCAGAGAAGGAGAGGGAAGAGGCTGCAGGCAGGAAGTTGCAGGACTTAGTTATTGACGTGCTTGCAGGAATGGATCATGATAAGATATACATGAGCCGCGATGAGTTTCTCAAAGACCTCGAGTCATCTCTCAAGCGGGCAAAGGTGTCGATAAAAGCACCTGTAAGAAAGGCTATACTGGCTGTGATGTCCGAACAGGATGAAAATGGCGAGATCTGCAGGGACAATAAAGGCAATATCGAGGCTGATACCCAGTTGAGGGATTATGAGAATGTACCGCTGGATGAGGACATCCATGAGTATTTCGAGAGGGAAGTCCAGCCCTACGTTCCCGATGCCTGGATCAATGAATCCGTGACCGATGAGAAGGACGGAGAGATTGGCAAGGTCGGTTATACGATCAATTTCAACCAGTATTTCTATGAATACCAGCCTCCACGTCCCCTGCAGGAGATCGAGGCAGATATCAACAAACTGGAAAACGAGATCCTGCAGATTCTGGAAGTGATGAAGCAATGAGTTCCTCCCAGGTAAAGTACATGGATTCCTCAGGGATGGACCCATATCCCGATTACAAGGATTCGGGAATTGAGTGGATTGGAGAGATTCCAGAGCACTGGGATGTAACAAAACTAAAACATATGTGCAATAAATATGCATTGTATGGTGCAAATATATCTGCAGATGAATATACAGGCAGCGGAATTCGATTTTTAAGGACTACAGATATAGATGATTATGGAAATCTACATGGTGAAGGAGTTCATGTTACTAAATCTGCTGTGTCAAATTACATTGTTGAAGATGGTGACATATTAATCTCTAGAAGTGGAACTATTGGTAGGTCTTTTCTTTATGATTCTACCAAGCATCCAATTTGTGCATATGCTGGATATTTAGTAAGATATAAGTCAAATTCATCTACTTACTCAAAATTCATATTTTACTTCACAAAATCTGCACCTTTTATTCATTGGATAAATCAAATTTCTTTAGAATCAACAATCGGTAATGTTAATGGACAAAAGTATGCAAATATGGAAATTCCATTTGTTCCACTTCCAGAACAACAAGCCATAGCCACCTTCCTCGACCGTGAAACATCCCGCATCGATGCTCTTGTGGAGAAGAAACAGCAATTCATCGAACTGCTGGAGGAGAGGCGTTCGGCACTGATCAGCCATACGGTCACGAAGGGACTCGATCCAGATGTGCCGATGAAGGATTCGGGGATTGAGTGGATAGGGGAGATTCCCGAACACTGGGATACCATTCGCATAAAACATGCTACTTATGTAAAAGGAAGGATTGGTTGGCATGGTTTAAGGTCAGATGAATTTATTGATGAGGGACCTTTTTTGGTTACTGGCACCGATTTTGTCAATGGAATAGTGAATTGGAATTCTTGTTATCATGTTAGTAAAGATCGATATGATCAAGACCCGTATATACAACTAAAAGAAAATGATTTGCTGATTACTAAAGATGGAACCATTGGGAAGGTTGCACTAGTCAAAGGATTAAAATCTGAAGCTACATTGAATAGTGGAATATTTGTAACAAGACCTCTATCAAACAATTATATCACTGATTTTATGTACTGGATATTAAATTCTGAAGTCTTTACTGCCTTTTTTGAATATATGTCCAATGGTACTACAATACAGCATTTGTATCAAAATGTTTTTAATGAATTTGCATTTCCAATTCCACCTCTCCAAGAACAACAAGCCATAGCCAATTACCTCGACAGAGAAACATCACAGATTGACAACTTAATCGAAAAAACAGAACAATCCATTGAATACCTGAAGGAATATCGTACTGCACTCATATCCAGTGCTGTCACGGGGAAGATTGACGTCAGGGGGACTGTAAGTGACTGATCCAGCCGAAGAAAAATTCGAAACCGATATAGTGGAATCGCTTGTAAGGGACCAGAAGTATATCCAGCGCTCAAATCAGGACTATGATAAGGAACTCTGTCTGGATGCTGATATGCTCTTTGATTTCATTCGCTCCACCCAGTCCGAGGAATGGCAGAAATTAAAGGACAGGCATGGGGATGACAGGGTAAAGGACAAATTCCTGAACAGGCTTACCAAGGTCCTCCAGAAACAGGGTACACTGGATGTACTCAGAAAAGGGGTGAAGGATACGGGCTGTCATTTCGATCTCATATATTTCAAACCCGAAACTGCACTCAATGAAGCCCATCAGAAAAAGTACAGGAACAACAGGTTCTCCGCAATCCGTCAACTTCACTACAGCAGGAAAAAGCCCAATAAATCTATAGACCTGTGTCTGTTTATCAACGGGATTCCCATTATAACTGCTGAACTCAAGAATACCCTGAACGGGCAGGATGTGGATAATGCGATCAAACAGTACAGGACCAACAGGGATCCAGCAGAACCCCTGCTGCAGTTTGGTAGGTGTTTCGGACATTTCGCAGTCGATCCGCATCTGGTATACATGACCACCAAACTGCAGGGTGAGTCTACGGTATTTTTACCTTTCAACAAGGGATATCAAAATGGTGCAGGCAACCTGCCCATGTATGACGATTACGATACATCCTACCTCTGGCAGGAGATCTGGAACAAGGATCTGTTGCTGGATATAATACAGAACTTCCTGCAGATAGTGGACAAAAAGGATGAACAAGGCAATGTATCCCGCCAGTTGATCTTCCCTCGCTATCATCAACTGGATGCAGTCAATCTGGTTGTGGAAAACACAAGGATCAATGGTGTCGGTCGAAAATATCTCATCCAGCACAGTGCAGGAAGCGGGAAAAGCAATTCCATTGCCTGGATGTGCAACAAACTTGCTGGATTACATGACGAAAACAATGAGAACATCTTCGATTCCATTATAGTGATAACCGACAGGCGGGTACTTGATGAACAGTTGCGAAACACCATCATGGCACATGAGCAGGTCAGGGGAACGGTGGAAGCCATTGACAGGGACAAGTCAAAAAGATTGGCTGAAGCCATCGAAGCAGGCAAGAAGATCATAATAGTGACCCTGCAGACATTTCCCTTTGCAATCGAACTGTTCCACAAGACCCCTGGCAAACGGTTTGCAGTGGTGATCGATGAAGCCCATTCCTCCCAGACAGGAAATACCGCCAGAGATGTCAGAAAGGTGCTGGTGACCGAGGATACCGTGGAGTATGAGGACGAGCAGGTCAGGGATGTGGAAGACACAATCAATGAGAAGATGGATGAGATCACCACCGATCTCAAGCTCCAGCCCAAAAACATCAGTTTCTATGCCTTCACCGCCACTCCCAAGAACAAGACCATGGAGATGTTTGGGGAAGAGCAGGCAGATGGTACTTTCGAACCCTTCCACCTGTATTCGATGAAGCAGGCAATCGAGGAAGGCTTCATCATGGATGTACTGCAGAACTACACCACATACACCACCTATTTTGAACTGATGAAAAGCATCGAGGACGATCCCAGGTACCAGAAGATGGCTGCCAAATCCCTCCTGAAAAACTATGTGGGCTCAAGTGAGTATGCTATCAGGCAGAAGACCGAACTCATGCTCAATCATTTTGCAACCAATACCATAAACAGGATCGGCGGCAAAGCAAAAGCCATGCTGGTGACAGGTTCCAGGGCCAATGCAGTCCGATACGAACTGGAATTCAAGAAACAGATCGCAGAAAAGGGCTATCCTTTTGATGTGCTTGTGGCTTTCTCGGGAGTTGTGCAAGGAGAAGATGTCTACAAGAAATACACAGGCAAGGAATTCACCGAATCGGGAGAGAACGGTTTTCCCGACTCGCAGACTGCTGAGAAGTTCAATGAAGATGAATACAGGATAATGATCGTGGCCAACAAGTTCCAGACGGGATTCGATCAACCTCTGCTGCACACCATGTATGTGGACAAGAAACTCGGTGGAGTGGATGCAGTACAGACACTGAGTCGATTGAACCGTATCCATCCAGAAAAATCAGATACGATGGTACTGGACTTTGTCAACGAGGCAGAAAAGATCAAAGAACCTTTCGAAAGGTATCATGTTAAAACCACGCTCACTGAAGCAACCGATCCCAACAAACTCTATGATTATGAAAGTCAACTGCGGGACTTCGGTGTTTTTGATGATACGGACATCAACAACTTCGCTGCAGAATATTTCTCTTCCAGAGGAAAGCAGGCAAATCTCTATACAGCCCTGCACCAGCCAATCAGGAGATGGGGAGAACTGGAAGAAGATGAGAGGCGGGATTTCAAGAAGAAAATGACCACCTTTGTACGCCAGTATGCCTTCCTGTCCCAGATAATATCTTTCTTTGATGATGATCTTGAGAAACTCTACCAGTTCTCCAGATTCCTTGTGAAAGAGTTGCATGTGGAGTATGATAGACTGCCAAAAGAGGTCACCGACAAGGTCAAGATGAGTTCATTCAGATTGCAGGAAACCAGCAAGGGAAGAATATATCTGTCAGATGATGAAGGAAATCTGGAACCTGTACCCGAGCCAGGAGCAGCCATAAAACCAGTAGATGAGATGACACCGCTTTCCGAGATCGTTAAAGAGATCAACGAAGCCAGCGGTGCAGAAATGCTGACAGATGAGGATAAGGTTGCCCAGGTACTTGGAAATATGCAATCCAATATGATCGCAAACCAGCGTATGCGTCAGGCTTCAGCGTCTGAAGTGAATGAAAAGAAGGATGTTAAACTCATCTATAACGAGATTTTTGGAGAAGAACTAAACAAGTTGATTGATGTCAATTTTGAATTATTCTCCAAGATCAAGAATGAGGAGGAATTTGCCGAAATTATCAAGGAGAAGTTGTTCAACAACGTCTATCAGGCAATTACTGAAGAGTACAGCTGAATTCTGTAAATCCCCTTTATTATAACTTGCCGCACATTATCCTTGTGGAATACAAAAACCATGCCTGTGAATCTTCAGTTGATTTACCCTGTCCAGCATTTTATCAAATTTTCTTTTCATCTGGTCGGCTTCTTTTCGGGAAGCAAGTCCATTATTTAATTGCCATTCTAAATCAAATGCGAATGCAGGTGCAACTGGAGAAATTGCTTTTTTAGTATTGTTATCAGTTAGTTGTACGGGGGACGTAGCTAAAATTGTAATATAATCATAATTTTCATAGAAAGATATTGAATTTTCTGTAACGTTATCATCATGGTATGGTTTGAATATTAAATTAAAGTCGCTAAAAGAGGTATTCATTTCTCGACACACTTTCGGTCCAGCATTTAACATATTTAAGAAACAATCACTTAATTCCGGCCCACTTATAAGATAATCCATTCTTGAAGTTTGCCATAATATATCATAAGTTGGCCATACTTTACTGATATTCAATTCCTGATCCTTTGAAATTATAAATATTTCTACGGTGTTGCACTTAAAGTAGTCTTTATTACTAAAATCAAACAGAACATGCTCATTTTTTTGAGTATATTCTTTGACACCCGGTTCTTTTACAGAGATCTTACACAATGGCATCGGAAATTCAGAACTCGGTTTCATATCTATTATATTATGAAAGGAATGTTGGTACACAATTTCTGAGGATTTATCTTTGATGTGTACTACTGGTTTCTTCTTTTTGTCTCTACTGGATGAGTGGTATGATATTTCAGAAGTTGTAGGACATCTTTCAGGTTTACTTTTTCCTAATTGCCAGTAAGAGATCTGGAAATAATTCCCAAGTAAAGAAAATTTAAAGTCGATGGTGTTTCCTTTGGAAATAGGAATTATCCGAAGGATATCTATATTATCATGAGTCAGAGCCAATTTCATAATTTAATTTGTGCAGTTATTTTATTTGAATTGTGCCATCTAAGCATGTATAAGAGATGTTGCTGAAATCTTCAATCTCATCAATCGCTTCAACAATGTCAGTTAAAAACAACCTGTACTCACGCATGAAAACCATCTCATGCATGCGCATAAACCACTTCTGAAAAAATCCTGCTTTTCAATTCATCCCTTACGGCACGTTTCGAGATGATATCTACCTTTGTCCCGAACTCGTCTTCAAGAAAAATTCCAAGAGCTGCGAGATCAAAAAGATCCGCACCTTTCTCAAACTCAACAAGGAAATCAATATCGCTGCCGGTTTTGTATTCATTCCTCACCACCGACCCAAAAAGGCCTATTTCCTTTACTTTATAGTTCTTTTTCAATTCCAAAAGCAGCTCATCCAGTCTTCCCAGAATAATATCCCTTTTGATCATATTAATTCCCTTGTGAGATCTCTGATACACATTTTGGAGGGTCTTTTTATATTATTGCTTTGGTTGTGTTGTCTGATCATTCCCATGAATTCATTAGGCAGATCCTAACTGTAGTTCAGTGATCTTATATTTGCTGCCTTGATAAAGGTCCGGTCAAAAAGAGATATTATACGCTGCTCGAGTTGATTGATTTCGACTGCCTGCAGCAGGGAAGTTGCCATATATTCTTGGCGGATGAATGGCAGGAGTATATAGGGTTTATGGCAAAAATCGATTATGAAATTAATTCAAAAGGTTTATACCAAATGCTTCCAATACTCACATGTGAGTATTGATAACAATTAGACGAAATACTTTTTTTGTGGTGAAAGATGGTAACAAAACCGAATCCAATATTGGAGTATAGTATAGATTCCCTGTTAAAAGCCTTCAATACTTATAGAAAACCGGTCTTAAATCATTCTCATTTTTCTAAATTGATGAATTTACTTGACACGAGATTGAGGAAACAAGGAATTGATATGGAACTACCAGGATATTGGTATAAATATGGGTTTTATATAGAACCCCGATTTCTGGATAGTGCTCTTCCCAGAAAATTTACTGAATATTATACTTTAGACGACACAGTCGTCCCACCCATGCACCCAAAAAGAGATTATGGACTTAAAGCAGATATAAAAAAAACGATCGATTCAATAGTTCGTTATCTTTGGAAACAATATGGATACAAATCAGATTACGGTAAAAAGGTCAAAAGAGATTCATATCAAATAAACAGTCCATATGATTTCAATACTATTTTTCAGGATTATATTGATGTTGTGAATCGTAAAGAAAGGGGATTTGGTTCAAGAAAGGATCAGCTGGAACCGTTGTTGGATGATTTACTCAACAATTTTCCTGAAGATGATTTCCCTGAACTATTTGATTTGTATCTCGAATGGGATGACACTGTACGTCTTATTTTGGATTGTACATCTTCCGAAAAACAATATGGTCTTATTGTTGACCTAAGGGACAAATTCTGGGATGTCTTTTCAAATTGTGTCAGAATAATACATCACCAAAATATTCCTGATGAAAAAAGCATCATTGATGAATGGGAGAGAAAATATGAACAATCAATTCCTGCTTTTTATCATGAACTGGAAGATCTAAGAGAAGAGATTCTTTCTGACAATTATGAATTTTCAAATAAAAACGAAGATACTGTTAAGAAACTACTGAAATGCGCATACGAAAATCATAAGGGGGAAGCGCATGGATGAATCTTTTTCTTGATAACAATGTGTTAATTGGTTATATTTTTGAAACCGATAACTGGAATCTAAAATCTCTAGATGTGATGCGTTGCTCCTTAGATCGATATTCAAGTAATACCGTTTGTCAGGAATGTAGGGATATATACAAAAAGAACTTGGGAATTATAAAGAAAGAATTTAAACACATTATCCGAGAATTTAACAGAAAACAATCATTCAGCTTAAAAAAAGCATCATCTGTATTAAAAAGATACCAGATCGGGGATTGCTTAATTGAGTATTTTAAAAATAACCCCGTAGAAAATATAAAAGAAGCCAAAAATCATTTGAGAAATCTCCAGCGAGACATGGAAAAAAGATGTCTTGATAATTATCAGAATATAAATAAATTAGTAAAAGTATGTGCCCGTGATAATCCCTATAACGACATTTATAGGTTATTGGAAGCAGATGGTTTGGCAGAAGAAGAATTTATGGACCTTGAAATTATTATCGACGCACATCATGTTGGTTTGAATGTTGAACAGATGTTTTTTATTACTGGTGATTACAGGGATATTGTTTCAAGAAAAAAGTTGATAGTGGCCAATACTTCCTTAGAAGATGTTATCTATTTGAAATATTTTGATTTCCAGTAATCGAGTTACAATATTTCAATTATTTCTTATATCACTGCTCGCCTTCCTGCGGGAATCCTGCACATCAAGACTGCCGTTTGCGTCCAGTGTCTTGATACCAAGCCCGACTGCAGCGATATCCTCGTTCTCTGACAGGTACCTGTGTTCTTCAAGCCAGTCAACAATAATGTTCTGCGCCTGCTCGAAACCAAACATATCCTAGTTCCACGTTTCAAATCATGTAGAGTTCCCTTTGAGAAACCCAATTTTTTCCACTAAAAATAGAAAATATAAAGTAACAACTGCCTGATTTCCATGTTGTCCTGTCTTTCGATTTCATGTACATGAGACATGAACTCAACACTTTTGCGTTTGCCAACAAAGTATTGAGCCAGTCCTCTTGTCTTCAGGAGCAATATAGCACTCCATGTATGCTGTTTATCCCTGTATTCAGCACGTTTATTTAACCATTGATTTACTTCCTCTGTAATCTTCCTGGCCCCTGTAAGCTTAAGCCTTAGCGCATAGGTTTCTGTCCGGGTCAACAGAACGACTAACCGGCACAGGCAACAGATCACTGCGGCAGTCTCATTCTGCTTGCTTCACCAGAATTGGCATCGAAAACCGTGCCATGCAGGGCCCTGCACTGTGGTGAAGTCCGGTCATCGATCTCTGCAAAGAACTCAACCTGCACGCCACGCTTAGAATACCTGTATAATTCCGAATTAAATGCTACATCTGCTGTAAATGTCCTGGCAAATCTGACTGCAGGAAAGGGTTCGTTTATCCAGTATTTCTTGATGTTGTTGGCCAGTTGGTTGGAATTCCTGTATTAGATCTCCTCATTGTCCAGCATAGCAATAATGCTTTTTGCGACTTTACCAGTCAGATCGGTGGAGAGCCGGACCGCTTCGGCTGTCAGGGGATATGGTTTATCGGCTGCAGATTTGCTTATATGGGGAATAGAGGCAGCAACCTGTGCCTCCTGCAGGTTCGCATCGGCATGTGACAGTGCGAGTCTTATTATTTCAGTCAGCAGGAGATCGAACTGGATTTCAAAGGTTTTTGATTGGAACCACCTTCGTGTGTTCCGTAGCAATTCGTCCCGATAATCCAGTGTACTGACATTCGCAGCCTTGTTGAAAGTTCTGTCAAAAAGAGATATAATGCGCTGTTCTAGTTGTTTTATCTCAATAGACCGCATCAGAGATGATACCATATAAGTTCCAGAGGAATGGCAGTAGTATATGGTATTTATGGCAAAAATGAGTGAAATACAGAGTAATCATTTGATGAAATCTAAATATTGAATAAAGCCCCAATCTTCCTCATACTTTTTTAATATATCAATTATTATTTCTCTGTTTGGCTTTGGCATACAATAATCTTCACGACCTTGTTTTTTTTGAGCTGCTATTAACCCTATGTTTTTTAGTTCTTTTGCAGCATATTTAGCTTTATCTAAATCGTGTTTTGGAATACCGTTTGTGATTTTATTGATATTAAGGTGTTTATCGCACCAGGTTCCTTGACGACACATATTATAAAGAATGCGTAATTCGTATTGGGAAAATTCGCGTTCCATATATTCGTCATTTGGAGACATCATTTGATAAATGATAATAATGTATAATAAAGTTAGTGTTAAACTGATTGGACAGTAAACCAACAGTTTTAAGTATAATCCATAATATGGGTTGAATAGGAGGAAATGAAATGGCATTGGAAGACTTTTTAGGAAAAACTTCCGAGATTAAAATCATTGATTTTTTATCAGGAAATGGTGACATTAATTATAATCAATCTGAAATAAGTGAGTGCACAGGTCTTTCAAGAACTACCATCAATCACAAAATTCCATTTTTAATTTACAATGGAATTTTGGAAATAAAAGAAACAAAAGGAAATGTCAACTATTATCAATTAAAAGATAATAAAATCATCAAAGGGTTAATTGGATCTGTTTTTGCAAACAGTTTTTTCATTGCTGAACAAGATGGGGAATATAATGAAATTTTGAATAACATTAAACAAGACGTTGGTCCAATTGTATATGAAGAAATAAATTGCTTTTATTATTCAGAAGATACATCAATGCATGTGGTTGAAGATACTAAAAAATTCTGGAATAAAGAAGAACGTGAGTGGCCTACTATACCATTTTCATCAATGTATTCAGAGGACATGAGTAAATTTGCAGTTTCAGCGTGAGTGATAATAATGACCAAAAATGAAAAAGTAGGTATAGTAAACCAAGAAGAAAATGAGGAACAAAAAGAAACAGTAAGCATCAACCGCACTCCTATATTTGGTAGGACTTACGCTACAAACCTTATAGTTTCTATGACAGACTCAGATTTCAGAATTGAGTTGTTAAATGAAAAATTCAAAACCAAGAATGGCTGGGTATATCACAGTGACCACATGGTTATATTGACAGCACAGGCAGCCAAAAAGCTTCTTCAAGATTTGGAAAAGCAAATCTCTATCTATGAAAATGAACATGGAGAAATTGAAGTAAGCGAAGAAAGAGATCGAGTAGGGAGCCAGTAATTCCTATTTTTAATTTTTTATTTAATTCAAATTTAAATGTGTATATAATAAAATCTCTGAAACTCATCCATAATCCATCGGTGAACGTTGAGTTTGGAGACTTGTTTTCATTAAGAAGAGATATGGGACAGGAAGCCACTTGGTCTTCAATCAAATGATAGTACACAAGATCATGTTACTATAAAGAGTAGAGGACAGATTTTCTACAGAGACTTTATTAACGTACTCCACCCTGTGGGAACCCACCCCATTCAAGCAACTGCTCCCTGCTCAGGACACCAGAATTGTACCACTCAAGTACTTCTGCAGCGGTCATCTTTGGTCTCGAAAGTTCCTCAAATTCCACCCATACACTACCTCCAGGCCAGCCTTTCTTTTGCAACCTCATATCAATGAACTGCTGCACAATATTCCGGATACTGTGCTGCAGGCCTTCCAGTACAACCATCCGGTCAGCCTCAGAAACATATCCTGCAGCATAGGTGGATCCTTTAGTATCCCCCATGGAAAATGGTGTCTGGAACAAACCGACCTGAATCTCTGCTTCCAGGGATCTCTTGAAAGCCTGCACATCGAGACTGCCGTTTGCATCCAATGTCTTGATATCAAGCCCGACTGCAGCGATATCCTCGTTCTCCGAAAGATACCGGTGTTCTTCCAGCCAGTCATCAATAATGGCCTGTGCCTGCTCGACACCGAGTATATCCTGATTCCACGTTTCAAATCATGTAGAGTACCCTTTGAGAACCCCAATTTTTTCTACTCAACATAGGAAATATCAAGGATCTTCTGCCTTAATTCCCCTGGATCATCCCTTTCGATCAGATTCCAAATAAAATTAATATATACCTCAAAATACAACACCCGAAGAGTGCATTTAATTGAGGCATTCAATTTCGCTAAAACAAGTCACATCAGAATCTCGCAATCAATCCAGGCCCGCATCTGCTTTGAAAGCCTTTAGTTTGAGACTCATAACAGGGTAACCTGAGTACTGATTCTCACCAATCTCTTTGTCTTGATCCATTATCTCGACATTGAATCCAGCATCTTTTATCATTCCCAGATAATCATCTTTAAGCAATGCACCACCTATACAGGCACATATAAGATCTTCATCATTCCTCTGCTCGGGGGTCAGGTCATTCAGAAGAACAATATCTGAAACATACATCCTCCCATCATTTTTGAGAACACGGTATGCTTCCCTGAATACTTTGGATTTGTCAGGTGCGAGATTGATCACACAGTTGCTTATAATGACATCAATCGACCCCGTTTCAACAGGTAGAGACTCGATATCCCCCTGCTTGAACTCGACATTATCGAATTCATATTTTTCAGCATTCTTTCTTGCTTTTGCAATCATATCTTCTGTCATATCCACGCCAATGACTTTCCCGGTCTTGCCCACTTTCCTTGCAGCGATAAAACTATCAAATCCTCCGCCTGAACCAAGATCAAGAACGATATCGCCTTCTTTTATCTCACCGATTGCCGTAGGATTTCCACATCCAAGCCCCAGATTCGCTGCAGATAATGATTGTATATCTTCAGATGAATAGCCAATGGATGTTGATATTTCTTCCTTTGTGAGATCCCCGCAGCATCCACATCCCTGTACAACATCCAATGCAATTTTTCCGTATTTATCCTTTACAACTTCTTTCTTAGAAACTGCATCTGCTGCATTATCAGGACAACATGAATCAAATTTTTCAATTCCGCAATTTTCAAGTTTGTCTTTCATATTATCATCCATTATGCTGTAAATTACGTATCTACCCTCTTTTTCGTACTTCAGGATTCCCGCTTCACAAAGTATCTTGAGATGGCGGGATACAGTGGTTTGATCTTTGCCCGTAATTGCTGCAAAATCACATGCACAATGATCATGTTTTAACAGGCATCCTATTATTGCAAGACGCGTTTGGTCACCCAATGCTTTGAAGAATTTAGCCTTTTCATGAAGCATTAGTTGTATATATGTGCATTTATGCATATATGCTTTTTGCAAGCAGTTCTTGGAAAACGAAGCACAGAAAAGAAAAGCAAATACAATAAATAATTGATAATTTTTTTCGTGAGTTTATACTTATTACTTAATTGACTGTGATGGGGAAGTCCAAAAAACAATTTTGGCATGTAAACCGATTTAGGTGGTAAGTGGGCGAATCAGGGTTTATCCTTCTTAAGGCAAATGTACCAATCGGAACATTTCAATTCTTTATCTTCCATGCGCTTCTTTGCATCTTCATAGGAAAGAGGAGTACATACTATAACATCATCACCAGGATTCCAGTTAACAGGAGTATCTACATTTTGTGAATCTGTTTTCTGGATTGCCTGCAGGATGCGTTTTATTTCATCAAGGTTTCTGCCATTGGAAATTGGGTAAAAGGCAATATAACGGATGCGTGACTGCGGGTCGATTATGAATATTCCCCTCACAGGTTGGGTATTTATGATTTCGTTTTCATCAGTTGCCTTATCTGCCTGAATATACTGGATATCGCGCATATATCTTTTGTTCTCAGAAGGCTGGAGCATCCCATATTTTTTAACTATTGACAACCCCTTGTCTTCTACTATAGGAAATTCCACATCCATGCCCGAGAGGCCATTAAATTCCACCTTTTCCTTTATAGACCGCAACCAGGAAATGTGTGATTGGACACTGTCAACTGACAGGCCAAGAAGTTCGGTATTGAGTTGCCTGAATTCTGCCTGCATCTTTGCAAACACCATGAACTCTGTGGTGCATACGGGTGTAAAGTCTCCAGGATGACTGAAAAAAATTACCCATTTACCTTCATAATCTTTTGGAAAATTCACTTCCCCATGTGTGGTACGGGCCCTGAAAGAAGGAGCAATTTCCCCCATCATTGGAATTCTGATAGTCATATATTCATTTTGTTCCACAATAACACCCCATTTGTCATTTGTCAGATTATTCTTATATTTAGTTTGTAGTTGTATATTTAGGTTTTTGCAATTTTTACTTCGTCCATTTATAACAAAGGTTGTATATTTTTATCTTATCGATCGCCCGTACTTCAAAAAAGTGAACGTGCCATTTTTGATTTTACTATCTTGCAATTCATGCATGTAGAAGGAGCTGAGGTCTTTACTCCATTGCTTAGAGGATTTTTGTTCCTGATAGTAAACCACATTGCACTGGACACCATGCTTGTGGACACAGGTATTCTATATACATTCCTGGAACCATGGGGATGGGGTATCGCTGTAGTAGTAGCTTTTAAGTGGGGTGTAATGGACGCTCTTGTGGAATACGCAAAGCAAAAGAAGTAAAAACCCCTCTTTCTTTTTATTTCAAATAACCTGAGCTCTATTTAACGCAAAGTACCCTTAGAGGATCTTGCTTTTTTTCATTGCATAAACTCTGTATTATCTGTAAAGGTGCACGCCTTGTAACAGTCTGTGCAAAACACTACAGAACATCGAATTGAGAATAACAGGCCCGAATGCTGTCCGTGGGGTAAGGCTGGAACTAATTACTATGGTGTCACGCCTGACCAGCCAATCTCAATGTAAGAAAGGTCGTTGCTATAATCGGGCTGAAGCTATCTATTCAGATTACTATCCCAAAAAAGACGTTCTTACGAAATAAATAGTACCAGGTACAAAAATAAAATTTTACGATAATCAATGAAGAGATATTCCTTTTACTGATGGATACCGAATTTTTTGTTGATTAATTCTTGGGGGGTATACTTTACAAATACAACATTTCAATTTTTCTTTTTATGTGTGCAAAAAGTATTTAAGTAGCAAATCATTTTTAGTACATAAATGACTAAATAGTCAATTCCAGCGATAACTCATGAAAAAACAGGTAGAAAACAAAAAAGCAGCCCTTTTGCAAGCGGCTCTAAAGCTCTTTACTGAAAAGGGCTTCCACGGCACATCCACTGCCCAGATATCAAAAGAAGCAGGTGTAGCCACAGGTACTTTATTCAATTATTTTCCTACAAAAGAACATCTCATCAATGACCTGTATTTCGAGGTAAAAGAAGAATTAAGCAGTAGAATGGGACAAGATGTCCAGATACAGAAAACTTACAGAGAAAAATTAAGGAAGATGTGGTATAATCTGGTCGAATGGGGAATAGAGAATCAGGAAAAATTCCATTTTGTCGGACAGTTCTGTTCTTCTCCTTCCATAACAAGCCATACCCGTGAAGTAGTTATGGAAGAGTATGTTTTCTTCCATGATCTTGTGATGGAAGGATTAGCAAATGGTGAGCTTGGGGACTACCCAGCAGAAATGATAACAACAATGTTCTATCAGTCAAGCAGAACAATAGTTGACTATATTCTTTACTCAGAACCACAGGACAGGGATAGAGCTATAGAAAATGGATTTCAGGTTGTATGGAGCGGGCTGACCAGGAATAATTTATTATTTTAATGACCGATCACTTATATGGCATTCTGTATCTAGTTCATATTTTAGGATAAATGTAAAATAGTGATATAAATGGTCAAACTCAAAAAGATCGCATTACATTCATTCTTGTTTTTTATTCTGTTTTGTGTCGGCATAATAGTATTTATGAATGTAAATCCGGCTTTCGGCGGGGATCCAACAACAGAACAAAAAGAAACATATCAACATTTAAGTAACTATGTTGATGGACATTTTGTAAATGAGTTGCCTACAAGTGTATTCGGAGATCCATCAGATACTCTACCAGCAAATAATTCTTCAGTTTCCGAGTTTGCAGACCGTGATCCTGCAAGTCCAATCCCTGTTTATACGATAGACTGGGAACAGATAAAAAGTAAAAACGATAGTTTGACCTGGTTAGGACACTCTGCTTTTCTGCTTAATATTGATGGCAAAAAGTTATTGCTTGATCCTATGCTGAGCCCTGTTGCTTCCCCTGTCTCATTTGTGGGAATTAACAGATACGAATATAGCGAAGATATCATGCTGGATATAATTGATGAAATGACGCCAATCGATGCAGTTCTTATTTCGCATGACCATTACGACCACCTGGATTACCAATCAATTGTAAAACTAAACAGCAAAGTTTCGCATTTCTTTGTTCCTCTCGGGTGTAGTGCTCATCTGATCAAATGGGGAATTCCCGAAGAGAAGATCACAGAACTCAACTGGTGGGAAGAAACGAAGTACCAGGATCTGACTGTTGCTCTGACACCTTCCAGACATGGTTCCGGACGAGATCCATTCAGCATTGATACTACATTATGGGGTGGCTGGGTCATTCTGGGAAACAAAAGCCGAATATATACCAGTGGAGACGGTGGATACGGTCCGCATTTTAAGGAGATAGGAAACAAATACGGACCTTTTGACATCACCCTGATCGAAGGAGCCCAATATGACCAGAGATGGGCTGAGATTCATATGCTTCCGGAACAAGCAGTACAGGCTAATCTGGATGTAAATGGTGAGACAATGATGCTGATGCATTGGGGAGCATTCACGCTGGCTAATCATGCCTGGGATAAACCAATAGAAAGGGCGCTGGAAGAGGCAAATGAAAGAGATATGAACATAATTGCTCCAATGATCGGTGAGACTGTTCTGTTAGATTCAGACCTGCAAATGCCTTCTACTTCATGGTGGGACTTCTGACATAAAAATGTATTAATCAAAAAAAAAGCACAGTATGCAAAATATAATGACTGATTGCTCAATCATATGAGTTATTGAATGTATAAGACTTTTCAGGAAAGGAAAATTGAGGATTTGATATGAGTTATAACATGTATGTACCTACCAGAACTTTGTTCGGTGCAGGTCAATTAAATAATCTGCATGAGCAGAAAATGCCTGGCAAAAAAGCTATGATCGTTATCTCTAAAGGCAAGTCAATAAGAGAGAACGGCTATCTTGCAAGGACTGAATAGCAGCTGAAACTGGCAGGTGTAGAAACAGTAGTTTTCGATAAAGTTGAAGCAAACCCTTTAAGATCAACAGTTATGGTTGGCGGTGCTTTTGTAAAAGAGAACAATTGTGACTTTATTGTTGCTTTGGGTGGTGGAAGCTGTATGGACGCAGCAAAGGCAATTGCTGTAATGGCTACCAATGAAGGTGATTATTGGGACTATATTCCTTCTGGTAGCGGAAAAGGAATGCCCTTAAAGAACAGCCCTCTGCCGGTCATAGCCATTACAACTACAGCCGGAACAGGTTCAGAGACCGATTCGGGTACAGTGATCACTCACGAAGAAAAGCATGAAAAGACCGGGTTTGTACATGAGGAACTGTTCCCGGTCCTGGCTATTGTCGATCCTGAGCTTATGCTGACCGTACCACCGAAGTTTACCGCATACCAGGGATTTGATGCATTATTCCACAGTGTTGAAGGGTACGTTTCCAATGGTGCCAATCTTATGAGCGACATGTATGCCATCACCGCAATTGAGAATATCGCAAAAAATCTTGCAAAAACTGTGAAGAATGGGAATGATCTGGATGCACGTGAAAAGGTTGCTTTCGGGAATACACTTTCCGGTACAGTGATGTGCGTAGGTATTCTCACCAGTCAGCATTCACTGGAACATGCAATGTCAGCCTATCATCAGGAACTTCCGCATGGTGCAGGTCTTATCATGATCAGCAAAGCGTATTTTACTCATTTTATTGACAAGCATGTCTGTGATGACAGGTTCGTACAAATGGCAAAGGTCATGGGAATGGAGGATGCCAAAGAGCCGATGGATTTCATCAAAATGCTGGTGAAATTGCAGGAAGACTGTGGAGTTGCAGACCTCAGGATGTCCGATTACGGTATCACACCGGACGAATTCAAAACAATGGCTAAGAACGCAAAGGATACTATGGGCTTTTTGTTTACATGTGACAGGACCGAACTTAGTATTGATGACTGTGTTGCCATCTATGAGGCTTCCTACAAGTAAGGATTCTCAACTCATTATTTTTTACAACTGAACAATTATCAGAATAAAATCGGCTCTAAATTCTTTTTGGCATCGTCTATGAGTGATCGCAATCCGCTTTTGGGAATGGCACATGTCTGAATAATGCAAAAATGTTATAGTATAAATCATGGGTTAATATGTTCTTGATTATTTTCAGAGAGACTAATCATTACTTTTGGATTTATGCTGGACAATTTGTTGATTAAAGGAGAGTCATTAGAGCATGGTCAGCAACATAGGATGGTTCATGACCGAGTATCAATTTGGCGTCGTCTGTGAGTGATTGGTCAATCAAAGCAAATATATACTAGCAAATCCATTTATGACTGACTGTTCAGTCACCCGCAGTTTTATTATCTTGTGCAATTCAAAACCTAAGGAGAACTAGAATGTTATACAGAAAAATGCCAAAGAACACAGACGAGCTTTCAATTCTTGGATTCGGATGCATGCGCCTCGCTTCAAAAGAAGACGGTAGTATAGATGAAGAAAGGGCAACTAAGCAGCTGCGCTATGCGATCGATCAGGGAGTGAACTATGTTGATACTGCATGGCCATACCACATGGGAGCAAGCGAGCCATTCCTGGGTCGTGCTCTTGCTGACGGATACCGCGAAAAAGTGAAAATCGCAACAAAGCTCCCTTCATTCCTTATAGAAACGAGAGAGGATATGGATAAGTACCTGAATGCCCAGCTTGAGAAACTGAACACCGATCATATTGACTATTATCTCTTACATTCTCTTGTTGGTGACCTGTGGGACAGTATTGAAAAATTAGGTGTAGCTGATTTCCTTGACAAAGCCAAAGCTGATGGTCGCATTATAAATGCAGGTTTTTCTTTTCACGGAGCATCAAAGGATTTCAATCGCATAGTAGATGCTTATAACTGGGACTTCTGCCAGATCCAGTACAACTATCTGGATGAAATGAACCAGGCAGGTAAAGAGGGTCTGAAATATGCAGCTTCTAAAAATCTTGGTGTTATAGTAATGGAACCTCTTCGTGGAGGAACCCTTACAAAAACTGTACCACAAGATGTGGAAGAAATATGGAATGAGGCACCAAAGAAAAGATCACCTGCTGAATGGGCTCTTCGCTGGGTATGGAACCATCCGGAAGTTACTGTGGTTCTTTCCGGTATGAACGAAGAAGCCCATATTGAAGAGAATCTCAGGGTTGCAGGAGAAGCACATCCAAATTCACTTACAGAAGAAGAACTACAACTTGTGAAAAGAGTGGAAAATAAATACCGTGAATTGATGAAGGTAGAATGTACCGGTTGTCAATATTGCATGCCTTGCCCGTCAGGTGTGAATATTCCAGTTTGTTTTGATCTGTACAACAACCTTTACCTGGAGGATGATCCCGAAACAGTAAGACTTATGTATGCTGCACGTTTAGGCGGTGCTGTTGGTGCAGGTAGAGGCGGTTTTGCATCCCTTTGTATCCAGTGTGGACAATGTCTTGATAAATGCCCACAGCATATTGACATACCAAATATTCTTGATTCCGTAGTTAGCGAACTTGAAGGGTCCGATCTTGAGCAGAGGATTGCCATGGCAAAGGAGATGTTTAATGGAGATGTTTAAGCATGTGTAAAACAGCATAAATTATCTGCCACAAAAATACAACAAGGAATATTGTTTCAGGTTCTTTACTGAAATACCAGACAATATTCCGTTTTTATTTATTCATTATTTCGTGAACTTTGAATTATTATTTTTTTTAGTAAAGGGGTTATCACATGGAACTCACAGATCTCTTCAAAGATGTCAAAGATGGAAAAATAGATATTGAGACTGCGGAACAGCATGCACGTGGTCTTGGTTTTGTATCCTACTCGGATATAGCAAAAATTGATTCTCACAGGAAATGCAGAACGGGAGTTGTCGAGGCTGTTCTTGCCGATTGTAAAGAGCCTGATGATGTTGTGGAAATTGCAAGGGTCATGGTTTCACAGAGCAAGCGAGCCCTTATCACTCGTGTATCTGAAAAACATTTTGAAGCCCTGAGGGCGGCATTCCGCGAAGATGAGTTTGAATGGAACAGCCGATCCCGTACGGTTGTGGTCCATGATGGCACTCATGCACCCGCAACCGGTGGAGTTGTAGGTATCATTTCCGCAGGCACGGCAGATATTCCAGCCGCAGAAGAGGCAAAGGTTGTGGCTTCTGAGATGGGATGTGAAACTGTTACCGTATACGATGTAGGGGTTGCAGGAATCCACAGGTTAGTTCCCGAACTTCAGAATTTGAAATCGAAGTATCCTGGGGCTATAGTAGTTGCAGCCGGAAGGGAAGGCACACTTCCCACAATAGTTTCAGGACTTGTTGATGTGCCTGTGATAGGTCTTCCTGTTTCCACAGGATATGGTGCAGGTGGCAAAGGAGAAGCTGCTCTGATGTCAATGCTCCAGTCCTGTTCCACACTTGCAGTCGTAAATATCGATGCAGGTTTTGTTGCAGGAGCATATGCGGCGAGGATAGCGAACATGATCGCATCCGCAGGAGCAGGATGTAAACAAGAACAGGAATAAAAATTATGAGATCACTAATATTCAATCCTTTTTCCGGAGCCGCTGGAGATATGATCCTTGGATGTACTCTGGACCTCGGAGCTGACAGGCAAGCCCTAAAAGAACTTATAGAAGCCTCTGCTCCTGTTTCTGTGGATATAAGGGAAGTAGTGAAAAAAGGAATAAAAGCTATTGATGTCAAGATCAATGTACCTGAAAGAGAACATTCACGCACATATCCAGAACTTTTAGACACGATAAAGGAGGCAAAACTGCCTCCCAGGGTGGAGGCAAGTGCCCTTGATATCTTTTTAAAGATGGCAGAAGCTGAAAGCTTGATTCATAGAGTAGATGATCTTGAGAAACTTCATTTCCATGAGGTAGGCCAGAGTGATGCACTTGTAGATGTCATCGGGTCTTCGGCAGCTATTCATTCTCTTGGATGTGATTCTGTTTACTGCACTCCTATCAATGTGGGAAGCGGTACAATAGAATGCGCACACGGGACCCTGCCTGTACCAGCTCCGGCTACACTTGAGGTGCTCAGGAAAGGAAAACTCTATTTCAGAGGTGGGAATGAGCAAAAAGAACTTCTGACTCCCACAGGAGCTGCGATCCTTTCTCACTTTGCAAGACCTGTGGAGACTTTTCCCCAGGGCAGGGTAATTTCAACAGGGTATGGAGCTGGAGATGCCGAGCTTAGAGGACCAAACGTGCTCCAGGGAGTGATTTCTGAGCTGTATTCCGGCCTGGTCCCGGATATGATAGAAGTACTTGAGACAAATGCTGACGATGTAAGCGGAGAAGTGTTGGGTAACCTGTTCGAGGAATTGCTTGCTATGGGAGCAAGGGATGTTGCAATCGTTCCGGCAACAATGAAAAAAGGCCGCCCAGCCCATATTATCAAGGTCATTGCAAAGCCTGAGGATACTGCAAAACTCGCACGGAAGATCATTATCGAGACTGGGTCCCTAGGAGTACGGGTAATACCAACCCGGCATAGGTTAATGGCTGACAGAAGGATAGAGTCACTTAAATTTGAAATTGAAGGGGAAATCTATGAAACCGCGGTGAAGATTGCCAGGGATTCAGAAGGTGTCCTGCTCAATATCTCTGCTGAGTTCGAGGATTGTAAAGTAATTGCTAAAACAAGTGGTATCCCTGTAAAGGAAGTTATAAAATGGGCAGAGGAGGCAGCAAGAAAGCTCTTCTCTTGATATTTCCAAAAAGCTTCGTTAATAAAAACCAATGAATTTGATTACCCAATTACTTTTGAGTGATTACTCAATCAGGCATAAAGGTAACAGATTGATTTGTCTTAAAAAGAAGGATTCAATCAAAGATTAATGAGAATCAAGCTAATAATTCAAAAATGCGGGAGGAGTTTAATGTTATACAGGAAAAGCCAAAGAACGGGGATGAACTTTCAATAATCGGTTTTGGAGCCATGCGCCTTCCGACCCATAGATAATTGAAAGATTAGATCTTCAGCTACAGGCATAGCTATATCGATAAAGTTTAAGTAATCATTTGACAGATTATTAAATCATAGATTTAATGGGAGTATCAGATTTTCATTCTGGAATAAATCACATACATTCCTTTTATTTTTATTTATACCCACATATTTTTTACTATGAGTTATTACATTTTTATTATTGAATGCCCCAACCTGTTCTTTTAATATTTTTTTGCAGATTAAAAGTTAATTTGTTTGAGATTATAAAATGTCGGCTCTGTTGATGTACACCCCACCGTTAAGGGTCAGTGAAGCAATTAATCTTAAGGTCAAAGATATAAAAATTGAAAATACAAGCCCCGAAGTCCAAACCTGTCGCTATGCTTAATAAATTAGAAAATCAAATATGTAGTTGGAATTGGAGGTGAATAACAGATGAGACATGGGGAATTTTATAAGAATAATGAAACTGGCAAAGTTGGGAAGATTGTAGAAACAAATCCACTGGCAATTTTCTTAAAAATAGCTGGTAATTTTGTCGAATTTGAGAGGGATATATTTTTGGATTATTGGTCCAGAGTCAAGGGAGAATCGGAATACGAAATGGAACTTATTCTATTATATGATGAAATATGCCAGATCGCAAACAAGCAGAATGTGGACACTAAAAAATTAATCGCCGATTTAAATCGCCTGTCTACAAAACAAAATCCTGCTTAACTTTTTTGAATCGATTTTTAATCAGTTCTTTTAATTGAAATTGGTCGATTGAATGTCCATATTCAATATTGACAATTGTCCAGTGTATAGCGCAGGGGTCTATGTTTAACCCCTTTTACCTTTGTAGGTCCTTCATTTTTCATACCGATTTTTTTAGCAACTTTCCTGGAAGCAATGTTATCCTCATGCGAAAAAGCGATGAACTGCTTGCAATCCAGTTTGCGGCAAGCGTGATGCAAGAATATTTGGATAGCCTCGGTTGCAAATCCCCGGTTCCAGTGCTTTGGTAAAATGGACCAGTAAACCTGCTAAGCTCCCTTATCCGGGTCAGGAAGCATTCCAACAGAACCGACAAATTCATCACTGCTCTTTTTTGCAACAGTATAGGCATAGACCTGATCTGGTTCATCGTAGTTTTTCATTGTTTTACGGAAAAACCTGCGAGTATCTTTATAGGATGCAGGTTTTTGGCTGAAGAAAAAATATTTTGTAGCTTTATCATTTGAAATAAACCTGTGAAAACCAGTAAAATCTTTCTCCTCCAGCGGCCTTATGATAAGCCTTTTGGATTCTATGATTTCATGTATTCTTGCTGGCATGGATATACACATGGTTCAAAGACTTATGTATATTACCGTTGCTGATATCAAAGAAAATTATATTGCAATGTTTGGGATTTGGCGAAAAACTAATGAAATAGATTATTGATTATATTACATGAGCTTTGATAACCCTGGCTTTTTTGAAAAGTTGCGAATGGAAGTGCTCTGGAACCGTCTGGGAAGTTTCCGCTATAAGCAATATATTCAGGGTCTACAGTTGAAAGGTGATGAAAATATTCTGGATTTTGGATGCGGAGGAGGCGCTGTTTCAAAGCATATAGCAAACGCCCTTTCAGACAGCGGCAATCTGGTTTGCATTGACACCTCTGCTTTCTGGCTGGAGAAAGCAAAAAAACGGATGAAGGACTTTTCCAACGTTGAGTTTATCTGTGAAAAGATCGAAGATGCAGATCTGCCTGATAATTATTTTGATTCCGTTTTCATTCATTTTGTCCTCCATGATATTGAGGAAAAGGACAGACAGGAAATATTAAACTCCCTTGCAGGCAAACTTAAGGGAACCGGTCTTGTCTACATCAGGGAGCCAACCAAGCATGATCATGGTATGTCCCCTGTAGAAATTGTAGAACACATGAAAAAAGCAGGTCTTTCAGAACTTTCCGGCAGGCATGGGGAGTATTTCAGATGGCCACATTATACCGGTGTTTTCCGTAAGTAAGAAGTAAATTTATGCCTGTGATATGAAAATACACAGGCAGGAATGTTGGTAATCAGTCGAGCAATTCTTTTCCGGCAGTTTTTGCCTCATCCATTAATTCAGTGTTATCTTTGACTGCTCCGGGCTCATAGTATCCGGTACCAAGCAATGTATTCTTGATTTCCATTCCGAAAAACTGGTTCATCAGCCCTCCCAATTCTTCAAATACCGGTTTGTACTGATTCTTTTCGGGGAACCCCTGGGAACCCACCAATACAAGTTTTTTACCGGCATTGATACGCGGAGAGAAATCCGGATTAATCAGGGAATATAACCTGTCTATGAATGAGCGTGCCTGTCCGGTAAATTGGCCGAAATAAATGGGTGAGCCAAAAACAATACCATCAGCATCAATGATTGCATCCAGAGCTTTTTCCATATCATCATCGAGTTTGCATCTTTCATGGACTTTACAGTAGCCGCATGCCTGACATCCCGTAAAATCCATCGCATTGATGTTGAATTTCCTGACATCTGCACCGTTCTCAGAGGCACCGTCAAGAACTTGCTGTACAAGTACATCTGTATTCCCATCTTTACGTGGGCTTCCTACAAAACCTACAACTTTCATTGTTCCACATCCATCTGGCTTTAATAATTATTTTCAATTTCTTTTAGAAACATAATATGATGTGTAAGTATGTGTTTATATACTTAAGTTTTATCACATACTTCTGTTTAACATGTAACTATAAGTTTTTCACCTCCAGAAAATGCTGGATTATCTTTTTAAGTAACAGTACCCATCTTATTATATCAAAAACTATCGAATATCAGGGAGTGTCAATATGGGAGTAGAAGATGTAATGAAAGAGGTCTCTGAGGAACTTGAGAGACTGGTCAGCACTAAAACCGTTGTAGGGGAAGCTATGGAAGCAGGTGGAAAAACTATCATACCCATCAGCAAAGTATCCTTTGGTTTTGGTAGCGGTGGCGGTGAAGGTAAGAAAAGTGCAACCGAATCGAGCTTTGGTGGCGGCGGCGGTGCAGGTGCAAAAATAGATCCTGTTGCATTTCTTGTTATATCTGAAGAAGACGTAAAGTTGTTGCGTGTATCCGGCAAAGGCGATATTGATAAGGTCATTGAAGCAGTTCCGGAACTAATCGGGAAATTCAAAGGAATGAAAGGGAATAAGCATGCCTCTGACAGACCTGAAGAAGTAAAAGACGAGTCAGATAATGAGGAAAAAGACTAACCTGTTTCCGTTAGGAGACGGGCAATTTAAGTATCCGGGTCTATGTGGCCTATGATTATTTTTTCTGTAATTTTGCTGCTTTTGGTAGTGGCAATTTTATTCCTTTTTGTCGCATTTGATGTAACATTCAGGTTTACATTAGAAAGAAACAGTTACAAAACAAACCTGAAAATAACCTGGTTGGGAATCTCCAGAAATATCAAACCTTCCAGCAATAAAAAAAATGAAGAACAAGAGGATGAAATTAAAACAGATCGTTCGGTAAAATACAATCCAACGATTGTAAATGATCTGTCATCGTATTCTTCTATTTTCTTTGAGATAAAAAATCCCCTCTTCAGGTTTGTATCAGATATCTTAAAAGCTATCCATTTTCGTTCTCTTTCTCTTGATATGAGATATGGTTTTGATGATCCCGCATATACAGGCATTCTGTGTGGATTTTTACATGCGGCTCTTGGAATAGTTAAGCGCAGTTGCCCTCAATGTAATTATCAGATTGTTCCCTGTTTTAATAATGAAATTTTAGAAATAGATGCCTCTGGAAGTTTTCGTATCAGGCTGTACAGATTTATGCCGGGATTACTACGGTTTTTTTCCAGAAAGGTTGTGATCAAAAACCTGTGGATATCTTTGAAGAATAAATATTGACCCATTAAATGCCAAAATTTAAGCAGCATATTTATAATTCTACAGGACACATTATTTTGTAATGGACATTAAGGGGGATTATGTGAAAAAGACAATGATTGTACTTGAAATCCTGTTGAGCCGATTTTTGGTAATAGGTTGTACAGATTACGGCAATGGTGACGAAACTGTCAGGAAGGCACATCATCAGTAACTGGGGCTGATGTATATTAACTGATATTTTTTCTTATTTTTGTACAAATAATTACTTATTTATTAATATACGAAAACATAATTTTATAACAGAATATATTCGGAGGTAGCTTATGATAAATTTACAGGAACTTGCAGATTCATGTATCGAATGTAACAAATGTCTTGATGTATGTCCTGTTACAAAAGTTACGGGTAATGATTCTTTTACGCCCCGGGCTAAAATATCCCTGCTTGACCGTATTGAAGCAGGAAAAGAACTTACAGAAGACGAAATGAACAATGTGTATCTTTCGACACGCTGTGGTGCCTGCGATGATGTCTGTCCTGTGGACATTCCAATCACGGATATTATACAGAGGGAAAGACAACTGCTCGCAGAGCAGGGCAGGGAACCGGAGAAAACCGGAAAGATCTGTCAGAACATTCTTGTAAATAATGTGCCGGGACATATGGACGATGCTCATCGTTTTGACTGGGTAACCAATGATCTGGTAATCGCTGAAAAATCAGAAATTGCTTACATGGGTGGCTGCTGGGCATCCTTTGCTCAGCCGGAGATTGCACGCTCAACGATCCGATTACTGAATGCTGCAGATATCAAACCCATGTTACTTAAAGAGGAAAAATGCTGTGGCCTTTTCCTGATTGATAACGGTCATCTGGATGAAGCTGCAGAACATGCACGTAAATATGTGGATTACATCGAATCACAGGGAATAAAAAAACTGGTAGTCTCATGTCCGGGATGTTACGAGGTCATCGGGAAAGAGTATGCAAAATTAGGCAAAAAACCGGAATTCAAAGTGGTATTTTCTCTTGACCTCTTCAGTGAGCTTGTCAGGGAAGGCAGACTGCAGCCACGTAAGACCACAGGTACGGTTTCTCTGAGGGATGCATGTCCCATGAGGAAAGAAAAGAATGTTCCCAGACAATTGATCTCAGCTATGGGATATTCCATAAAAGAACTGTTTGAAGGTACGGTTTGTTGTGGTGCACCGGCAGGTGTCAAACCCAATTTCCCGGAAATTTCCGGTAAGATAGCAAATCTAACCCTTGAAAACCTTCAGGAAGGCAAGACACTTGTAAGCTACTGTCCCTTTTGCCAGTATCATCTGGAAAGTGTTTCAGGAGAACCAAAACCAGCGATAAAAGACATCTCTACGTTACTTGCAGAACAAACACTTTAAAATCATTCAATCTGAAAAATTTTCAGCATATTGGTCCCTCCCGGCTTACCGGGAGACTGGCCTTCTGTGAATACTATAAGATCACCAACCGATGCTATCTGATTTTCTTTCAGCAATGTAGAGGCAGTTTGTTCCCAGCTGCCACCTTTATTCGGGGAATATATAGGATAAACCCCATATGAAAGGGCAAGGGTTTCACATATTTCCTGGCTTCTGCTCATAGCGAATATCCAGCAATCGGGTTTAAATCGGGAAATCCTGCGCGGAGTCTGGCCGGAAATGGTGGGTGTTACAGTGTGGTCTACTTTCAAACGTTTGATGGCCTGGTAAACCTGCAGGGCAATAACATCACTAACTGACATGGTAAGTTCATCAATGCCTTTTGTAAGCAATTCAGTTCCCCAGCCAGTTTCATTCCTCCATTTTTCGGTCCTTGAAGCGATTCCAGTCATCATCAACACGGTTTCAATCGGGTATTTTCCGACTGCCGTTTCCCCGGATAACATCAGGGCATCGGTTCCGTCAAGTATTGCATTGGACACATCAGTGGCCTCTGCACGTGTCGGACGAATATTTTCTGTCATTGACTCAAGCATATGTGTTGCAGTAATGACAGGTTTGCCCCGCAGGTTTGCCTTATGTATAATCTCTTTTTGCAAAACCGGCACTTGCTGGATCGGAGTTTCCACTCCCAGATCCCCTCTTGCAAGCATTATGGCATCGGTATGCTCAAGAATATCATTTATGTTTTTTACCGCTTCTTCCCTTTCTATTTTTGCCACGACATAAATGGACTCACCATGCTGCTGGGCAAATTGTCGCAACTTTTCAATATCAGATGCACTTTCTACAAATGAGAGGCTGAATATGTTTACTCCTTCCTCCAGGGCAAACTTCATGAATCTCAGGTCATCATCCGTAACAGCATCCAGAAAGATCCGGGAGCCTGGCAAATTCACTCCTTTGTGGGATGTGAGATAACCCCCGATTTCAACCTTGCATTCTACCCCTTTATCGGTATTACCCAGACATCTAAGCTGGATAAAACCATCATTGAGAAATACATTGCTACCCGGGCTTACACTCTCATAAAGCCTTTTGTAATTTACCGGTATGATGTTTTTCCCACCATCTATATCCAGAGGGGTAAGATAAACAGTATCTCCCTTTTCAAGAGTTAAAGGTTCATTTTCCAGGTCTCCAACCCTTATTCTGGGGCCCGGCAGGTCTGCAAGGATTGCCACAGTTACTCCCAACTCAGTTGATAAACTACGTATCCTTTGGATAACTTCCCTGTGTTTTTCCAGATCACCATGAGAAAAATTAATCCTGGCTACATTCATCCCCTTAAGTATCAATTGCCTGAGTACGGGTTCGGGACTGGAAGCCGGGCCAATCGTGCATACAATTTTGGTACGGTGATCTGGTAGTTTCATATTTATACTCATGTGTTTGTAGGAAGGGGAACCATTACTTTTCTTCCTTTTTGGATGTAGTTCCCTTGCACCATTCTTTCATCTCGCGGTCAGTTTCTGTTGCTTCCTGTTCATCACCGCTTACAAGTTCACACCAGTCATCGATTTCCTCATCAGCAGTTTCCCCCGGCTCTTCTTCTTTTTTCTTAATCTGTTTTGGTTCATTTGATGGTGTAGGCATATAATCACTCATTTTGTGTCCTGTCCTTTTGTACAAGTATAGCATCCTCTATATTAAGGCGTGCAGTATACTCATCAATATTTATGACAGTGCTCTTTTTTATTTCTATCCTTCTGGAATATAAGGGACAGTCAAGAACAAAACTTTCAAATTCTCCTCCTTCTCCGGCGACATTCAGCCCTATTTTATCATTTAGTTTTACCAGTTCATCGATCTCATTTTTGGTAATTTCTTTACCCAGCCACTTGTTGTTTAAACCATAAGCTGCTATGCTACTGAATAGAAAATGAAATTTTTCTTCCAGCAATTTGTGCATTTCTTCTTCCTGGTCCATATGCCATAGAGGTGAATACACATACATTCCGAGTTCTGAACAGATACCTTCTATTCGCTCTTTCTGGTAAGTTGAATACAGGGCACCGGTTACAACTCCTTCGGTCCCATATTCTTTTTTTGCCTTCTCGATTGCTTTTTTCAAATCATCAAGCTCAACTTCCTTTTCCCCTGCTGTCTCCTGTTCAAGAAGGGGAATCCCCATGGCTTCGGATTGCAGGGATGCCATATTGATATTGGGTGTATGGAACATATAGGAATCCGGATTTTTGCTTTTTACTGTTATCAGGCATTCGATCGGATATCCTGCCTCTTTCATTTTGTACATTGCAAAGTGACTATCTTTTCCCGAACTGAACAGTACTCCAAGTTTGGGTTTGTAATTTTTTTCCATGTTCTTCAGATAATCCGTTTTATTTTTATAACCAGTTCGTTTTGCAAGTTTTTCGATAGCCCTGTCAAACTTGCTCCCATACTGGGCAGCCTTTTTATTCCTGAGTGCAAATTCTGCAGGAATTCCAGCCCTTTCAGCCACCTGGCGCAGTATCATCTTATTGCCTTTTTCATTAAGCTTAAGGGCAGCAGGGATTCCCAGAGCGTATTCTGCAACGTGCCTGTTCAGAAAAGGGGAGCGTAAGTCCAGCTCCAGTTCGGATGCAATCAAACCGTCCCGATAAGTATCTTTTAGATGGATGTTGAGTGTATCCTTCAGACATTCACTGTTCAGGTCAGTTGCTTTTTTGTGCCTGTTATAGCCACCGAACATTTCATCTGCCCCACTACCTGTAAAAAGAACGTTGATCCCATCCTCTTTTGCTGCCCGACCTGCTATATAAGTTGGCAGGGCAACCCCCGCCATGGGTACACTTGTAGTTTCTATCAGGGGAACGATTTTTTTCAGGATTTCTTCTGTTTCCTCGAGAGATACTTCAATAATTTTCAGAGGCAACTCCAGCTCGTTTGCTATTTTTCGTGCATGCTGTACATCGGGTGCTTGTATCTCATTCTCAAGTCCTGCTACATAGCAACAGATATCTTGCTTGCTATATTTTTTGCACAGCATGCTTACAAGTGTGGAATCCACACCTCCGGAAAACAAAATTCCTATCCTGGAAGGAGGAAGACACCTGCTTACAGATTCTCCAAGCAGCCGATATAATTCTTCTATGATTTCATCAGGTTGCTTTGTTGCAGGTTCAACTGATGGTTTCAGTTCATAGGTACTGTATGTATGTAATGTTCCCTCTTCGGTATCATAACTAGGGGTACTTCGCGGGTCAACTTTTTCAATATTATAGTAACCAGTCATTTCAAGATATTTTTTTTCAGATGCAACTGCAAAGCCATTTTCTGTAGAATACCATAGAGATTTCACTCCTAGCACATCAGTTGCACAGGTAATCCACTTATTGCTTCTTGTTATGAAAGCAAAACCACCAATTAAGTCTCTCTTTAAATCTTCGATATACAGTCCCGGATCTTGCAGTTTCCCATTATCATCTTTCAGGAGAGTGTCCAGTTTCTCTGCAAGGACATGAGATTTACTTTCACATAAACCATTATCTACAATAGTTATAGCTGATTTTTTATTTCCATTTGTATTGGATTTTCCTTGTATTTTCATTACTAAATGATTTGCAGTGGGCATTATAATTTCAGTTTGTCCTTTCCCGATTTTATTAATGATGTTACTTTTTGTTGCAATACCCATATGGGGGTTGAATATTGAAATTAGCTTTTGCATCATGTGAAGTAATACCTGTCCACTTATTATTTCTTGTCCATGTAATTGGTAAACGTTGTCTTTGTTTATCTGAATAAGCAGAAGACTCCTCCCCTAAGGGAGGAGATGAATGCGTCTTTTTGTTGTTTTGGTACAAAGTATAAATAGTGTCAAAGGCATACGTGAATATAAGTTCAAAGAATGAAGCAGGAAGCACCATGCGTAAGCGTGGTGTAGTTCACATACTTCTTCTAACAAATGAAATCTACAGAGATAATAATAGCAATCAGATATGTTTACAGAGCTTTGGTACTATAATGTGATACCTGTGAGGGAGTGTTTAAAAATGAAATATATTATTTTTACCGATCTTGATGGTACGTTGATCGATCATGATACCTATTCATATGAAGCTGCCCTTGATGCAATAAAATTGCTTGATCAAAAGGACATTCCCCTGATTATCTGTACCAGTAAGACCCGCGCTGAAATAGAGGTTTATGTTAAGGAACTAAATATTCATCATCCTTTTATTTCTGAAAATGGGGGGGCTATTTTCATCCCCCGTGGCTATTTCAATGTAGACTTTGAGTATACAAGCGAAAATGAGGATTATGAAATAATTGAACTTGGAACCCGCTATGAAGAGCTTCGCAGGGTACTTTCGATTATTCGAGATCGTACCTCTCTCCCAATTACTGGTTTTGGTGACCTTAACGCTGAAGAGGTAAGTGAGGATACGGGTCTTGGCATTGAATCTGCAACACTTGCCAAAGAAAGGGAATATGATGAAGCCTTTAAAATGGAAGATGATTCAGGAACAGAACTGCTCAAAGAGCACATTCTTGCGCAGGGGTTGAATTTCACCAGAGGCGGAAGATACTGGCATTTGATGGGAGATAATGATAAAGGAATGGCAGTTTCGATATTGACTGAATTATACAGGAAAATTCATCCCTCTGTGGTAAGTGTGGGGTTGGGAGATAGTCAGAATGACCTGCCCATGTTACAGACGGTGGATGTGGCTTTCCTTGTCCAGAAACCAGATGGTAAACATGATCCTTCCATAGAGGATGATGATATAAACAGGGTTGAAGGCATAGGGCCTGAGGGATGGAACCGTGCAATTATTAAATTAATCGGATCTAATGAGAACAGAGATATAGTTTGATCTTAGAACAGGGGGAATTATTGTGATACGACTTGAAAATATGCTTCCCAAGGCTTTTCTTGTGGGCATTATAGAAATGGTGGATATGGTAGGGCCGGAAAAGACTTACCACTGGATTGAATCCATTGGTTATAGGCTTGCTGAGATTGAAGGTCCAGGATTTGAGGGTGCAAGGGACGACAACATAAACTATTTGCCTGTATGCCCATTTGGCAATGACCTTGTAGAATTTATAGAAATATATGGGGAAAGGCCAGAAGAATACCAGCAACTAATCGATTTTGTCAGGAATCAGAAACACCAATCTGAAGAAGGCTGGAACTATCCTGCACTTTCCAGTGCCGTGGGTATATTGCATAATAGCTATAGTAAAAGACGTGCTGAGCTGGCAGGTGCCAAACTCCTTCATCTGGGTAGCAAATCACCTGTAAGTAATACAAAAGAATATAATGAGCAGGCTATTGCTAGGTCCGGCATCTCTAAGGATGAAGTTTCCGGCTATCTTGATAAATCGTTTTCCGTATTTAAAATCGAATATCCTGAAGAGGAGTGATCCTATTGAATTATCTGGAAGCCCACAGGCTTTATGAAAACAGTGTCAAGATTCTCAGTGAAAATCAGCATGAAAAGGGTGGATTTTATGCAAGTCCTCCCGGTACAAGATATCCTTTCATCTATCCCAGGGATCATTCGATGGATATCCTTGGTGCAATAGATGCTGACCTTATGGATCAGGCCCGCAGAGGGCTCGAATTTATATTGAATGCGCAAAAGCCTCTGGGTGAGTTTTCCCAGCGGTATGATATAGACGGCAATGATGCAAGTTACAAGGATTTGCAGATAGACGGAAACGGTCTTATCCTTTATGCGCTGGGGAAGTATTTCGAGGCCACGGGTGGCTCATTTTTTGATAAGATGGCTGATAAGAAGTTCATCGAAGAATACTGGCCCATTGTCGAAAAAGCAGTCGGTTTTATCCTGATGAATAAAAATGAAGAAGTTGATCTTATTCATACAGTTAACAGTATTCATGAATATCCGGCTTATGAGCATGGTTTTGAGATTTATGCCAACTGTGCATGCTGTGCGGGTGTACTGGAGGCTGTGAAGATGGGCGAGGCCCTGGGCAAGGACGTCTCAAAGTGGAAGGAAGAAGGAGGAAAGGTCAGGAATGCCATCATGACACGACTCTACAGTCCCCGAAGGCGTTCCTTTATAAAATGTATCCGTGTGAAGGATAAGAGCAGTAATCCAATAGGTTATGATGCATTTGCCTCCAGTGTTATTGATGTGGATGCTGTGGAATATGCACCTGCTTATTTCGGCCTTCTCCCGGATTCGGATGTCAAGATAAAGTCCACTGTAAAACGAATCCATGATAATTTATGGGATAAGGAAATTGGCGGCCTGAACCGTTACCCTGAACACTGGGATCGGAATAATGGTGGCTATGGCCCCTGGTGTCATTTTACCTGTGAGCTTGCAAACCATTTCATAAATATTGATCAAAAAGAAATGGCAGAAATGTACCTGGGATGGGTGGTTGATATGGCTCATGAGTACCAGTTGCCTGAACATATATCAACTATAGAACGGTTTGAGTTGTGGCTGGAGGATTATACCAATGCCAAAATTCTCAGGGACAGCAAGATGAAAATGATAGAACATGTCCGTGCTCACCCCAAGTGGAAGGATGGACTTGCATATGTCACGACTCCTCTGATCTGGCCCCATGCCGAATATATCCGGGCCTATAAAAATTACATGAATAAGTACGACTGATTATTTCTGGCAAATTGCTGCGAAGCCGTCATTTTAGGCCCGCAGCAATTGCACGCACAGGAAGCACTTCCCAATTATACGATTTTATTTTTCCGGGAAGAATTCAATAGCCTGGGCAAGTTCCCTGTGATTTTTGGCATAATCCCTGATATCGATTCCCTGCAGGTAGGCATCACATGCCTGTACCAGTGCTTTGGCTCCTGATCGTGTTCCTTCCGGATGTGCATGTACTCCTGATCCCATGGTCGTGATGAAATCAACGTTACCCATTACATCGATGAAAGGCTTCAGCCTGACGGGGTTCAATCCTCCGGAAACAATTGGACAACATTTTTTCATGCCTCTCCAGCTGTCTTTTTCCAGGATGACATGATGGGCTATGTCTTCATTCACAAGCTATATAGCATCCTTATCCGTTTCCATGATCTTGGCCCAGCTCTGTTCGAAGAAATGGCCATGTGAACTCAGGTACTGAATACCGTGGGCTGCAACTACATCTTCCTCTGGAGTTCCTTTCATTTTTCCGACTCCTGCAGTACCCGTGTGGATGCCGGAGGCGCCTGCCAGACGTGCGAATTTAGACAGTACCAGCACGGAAAAACCTATGGGATTCTCTGGGCGTGTGAAGGCACCATGGGCAGCCCTGTGGAAATGCAGGAAAACATCGGGATACCGCCTTCTGATTGTCTGGATAGCCATCCATCCGGCGGTAATACCATCGATGAGGAAAGCATAACTTCCAGGCTCAAACCCTGCATTCCTGATCATTTCGCAGCGCTCGATCATGGTGTCAAAGTCCGGTGCCGAGACGTTGAATGAATGGACTTTTTTCTTCCCCGTTTCCTTTACTGCCTTGTCCATGGCTTCTTTAACATGTTTTACCATCTTGTCGTAGGGACAGAAGTCCTGATTGGCCTGTGGTTCGTCATTCTTGACAAAATCCCCACCGCCTGCCCAGAAGTCATAGCAGACTTCAGCATATTCGGCAGAGGTCAACCCCATCTTGGGTTTTACGATGGTACCGAGAATTGGCCTGTCGTAAACTCCGAGATAACTGCGCATGTCATCGACTGTGAAACCGGGGCCGTCATATTGTTCAAGCATTGAGGGAGGAAACCAGACATCCAGCAGTTTGAGGGCAGATATTTCTTTCATTCCCAGGACGTTTCCCACGATATAGGTCAGGATGTTCTGTACATTGCCTCCCCTGTCAAATAGTCTCCAGGGATAGGCTATCCACACAAGTTCTCTTTCCAGATCCATCTGATAGACCAGGGCATTCATGACCTTTGAGAACTTCGTCTCGGTATTTACCCTGAAATTCGTACCAGTTGATGATTCCGCTGCGATTTCAGCAGCTGCCTGTAGCATATTCATCTCCCCTCCGGGAACAAGCCTGAAAACAGTAAGCAGGTATTCACCGTTGGTCGGGTCGGGCAATTCGAGGTTCACATAACCTTGCTGTTTGGGATTCAATGACTGGACTAACTCTTCAATAGTTGAGCTCATGGTAAGAATAACAGTTTGTAATGTATTTTAGTTTTTGGAAGGAAACAAAATGCAGAATTTATTAACCCCAAAAACGTTTCGTTTTCGCATAGTTGCGTTCGGCTTCCATGATGTCTTTGTAGAAACCTTCCTCATCCACCTGCATCTTCTGGATAATACGGGTGGCGGTTTCAGGACCTACTCCACGGCTTGCCAGGGCCACAACCGCAGTCCTTCCCTGTGTCATTACGATGTTGGCATTACGAAATACTTTCTGGATGCGTTTTTGGTCCTCTTTTGAATCTATTCGATCTTTTTTCTTAACCAGTTTGATTTCCTCTTCCTCCCAGGGTTTCAGGGCAGCCACCATTTTAGATTCACATATAGGACACACAATGTTCTCAGGCACATTTTTCACTTTGCGACGGGATATCCATTTAGTACAGTGTACACAGAACAGGATTACCCTGTCATTTTCAATACGGTTTTTCAGTGCTGTTATGATCGAACCTTCAGCTCTTTCCGGTGCTATCAGGTCTTTTTTCGCATCGAATCCCGCTCCTCCCAGAGGAGATGGAGGGCCTGTTGCGATGTTGATTTCTCCCTGCTGCACCTTTTCCAGTATTTCCTTTGTGCGACTTACATCCAGCATATTGTGGAAAATTTCTCGTAATACCTCATCGTACATAGCCGAGTTTTCGTAAATGTCGATAAGTTTTTTCATGCTGATCTTGTCGTAGTCCACGTCTTTACTGATGGCACCGAATTTACGGGCTACCTGTACCATCTTCCATTTCAAAAGGGAGGTATTTTTCAGTGTCATCTCCAGAATGGGTTCCACATGTTCGGGAAGTGTATCGACTATCATGGAGCGTACCTGTTCGGCACGAAAACTTACCGGCAGGGCTAGTTTAATGCGATAGGGGTCTGTTTCCTGTCCCACACTGCTACCAAAACGGGCCGCAAGCAGGGCTGTCAGTACCTTGCCCAGGGTTTCGTTGGTATTGTGCCCGAAACATGCATTGATAACCATTCCATCCTCTTGCTTCTCGATAATGACCTGTCGGTCATGTGGCATCGGGCATTCCTGATCCACATGTTTTTTGATTAGCCGGAAAACCCCATCTGCTGAATATTTGTCCACAGGATAGCGTTCCATCAATGTATTGATGATTTCCTCCTCTTGTGCACCTGTTGCAATAAGGTCTGCAGTTTCCCGGCGTAGTTTCCCGACTTCCTGTGCCACCTCGAAGGGAACGGGTATTTCTTCTCCGACCCAGCTGGGGATCTCCCCCATACTTCGCACCGGTTCAACCTTTATGCGCCCCCGTTCAGGATCGAGTTCCAGTACTCTCCACACCTCTCCCCGGGTTATGAAAATAGCCCCTGGATTGGCAAAGTTTACCACAAAGGCCTCATCCAGTGTCCCGACCGCCTTACCGGTGACGATATCATAAACCTCGAACTTTCTCTCATCCGGGATCATGGAAAGGTTCTGGTAGTAATACTGCCAGCTCCTTTTACGCCGACTGATGATACTGGAACCTTTATCCCGCCACACAAGCCTGTTATATGTTACCTGCTCCACGATCTTTTCCAGCGCCTGCAGGCTTAAATCTTTGAAAGGATAGGTTCGCCTGAGAATGGAAAGTATACGGGAAATCTCTATATCCCCGAAGTCCAGCACGATACCTGAAAGCTGATTGGCGATTACATCCAGGGCACCGCTCTGGGGAGAAATATCCTCCACCCGACCTTCCCTGGCAGCTCCAACGATGGCCATACTTTCGGCGATATCATCAAATTCCAGTGCAATGATCGTTCCTTCCGAAATTTCATGAATGCGATGTCCCGCCCTGCCAACCCTTTGCAGCAGCCGGGCAACCTGTCTGGGAGAGCCATACTGGATTACATGATCCACGCTACCGATATCGATTCCCAATTCCATCGAGGATGTACAGATCAGGCCTCTCAAATCCCCGTTCTTGAAGTTCTCTTCCGCTTCCAGACGGGCTTCATAGGAAAGGGAGCCGTGGTGTACCCCGATGGGCAGGTCCAGCATCCTGAAACCCGATGCGAGCACTTCGGCACTTTGACGTGTGTTGACAAAAATCAGGGTGGATTTTTTCTGCATTACAATATCCTGAATGCAGCGCAGATGTGTGGCCAGTTCCGCAGAACATCCTATGTGGTGTGCGGTTTTGAGATCTTCATCCTCCATGTGAGGGGTTACCATGTTGAACTTGAGCAGGCTGAGCATCTCCACTTTTACTATCTGCATGTCCCTTTCTGCCCCTGCAAGGAAAGCTGCCACAACATCGGGATTGCCGACAGTTGCAGAAAGGCCTATTCTCTGGAATTCACCTGATAATTCTACCAGTCTTTCCAGCCCGATAGCCAGCTGTGCTCCTCTTTTGGATTCGGCAAGTTCATGGATCTCATCCACCACGATAAAACTCACATATTCCAGATTTTTGCGCAACCTTTTACCTGTAAACATTGCCTGCAGGGTTTCAGGAGTGGTAATCAATAAGTCCGGAGGGTTTTTTGATTGTTTCTGGCGCTCATACTGGCTGGTATCCCCATGTCGCACCATCACCTTGATATCGAGTTCCTGGCCCCACCATTGTATGCGGTGCAGCATATCCCGGTTCAGTGCCCTCAGGGGTGTTATGTAGAGAGCAGAAATGCCTTTCCTTTCCTCTGGGTTTTTGGAAAGGATGTGATCAAAAAGAGGCAGGATGGCAGACTCAGTCTTTCCCGAACCGGTGGGTGCAATAAGCAGGACGTTCTTGCCTTCCAGTATGGGTGGAATAGATTCTTGCTGGGGTTGGGTGGGTGTATGGTATTGCTGTTTTGCAAGGGCCTTTCTGATATGAGGATGCAACTGGCTAAAGACGGTATCCATCATCGCCCTCGCCTCCTTTTTCCTTTGCGCTTTTTTGTAATACTGAGTTTTTTTATATCCTTCAATTTGCCCATGTACATTCCATCAAGCAGGTAGATGTCCGCATTTGCTATATCAATGGAACCAGAAGAGAATGCAGGCCCGAGCAGGTCATCAAGAATCGCTTCGTTAAAAGCTACCCCTCCGCAGAGTTCATTGAATGCGGGGATCACTACAACATCGGGTTGTGTGTCACTTTCCGGCATTTCAACACCGATCTTTTCAAAATGGTTTTTTAGTTTTTTATGATTCAATTTAGTTTTAACCCAGACCTGTTCGGATGTGGAATACCCCAGGCTGTCGGTGATTCTCAGTGTAGGATGATTGTGGGCTACAATTAAATGTTGTGCTGTGAGGAGTTTTGGCTCGGGCCATGTATGGCCGTGGAAGTATCCAACCCCCTCTATTATGTCACCTCTGGAGGGGTGGAGGTGAATACGTTTGTTTTTTGGCAGCAGGAATTCAATTCCACCGTCATGATTGCCCGGGAAAATATCGATTTCTGCATGCAGGGCGAGTTTTTCGAGAAACATGGGTATTTCATCCCGCTCCTGCCATGAAATTTGTGGGACATTGTGTTTTATATCACCCAGCAGTACTATCCTGTCGGGTTTGGTCTGTTCGATATAACCCTCTATCTTTTTGAGTCGCCTTTCAAGACCACTGGGAACCAGGAAACCACTGTTGTAGAGGTCCCATTCGATACCTATATGGAGGTCTGAGAATACAAGGATGCGGGATTGGCCCTTTACCAGCAGGGCAGGTTCATCCAATAACGGCTCGATATCGATTGTCATTTATTCTTTTCCCGGACGCTGGTTTTTTTCAAGTTCATCAAGTCTGTCCGATAGGTCCTGCAATTTACTGTCAATACCTTTGAGGTCTTCATGTACTTCTACCAGACGGTTATACATCGGACTGCGTGCATCCTTTACTGCCTGCTGTTGGGAGAATTTTTGTTTGCTGGGAAGGATATAAACATAGGCAAACCACATACCTGTGAATGCCACGAGGAATAGGGCTATTACAAATAATAAATAGTGAGGAAAGAGAGTGCGTATGAAAGAATCCCCTTCGCTGTAATATTGCAACCTTGTGATCATCAGGAAGTTCATCAAGGAGAATAGGAACATTGTTTCTCCTACAAGTACAAGTAATCCGCCTAATTTTGTGGACATGCTTTTTTGTTGTGGTAATATTTTATCGAACATAATCCATTTCTCCCTTAGTAATAATGACACCTGTTATATGATTATTTTTTCAGAAAGTGCAAATCTGGCTATTATCATTTTTCCCGATGGTATATTTGATTGTCGTGCATAATATTGTACCGGATTGATAGACCTTACCATTGATTCACTTATTATCTAAAGGCACCAATCTATGGCTATGAGGAAGAAAATGACCGCTATCAGGTAGTCAAATCCAGAATTGAGGAAGAACTTGGCCCGGCTCCTGAAACATATGCACTGGGCTGCATATGATGTTCTCTGGCTGGCTACATTCGTGGATCTCGATGCAGTGCCTGAGAATGATGAAAGTACTAAACTGGCAATGAATACCCTTTCTGATACTTACTTCGGTGTCACCGGCTGGACAAAGCTGGATGAAAATGGTGACAGGGTACACTGGGATTACGACATCTGGGCAATCAGTGAAAACGATGGAAATTACGAATGGAAACGTGATGCCAGGTATCAGGTAGACCCCGGAGAAGAAGGTAAATTGATGTATGTTGAATAAAAGTGGTGTCTCTCACCACACATTTTCTTTTTTACATTTCTATAAATTGTCTTCTCCTATTTTCTAATTTGTCGAAAACCTTATATTTTATTGTGGTTCACTTAGGTGAATATCTTTCATGGGCCCGTAGTCTAGCCGGTTATGACGTCGCCTTCACACGGCGGAGATCCTGGATTCGAATTCCAGCGGGCCCATTGAATTCTCAATACTCCCTCTCCCCGAATATGGCCGAACCCACACGCACCATTGTAGCCCCTTCCTCGATGGCTACCATGTAGTCATTGGACATTCCCATTGACAATTCCTGAATTTCGATGTTGCCGCGGTTTTCCTGCTTTATTTCATCAAACAGGGCTTTCATCTTTTGGAAATAGGGACGGGTTTGTTCGGCAGGGACAAAAGGAGGGATGCACATCAGGCCTTCCACACGTATATTTTGAAGGGAGCAGATTTCTTTTATCACTTCTTTGATCCGATCCAGCCTGAAACCATGTTTCTGTGGCTCATTGCCTATGTTTACCTGAAGGAAGACCCTTTGTACTTTATCGATATCCCCGGCTCTACTATCAATATTATTTATTACTTTCAGGGAGTCGACTGACTGGATAACATCAAAAAACTCAACAGCCTTTTTGACTTTATTTGTCTGCAGGTGACCTATCAAATGTGTCTCACAGGGCAGGATTTCCTCGCGCTTATCTTCATATTCCTGAACCCGGTTCTCTCCGATTATGGTAGCCCCGGCCCGGATGGCTTCGTTGATCCTTTCGGGTTCTATTGTCTTGGTGACACAGATGAGTGTCCTGTCACCGATTTTTTCGAGAATCCTCTTGATATTTTTATCGACTGGCATTGATGTCCCCGTAATGCTTCATTCAAAATTTGGTATATTTAAATCATTCTGATTGTGAATTTTGTTTTCATTATCCTTATATTTCTCTTCAATTCCATCGAGGATTTGAACTGGATAAGCATAGAAAGCATCCCCGGCAGATGCCGTTAATATGTAGTAATAAGAACAATCAATAAAAAGTTTTTATGCTATATTTCTTCTTTTTCAAGGCATTTTGATAAACCCACAGGAAAAATTATCATTCACTAGTACCAACATAGTTTCGGCATATAATTATCAGACTTGCAGCTATTGACAATTTGAGGGGAGATGTTTGCCTCTTATGCAAGGGAAATTCATTGTTTGGAGTTCTCTGCATTTGATAAACAATCCTGTCACATGAATACCACATATAATAGGGGAATTTTGGAGGAAATGCATGGCAAAATACAGATGTTCGGTTTGTAACTGGGTTTATGATGAGGAGGTTGAAGGGCAGGATTTTGATTCACTGCCTGATGACTATACATGTCCGGTATGCGGGGCTCCTAAATCTGCTTTTGTTCCTGAAGGCGGGGAAGAAGAAGACGAATCAGTAGAAACGACGGTTGCCGACAAGATCGTCGAACAACTGGAAGTCTTCGGTGTCAGGTTTGTCTATGGGATTCCCGGGGATTCCAACCTGCCCCTGATAGACTCCATCCGCAGGAGTGACAAAATAAAATTCATTCTCACAAGACACGAGGAGACCGCTGCTTTCATGGCTTCTGCACATGGGAAGATCACCGGCGGGCTGGGCGTCTGTATCTCCATAGCAGGTCCAGGTTCTACAAACCTTATCACCGGTTTAATGGATGCTGCCACCGACAGGAGTCCGGTGCTTGCCTTTGCCGGTCAGGTGGCAGAGGTCTATCTCGGCAGTGAAGCTTTCCAGGAAATCGACCAGATAGAACTGTTCTCCTCCTTTGCTGAATTTACAGAAACCATTGCCCGGGAGAACCAGGCACTCGGTCTGGTCACAAGGGCTACTAAATATGCCTTCAAAAAACCCGGTGTTTCGGTACTCAGCACACCCACTGATATCCTGGCCGGCAAACTTAGCGGGGATGTATATTCCGCTGAAAAGAGGCTGGTTTCAAACCAGACTGCTCCCAGGTTTGAAGATGTGAAAAGGGCTGCAGAATTGATCAACAATCACGAGAAAGTCACTCTCTTTGCAGGTTGGGGCTGTCGTCACAGTGGTGAATTGCTAACACAACTCTCACAAAAAATCAAAGCCCCTATTGCCACTACTTCCAGGGCTAAGGGTGTGGTATACGAAACCGATCGTTATAGTCTGGGTGTACTTGGTTCCATAGGGTCAAAACATGCGGCAAAAGCTGTACAAAACAGTGAACTTATAGTTATCATAGGTTCGGGATTCAGACAGGCCAACCTTGTTCCTTCAGGAATCAGGATTGTCCAGATAGATATCGATCCGACCAAAATCGGAAAAACCTTTGATGTAGATGCCGCTATTGTTGGGGATGCGGATCTTGTACTTAAAGACCTTCTTCCTCTTGTTGATGAAAAGGAAGAAAACACTGGGTTTTTAGAACATATAGATCAGATGAAACAGGAGCATTATGAGGAACTAAAAGCCGATGCACAGGACCTCTCCATCCCTGTAAATCCCGGTTATGTGATACAGGCCCTTAAACGCCATGCAGACACTGATGCTATAATTTGTGTAGATGTGGGCGACCATACCTACTGGTTCTACAAGAAATTCATGTGTGAAGGCCAGGAGACTTTCATGTGTGCCAATATTGCCAGTATGGGATTCGGACTGCCTGCAGCCCTGTCGGCAAAACTTGATAATCCTGACAAGCAGGTAATTTGTGTCACAGGAGATGGCGGGTTTGGAATGCTTATGGCTGATTTCACCACTGCTGTGCGCGAAGAGTTAGGAATCAATGTCATTGTCTTTAATGACGGCAAACTCAAGAACATAAAAGAGGAAGAACTAAGGTCCGGTTATCCTGAATTTGGTGTTAGTTTCCCCAATCCCAATTTTGCGGAATATGCTAACACTACCGGAGGCGAAGGCTATAGGATAGAGGATCCGGCAAAACTGAATGAAGCCCTTGAAGAAGCATTCAAATCCACCAGACCTTCTATTATCGATGTGGTTGTAGATCCCGATAAGACTGCTGCAAGTACCAAAAGAGTGGATTGAATATTATAGGGATGCTACCGGCAAAATTCATTTTCCTGGTTTTGGTAAAACACACCTTTTTAACCAATAATTCCCAAAAAAGAACTATATGGCACGCAAACTAGATGGAAAAGACATAGAGTTACTGAAAAAGCTTGCTCCTGAGTGCAGTGATCTGGAATGCAGCAGTTCAGGGGTCAATTTCAAGTCAATCTTACCACCGGTTGCAAATCATTTTTCCAAAGATATATCTGATTTTTCCCATCGTCTGGAATCACTTTCAGAAAAGGAACTGGAATATCTACTGAACCTGATAAAAGATGGCAGGGAAAGCCTTGGTTGCTTGAGACCGGATTATGTCATGGCTTTTCAGGAAATGGTGGCCAGTAGGGCGGGAGAGGAACAGGCTGGTGAAATTATCAAGATTTATACTGCTAATAATGTTTGTGAATAAATTGTAGAAAGCCAATAGACCTGCAAGGTTTGGTCTGTTATCTTAATCTTTTTTCATTCATCTGGCTGACGTAAGGTTTATTAGATATTATGCAACATCTATTCACGATTGTGAAAAACAGTAATGGGAATTTTACGGAGGAAGGCAATGAAAGATGCATTAAAAAAACTGAGAGAAACAAAACCATTGGTCCATCATATCACCAACTGGGTTACAATTTATGACTGTGCAAATATAACAAGGGCCTTTGGTGGACTTCCCGTAATGGCTCATGCTGTAGAAGAATGTGCTGATATGACTAAAATTTCCTCTGCTCTTGTACTTAACATTGGAACCCTGACGTCTGAACTTATTGAATCCATGATAATTTCCGCAAAGGCTGCAAACGAAAAACAAATCCCTGTGGTACTCGATATAGTAGGGGTAGGGGCAACTCAATTCAGAAATCAAATGGCTGCAAAGATCCTTGACAGTGCTCATGTTGATATCATTAAAGGCAACTATTCTGAGATTGCAAAACTGGCAGGTGAAAATGCCCGCACAAAAGGAGTTGAAGCAACTTCTATCAATGCTGATCCTTTCTGGCTTGCAAAAAATTTGGCCATCTCAAGATCATGTACTGTTGTGATGACCGGCAAAGAAGATATAGTCAGTGATGGTTCAGGGATCTTTTCCATAAAAAACGGCCATTCAGAAATGGGTTCAATTGTGGGCACCGGTTGCATGGCGGCTTCAATAATAGGTTCATTTGCAGCCCTGAACGATGATTTCTGTGATGCAGCAATAGATGCTTTGTCTTTCTTCGGGGTTGCCGGGGAACTTGCGGCTGCCAAGTCAACCGGCAGTGGCAGTTTCAAGATGCATTTGTATGATGAAGTGTCCGGGCTTACTGATGAAAAAGCAGGACCTATGATAAATATTGAGAGTGTTGATGGCTGAAATTACAGATCTATGAGGGCTCAATTTATGCCATTCTGGAAATCTTTGCTTAATGATATTGATTTCTACCTTGTGACAGATTCCGGCCTATCCAGGAAAGGTACATTGTCCGATATAAAATGTGCAGTAGCGGCCGGGTGTAAGATTGTGCAGTATCGGGAGAAAGACAAGACCACAAAAGAGATGATCGAAGAAGCTATCCTGATCAGGAAAATATGTGGGGATAATGCTATCTTTCTGGTAAATGACCGTATCGATGTAGCCCTGGCTGCAGGAGCTGATGGGGTACACATCGGACAGGACGATATGCCGATTGATGCTGCGAGAAAGATTCTGGGTGAAAATAAGATAATCGGCCTTACAGTTCATGATACAGATGAAGCAATCGAGGCAGAAAGAAAGGGAGCTGATTACGTAGGTTTCAGCCCGATTTTTGACACTACTACTAAAAAGGATGCAGGTATGGGTGTTGGACCTGAAAGGGTTCAGGCTGTCAAAACTATAATTGATATTCCGATTGTTGCCATAGGGGGTATCAATAAAGACAACTGTGTGTCAGTTGTTGAAAATGGGGCCGATGGTTTGGTTGCTATTTCCGCAATCGTTTGCAGTGATGATGTAAAGAGAGAAACAAAGTATTTTATTGAAACTATCCGGAAAATAAAGCAGAATTCCTCAAACAGAGTTAATGTAAAGTGATAAGATGATCCTGAATTTATCGGACAATTATATAGAAATCCTCGCTGATAGTATACCGTTGAAAGATGTGTTGGAAATGGCAGATATAAATCCTTTATCTGTTATCGTGGCAAGGGAAGGAACCGTAATACCAGTCGAAACGACTGTTTATTCTGAAGATACCCTACAAGTATATCGGATATCCCATGGCGGCTGAAACACCTCTTCTATGCAAAACCTGTGGAGCAAACGCAGTATCAGGAGGGGAATATCTCCTTTGTACAACTCATTTCTGTGAAATGGTAGAAAAGAAAGTCAGGACACATATTGCAGATCAAAACCTTATTCTGGATAATGAGCATATAGCAGTTGCATTATCAGGGGGTAAGGATAGCACAGTTCTTTTGTACATCCTGTCCAAAATACTTCCGTACTTTGAGAGAGTGAAACTTACTGCTATTACGGTTGATGAAGGGATACCGAATTACAGGGAACAAACCCTTGCTTATGCACAGGAAGTTGCAAATTTTTTGAATATTGAGCACAGGATAATATCTTTCAGGGAAACTTTTGGTGGATCCCTACCCAGCCTTTTGAAAAAAAGAAATGTTTCAGCGTGTACTCTTTGTGGTGTTCTACGGAGAAAAATACTGGAGCAGGAAACCTTTAGCATAGCTGTCCCAAAACTTGCGACAGGACATTCTCTAGATGATGAGGCCGAAACCGCCATGATGAACATACTTACCGCAAATATAGATGCAATAATTAATACTGCATCCCCGAATTCCGGTAAGGAATCATTGAGGATAAAGCCTCTTTCAGTTTTAAATGAGTATGAAATTGCATTATATGGAATCCTCAAAGGCATATTTCGTGAGTTTCCAGAATGTCCTTATGCAGGACCTTCGCTTCGTGCAGAAGTCAGACAAATGTTTTTGAATATGGAATCAACATATCCAAATATAACCGGGCAGTTTGCGGATAATTATAATTCCTTACTATCTTCGATAGCAAATGTAGAGAATCCTTCTGGTAAAAGTAAAAAAGAGTGCAATATATGTGGTGGGCCCACATCAGGTGACATCTGTCGTGCCTGCATTCTGATCGACGCAAAAAAATAATTTTTGTTAAATCAGCCAGCTTCAGTGAGTAATTGGAGGTTTTTGTTCATCTATCCAGTAACATCCTTCTTTCAATTGGATAATGGGCTGTAGCGGCATTAATAAGTTCTTCGGCTGTACTTTCTTTAAAAGAGTGGACTTCAACCCGTACACCAACAGCTTTCAGGTGATTTATCAGATCGACAAAATCGCCATCTCCACTAACAAGCACAATGGTATCTACTTTGGGTGCAATTGAAATCGCATCAATTGCTATCCCCATATCCCAATCTCCTTTGGTGGAACCATCAGGTCTTACCTTCAGGGCCTTACTTTTTACTTCCCAACCAATTGAACCAATAAAACTTTTAAAACCTGACTGGTCGATATCCGGGGTTTCTACAAGATAGGCTATTGCCCTTGTCAATTTTCTTTCCATTACGACAGCACGTAAAAGTTTTTCGTAATCAAGTCTCCCGTAATGGATATTTCTGGCAGAATAAAACATATTCTGCACGTCTACAAAAACCGCTAATTTTTGGCTGTTAAACATGGATTACCTGTAATATTTTATGTTTAATTATTTATTGTCTTCCTTTCTCTTTTGGAGTAATGTTTTTAGTGTTTTTTATGTTTCATAATATAAAAAATAGAGGTTCAAATTTATCTAATTAAGCAGAAGACTACTTCCGTGAGGTGGGATCTGAATGCGTCTTTCATTGTTTTGACACAGAATACAAATAGTATCAAAGACACAGGTGAATATATATGTTGAAAGCCTGCAAATATAGAATGTATCCAACAAAACAGCAAGAAGAAATGTTTAGCAAGCATTTTGGTTGTGTGAGGGTAATCTATAATTGGGCCTTAGAACAGAAAATTAAATCCTATGAGCAAGACGGAAAATCAATTTCCAGATTTACATTGAATAAAACAATTCCAAAATTATATGAAGATATGGAATGGCTGAAAGAAGTCAATTCACAATCTTTGCGTGGAGCTACTCTTAATCTGGAGAATGCTTTTACCAGGTTTTTCCGTGAGAAAAAAGGTTTTCCCAAATTTAAATCAAAGAAAAATCCAGTACAGTCATTTTCTGTTCCACAATATTATAAAGTGGATTTTGAGACGAATAAAGTCAAACTTCCCAAAATTGGATGGATTAAAACAATATTACACAGGCACTTTGATGGAAAATGTAAAACCGCAACAGTATCAAAGATACCGTCTGGTAAATATTTCATCAGCATTCTTGTAGATGATGGTAAAGAATTACCTGATAAACAGGATTTTAATGAAAATAGTGCGGTTGGTATTGATGTTGGAATCAAAGATTTTGCCATCATGTCTAATGGTGAAAAAATAGACAATCCCAAATATCTAAATAATTCAATAAAAAGACTGAAGGTATTACAAAAGCGTCTCTCACGAAAACAAAGAGGTTCAAAAAATAGAGGTAAAGCAAAACAGCAGATAGCCAAACTTCATGAGAAAATAGCAAATCAGAGAAATGATTTTCAGCACAAGTTGAGTTCCAGATTAATTAGCGAAAACCAAGCAATTGCACTGGAAACATTGAATGTTAATGGCATGTTAAAGAATCATTGTCTTGCCCAATCTATCTCTGATGTATCATGGAGTTCTTTTGTAACTAAATTGGAATATAAAGCAGAATGGTATGGCAAAAGCATATTGAGAATTGGACAATTTGAACCATCCACGAAAATATGCAATGTCTGTGGGTATCATAACAAAGACATTACACTTGCAGACCGTAAATGGCAATGTCCTGATTGTGGTGAAACCCATGACAGAGATGTCAATGCTGCAATTAATATTAAGAAGTTTGCTTTAAATAAACAGAATTTGATAGGTATTTGAAGCACCGTAGGAACTACGGGGAGAGCCTGTGGACTTGTGAACATAAGTTCAAAGAATGAAGCAGGAATCACCATGCGTAAGCGTGGTGTAGTTCACTTGTTGCGTACCATTGGTTAGTACCTGTGGTTCAGAAGATTTATACATATATACGACTGTATACTACATCAAGGATAAAAACGGTTGAATACAAGTCTCAATTGGGGATAAAGGTATGCATACCAAACATTTGCCTGTCAGCATGATAGCACTGGCATTACTTTCATCAGCAGCAATGGCGGTTGAAATTACTGTGGATGACAGTGGTAGCGGAAATTATACAACAATTCAGGCTGCTGTAAATGCGGCAAATGACACCGGATTATTGGCTACGTCCGGATGAGTTTCTGTTATTCTCCAGGATTCGTCCACTTCATAGGTTATTCTGAGGGTCGGCTGGTTATCTACACATATTTCCGACAGGTTTACTATTCCTACGTCTATATGTTGTCCTGCATAAAGTGTAACCGTTTTCTGGCAGTCATCTCCGGCAAGAACACCGCCTACGGACATTGTCATAAGGACAATGAATGCAATAAGTAATTGAATTTTGGTTTCATAATCTCATACCACCTTTACTTCTATTGAGCTGTAGAAGGTAATCCATTACTCAATGGATTCAGCTCATATCGCACCATAATGATATAAACTGACAAGATATAAATAAATATATAGATTACAATAAAATTATATTTACGATTTTTCATAACACATAGTTCTTGTTGAAATTGTCTTTTGGATACAGGACAACGAAATATATACGTCAGTAAACCAATTTGGTATTAATGAAAGTGCTATCCGGCCTTTTTAGGGAAACACTGATGCAGTGGAATGAAGATGACGGTATAACCAGCAGTGCGGCTCTTTCATTCTATCTTATCCTAAGCCTGCCTGCTATACTCTTGTTCTCCGTGTCCGTAGGGAGTTATTTATTGAAGGCACGTCATCTGGAGTCTGCCATAATCGGCTACATCGATCTGGTAGCAGGAGAGACATTGATATATCTGGTGGAAGGTCTCCTTTACCAGATACCCGATATTGCATCCCTTACCGCCGGGGCAGCTATAAGTTTCCTTCTCCTCGTATGGGCCGGTGGTAACCTTTTCAGGCAGTTCAAGAAGATAATTGATAATATGTGGGGTTTCCCCGGTCCTGAATCTGACTGGTTGCATCATTTCCTGAAAAAAAGTTTTGCGTCTGTGATAGGAGTATTTGTGGTTGGTTTTTTGCTGGTATTGAACACATTCGTTGAAGCATTTTTCCTGATGGGATATGGTTTACTGAATGAGCTGGTCCCTTTTAACCTGAAAATCATACAATATGCCAGTTCGTTTTCGAATTTCCTCATCCTCCTGGTGTTATTCATATATATTTACAGAGTGTTGCCTGAGGCCAGAATCGGCATGAGATATGTACTGGAGGGTTCACTTTTTACGGTATTACTGATTACAATAGCCAAGTATTTTTTAGCCTTTTACCTGTCTTATGGCAATATAACCACAGTTTACGGAGCCATAGGTTCCATAATTGGATTTTTGCTCTGGGTATATTTTTCATTCATAGCAGTAACCTTTGTAGTGGAGATGATCAATGTACGCTCAAAGAATGCCAAAAGTAACAAATCTGCCTAAAAAAGAGATAGCAAGATGTTTGCCATCTGAAAATCAGATATAATCATACTTTTTCAGGATAGTTTGCAAATCCATTATCAGATCACCGCTTTTTTTGGCATCTTCTATTTCCTGAAGTAACAGCTGTATCAATTTATCCGCATCCTGGCATTTTTTGTAATACTCGGGATCCAGAAGGACATCTTCAGGAATTTTTTTGCTTTTAACCACCCTGTGCAAATCATTTGTATATATTATTGTCTGGTCGCAATATATTCTCAGGAATCGTGCATTGCTTCCTTCTACTTTTTTATATATTGTCCTGATCTTGTCAGAAGCCAGGTATTTACCCTCTTTTACTTTAATCCATACCATGTTGATGAACCCTGAACGGTACACATCCTTTCAACTAAATATAGTTTTTTAAGAATAATTAATAATGAAAATATCATTTTAGCAAGTAAGCGATATTATCTGATAATCATCGTTTTTTGCCAATGAAATAGTAAGCTATAGCTCCAAGTACACCAAACAACAATGCAGCTACTACCCATATGACTTTCATCATGGTACTAAGTCTTCTATTATTGGTAAATACATCGTATATTACCCATATGGTAGCCAGTAAGGTCACGATTCCCCATATTTGTTCTAATACCATTTACTTTTCCTCCAGTATATTAGATATGTCTATAACTTTGTTTGTCTGATTATATAAGGCTATGTGGAAAATTAGTTTATTATGGCGTCCTTTCTCTAATGTTTTCTGTATGGACCCCTTTCAGTATTAAAACCCCCGAAGCCAATATCAATATCGCACATATATGGAATGGTGTTTCGAAGGATACATAGCCGGCCAGTATTCCTCCAAACAGGGGTCCGGTTGCCATACCTGCCGCCTGTGCACCTGTTATTACGCTTATCCGACTGCCTGTTGAATGCCCGCCTGTCATATCCACTGCCAAAGCCATCAAGGGCGTTTCGACTGCGGCCATTGAGATTCCCTGCATTATTCGCAGTATTATTAGCTCTTCAATATGTATTACATGTCCCAATCCGACAACAATCAGGGCATTTACTGCAATACCTGAGATAATTATCCATTTGCGTTCTATGCGATCGGACAGAATTCCCATTGGTGTCTGGAAAACAATACGGGATATTACATAGGCTGAAACTGCCAGGCTGAGGAAAAACTCCCCTGTCTGAAGCCTCTGCTGGTAGGCCGGTAGAAGGGAAAGGACGATGGTAATTCCCACCATCATCATGAAAATTGCAACTGCAAGGACATAGTACTCCTTCTGGTTTGCATGGTCCGCCGTTTTTGGTTCTTCGGGTTGTGGTGGGGGTGCTGTTTCTTTTACGAAAAATTGTACCAATAACAAAGTTGCAAGTACAAGAAATCCACATATATAGAATCCAACATCAAAGTTTGATATCGCCAGTATTCCTCCGGCGATGATGGAACCTATCCCGAAAGCAAAACCCCTCAGGCTTGAGTATATCCCGATTGCCTGGCCCCTTACAGATGAAGTGGAAAGGTGGGTAACCATTGCTACAATCGCAGGAACTGTAGCTCCAATGGCAATTCCCTGTATAACACGCAGTACTGTCAGGCTCTCAAGTGAGGAAGTATAGGGATAGGATAAACAGAGAAGGGTATAAATGACATATCCCACAACAAGAAAATCCTTTCTCCTGTTGAGTCGGTCACTCAAGCGGCCCATAAAAGGCTGGGATATTGAATTTGCAATTCCAAAAGCTGCAGTTGCAATCCCGGCTTTCAGTACTGCAGGCATCTCTGCTATTATTCCTGCATCAAGCCGGGCCGCATATAGAGGTATAAAAAACAGTAGCATACCTGTTGCCAGATCTTTAAATACCTTGGAAAAAGACAGGATGTAGAGTTGTCTGTCAATAGAGTGCTGGTTTTCTTTCATGACATGATCCGGATATCTTTATGGGTTATCTATTAAAGGGAATATATCTTTATAGATTTCCGGAGTACAAAATGTTTATCTAATTAAGCAGATTGGATGAAGTCTGCAGGAAATTCACACATAGATTACCTGATTGGATAAGGAGTGCCCAAAGAATAGGTTCACAGGCTGCCATCATGTAATTCTCTGTAACATTTTTCTCCTTTCTTATTTGATTTATATAACTGAATTCATAAAAGAAAATTACCAGTATCATAATACCGTTAAATTTGCAAATTTTACATGGTAAATCTTTATAAATATTGAATCCAATCAAAAACGAAAAGGTGATCCTGTGATGAAATACTGGCAGCCAGAATATGAAACCATGCAAAAAGATGAAATGCGCCAATTACAGTTAAAACGACTAAAAAAAACGGCTGCAAACGTCTATGGAAACGTTCCTTTCTACAAAGACAAATTTAAAGCACTTGATGTCTGCCCTGAAAATATCAATACAGTTGATGATATCACAAATCTTCCCATCACAAAAAAATCCGATCTCCGTGCCAACTATCCTTTCGGACTTTTCGCAACTCCTAACAAAGATGTAGTCCGTATTCATGCATCCTCTGGAACCAGTGGAAAACCCACGGTTGTCGGATATACAGAAAATGATATTCGTACATGGGCAGACATGATGGCCCGTGATCTCAAAATGGTAGGAGTTGGACCGGATGATGTTTTCCAGAATTCCCTGAATTATGGACTTTTCACCGGAGGGCTTGGCTTCCATAACGGTGCTGAAAGACTTGGTGCAATGACCGTCCCTGCGGGTACCGGCAATACTGCCAGGCAACTTGAAATGATGCAGGATTTTGGAGTAACTGCAATTAATTGTACTCCTTCTTATGCTCTTTATCTTGCTGAAACCGCAGAAGAGATGGATATTCTGGATAAACTTTCATTACGTATAGGCACCTTTGGAGGAGAACCCTGGTCATCCAACACACGAAAAGATATTGAGGATGTCTTTGGAATGAAGGCTTATGATTCCTATGGTCTATCTGAACTTATCGGTCCCGGGGTTGCTTTTGAGTGTGAAGAGCAGGATGGGTTACATATATGGGATGACCATTTCCTTGTAGAGGTACTGGATTTAAATGGGGAACAGGTGTCCGAGGGGGAAAAAGGTGAACTTGTCCTGACATCCCTCACCAAGGAAGCCTTTCCTGTAATACGCTATCATACAGGTGATATTACCCGACTGCTTGAATCCGAATGTGCATGCGGAAGAACAAGCACCCGAATTTCCCGTATAATGGGCCGGGCAGATGATATGTTAATCGTACGCGGGATTAATGTGTTCCCATCCCAGATTGAGGATGTGCTTGTGGGTATTAATGAGATTACCGATCAATTCCAGATACTGCTCAAACGTAATGCACATAAAATGGATGAAATTACTGTCAGGGTGGAACTATCCGATAATGCTTTTACAGGGGAACTGAAAGATCTGGCTGCTGTTAAAAAACATGTCGAAAATGAACTTAAAAGTGTACTGAATATACGCACCAATGTTGATCTTGCGGAAAAAGGTACTATTCCTCGCACCACCGGAAAAGCAAAACGTGTAGTCGATCATCGTGAAGCACTCTAAAAGGATGTTTAAACATATGCCACATGTAATGGAATTGTTGGGAAAGACCCGGATTGTTGTAAAGAATGGCAAAGTTATCGAGGTTGGGGAACCTACCGTGAAATGGTGTCCCATTTTTGATAAGGTGCATGGAATCAAGGAAATTACTCCAGAAGCTGCGCGGAAAAATATGGAATATCGGATAAAGGATTTTGGTCTTTTCACATCCGAAAGGAAACTGGAGCAGGATGTATTCGTAGGATTCGGTGCTTCTGAAGTCATGATGACCGGCCTGAATCGGGATATGCTTGATACTACTGTCACCGTGTGCGATGGAGCGGGCACTGTGATCACAAACAACCCTAAACTTGTACAGGGAATGGGTGCCCGTATCTCAGGACTGATTGAAACAGAACCCATTGATGCTGTAATTAATGGTATAGCAGAAAAGGGCGGAATTGTACTGGATCCATCAACTGCTGAAATAAACCCGGAGGGTGGTGTGCTGAAAGCAGCTAAACTGGGCTACAGGAGAATTGCAGTCACTGTGGTCCATTCCGAAAATGCAGCACGCCTGAGACAACTTGAAGCTGAAGGTGAATTGGACCTGCTTATCGTTGCGGCACATACCACAGGTCTGGGAAAAGAGGAAGCAATGGAACTTTTCCAGCATGTGGACATTACGACAGGGTGTGCTTCCCGCCAGATACGGGAATTAATTAAACCCCTTGCACAGGTAGGCACGGCAGTACCGCTTTTTGCATTAACACAAAAGGGTAAGGAAATGCTGCTTGAAAGGGCAAAGGAAGTGGAATCCCCTGTCCTTATAAATACAATGCCCCTGCCGGTGTTACCGGAACATAAACAGCCCCGGGAACTGGTTTGAATTATTCAAAGGAAGTAATTGAACTTTCCTTTGATTTTTTCATTTTTGCTTCTATATATTTGAATGCAGGTACTCCCGTACCGCTTGTTTCAGCAGATACAAGTGCATTTACCCAGGGTCCGTTTACCATATAAGCGGTGCCAGGATGTGGTTCTTCATAGGTGGATTGGAGGGCTTTTACAACTACTTTCCCTGCACTATTTTCAATAGTTACAAGATTTCCTTCCTTCAGTCCAGCTTTTTTCATGTCCTGTTTATCAAGCCGGATTATTGCTGTAAGGTTTGCATAATCATCTGAGAAACGGCTATCACTATTTGCTGCACTCTGGAAGATATCACGATGAGTGATAATGAGGATTTCCATTTCAGGAGATGAAAGGAACTGATCAAAACCCATCATATGGCCTCCATTATTTTTTCAATGATATCTGCATCGGCCATTTTATCCGATTTTCTCATTTGTGTTAGTTCGACTTTGACCCCATCCATCCGAATTGCTTCCCCTTTACATTCCACACCAGTAACGGCCGACGGGATTGTCACATTTGCAATCTGGGAAGTGAAGGTCTTACAGGGGTCAATTACAATGGTTGGGATTTCTTTGAGATTTGCAGCTATACTCCCGGGCAGGCTGGAAAGGGGGTCTGAACCGATGATAAGGGCAGCGTCTACTCTTTTCTCTTTCAATACCTCCACAACTGAGTATTGGGGCCCATGACCTATATCTTCCCCATCAAAACTTACCCTGTTAATATAGCCTGTTTGGTCAAACAGGGTATGGTTGAAGCCACGCATGTTATACTGCCCGACCATAGGCATCAAATGGAAGTCTGTCTTCTTGTTCAGGGCTTCCAGAAGATCTTCCATGGGTGATAGGTCGTGCATGGAATAAACCAGCCCCAATCCTGCAAATATCACACCGAATTCTGCTTTTTTCAGCACGTTTGCAAGTTCAAGAATTTCTTTTGGTTTCATACCAAAGGTTACTTTCGGTACTTTTCCTGATAGGGCTTCTGTCAGAGCCCGGGCAAATTCGGCGTCTGCTTTTGGAGGAATCCGGTAAAAATTATCTTCACATATTATTGCTGTATCCGATTTGCGTACATCAATTGCTATTGCCGTCCTGTCTTCTTCCCACCCCCTCTGGCGCATTCTTCCCCTGGGAAAATAAGAATATTTAGAAAGATGTCTGGGATGGGAATTTGAAGGATCACATCCCCAGTATACAATTACATCAGCCTTGTCCCTTACTTCATCCAGTGTACAACTTTTGATTTTATCATTGAGAATTGCTTCAACAAAAGGACCCTGGCAGAACGATGAGGTGTCATCAATGCAGGCATTGGATTTTTTTGCCAGTTCAATGGCTTTTTCCTGGGCTTTAAGACTCGAATTTCCCATACCAAATATGAGGGGATTTTTGGCACTTTTCAGAATTTCAGCTGCCTTTTCAATTGCATCCTGAGATGTGGCATCTTTTGCATCCACAGTACACTCTAGAGGATGCTGGCAATTTTTTATCCACGCAACCCCTTTGCGACAGGCACTATCTATAATGGTCTTGTTTTCTTCTTCCCTCAGTTCTATATCGTCACACAAAAGAGCGCATCCTGTACAAACATGGTATTCTCTTTCCAAAGGCTCCCTCCTAAAATCAGACAAATTCAATTGCTTTTGTGGGGCAGGTAACTATGCAACCGCTACAAAGTATTTTATTCTCTCCGAATCTGCGGCAATCTTCCACATTGGATAGACGTACAACACCGTCTTCAACTTTCAGGATTACCCTTTCGTTAGTAGGTGCGTTTCCACTACCTGCACCTTTTGGGTCTTCTGCGACATTTACAGGACAGGCGACAACACAATTGCCACAACCTATGCATAGCTCCTCATGTACAATCATGCCGGTTTCTGACGCCTCTTCTGCAGGTGAAATCAGACCTTTAAGTTTTGTGTAATTTTCACTGTATTTTTCCTCTTCCAGCATCGGAGTACATTCATCAAGTTTATTCTCCCTGGAAAGCAAGGCTGCAGCAAAGGCCATACATGAGGATTTGCCACATTTCTTGCAGTTAGTCTTCGGGAGAAGCTGGTATATCTCCATCGCATTGGCCATTGTTTCACCACTCTGGAGGACAAAAGGAAATCTTAGTCTTCTGAATCATTTTGTTGCTCTTCTTTTATACCATTGTCTTCGTTTTGGAAGAACAGATCACAGTGACATGAACCATCAACTGCAATTTCATCCTTATGGTAGATGCAGGGACATATTATTTTCCTGTCTTCCTTCTTATCCCCTGAAGGTATTCTGCAGGGACAGTAACCTTTGCCGTACTTTATTTTGTTGTTCGCCAGCCCCTCAATTACCAGATCCAGCATTTCAGGATCGGGGTTTAGTTTGTATCCTTTCTTTTGAGCATATTTAGTAACCCAGTTTTTTGTTTTTGCTTTGTCTTCTTGACTGACCATAGTTTTTTCACCTTAATCATTCAGATTTGATTTTGAATACCTCTTCGATTGATGCTCTAAGTTTATCTTTTGTGGTATTGCCTACCAGTTTTTCTTTTACTTCCCCACTGTCAAAGAGCAAAAGTGTCGGGATTCCAACTACATGGTATTGTTTGGCAATATCCTTTGATTGATCGAGGTCAATTATTACAAATTTGACCTGGTTCTCATATTCGGCAGCGACTTCTTCGAACACAGGGGCCATTTTCTTACAGGGTGCACACCATTTTGCAAAACAATCGACAACTACAGGAGTTTCTGCTTTCACAACTTCCTGCTCAAAAGCCAGGGAATTAACTTTATAGAGATTTGTATTTATAGCTTCTGTAACAGGCTCTGACGTTGACATTGAGGGTGCGCCTTTGCCGAAAAGTCCTTTGATAAAATTTCCCAGTCCCATCATTGATCACCTTTCAATGGTTTAGTTATATTCTCCTTCTATATTATTTCTTTTGTGCACAGTGTTCACACAATCCACACGACCGTTTTTTATATCCAAAGGTATATCATGTCTAAGATGAAATCAGAGAGCCACAAAGGGGCACTTTTATGAGAATAGGAGTATACATTTGTCACTGCGGGCTCAATATTGCAGGTGTAGTCGATATTGAAGCTCTTCTAAAACAGGTAGAATCCCTGGATGATGTTGTGATCGCATCAGATATCCAGTTCATGTGTTCGGATTCCGGGCAAGAAAAGATTGCAAATGATATTGAAGAACATAATGTTGAACGTGTGCTTGTTGCAGCCTGTACTCCTAAACTTCATGAAACTACTTTCAGGAAAGTACTGGAAAAATCAGGTATCAATCCATTCCTTCTTGAGATAGTTAACATCAGGGAACAGTGTTCCTGGGTGCATATGGATAATCCAAGAATGGCCACCCAGAAAGCGTTTGATCTTATCAAGATGGGTGTGGCAAAACTAAAGTTTCTGAAACCCCTCAAGATCCAGAGTACACCTGTTAGTAAGGAGGTACTTGTAATAGGTGGGGGCGTGGCAGGTATTGAAGCAGCTCTGGATCTTGCAGATACGGGCTATAAAGTTCATATGATTGAAAAAGAGCCCACGATTGGTGGAAAGATGGCTCTGTTGAATGAAGTATTTCCTACAAATGACTGTTCCATCTGTGTCCTTGCCCCAAAGATGACCGAAGTTGTTAACCATCCTGACATCGAACTTCACACCCTTTCTGAAATTACTGCAATTGAAGGTTCGGTCGGTAACTTTGAGATTACCGGTACCACTCAGCCCCGATATGTATCCGAAGAAAAATGCAAGGGTTGTGTGGATGAATGTTCAAGGGTATGTCCTGTGGAAATTCCTTCCCGGTTTGATAGTGGACTTGGTAAAACCCGGGCAATCAATATTCCTATTCCGCAAGCTGTTCCACAGGTTGCATATATTGATAGTGATTATTGTGTTGGCTGTGGCCTCTGTGCGCAGGCATGTCCTGCAGATGCAGTGGAATTTGAGCAGCAGACCACCCGATTCCAGCTGAATGTTGGAGCAATAATTATCGCCACAGGATATCGCTTGTTTGATGCATCCAGGAAAGAGGAGTACGGGTATGGCATATATCCCGATGTCATGACAAATATGGAACTTGAGCGGCTACTGAATGCTTCAGGACCCACCAGGGGCAGGGTTACCTGTCCTTCAACAGGTGAGGTTGCAGAGGAAGTGGCATTTATACAATGTGTTGGTTCGCGGGATGAATCTGTGGGAAATCCCTATTGTTCCCGGGTTTGTTGCATGTCAGCAATGAAAAATGCCCAGTTGCTAAAAGAGCGCTATCCGGAGATTCGAATAACTATTCACTATATTGACATACGTGCCTCAGGAGAGATGTACGAAGAATATTACACCAAGACCCAGGCGATGGGGGTAGATTTCGTACGGGGCCGAGTAGCTGAGATTGTGCAGGAACACGATGGTTCTCTTTCCCTGCGGTATGAGAATACCCTGGAATCCAGAATAGAAGAAAAACAGTACGATCTTGTCATATTATCCACCGGCATGGAAGCTGACACGTCCGCAAAACCAATTGGGAGTATGCTGAAAATGGCAAGCCGGCCTGACAGGTTCTTTGCTGTGTCCCATCCCAAGATGAAACCGGTGGATTCACATATCAACGGTGTTTTCCTTGCAGGCTGTGCCTCAGGACCCAAAGAAATTCAGGTTTCCATTGCACAGGGTAGTGCGGCTGCATCCCGGGCTATGAGACTGCTTCAACCTGGTGAGCTTCGCACGGAGCCCTCAAGCGCTCATGTGGATTCTGATACCTGTATCGGATGCGGTATCTGTGCTGATGTTTGTGATTACGGTACAATCAAAATCGAAAATGGCAAGGCATTTGTTGATGAGGTTTCCTGCCATGGTTGTGGTACCTGCAGTGCAGCCTGTCCGGTGGATGCTATCTCAATGCATCAGCATACCGACGAACAGGTAAGGGCACAGATAAAGGCAGCTCTGGAAGTAAAAGATGAGTTTCCCCTGATTGTTGCATTTCTGTGCAACTGGTGCAGTTATGCTTCAGCAGACCTTGCCGGAACATCCCGAATCCAGTATCCCACCAATGTAAGAATTATAAAGGTAATGTGTGCGGGCCGTGTAGATCCTGATTTTGTGATGGAGGCCTTCGACATGGGTGCAGACGGCGTACTTGTTGCTGGTTGTCGTCTCGGGGAATGTCATTATGTGAATGGTAACTATCATGCACAAACTCGGATGGAAAATCTGGGAGAGGTTCTTACGGAATCAGGTTTTGATTCCGGCAGGTTGCGTGTTGAATGGATATCAGCTGCAGAAGGGGAAAAATTTGCCAATATAATTGAAGATTTTGTTGATTACCTGAAAGTAATCGGTCCAATCGGCTCTGAACTAGAGGGGGCTGACAGATGAGTGAGGAGCTGGAAGAAGAATGTGCTGTAGAACAATCTCTTTCCGTGGAAAAGGAAATGGATGTGGAAGACAGTCACATATTGTATCGGCAAAAAACCGATAAGGGTACCAGAACACTTGATTACGATTACAAAAGGTGTATTGGTTGTGGTCTTTGTGTCAGGATATGTCCCACTGAGGCCCTTGAAGCCGGCCCTATACATGAGATCGCAACTGGAATGGATGCCCCTCCTGTAATGCTGGATCTTGATAAATGCACATTCTGCTCCATGTGTGCCAACTTCTGTCCGGTAAATGCATTTCGGATGTCTGCAGAAGGTGATTTCCCGGAAGATGACCTGTTCCCTGTTTTGGAAGGAAAGGCAACGATAAATGAAAAATGTCTTCCGTGTCTGCTTTGTGAAGTAACCTGTCCCGAAGATGCAATTGATCTCGAAATTGAAATGCAGACCAAGGAGGAACTCGCCCCGTTTAAAGAGGGTGAAGAAGGCGAGATCATCATTGATGAGGATAAGTGTACACTTTGTGGCCTTTGTGCACGTTTTTGTGATGCTTTCATGCTGCTTGAAAAGGAACCGGGGGCGGTCGATCCCATGCCTTTTGAGCAGCTACTTGTGGATGAGGACCAGTGTGATTACTGTGTCTTGTGTGCAGACCTCTGTCCGGAAGATGCTATCGAGGTGAAGGGGACAAGACGCGGGGAAGCACCCGTAATAGAGGGTGGTGCCCGGATTGATCCGGAGAAATGCACGGTATGCGGTTGGTGCGATATTGTTTGTCCCTATGATGCAGTGGATATTACCAAACCTTTTGAGGGTGAGTTAAAGCTTATCGATGCAAACATAAACAAATGTGATCCTACCGGTTGCCATGCCTGCTTCAATGTCTGCCCTTCCCATCTCTGGTATATTCCCGAAAGCGGGCAGAAAATAGCCGCCAGGGATGATCTCTGTACTTTCTGTGGTGCCTGCGAGAAAGCCTGTCCTGATAATGTAATGGAAGTTAAAAGAGATAGTGTGTGCCATTCTCCAATACCCGATACCCCCTGGTCAAAACAATGGGAAGATGCTATTGATGCGCTGGTAAGCGGCAAACGTAAAAGACCGGATACCTCAAGAGTCCTGGAAATGCCTGAAGAAAAGGCAAAAGAGCACATTGATATCGAATTCCCGGAAATTGATGAAAAATTGCAGGAAAAGGTAAAAGAGAAAATGGAAAAGCTGCGCCCTACCCTTAAAGATGTGAAATTAAGGCGCAAATGGGAAAAAAGAAAAGAAGGTACAGAGCAAATCTCAGATATCGAAAAATAACTACTTTATACCTTTACATGTTCTTGTTTAGCAGATCTTGGTGATATCCATATGAACAATGATGATTATTACAGGGAACTTGGCCTGAAGTGCGGACTGGAGATCCACCAGCAGCTTGATTCAAAAGAAAAACTGTTTTGCAGGTGCCCGACTACATTGCGTGATACTGAAGAGTCCAATGTAGAATTCTACAGGTATTTGAGGGCCACTGAAAGTGAAATGGGTGAAAAAGACCGTGCGGCTGTGGAACAGACAAAGGTCAACCGTAAGTATGTTTACAAGGGCTATGATACTACCTGTCTTGTAGAATATGATGAGGAACCACCCCGCAAACTGAATACCGAGGCCCTGGACATTGCCCTTGTGGTTGCAAAACTGATGAACATGCGACCAGTGGAGCAACTTCATGTAATGCGTAAAATAGTTGTTGATGGTTCCAACACAACCGGTTTTCAACGTACTGCTTTCCTTGCAAATGACGGAACGATACCCACAAGTCTGAATGAGGTGGGTGTTGATGTACTGTGTATTGAAGAAGAATCTGCCCAGAAGATTGAGGATAAAAAGGATAGCATTGTTTATTCCCTTGACAGGCTGGGAATCCCTCTTGTGGAAATCGGGACTGCTCCCGATATAATAACCCCTGCCCATGCCAGGGAAACAGCCCGGATTATAGGTATGTTGTTGCGTTCTACCGGGAAGGTCAAAAGGGGACAGGGGACCATCCGCCAGGATGTGAATATCTCAATTGCTGAAGGTGCAAGGATCGAGGTTAAGGGTGTACAGGCCCTGGATATGATCGAAGCCATTGTCGAACTTGAAGTCGAAAGACAGGTTAACCTGTTACGTATCCGTGAAATGCTGCAACAGAGGTCTGCGGGCGTACATAATGAAATATTTGATGTAACTGATGTTTTCAAGAAAACCGAATCCAAGGTTATCAAACGTGCACTTAAAAAAGGAAAAGTCCTTGCTATCAGGTTAATCGGTTTTGATGGTATCATAGGAGAAGAAGTGCAGCCTGGAAGAAGGCTTGGCACGGAGTTTTCAGACAGGGCAAAACCTTCCGGTGTGGGTGGAATTTTCCATACCGACGAACTCCCGAAATATGGCATCACTGCAGATGAAGTGGAATCCCTGAGAACATCTGTGGGAGCTGCTGATGGGGATGCAGTTGTACTGGTTGCCGATTCTTACAAAAAGGCACACGGTGCGATGGAAAGTGTACTTATAAGGGCTCGCGAAGCCCTGGAATTTGTACCCGAGGAAACCAGACGGGCTCTGCCTGATGGAAATACTGCATACATGAGACCACTGCCGGGTGCTTCACGTATGTATCCCGAGACAGATGTTCCCGTAATTGATATATCCTCTTCTTACTTTGAATCCGTTGAAACCCCTGAACTTCTTATCGATAAAAGTAAACGGTTCACAGAAGAATACAATTTAAACGATGAACTTGCTGAAAAAATCGTTTACTCAAAGTATCTGCTCCTTTTTGAAAAAATCATGGATAGATTTTCTTTAAATGGTTCAATAGGTGCTACTCTGGTTGCCCGTACTTTTACAGGCAGGTTGCCTGAACTTCGCAGGGACGGGATTGATGTCGAAAAACTACAGGATGATCACTTTATTGCCTTGTTTGATGCCATAGGAGAAGGCAAAATTGCCAAGGAAGGTATTGATGAATTACTGCGCCTGCTTGCTGAAAAACCGGATTTAAGTATAGATGAAGCCTTGAAAGAACTTGGTTTTTCAGGTATAGATACTTCTGAAATAGAATCCTTTGCAGTCAATCTTGTCAGGGAAAGGGCTGATTTTGTCAATGAAAAGGGATTGGGAGCTGTTGGCCCTCTCATGGGGATTGTCATGGGCCAGTTCCGTGGAAAAGTTGATGGTAAGGTTGTAAGTAACATCCTGAAGCAAAAGATTGAAGAACACATAAATAGTTAATAAGAGTGATGAAAATGCTGAAAACAGGACTAATGGCTTTTTTTTGCCTGGTCCTTATCATTTTTTCCGCAACACCGGTATTTGCCGGAATAGAGGTTGCGGATATATATCCTCTCACTGATGATTATAGCAGTGACTATCATTATCCTGCATGGAGTCCGGATGGAAAGCAGATTACTTACATGAATGGTCAGGCAATCGGGATTATGGATGTAGATGGTAGTAATCCACATATTATTTATGATGGAATGAAATGGGACGGTGATCCCTGTTTTTCTGCAGATGGGAAGGAAATTTATTTCGCGTCAGAATCCCGAAAACCGCGTTCTTCTACCTACATCAATCTCTTTAAGATGAATGCCAACGGATCCAATATTACACAATTAACTGATGGTGCAGACCGCCGCTCACCTTCAATAAGTCCGGATGGTTCAATGCTTGCATATCGATCCAATATTGCGGGTAATTATGACATCTGGGTAATGGATATAACAAACAAATCACATAGGCAGTTGACTTTTACTTCAGAAGATGAAGGTAAGCCTTCCTGGTCTCCTGATGGGAGCGAAATAATTTACTCTTTAAAGGGTAATTTATGGCTGACAGATGTAGAACTTGATACATCCTGGCAACTTACCCATGGTAATTCCAATGATGTCGATCCTTTTTTCCTGCCATCAGGTGAAAAGATAGTCTTTGTTTCTGATCAGGGAGGAGAAACCAATCTATGGTTGATTGATACTGAGGATGATGAGAGACAATCACTTACCGACAACAGGAAAGTTGAATTTTCTCCTGCCGTAAGCCCTTACGGTAAAAAAATAGTCTTTGGAACCAAAGCAAATGGAACCTTTGATCTCTGGATGTTGGAAATGGAAAATCCTGAAGGCACAGATGAGATTTCCGGTATTAATGTAGAAGATACTAATGTAAATGTAACGGAGAATGAGGATGTTGTATTAACCTCCGAAAACAATCAGGATATGGATGAAGGCTCTATTGGACTATTAGGCAAGATAAGTAATAATCTTGCTTTGTTTGCCGGAGGGCTTGTACTTGGCATAGTTTTATTCCTGATAGCCAGATTAATTTTCAGGAAAGTGTAATTTATATTTGTAACTACTTGTACTTTGAATGAATCTTTTCTTTCATCCATCGAAATACTTATAGCCTACTTTTTACATTTATAGGCAGGTTCCGATGATGAGTGCAGTAATTGGTTTGGAAGATGGGACAATTGTCACAGGCACCGGTTTTGGTGCCGAAGGTACAGTTTGCGGAGAACTCGTTTTTACTACTCAATATACCGGTTACGAGGAGGCACTAAGTGATCCTTCCTATAAGGGTCAGATCCTTATGTTCACTTATCCCCTTATTGGTAATTATGGTGTCAGCGATGAATGTTTTGAATCAGATGGTGTAAAGGCCGAAGGCCTTGTAGTCAGACAAGCATGTCCTGACCCTTTTCATCACAGTTCAAAACGCACCATTTACAGACTCATGGAAGATGAGGGAAAACCGGCTATTGCCGGGGTTGACACCCGGATGCTCACCCTAAATAACAGGGAGCATGGTACAATGAGAGCTGCCCTTATTAATGGAAGTGATGACGGCGAAGCAGCCGTGCAGCTTGCAAGGGAGCAACCCAAAATATCAGATATTGACTTAATTTCCAAAGTAACATGTAATGAAGCATATAATGTAAAAAGCAAGATTGATACCTCTGATAAAAAACATATTGTACTTATTGATCTGGGTATGAAAGCCCATATTATGGATAGCCTGCTTGCAAGAGGCATGGATGTAACAGTAGTCCCTGCATCAACACCTGCTTCAGCAATAAGTGATTATGAACCTGATCTTCTTTTCCTTTCCAATGGTCCGGGAGATCCACAGAATGCGATAGAAGCCACAAAGGCTGTGAACTATTTTGCATCGGAATTACCCATTGCAGGTATATGTCTGGGTCATCAGGTTATTTCAAGGGCTATGGGAGCAGATACATACAAACTCAAATTCGGGCACCGGGGGGCCAACCAGCCGGTAAAGGACCTTTCAAGCTCAATTGTACATATTACTTCCCAGAACCATGGATTTGCTGTTGATAATGATTCTCTTGAGGCAACCGATCTCTACACTACCGAGCTCAATACCAATGACAACACGATCGAAGGTGTGGCACACCGGGACCTTGATATCCTGAGTGTACAATATCATCCGGATGCGCATCCTGGACCAATGGATACTGAAAAACAATTCTTTGACAAAATTTACAAAATGGCAGGGGGCGATAAATGATGCCAATAAGGACTGACATAAAAAAGATAATGCTCATAGGTTCCGGTCCAATTATGATAGGACAGGCTGCAGAATTTGACTTCTCGGGAAGTCAGGCCTGCCGCTCCCTGCGGGAAGAAGGATTTGAAGTCGTACTTGTAAATTCCAATCCGGCAACTATTATGACAGATCCTGAAATGGCGGATTCTGTTTACATTGAACCCCTGGAAGCCCCACTAATCGGTGAAATCATTGAAAAAGAGCGGCCTGACGGTATAATTGCCGGATTGGGTGGACAGACGGGTCTTAATGTTACAAGTGAACTTGCAGAGCTGGGTATTCTTGAAAAATACGGCGTAGAGATGCTGGGTACGCCTCTTGATGCAATCACAAATACCGAGGACCGGGAACTTTTCAAGCAGACCATGGAAAACATCGGGGAAAAAGTTCCCCGCAGCAAGGCTATTTCCTCTTTGCAGGAAGCAGAAGAAGTGATAGAGGAACTTGGTCTTCCCATTATTGTCCGCCCGGCCTATACCCTGGGAGGTGCAGGCGGAGGAATTGCCCATACAAAGGAAGAATTATTGCAGATCGTAGAGAGGGGCATAAGGCTGAGCCGCATTAATCAGGTACTCGTGGAGGAAAGTGTCCTGGGCTGGAAAGAATTTGAGTATGAAGTAATGCGTGATTCCAATGATACCTGCATTGTTATCTGTAATATGGAAAACATTGACCCCATGGGTGTCCATACAGGTGAATCAATAGTAGTTACCCCTTCCCAGACACTTAATGATGAAGAGCACCAGATGCTCAGGACCGCAGCTATCAAGATAATTCGGGAATTGGGTATTGAGGGTGGATGTAATATCCAGTTTGCAACAAAGGACGGCGAATATCGTGTTGTGGAGGTCAATCCCCGTGTGTCCCGTTCCTCGGCTCTTGCCTCCAAGGCGACCGGTTATCCGATTGCCCGCGTAACCGCCAAGATTGTTGTGGGAATGACACTTGATGAAATCCTCAATGATGTCACAAAGAAAACCCCTGCATCTTTTGAGCCAACCATTGACTATGTGGTTACAAAGATACCCAGATGGCCTTTTGACAAGTTCGTAACTGCAGACAAGACTCTTACCACAGCAATGAAGAGTACTGGTGAAGTTATGGCCATCGGAAGGACGATTGAAGAGTCCATGCTAAAGGCCATCCGTTCCCTGGACAACGATATGGATTTTGAGTTTAAGGGCAGGGATGATCCGGAGATTGTCACATTACTCAAAACGCCGACAAGTGAGCGTCTTTTTGTTATCTATGAAGCCCTGAAGAAAGGTTACTCCATTGAACAAATCTCTGAATATACGGGCATCGACCGTTTCTTCCTGCAAAAAATGGCCAACATTGCAGATATGGAGTCACAGGTTGCAGAACAACTTTTCAAAAATGGAGAAACAGACATTGATCTCCTTATAAAAGCCAAGAGAATGGGATTTACTGACAGCAGAATAGCCAAATGTTGTTCAAAGACCCGGGAAGAAATAAATGATATACGCAGGGACGGGGCCATCACTTCCACTTACAAGATGGTGGATACATGTGCAGCAGAATTTGCTGCAGCAACTCCTTATTATTATTCATGTTATGAAACGATGTGTGAATGTAAGCCCACAGACAAAAAAAAGATCCTGATTCTGGGTGCCGGTCCCATACGTATCGGGCAGGGAATTGAGTTTGATTACTGTACGGTGCATGCAGTCCAGGCCATACGTGAAGAAGATATAGAAGCCCATATCATCAATAACAATCCTGAAACGGTTTCTACTGACTATGATACTTCGGATAAGTTGTTCTTCGAACCTCTGACCCTTGAAGATGTAATGAATGTCATTGAAAGGGAAAATCCGGATGGGGTGCTCGTACAATTCGGAGGCCAGACTTCGGTTAACCTTGCAATCCCCCTGCAGAAGGAACTTGCCAGGCGCACAGACCTGAAGACGAAGATAATGGGAACTTCCCCTGAAAATATGGATGTGGCAGAAGACAGGGAAAAATTCAACCAGCGTCTTGCAAAAATGAAAATCAATCAGCCGGATGCAGGTTATGCAACATCCGAAAAAGAAGCCCTTAAGGTTGCAAATGATATTGGTTATCCGGTCCTTGTCCGTCCCTCCTATGTACTTGGGGGAAGGGCAATGGAGATTGTTTATGATTCCACAGATCTGGAGCGTTATATGAAAGAAGCTGTCAGGGTATCACCCGAACATCCCATCCTTATTGATGATTTCCTTGAGGGTGCGGTGGAAATCGATGTGGACGCTGTGAGTGACGGCAATGATGTCCTGATCGGTGCTATCATGGAACACATCGAAGAAGCAGGAGTACATTCCGGTGATTCTGCCTGTGTGATTCCTCCTTATGATCTCTCTGAGAACATTCTTGAAACGGTTCGGGATTATACCAGAAAGATTGCTATGGCGCTTGAGGTCAAGGGTCTTATAAACATCCAGATGGCAACAAAAGATGGCGAGGTTTATGTCTTGGAGGCAAATCCAAGGTCCAGCCGTACGATTCCCTTTGTATCAAAAGCTTCCGGGCTTCCTCTGGCAAAGATCGCTGCACAGGTTATCATCGGCCACAGTCTTAAGGATCTTGGTTACCTGCAGGACAGGGAACCTTCCCTGAAGCATTATTCTGTCAAGGAAGTCCTCCTTCCGTTTGACAAATTACCCGGTGCAGATCCTGTGCTTGGCCCTGAAATGAAAAGTACCGGTGAAGTGATGGGTATTGATTATGACTTTGGAAGAGCATTTTTCAAGGCCCAGCTAAGTGCTGATAATCTCCTTCCCCTGAATGGAAAAGTATTCCTGTCCATCAGGGAGCGAGATAAGGAGGCGATTGTAGAAATTGCCCGCAGGTTGCAGGAAATGGGACTTGAACTCATGGGTACAAAAGGTACTGCACGTTATCTTTCCGATAGAGGTATCAGTATGGAGGCAGTCATGAAGGTGCATGAAGGCAGTCCCAATGTCATTGATATGCTCAGGAGAGGCGATGTTGCCTTTATCATAAATACCCCGACATCCCGCCAATCCAGGAAAGATGGTTACCATATACGCAGGGCAGCAGTGGATTTCAAGGTTCCGTACATTACAACCATACAGGCTGCGCGTGCTTCAGTTGAAGCCATTAAAGCAATGGCTGAGGGCAGCAGCACGATTAAATCAATTAACGAATATCATGAAGAGATCCGCCGGAACAATTAAGTTTACGGCTGATTTTATTTCTTTTTTATTTTAGATTGAGGTATTAATAATGGTCAAAAAGGCAGTACTGGCTTATTCAGGTGGTCTGGACACATCAATATGTGTTCCTTTACTTAAAGAAAAGTACGATTGTGATGAAGTAATAACCGTAGCGGTGGATGTAGGCCAGCCGCGGGAAGATGTTGAGGAGGCTACTGAAAAAGCCCAGAATATAAGTGATCTGCATTTTACCCTTGATGTCAGGGAAGAATTTGTAAATGATTATATTTTCCCTCTCATAAAGGCAAACGGGGATTATGAAGGATATGTAATGGGAACATCCATTGCACGTCCCCTTATTGCTAAAAAGGTCGTGGAAATCGCAGAAAAGGAAGGAGCTTCAATGCTTGCCCATGGATGTACCGGTAAAGGTAATGACCAGTTGAGATTTGAGGCAGTGTTCAGACTTACGGATATGGAAGTAGTGGCTCCGATGCGTGACATGAACCTGACACGTGAATGGGAGATAGAGTATGCAAAACAACATGGTATTCCTGTTTCTGTAACATCTTCCAAACCCTGGAGTATCGATGAGAATATCTGGAGCCGCAGTATAGAGGGTGGCAAACTGGAAGATCCGGGTTATATCCCGCCGGAAGAGATCTACAACTGGACAGTGGACCCGGCGCAGGCCCCGGATGCACAGACCATAGAAATCGGTTTTGAGAACGGAGTTCCTGTGTCCCTTGATGGTAAGACAATGGATGGAGTAACTCTTATCGAAAAGATGAACAAAATCGCCGGGTCCCATGGTGTCGGAAGGACCGATATGATAGAGGATCGTGTGCTGGGATTGAAAGCCAGGGAGAATTATGAGCACCCTGCAGCAACAGTTTTACTGACTGCACACAGGGATCTGGAAAAACTTGTGCTTACCCGCTCTGAACTCAAGTTCAAGGCTATGGTGGATGCTGAATGGTCCGAACTTGCCTACCTGGGTCTTGTTGATGAACCCCTGTATGAAGACCTGAATGCCTTCATAGATTCCACACAGCAGCGTGTTACAGGTACTGTAACTGTGAAGTTGTACAAAGGTAATGTCTACATTATGGCCAGGACTTCACCCAATGGTTTGTATTCAGAGGACCTTGTATCCTTTGACAGCAAGGTCATCGACCAGCAGGATGCTGAAGGTTTTTCCAAATACCATGGTTTCCAGGCACGCCTGTATCGCAGGTTTGTTGCCAATAAATAATTTTAGTGGAGGATTTAATGTCCTCCTCCACTTATATTCAGGCCTACTACTCCAATTACTACAAACACTATAGATATCATTTTTACTGCTGTGGCAGGCTCTTTGAACCAGAGGATTCCAATAACCGTTATCATTGCAGTCCCCATTCCGGCCCAGATTGCATAAGCTATGCTTACGTCTATTCCTTTCAATGCAATCGTTAACGAGGTAAAGCTGATTCCATAAAATAGGAATATTCCAACAGAGGGTAGTATATTTGAAAAACCATCAGATAATTTCATGCATGTGGTGCCAAACACTTCAAATATTATGGCTCCTATCAGATAGATATAACTCATAATTCTATTTTGGAGTTATACCTTATAAATAGATATTCCTCAAAGTAAGGATTAATAGAGAAGGCATAGGTATCCTTTCCTATGCCTCCATTATCGTACCCCACGATTATAAACCCGCTCGGGTCCCACCCCGTCAGGTTATGTTGAGAGAAGGTTTCTCCCAATCACCACATAAACTAATAGGATGTTTGTCTATATAGCATAATCTCTCTTGATTTTTAAATATCAATATAATATTATAGTCCCGTTAAAAATTACAAAGAGACATTAAATTCATCGTAGGAAATACTTATCCGAAAATAGCTTACAGGCAATTTTGATATTGTCATTGTATATACAGTAACATTGCTGCGACACTTAAAGATTTTGGATTTTTGAGAAGTTGGATGTGAATAATAGTTGATATTTAACCTGCAAAAAACCAAAAGTAGATTGAGAACATGGATGCCCAACCATGTTCTCATTTAATCCTCCACTCCATGTATCAGCCGTAGTCCCCCTACCCGGCTGATACAGCCCGGAACAATGCTGCACAAATCCCGGACAATTCTTACATTGTCATGGACAGATATAACACAACCGGATTGAAATAGGATAAAGACCCTGAAATTTTTTAAGAGTTAAAAAATTTCAAAGCCATATTAAGGCTTAATCTCATTCTTGCTTTCTGGATTCGATTATTTCCAGACTGCGACGAAGCATTACTTCTCCCAGGAAGAGCAACAGGGCAGCCAGGATAAAATACATCTTCCAGCTGACAGGCTCCATGCGACTCTGAAGAGAGTTCTGCCGGGCATCTGTGAGGAGATTTGCTCTGGCTTCCTTTTGGCTGTAGACCTTACCACCATTTCCGATAATTAGGGAAGGCAAGTCTTCATTGAGGCCAACATCCCTGTACTCAATGGCATAATTCACAGCAATTGGATAACCACTCACATAATGCATCCCTATTGTTTTTGGGAATATCTGGGCTTCATAGGTGTTTTTCCCAACAAAAGCCAGTTCCAGTTCATCACCCCTGTATGTAAGTTCCGGAACTTTCTCATCATACATTGTAAGAGTGATTGTGGCAGGTAGCCCGAACCATGTATCCGGTGCCTCCACAACCGCGCCTTCTTCAGGTTGTGGGTTGGCTATGGCCCAATTTACGGTTGCTGATATCAGCTGTGAGTTGTTACCGGAATACATCTGTGAACTCCAGCCTCCATCCTTGCCATTATCTGTGGTGATCGAAGCAACTCTTCCAAGTCCGTATCTCCATGTAGTTACAACAGGTTTCCCATTCGAAGCAACGACAAGCCTGTTAGCTCCGGGTTTTGGAGTGACATCATTGTAGCCGGTTATATTTGCTTTCACATTTGAATTCCGGGTTATGAAATGAGAGGGATTGAATTCGAAAAGCTGGTAAGATGAAGTGGATTCATTTTCATCTAATGGTGGTTCAATGGATTCATCTGAGATTATATTGGCCCGTTGCCCGGCATCCAATTTGAAGTAATTATTGGTTGTACCTTCTACGTTTTCAACAAGTTTTTCAGCATACACATTACCTGACTCATCTTGCTGGGAGGGAGCTGAAGACCGAATATGAACAAAATAGAAGTTCACATTATCTTTCTTCAGGTCTTTGGCCATGTTTAGGCTTTCTTCATAGGAATCTTCTATACCCCCGTCAGAAATTACCACCAGATCCAATGTCCCGGTTTCTGTATTAAGCCATTCCTGTGCAACTTCAAGACCCTGATGGAGCGATGTTTCACTTGTGGTACTTGGTCGCAATTGGCGTATTTCTTCTTCCAGAAATTCCCGGTTGCCTGCCGTACCAAGATACTTCAGTCCACCAGAAACATCATGTCCCTCCTTACCAAAAGCGATAACTCCCATATAGGCCCCTCTTAGTTCCTCCTTCTGGACCAGGTATATCGCATTACCCAGTATTTCTGGAAGAGTGCCGTGTTTTTCAGTACTAGGAGAAATATCAAGTACAAGGACAATATCCCTTCCTCCTTTCCATTGTGTCGGTGTGGAAGTTACCGGTAAGATATCCTCAATTGAAGAATTCAGGTAATCACCATATTCGTAAGATCGCTCTCCTCCGGTGACAACAACGCCTCCTCCATTGGATACATATTGTTTCAGAATTGATACATCTGATTCGGAGATTCTATTGGCGGGTATATTATCGATTACCACAGCTTTTTGTGAATCCAGATTAGAAATGTTGGAGTTGGTAGAGGTATCATAAAGGTTGTACAGGATATTGGATAGTGGAGAGTCCGGTTCATCAGTTATGTACTGTATTTTGGGTTTTGGTACCACGTAGACCGATTTAAGGAAATTATTATTAATATTATCGGCCTCATCCGCCTGTGTGCTCAGCTCAATTTTGATCTCATGTGCACCGAGCTCATTGAATCTATAAGGGATTTGATAGCTGCGTTGTCTGCTGCTCTGTGTGAAGGTGCCACTGCGTATCAATTCATCATCCGCATAGGCGTTGAATGTATATTCCACAGGTACTTCTTTAGCCTGGGATACAATTATTTCAAACCGGTATTCATTCCCTTTTACTGCGGTTTTGTCACCTTTTACCTGAATACTGAGATCGTTTGATTCAATTTCCGGTGTAACTGCATATACAGTGGATCCTATATTTTGTGCAAAATCCAGTCCTTCTTCAAGGTCCTTGCCGTAATTATTGTTCCCATCAGTCACCAGCACGACCTGGTTATCACTGCTGGCATACTGCACGATGGCATCTCCCAGAGCGGTTTTGTCACCTGTCAGCCTGACAAGGGTGGTCGGGGTTTTGGTGGTAAGGCTTTCATAGAGTTCATCGGCCACACCTTCCTCGAAGAGCTGCATACTATCGGTTTCATCCGAGATTATCACAAGCTGCGGGTTTTCCTGTTCTGTTACCTGGCTTACCAGAGTAAAGGGGGAAGCAAGGGCCACTATCAACAGGGACAGAACAATTGCCCTGGAAATGAGCAGTTTTTTGTTACCGCCCTTAAGCATAAGGTATAGGGCACCTGCCAGCACGGGTAATATTAATGCAAGTATAATGGGTTGTTCAAAGGAAAGCATCACAGTTCACCCCGGTTGCGTATAATCAGGATTTCAAGTATTGCCAGTAGGATAGCCAGTATAATCAGGTAATTGTCCAGATAGTTCTTTGCCTCATAACTATCCTGGCGGACGATATCTGGACTGTCCCTGTTCTGGTCTGAAACACGTTCCATTACCTCCGATCCTTGCCTGGTAGTATCCGATTCACGGTCACTGTACAGGTTGACCGCCACGGTGCGTCCTCCGATATTATATGTCCCGACCTGTTCGAACAATACCTTCTGGGTGGTTATTGTACCGGTAGGTGTCTGTACTGTCATTTCCCGGGCAAGGGATGTGACATCTCCGGTTTCCAGGTTATAATCACTTATATCCCCACTGCCACCGAGCCAGGCTGTAAGCCGTGCCCAGAGCACCGGGTATTCAGGCAGGTTGTGGAAATTGTTCCACGGCTCACCCAATTCATCATTGAAGCCGAAATATACCAGTGTCCCGTCTCCCACAGACCAGTGGGCAAGTAAAGGGTCTCCCTGCTCGGTTGCAACCAGAACGGTTGCATCATTGCGCGGTGTGGCATTGAGATATTTATACATGGCAATCTCGTTGAATTTGACATCATCGGTAAGACTTGAGGACTGGACAACTTCCAGATCGATACCCAGGATATTCTGTGTTTCAGCCACATCACCGGGTATAACCGGGAGCATGCTCTGGAACTGGTCTGTGGCATTGCCGCCTGCAAGCATCTGGCTGGCTATAACCACTACCCGGCCGCCATTGTTCAGGAAACTGTCAAGCCTTTCTACCTCGTTGGATGCAAGGGAGCGGTTTTTCAGCCCGATGACCATTATCCGGTAATCATCAGTGGAAGAAGGAATGCCCTCGGCCGTAGAAATATCCACAAACGCCAGTGTAGAAAGAGCAATTTTTGATGGTAACTTCCCTTCATCCGAAACAAACAAAGTTTTCGTATCCGATTGGGTTGGAATTACAACATATGCATTATTGTCTGCAGGCAAATTATCCTCATCTGCGATTGATATTGATGTAACCCCCGAAGAAAGGGGATTCACACGAAACTGGGCTGTATCCGAGGGTCCCACATTAAGAGAGCGCTTTACTGAACCAGCCGGGTTTTCAATTTCTACATCAACCCTTTCGGTAAAGTCATTATAATTCTTGACAACACAGGTATACACGTAATTACCATCTTCGATGCCTATCCAACCATCTATGATTCCCACATTACCCACTGCTGAGCCTACATCAACAAAAGCAGTGTCAATCCCATAGGACTGGGCAAGCTGTTTTGTAGATACCGGATCTTCTCCCTCCCAGCTGGCAAAATCGGACAGCACAACCATTGTACCGCCTCTCTGCGAAAGGAGTCTCATACCTTCGGACATTGCCCCAGAAATATCAGCTATCGTGTCGCTGGGCTCGATATTTTCAAGCGCATCGGATGCTTGCGATGAATCAGTGTTCTCAACAACAATTTCCGGACTGCTTTTGGCCAGTATTATACTGTTCTTCTTGCTGAGATATCCTTCAGCCAGGCGTGTTGCATCATCAAACCGATTGCCTGCCTGCATACTTGCGGAGGCGTCAATGACAATTACAGTATGTTCATCACTCAGCTCTTCCTGTGAAGTGTAAAATGGCGCTGCTGCAGCTGTGGAAAGCAGTATGAGTACAAGTAACTGGATAAGAAACAGTGGGTCCTTCAGAAATTTCCTGATCGATGAAAAACGTTTTTTCTGCTTTTCCACCTGCATTAAGAACATCAGGGAAGGTATACTGAGCTGGACAGGTTTGGGCCTGAGAAGATAAATTATTATTAAGGGGATCACACTTGCAAGAGCGGCAAGGGCCATTGTATTATCAAAGGGTATTACCATCGCCTCCTGCTGCTCAGTGTTTCAAGGAAAGCCTCAAAGATTGGTTTATCGTTTGAAAACTGGTAAAAATCCGCACCTACATGATCACAGGCTTGCTGTATCCTGTAGACATGCTCATTGAGCAATTCCTGATAATTCTTCTGGAAATTCTTGCTGACATAGGTTTGCAATTCTTCACCACTTTCCATATCAGTCAATTTTGCCAGACCATCAATTTGTAGGTCCTTTTCAGTTTTATCCATTACCTGTATTACAATAAGTTCATGGATTGAAAGCCTGTATATAGCGGATTCAATGGATTTTGGATCATCCAGAAAGTCAGAAATTATTATTGCAAGGGAACGCGAACGTATCGCTTTTTCATACTGTTTCACGCATTCCTCTATGGAGGTCTCGCCACCGGTTTCTGCTTCTGCCAGCCTGTCGATAGCTCTGAGCAGGTATTTCCTGCCACGTTTTGGCTGACTGAAGCTAACATTGGTGGCAAATGTGGAAATTGCGAATTTGTCATTATCTTTTGTTACAAGATAAGCAAACCCGATAGCAAGCATCGCCCCATATTCGAATTTGGTAGGCCCGTCTGATGAATATTCCATGCTGTTACTTGCATCCAGCAGGATATGGTTTGTCAGGGATTTACTTTCCTCAAATTCCCTTACATAGAGTTTTTCGGTACGTGCATAGGCATTCCAGTCAATAGTCCTTGGTTCATCACCCCAGTGATACTCCCTGTATCCTCTGGTATCCAGTCCCTTTCCGCTGTGAATTGAGCGACGGCTACCGGCGTACACACTGGATACGCGCTTGCGTACCATAAAGGAAAACCTGTCAAGTTCCTTCAGGAAACTAACATCAATGCTATGTCTTTTTTCAGTCATTGAAGAGGCCCTTTGTTATTTTTGGGAAAGTTCATTCAGTTCTTTTGATGATCTCATCAATAACTTTGTCCGGAGTAATACCTCTGCGCTCGGATTCGAATGTCAGCATTATACGATGCCTGAGTATTGGATAAGCCATTGTATCCACATCTTCCTTGCTTACATAATTACGCCCGTGAATAAGTGCGCGGCCCTTGGCTGCAAGTATCAATCCTATAGAGGCACGTGGGGAAGCACCGTATTCGAGGTGTTCTTTCCAATTACGTGTTGTCATGACGACTTTGATAGCATAGGCCTTTATGTCCTCAGCAATCGGTACTTCCCGGGTCAGGCGTTGCAGTTCCAGCACCGAACTTTTCTTGAGAACCCGGTTTACTTCAGGTATGTCCACCATGGTGTAACGGCGCACGATTTCCTTTTCCTCATCAAAAGAGGGGTAATCCAGCAGGATCTTGAGCAAGAACCTGTCCAGCTGGGCTTCGGGTAGAGGGAATGTACCTTCCATTTCTATGGGATTCTGGGTTGCCAGAAGAAGGAAGGGTTTGTCCAGGATAAATGTATCATTCCCAACAGTCACCTGTTTTTCCTGCATTGCTTCAAGCAGAGCTGACTGGGTTTTAGGGGATGCCCTGTTTACTTCGTCCGCAAGCACGATATTGGCAAAAACAGGTCCGGCTTCGAATTTAAATTCCTTGTGCCCGCCGCTTTCCTCTATAATATGAGTACCTGTAATATCTGCAGGCATCAGATCCGGAGTACACTGGATTCTACTGAATGTCAGATCCATAACCTTTGCAATTGTGGATATTGTAAGGGTTTTTCCCAGACCTGGATTACTTTCCACAAGTGTATGCCCATTACACAGGATAGACACAATAATCTGTTCCACTGTTTCTTTCTGTCCTACAATTACCTTTGAAATCTCATTGAAAAGATTGGTAAAAATATCACTGGTATTACGGTAGATATCCGTTTCACCTGATTGAGAACTTTTGTCCATATAATTACTCCTGCTACATTATCTGGTTAATTCTTCAAAATATGATTTTATGATTGGCTCATACCCTTCCGGAAATTCTTCACGATAAGCCGGAGCAGTCATCTGTCCGACTTCGTATGAAGAAGAGGGTTTGAATTTCGGTTGGTTTTCATCTTCCTGTCCGGTAGGTGTAAAGCCGGATTCCGATCCTGGTGGAATACTCAGGTCCACTTCTTCACCTTCCACCACGACTACCACAGGTTCACCTGTAATATTTTCCTTTCCCGCCTCATCTCCTTCTCCATCAGAAGGGAAATAATCTTCAGGGGTATTATCATTACCGGGAATCCCGGGGATGTTGTCGATTACTTCTTTCATTCCTTCGGGAGTTATGTCTGTGCGAAAATCCGAATATATAACTATACCCAGGGCCGAGATAGTGAAAATCAAAAGGATAAATACGACCTTGAGTTTTTTCCTGTCAAGAAAAGCAGATGAATGAATTTCCTTTGTACCTTCCAGTACTGAATAAATCAAATCATTGATTATAACATTGTTCAGATTGCGGTTATCGTAGGCTGTCCTGAGCCTTTCTTTCAGGATCGGATATTTCTCTTCTGCCAGTAAGATAACTGAAGTGTTTTTTTCTCTTCTATAGAGCAGCAAAGTTATTATTAGGGAAATTCCAATTGAAATAAGAAGAAGTGCAATAGTTGAAAATGAAATTGTCAATGAAGCAACATCATAACTTTTATCGGCATATAATTCCAGTGCTCTTACCAGTCCAAATGCGTTTTCCATATTTATCAAAAGCAGGATAGTATAAATGGCAAGGGTCAGGATGACAAATTCTGCCAGTTTAAACAACCGCCGGTATTTGCGAACAGCATTTTCCTGCCGATGAATGAATTGTTCAAGATCCTCTGCCCCGGTCATTGAATTTCACTCTTCCATGTAACTCTGGTAGGAACCCAGATTCTTTAACATATAAACGTTTTGATTCAAGCTATCAAGTGCTTCTTTTACATTGGGATCTTTTGTACTGCCGTTCATATCGATGTAGAACACATAATCTCCCAGGGACATTTTGGAAGGGCGTGATTCAATCCTTGTCAGGTTGATCCCTCTTGTAGCAAGTTCCCCCAGCATCTCATAGAGAGCACCCGGGTGGTCCCTGTCAAGATAGACAATAATTGAAGTTTTACAGTCATGTGTACAGGTTTGAATTCGCTTGTCTTGCTTTCTGGCAATTACTACAAACCGGGTGAGATCAGGTTTCCAATCCTGTATATCTTCTGCAAGAATGTCAAGCCCGAAACTTTCAGACGCTTTTCTGGAAGCAATGGCAGCCATTTCCGAAAACTCCGTTGCAAGTTTGGCAGCATGTGAAGTACTACCTGTAGTCCTGATTTCCACATCCGTATAATTCTTCCGGATGAAATGGCGACATTGTGCCAGTGCCTGAGGATGGGACAGAATTATTCTTATATCCTCTTTCTTCCCCTTTGAAAGCAGGCAGTGATGGATATGAACCACAACTTCCCCAATGATTGAAAATTCATGCTCCAGCAGCAGGTCAAGAGTAACACCGACAGATCCCTCTATAGAATTTTCTATTGGGACAACACCATAGTCTATGGAATTATCCTGAAGGGTCTCAAATACTTCTGAAATATCCTTCAGATATGAAATATCCGGATTAGTTCCAAGATGTGCTTTCCATATATTTGCAGCTTTTTCGGAATATGAACTTTCAGGCCCCAAAATGCCGATTTTCATTGACTTTTATAGAGTACTGATATTTAAAATAATTTGTGATAAACTAGCATATAGATAGATGTCTCCAAATCCCTTAAAAACCCATCAATTGCGCATTATCCTGAAAATCATTGTCAGACCTGTGAGATTAATAACTCCTATCAAAATCCCTCCCACAAGGTGCATGTTGTTTTCCGGAGAAGTAGTAGAGTCCTGATTTTCATCTTTTTCCTTTATTTCAATTACCCTATCGTTCTCGATAGATAGTGTATCCTTGTACGTCTCACCACTGCTATCAATTACTGTTTCCAGGGTGTATTGTTTATTTTTCTCCAGACCGGTTATGTAGTACATGGAATCATTGCTTCCAGAACAAACTTCTTTACCACTACTGCTAAGTTTCATGCTGGTAATTCCCGGTGACACGACTTTTAGCACTGCATATTCTTTCAGGTTTTTTTCCTTTCCCTCGCAAAAAGCAGGCCTATCCGCAATGCCAAGCGTACTCAACAGAATTGGTGCTACATCTTCCTGGCCAATCGTTTCCTGAATTCGTTGTTGTTTAATGTTGGGGGACAAAATTATCAATGGCACATTGCGAACCTCATTTGCAGAGGCATATTTCTCTGATTTTGCCCCACCTCTTGATTCAGCATCAGGAAATGCCATACCATGGTCAGACGTGATAACCAGTGCCAGATTGTTTTCCTGACATGTTTCATAAAGGGGCACGATCAGGGAATCAAGGTTTTCAATACACTGGCTATAACCTTCATAGCCCCTGTAGAGTCCTGCTGTGTCAAGTGCGGCAATATTGACGGTTATGAAGTATTTTCTATCCCTGCCTTCCTTTTCAAGGATATTGATAGAATCCATTGCAGCATCCAGGGCTAATTTATTGTAGGTATAATATCTCTGGATTGTGCCGGAAGGCGTATTTTCCACCCTGGATAGTGCCCGGGACGCGTGTGTCTCAAACTCTGTTGTAAGAAGTGGAAGGGGATGATCTATATCCTTATTTTCGGATGTCGAAATCTGCATTACAGGTTCATTTATGGAATTGGTTGTGTCATGGAGAACAAGGTCATTTTCTGCAACTACTTCTTCGGAGTCCCCTCTCTCCAGTACCCCAACTGTCAGGTATCCATGTTTCTTTACAACGTCATAAATACTGGCATTATCATAACCTACCATTGTGTCATCTGCATCCCTGTTACCTGTCATGATAACATTGTGTCCGCTATTACCTTTCAGTTTAGGGACATAAACAGAATCGAAAATCGCAGCCTGATTATATATTTTTGGAAGATTTGACAAAACGGGTTTTTTGAGAATGGAACCATCGATTGCTTTTACATCCAACTCAGGATTTATGTATCCGTTGCCAAGACCATCAACTATCAGTACCACTACACCATCAGGATTATTTGTATCTCCTGCTTCAATAAATGTTGCACATCCGGCCGGATTTATTGTTATGCATAAAAATAATAGGAGGAGAAGTATTTTCCCAACCTGCCAGATTTGCCTTCTGGAATATATCATCAAGAACAAAAATATTGTTTCATATTAGTATTTTATGCTATGATGTTTTATTTTTATGTTGATTGTTGCTTTCGAGTTTACTGATATATAAAGATATTCCTCTTCTTTGAAAGAGATTGAACTTTAATATTTCGTTTGATAAATAATCGGTACCAATAAGCATTTTATATTTATCAATTACATGATGTCGATTTGTAATTACAATTATTTTTATATATTAGTTTATAAGACGTTGATTTTAACTATAATATATAAGTATTTTTACTACATTTTATCTATTAGTACCTAATATACAGACAATAGTATTGAAAAATAAGTAGCAAAAAACATGTTTATTGATAATATAAATTCTTCATCTATGAATTGATATTTGCAAAACCTATATATGTAACATATAAGAGATAAAAACCTTTATATATAATAAAATTGCAAAATTAATTGATCATAAGGTGCCTTAGATAAGGCACCTACTCATAGATTGGAGTGTTGAAAGTATGTCAGAAATGACCCAAAAAACCAGATTAACGAATGCTTTAAAGGGCGAGTCTGTAGACAAAGCCCCGGTTGCCTCTGTTACACAGACCGCAACAGTAGAACTCATGGAAATGACCGGTGCATCCTGGCCCGAGGCTCATTCAGATGCTTCCAAAATGGCAAAGCTGGCATTGGCATCCCATACTGAAGCCGGGTTGGAAGCTGTAAGATATCCATTTTGCCTGACGGTTCTTGCCGAAGCCATGGGTTGTGAAGTAAACATGGGTACCCAGAACAGGCAACCCTCAATAACAGAACATCCCTACAAAAAAGGAATTGATGATCTCAAAATGCCTGATAACCTGGCTGAACTGGGCAGGGTCCCGGCAGTAGTTGAAGCTGCAGGCATTGTTAGGGATAGTGTAGGTGAAGATGTACCGATTATAGCAGGAATGGAGGGACCGGTTACCCTGGCCTCAGATCTTGCCAGTGTCAAGAAATTCATGAAATGGTCTATCAAAAAGCCCGATGACTTTAACGCCATCCTTGATTTTGCCACTGACGCGTGTATCGAATATGCCAATATCCTTCTGGATAGTGGAGTAGATATGATATGTGTGGCAGACCCGGTGGCTTCTCCTGACCTTATGAATCCAACCACATTCAATGATACCCTCAAACCCTGTCTTGCAAAATTTGCAGAAGCTGTTGATTGTGTAAAAATATTGCATGTATGTGGAAATGTAACACCAATCCTTGATATGATGGCAGATTGTAAATTTGAAGGCTTGAGTATCGAGGAAAAGGTAAAGGATGTTAAGGAGGCCAAAAAGACAGTTGAAGGACGCGCTACACTTGTTGGTAATGTATCCAGTCCTTTCACAATACTCAGCGGAACTCCTGATAAGGTAAAAGAGGAAGTGAAAAAGGCCCTGGATGATGGGATATCTGTAGTTGCCCCTGGCTGTGGTATTGCTCCAAATTCCCCACTTGAGAATGTAAAGGCACTGGTTGAAGGAAGAGATGAATACTTTTCCTGATTGTATAAGGGATGCCTGATCACATCCCTTTTAACTAAAAGAGGTGGTTATATGAAAGTGGGAGTTGCTATTGATCTTGGAACCAGTGGTTTCAGGGCTCAGAAAGTAGATATTGAAAGTGGTGAGATCCATAAAACCGTGATTACCATGAATAACCCTCTTCCGGGAGCCAATGTCATGGATCATTTGGATTTTGCCATGAATTATGGACAGGATCTTGCCCACGAACTAGTAATAGGTGCTTTCCGGAATATTCTTGAAAAACTTGGGATTCATTCATCTCCTGATAGAATCGCAATTTGTGGAAATCCTATCCAGCTATCCCTTTTTCAGGGCATACCAATTGATGACCTTGCATATGCGGGACAGAGAAAAAAAGCAAAATATAACATAAAAGAACAGGAACGCAAAGCTGCTGTTGTAAAAAGTATTTTTATCCCGGGTCTTGAAAATCTCGATAATTGCAGTGTCGTTATTCCTCCTGCAATCAAACATGAAGTGGGAGCTGATGCTCTTGCACTTATTGTTAAATCCGGTATGCTGGACAATGAAGACATTTCAATTGCAACGGATTACGGAACAAATGCAGAGATGGCTTTGAAAGTAGGAAATGTAATATATACAGGTTCAGCTGCAGCCGGACCGGCCCTGGAAGGACAGGAAATTTCAAATGGTACGATTGCCCGCCCTCATGCTATATCCGACGTGTCCTTTGAAGATAAAGCACTGCGTAATTATGTCCTTAATGATAATATGGATACTGTACAGGGTGACCTCGTAAAACCCGATGATGGTACGGTAATAGATAAGGGAGACATAGAAGCATATGGTATTACAGGAACAGGTGTAATTTCTTTAATTGATGAATCTATCAATAATGGTCTTGTAGTACTCCCAAAGATAAACCTGAAAAACAGCATCATCCAATTGCAGGATGGAATAAAGTTTAACGAACATGATCTTGTAGAAGCTGGCAGGGCGATTGGGGCTATCAGGGCAGGTCACATAACTCTTTGTAATGCTGCCAAAATAGCAATGGAGGATATAAAAACTGCATATATGTCAGGTGCTGCAGGAACCTATATGGATGCTATTAAGGCGCACAATATTGGTATGATCCCTTATGATGTAGACCAAATTAGCCAAATTGGGAACACATCCTTGATAGTTGCCAGAGAAATTTTGCTATCAGAGGACAGGTTATGGGAATTACAGAAAATTGCAGAGGAAATCGTTGGAACACATGTCATGTTTGCTATGGATGATGCATTTAAGGAAGCCTATATTCTCGAACTTTCCTATTGGGGAGAAGGCATGCCTTTCAAAGTCCTCAAAAAATACCTGAAGAAAAAGAAACTACCTACAATAGATGCTGTAAAATCGGTCCCTGCTATTGAAAAGCGTGTAGTGAAAGATATTCCTGTACTGGGGGAAGAAGGTCTTCACGTTCTTGACAAGGTTGGAACCTATCTTACGATGATCATTGAAGGCTGTGAAGCCTGTCATAAGTGTGTCAAGGTCTGTCCTAATGATGCCCTTACAATGGAGGACGAAGACAACAGAGTAATGATACGTACTGATTTATGCGATGGTGCTCATTGCCAGAAATGCATCCATGCCTGTCCCCATGATCTGTTTAAATGGGAAAATCTGGATATTATGATGCAGGAATCATCAATGGAACAATAATCTAGAGAAGGTTTAACGGATGAAAGTACTCGTGGTGGGAGGATTTTTAGGAAGTGGGAAAACCACTACAATTCTCCGCATTGGAAAATATCTTGGAGAAAAAGGCCAAAAAGCTGCTATAATAGTAAATGAAATAGGGGAAATAGGAGTTGATGGCGATGTTATTTCCAGTTACGGTTTTGACTCAGTAGAACTTACAAATGGATGTATTTGTTGTACCCTAAAACGAGATTTGAAATATACAGTATCACAGATTAAAAAAGACTTTGATCCACAGATATTGATCATTGAGCCTACAGGCATAGCTTTTCCTGCTACAATCAGGGATGAAATTATGCTGATGAATCTGGATGATGTGGATTTTGCTCCTCTGGTCACACTGGTCGACGGAAGCAGGTTCAAACAGGTGATGAAAGAAACAAAACAGTTTTCCCAGAGGCAAATTATTGATGCTGAAATCCTCGCAATAAATAAGATCGATTTAATTGAAGAACTATACATACCCGTAGTTGAGTCATCAATAAAGCAATTGAATCCAGAAGCAGAAATTTTGCGTTTTTCAGCAAAAGCAGATTATGGTGAATTATCCGGGTTTATTGAGCATTTACTGGGTGATGTAGTTTATCCAAGGCTTGCTGAGAGAAAAATAAATGCTGAGAGAAAAATAAATGCTGAGAGAAAGATGAATTCTATACAGTGTTCTAACATGGCCACTTATGCATCTGAATTTACATTAAATAATGGTTTTCTTGAAACTTCCAGAGCACGCTCAATTGCATCAATTTTGATGAATGGGCTAAAGGAAGAAATTGTAAAGATGAATCCGGAATTCGTTGGCCACTTGAAAATCATTTTCCAAACCGGTATGGTAAAGATCCGTTCCAGTGTTACAGGTGCCTGTGAATCACCTCAAACCGAAATGGTTGAATCGTTTTCTCATCAGCCATCCATAAAGATTCTCTCTGCCGTTTCAAATGTTTCTCGTTCAGAATTAATGGAACTTGTGGATTTCTTTGTCAAGGAAATTTTCACAAATCATGGTATTAAAATAGTGAAAACTGCTGTCCATCAGCACAACCACGACAATCACAACCACTCAGAAGGTGTGTAAGATGTAACTGTTGCTAAAAGATACGCTCACACCTTATGAACACGAATCATCGATTGGAGTGAAGGAAGCGAGTCTTAGGTGTGAGCATCGTTACCATTGAAAGAGGATACATATATTAGTTACGCAATACCCTTATAAACATGAGATTAATTTGCATTATATAGTATTAATTGTCAATATATTAGCAGGAACATTATGGAAAAACCTACTTTAAAAGAAGGGCAAATTAATCTGGAGCCCGCATTAGATTTTCTGGACACTGGTATTCTTTTACTTGATAGAAAATACAATATAATATATGCAAATTCCAAAATCAGCAGTTATTTAGGAATTCCAGAAAACCCTTATGGAAAATCAGTTTTTGATATTGGAATATGGCCCTTTACCAAAAAAGAAATTGTCCAGTCCCTCAAAAGTATCCCCTCACAAAATAAACCAACGATTCATTCCATTGAAGATAGCGCAGGTGAAGCCTACAAATTCACAGCTCATTACTTGAATCCTGATTCGTCTGATACACCTGCATTTATGCTCACACTAGAAAAACATCCCTTTTCTGAAAACGAATCTGAAAAATATAAAAACTTGCTCTCCATTTTCGCATCGGGTATTTCTGAAGGAATAATCATAATTCAAGATGAGAAAATCCAGTTTGCAAACCGCAAATTCGGAAAAATTGTTGGTAAAAAGTGGGATGAAATAAAAGGCACACATTTTTTGGATTATTTTCCGATTCAATATCGGCGAATGTTGTACAAAAAATATACCAAAGATATTGAAAAAAAAACATACAGGGAAATGACATATGAGGTCGAATTACTGTCAACATCAGGTAAAGTCACTCCTTTCGAACTTTCATCCTCACTCGTTGAGTATGGCAATCGGCCTGCATTAATGGTCGTATTTCGGGATATTTCGGCTAAAAAGGAAGCAGAAGAACATCTCAAAGAGGCTGAAAAGAAATACAGGTCAATATTTGAAAAGACACCTATTGGGATTGTTTATTTTGACAGGAAAGGCAGAATAAGCAACTCTAATGAAGCCTTCAATTCTATATTTAAGACTATTATTGATGAAAAGAAAGAACCTGAAATTCTTGATTATATTCCCGATAAGGATGTGTCTGGCCAGATAAAAAAGGTGCTTTCCGGAAACGCTCTTTCTTACAGGGGAGAATACGAGGTTAACACTCAATATTCATCCAAATCTATAAAAATTACATGCAATTCCTTGCTTCTGGATGGAGTTTTACAGGGTGGAATAGGTATCTTTGAAGACATTTCCCTGCAAAAAAGTGCTGAAGCCACTCTTCTAATGAACAAATCCCGACTTGAGGCCCTTGTAAAATTAAATCGGCTGGAAGTTTTTTCTTTCGATGAAATAGCTCGTTTTGCCCTTGAACTTACAGTTGAACTTACAGACAGCGATTGCGGCTACCTTTGCAGGATGGGAAAGGATAGCAACCCTGAAAAAATACTGTATACTCCTGATACAGAAAATCTGGAATCATTTGTATCTGGAAGATTTGAAAATCTTGATTTCAAAGATCGAAAGTCCAATGTTATGGATGCGGGAAAAACCATTGAAATACCTCTTTTTGAAAATGAACAGCTTGTAATTGTTGCAGGTTTTAGCAGGAATATAGCCTTCAAGGAAATGGAAATAAATCAATTAGAACTTTTTGTACAGGATATATGGACTACAATCAAACAGAAAATGGCCGAGAAATCATTACGTGACTCTGAAACCAAATATTCTTCCATTGTAGAAAACGGCAATGATGCAATAGTAGTAGTTCAGGATGGTAAACTTAAATTTGCAAATTCGAAGTTTTGTGAATTTGTGGGCAAAGATTGTGATTCAATACTTAACACGGATTTTAGGAATTATGTTGCTGAAGAATATCGTCGTATGATGACAAAAAAAATCCAGCAGTATATGCAGCAAAAGGAGATGTCTCATTCCAGGGATGAAATTGAACTTGTTACAAAAAAAGGCAAGAAAATACCTGTAATCATAAGCACATCTGTAATCGACCATGAAGGCAAACCCGCAGTAATGGCATTTATAAGTGACATTACACAACAAAAAGAAAAAGAAAATAAACTTCTTGAAACATTTGAAGTCCTGAAAGTACTTCAATCTGTAATTCGTACCAGTCCTGCAATAGTTTTCTTTTGGGCCCCGGAGGAAGATTGGCCGGTGGAATTTGTATCTGAAAACATTGAGAATTTTGGTTACAGGACCGATGAATTTACGTCCGGAAAATTACAATATGGAGATATAATACATCCCTCTGACCTCGATTATGTCCATCAGAAACTTGCAAAATATTCAGATGAAGGAATGTCGGATTACAATCTGGAATACCGCATAATCACAAAAAAGGGAGACGTGCGCTGGGTTGAAGAACGAGGTTCCATACAATATGAAAATAATAAAATAAGCCATTACCAAGGTATAATCCTTGATATCACTGAAAGAAAAAGAGTAAATCGCTTTTTGGATATAGATATGGATATTGGGAATTTCCTGACACCCACCGGTGATCTGCAAGAAATGTTTGATCAGCTACTCGAGCTGGCCCTTCATATCGAAGGTGTGGATGCAGGTGCTCTCTATATTGTTGACAAATCCAGTAAAGACTTAAATATTGTCTCTCATCGCAATATTTCCGATGAATTTGTTGAAGATAATTCTACAATTGAAAAGGATTCACTTAGAGGAAGATTCCTGTCAGTACAATATCCCGTATACAAACTCTATTCTGAGATCTATCCTTTCTCTAAATCCAAGAAAGGCAAGGATAGCCTCCTGGCAACAGCCATTATTCCTGTAATAACCAATGATAATTTATCTGCAGTACTGTTTTTGGCATCCCATAAAAATTATGAAATTCCATTTTCTATACGTAACTCGCTTGAAACTGTGGCAAACCAGATAGGTTCTGTGCTTGACAGGATTGAAAAAGAGGCAGGTATCCAGAAAAGCCAGTATGATCTACAAGTGCTCTTTGACACAATATCTGAGCTGATTTTTGTAGTGGATTCGGAAGGTTGCATCCTTTACACCAATCTCAATGTCGCAAAAACCCTGAAATATTCCAAACAGGAAATAACAGGTATGAATTTCATAAAAATTCATTCACATACTCAGGTACTTGATGCTGCAAACGCTTTCAACGAAGCACTCAATGGCAACAAGCAGAAACACTTGTTCACTTTGATGGACAAAAATAATAATCTAATAAATGTTGATACTACAATGCAAAAGGGGGAATGGAACGGTAGTGATGTAGTCGTAGTTGTCAATAGAATTGTTGAATAACAGATAAATTCATAAATTATTACTACAGAGTCATAGAAAATCATTAATGCATTTACAGTGGGGAAAAGATGATAGATATAAATCCTAAAAACATCTTGATACGCTACAACATATTGGTTGAAAGTGATATGACTCCAGAAGAGGTGGCAGAACAGCTGTTCCCCACAGATCCCTATATTCGTCAGATAGCCAAAGCTGTTTTTGAAGGCGATGAGGATGAAGTTGTCGCTGCTTTACAAAATACAATTGATTCAGGAGTAGACCCCCTTTCACTTATAAATGATGCCCTAATGGCAGGAATGGAAGTGGTGTCTACTCTCTATGATTACGGCTTGCTGTACCTGCCGGATGTTATTATCTCTGCCCAGGCAATGATCGAAGGTATAGAATACTGCAAGGAGCAATCCAAACAGGTTCATGAATCAAAAGGCAAGATCATTTCTTATGTTGTAGAGGGTGACATTCATGACATCGGGAAAAAGATTGTAACTGTTCTTTTACGTGCCAATGGTTATGAGGTTATTGATCTTGGAAAAGATGTCCCTGTTGAAGAGGTTGTGGCCGCAGTCAAAAGAGAAAAACCTATCATGCTCTCAGGAACCGCGCTGATGACCACGACAATGCATGCTTTCAAAGACGTGAATTCGCGATTGCTTGCAAGTGACATAAATGTACCTGTGGTCTGTGGCGGGGGTGCTGTTACCCAGGACTTTGTTTCTGATTATGATCTGGGAGTATATTGTGAGGAAGCTGCAGACGTACCAAAAATTGCAGATTCCATCCTGCAAGGGTTGGATATAAGGAAACTAAGGGATACTTTCCATAAACACTAAGGAGATCCGTATTATGTCTGTTAAACGTTATTCTTCCATGGAATATGATAATTTTGAAGACCTTCTTTTTGGCCACTCAAAATATCCTGTGAAAACCGGTCTTAATCTGGAAATTGGTGCTGGGTATACCACTGCTGAAATCAATTATGCCCCCCGTCCGGATGCGGCTGAAAATAAGGCAACGCTTGTGAACGAATATGAGCGTATTACCCGTGACATAATGGAAAGGATGGTTCAGGTTGGTTTCCCTTCAATTGTACTTGAAACCGAACATGTGCAACAGATGACACACAACCCTGAATGGGGGGCTGATATTGCAACTGCCCAAAAAGCAATCATGGAAGAGTATCATGATGAATATGGCATCAAATGTGCCCTCAGGCATACAGTTGGTGATGTCCGGGGAGACAGGGAAAGAATTGATCTGCGGGGGGATGCTTATTCCCGGATACTTGAATCGTTTGAGCAAATCGCTTCTTCAGGAGCGGATATGTTGTCGATTGAATCCCTGGGGGGTAAAGAAGTATTTGATCATTCAATCCTGAGGAATGACATGCGGGGAGTTGTCTTTTCAGTTGGTATACTTGGCGCTCTTGATGTTGAATATATATGGAAGGATATCTGCAGTATTGCAAAAAAAAATAAAGTAGTACCTGCAGGCGATACGGCCTGTGCACAGGCAAACACTGCAATGTTTGTTGCAGGTGGTCTGCTTGACTTCAAATTATCCCATAGCGTGGCATCTGTTGTAAGGGCAATTTCTGCATCAAGATCCCTTGCTGCATATGAAGCAGGGGCAGTTGGTCCGGGTAAGGATTGTGGATATGAGAATAATATTATTAAGGCAATTACCGGTTACCCCATTTCCCAGGAAGGCAAAGGTTCTACATGCGCCCACTCTGATTTGATGGGCAACATGGCCATGCAGTGTTGCGATCTTTGGTCAAATGAATCCGTGGAATACCGGGGAGATTTTGGAGGAACCACTGTGCAATGTTGGGGAGAAACTCTTTCTTACGATTGCAGCATGATGAATACCGCACTGGAAGCCGGAGTTGGCAAAACCTTGCGTGATGTGCTAATGGTTTCGGACAGATACAGGGATCCACAGGCATTTATACTATCTTATGATAATGCCTACCGTATTGGAGAAGTAATAACTGCCCATCCGGATGACATGTACCTGAGGGCAAAAGAGGCAGGCATGAAAGCTTGTGAACTAATCGAAAGTGGTTCCGAAGGATTTCTGGAGTTATCCAAGTTTGAAAAAGCTACAATAAAAAAGGCCCGGAATGACCTGAAATCATTAGACGAAAATATGGAATCTTTTATTTGTAATTGTCTGGATATCTATTCATCTGAAGTGGATACTTTTGATCCATCAAATTATGGCCTTTAATTTCTATAATTTTAACTACTAGTTTGGTGTTTCCAGATTTTTCCTATATATAGTTATTTCTATCTACCACCTAATAATTTAATTGTTTTTAATTTCATATTAAAAACGCTATGCAGCAAATCATGTATACTTCCAATTATATTTTATGTTTATTCGATTGTAGGTATCTATTTATATTATCTATTCAGCCAGTTCATTTCATTATAGTATATAATTATTAGTATAACTAATAATCCCTATTTTTTGAATTTGTGCAAATATACTCAAAAAAAAGCAATCAAGCAATGTATTTCTTACTATAGAAAATAGTTAATTTGAATTAAAAATAATGGACAACATTTATATACAACCATTGAACAATAGAAATGTTTATATAGTATAGAATCTCACTTTAAGATGAGGTTTGATTAAACCTCACAAAAGATTGGAGTAGGGCCAATCGCCATCAGGCATTGACCCTGAATATATTTGAAACAAATATGGAAGGAAGTGTAGAATGACCAGTTTGGACGTAGATCCCAGTGAAATTCTGGAAAGATATAACGTCAAAATGGAAAAAGCAATGACGCCGGATGACGCGGCAGCAGAACTTTATCCAAAAGACGATCTGATTCGCCCTATTGCAGAAGCAATCTATGAGGGAGAAGAAGATGACACAGTAGAGGGCCTCCAGAAAGCAATTGATGCCGGTAAGGATCCAATTGCCTTAATAGATGATGCCCTGATGGTAGGAATGGGAGTGGTAACAAAACTCTACGATGAAGGAATAATTTTCCTGCCAAACGTAATGATGTCTGCAGATGCAATGCTTGATGGTATTGATTTTTGTAAATCCCAAGCCAAGGAAGCACCTGTATCCAAAGGTAAGATCGTATGCCATGTTGCAGAAGGTGACGTGCATGATATCGGTAAATCCATTGTCTCAGCCCTCCTGAGAGCAAATGGTTTCGATGTAGTGGATCTTGGACGTGATGTACCGGTAGATGAGGTAATTGAAGCTGTGAAGAAAGAAAAGCCAATGATGGTGACAGGAACCGCTTTGATGACCACAACAATGTATGCATTCAAGGCTGTCAATGACAGGCTTCTTGAAGCAGGCATAAAAATTCCATACCAGTGTGGTGGCGGTGCTGTAAACCAGGACTTCGTATCAACCTATGAACTAGGAGTATACGGAGAAGAGGCTGCCGATGCACCAAAGATGGCAGAGGCAATTCTTGCAGGCGCAGATCTTGGCAAACTCAAGGAACAATTCCATCAACACTGAAGAGGTGAGCAAAATGACAGTAAACAGATACACCAAGATGGCATATGCCAGCGCAGACGATATGATTTTTGGAAAGTCCCCCAATCCTGTAAAAGCAGGGCTGGACTTAGAGATTGGTGCCGGTTACACCACACCTGAAGTAAACTATGCACCAAGGCCAGAAGCCGGTGAGACCAAAGAGAAACTTGTAAAGGAATATGAGCGTATTACCCGTGACATAATGGAAAGGATGGTCCAGGTAGGTTTCCCGGCAGTTGTACTGGAAACAGAGCACGTTCAGCAGATGACCAATAACCCAACCTGGGGTGGAGAGGTCGCAAATGCACAGAAAGCCATTATGGAAGATTACCATGATGAATACGGCATCAAATGCGCTCTGAGACACACTCCTGGTGACATTCGTGAAGACCGTGATTATATGCAGTTGAGGGGAGAAAAATACAACACCCTTATGGAATCCTTCGAAGAAGTTGCATCAAACGGTGCAGATCTCTTATCCATCGAAACTATGGGTGGTAAAGAAGTCTTTGACCGTGCAATTCTAAGAAATGATGTACCGGGTATGCTTTTTGCAATTGGTTGCCTGGGTACTATGGACATGGAATACATCTGGCAGGACATTGCGGGAATTGCCAAGAAGAACAATGTCGTCGCAGCTGGTGATACTGACTGTGCACAGGCAAACACTGCAATGTTCATTGCAGGTGGACTTCTTGACAAAAACCTGGCCCATACCCTTGCAATAATTGCCAGGGCCATATCCGCACCACGTTCCCTTGCCGCCTATGAAGCAGGTGCAGTTGGTCCGGGTAAAGACTGTGGTTACGAGAACACCATTGTAAAATCCATTGCAGGTGTGCCGATTGCCCAGGAAGGTAAAACGTCTACCTGTGCTCACTCCGATGTAATGGGTAACCTTGTAATGCAGTGCTGTGACCTCTGGTCCAATGAATCCGTGGAATATCACGGTGAATTCGGTGGTACAACTGTACAGTGCTGGAGTGAATCCCTTGCATATGACTGTGCACTGATGAATGTCTCCCTCCAGACAGGTCAATCCAAGAACCTCAGGGACATGATGGTTCTCTCCGACAAGTACAGGGATCCACAGGGATACATCCTGGCCTATGACAATGCCTACAAGATTGGTGAAGCAATTGTCAAGGATTCAGATGATATCTATCTGCGTGCAAAGAATGCTGCTGTAGAGTGTGTGAACCTGCTTGAAAATGCAGATCCCAAACTACAGATGACCAGATTCGAAAAGAATGCACTTGCCGATGCAAGCAAGGCTCTGGCCGGACTTACTGATGATTCAGATAAGTTCCTCAGCGACTCCCTTGAACAATACAAAAAGGAAGTCAAGGTATTCAGGCCGGAGAACTACGGTCTCTGAGCGGGCAAACATACAGAGTTTAGCTGTGGACTCTTTAAGGGTCCACAGTCCCAATCACCTTGTAATCTTCTATAGTAACTAACTACAAGGAGGAGATATAAAAGCAATGCAATACTTACAACCTCCCTTTACTCCTATTTTTTTAGTTTAAATTTGTGAGTTATTGTAACTTTTAGTCTGTATCGATCTATTAACTCAAATAATAGAGGTGATATTTATGGAAGGAAATATTGAAATGGTGCAAGCCGAAGTAGCCGATAAAACCGCCAACCCGGCTCCACTTGGTTTCACAGGTCTTGGGCTTTCAGCAGTTTTGCTAAGTCTGACATATGTAGGTTTATTCCCACTTGATTCAATGATAGTCTCAATGGCAATATTCCTGGGAGGATTTGCCCAGGTGTTTGCAGGAATAATGGCATGGAAGAAAGGAGATGTATTTGCCGGAACTGCTTTTAATGCATTCGGGCTTTTCTGGTTCTCATTTGCAGGGCTAATTATTCTGCAGGCTCTTGGATTGGCCGCTGCAGCTGAACCAATATCAATGGCTGCCTATCTTTTCATATGGGGTGTTTACACCTTTGTGATGCTTATAGGTACCTTGAAAATGAGCAATGGCAGCAGAGCCATGCAGTTTGTGTTCCTTACCCTGTTTATCCTGTTCATCCTGCTTGCAATTAGCAATGCTACAGGAATGAGCGGTTTACTTGTTATTGCAGGTATAGATGGATTACTCCTGGGATTTGGATCACTATATACAGCTCTTGCTATGGTACTGAATGAAATCTGTGAGAAACCTGTGGCTCCAGGTATTTAAAACAAAATATAGGGATATATTTATGTCATTTGTTTTGGAGGAATGGAAATGTGCAGGAAAACATTGCTGGAAAAATATTTTTTCATATTTGTTTTCCTGATTTTTTTTATTTCCATACCAAAGATATTGTATGGATATTTTTATGATATAATCTACCTGGAGACCAGTGGATATTATTCACTGTTGAGAGGATTTTCAATCGTGTCTATTGCCGGTAGTTTTTATGTCACTTCCCTTTCACCTAATTCCCTGCACCCTTATGGTTATTCTAAATATTTAAAAATGGGTCAGTTTTTGGTAGCTCTTGGAATTGGAATAATTTCTTTAATTTTAATAGGCCATTCACTTATAGGCAAATATAGTTATCAGAAAGTTCCGTTTATTGATATGTCCGGATACATTATAGTCCTGCTCTCTGTCATATTTTATCTTTTGTTAATTTATTTCATGAAAAAAGTTCAATTCTCATTGCAGGAAGAAAAAAAATATAATAATTCTAACAATATCAAAAAAGAAGTGGGTTTAACCATTATTACATTAATAGGTCTGGTAGGTATTGAACATGGATATTTTTTCCTGGATGTTGTCCTTTCAATCTTTTTCTTTTCATTTTTGGTAAAAGAAACCCTTTCTGTAATTTGGGAAAGCAGCCGTTTTTTGAGTGACACATTTAGCCTGGATGAAAAGCAAATATGCAATCTTGTAAACTCAATAGATGGGGCCAGTGAATGTCACAATGTAAGGGCACACGGAACTGATTCCGACCTTTATGTTGATTTACATGTATGTATGGATCCAAAAATAAAGATCATCCAGACCAAACCAATTGTTGAACAAATAGAATCATCCTTAAAAGCAAGTTATTCATCAGTCAGGGATGTTACCGTACATATTGAACCTGCAAAAAAGAAGGGGAACTTTATATGAAATATAGTCTGGGCATAGATGCCGGTGGAACTTATACTGATGTAGTCATCATTGAAAACAATTCAGGAAAAGTAGTCAGTTCAAACAAAGCACTTACAACATATCCTGATTTACTTGAAGGCATCGAAAATTCAATTGACGGACTTGATTTTCAATATCTTGAAGATATTGCAGTCGTTTCTGTCTCTACAACCCTTGCCACAAACACGGTCCTTGAAAATACCGGCTATCCCGTAGCACTTATACTTATTGGGGAACACGGAAGCGAAAGCGAAGGTTTTCCTTCCCAGCATATATTTCATGCAAAAGGTGGCCATGATCACGAAGGCCTGGAAATGCAAGAACTTGATGTTAAGCCCATCGAGTCCTTTGTTAAGGATGTAAAGGATAAAGTATCTGCATTTGCAATTTCATCCCATTTCAGCATCCGTAATCCGGATCACGAAATAAAAACAAGAGAATTGATTCAATCAATTGTTGATATGCCAGTTGTTTGTGGTCATGAGCTCTCTCAGGATATAGGAGCCTATGAAAGAGCTGTAACAGCTACACTGAATGCACGGCTTATTCCTGTAATTAAGCAATTTATTGAAACTATAATCAAAGACATCAGAAGAAGAGGGATAAGTGCCAGACTCTTGATGCTTAAATGTGATGGTTCTGTAACAGGTATCGAGGATGCACTCAAAAAACCTATAGAAACCGTATTTTCAGGACCGGCTGCAAGTCTTATCGGAGCTTCTCATTTAAGCGGGAGGCATACCTGTGTCACAATAGATGTAGGGGGCACAAGTACTGATATTTCATCCATTTCAAAGGGGGTCCCTGAACTAAGTGAGTCTGGCGGAATTGTAGGAGGATGGAAAACCAGAGTACGTGCAATTCATATGGAGACCTCTGCAATGGGAGGGGATAGTGGAATCTGGACGCGTAAAGGAGAACTTTTCATAGGACCCAGACGCTTAATTCCTCTATGTGTTGCAGCAGAAATGTACCCGGGATTCATATCGAAATTAAAAAATGCTTCTAATCCACAAAGGGATCTCTTTGATGAAAATATCCAACCAGCCAGATTTTTCGTAAAAAATGGCTCTGGCAAACATGAGTTAACAGACAGTGAAAGAAAAATACTTGATGTACTTGGTAGTGAACCGATGTCTTACAGGGAACTGACATCCCTCACCAGGAGCCACATTTCATCAAATATGTTGGACTTACTTATAAGCAAACGATTCATAAGGGTTATAGGTTTTACTCCGACAGATGTATTACATGTATTGGGAGATTATGAACAATGGAATGTAGAGGCCGCATCAATAGGGGCTGACATCCTTGCAAGGTTTGCTTTTAGCAGCAAATTTGAAATATGTGAAACACTGAAAGAAAAATTTGCTCTCAATATGGCATATGACCTAATATGCTTCGCCCTCCCTAATATCGAAAAAGAGAGTATAATGGAAACCCTTACTGGTAATTATCCTGCTACTTTTAAAATGAAATCACCTGTAGTTCTTATTGGTGGCCCTGTAGCCTCCTATGTAAAATCACTTGGGAAAATTGTGGACGCTGACATCATTCTCCCCGACCATGCAAGTGTAGGAAATGCAATTGGGGCTCTATATGGTAAAGGAATCAAAAGACTTGAATACCTTATAAGGCCTGCATCCTTATCCGAACCCGATCAGGATTTCCTTGTTTTTTCCCAAAATGGAAGAAAGAGTTTCCAGACTTACACTCAGGCCTATGATTATTCCATAGATAACGGCAAAAATGTACTATTTGAATATATGAAAAGTTGTGGTATCAAAAAAGATCAGATATCTTTCAATATAAAGGAAAAGAAAGTAATTCCCGAAGGGTGGAAACATCCTCCCATGGAAACACAATTGACAATTATGGGAATAGGTACATCCCCACTTTAATAAAACTTTTATCTAACTTGAATGCCGGGACTGACTAACAATATGAAAAATATTCTTTTTAACTTATATACTTTCATTTAACCTTGTTTTATAATTAACAAAAAGAGTCAGGAAAAGGAGAATTGCAAAAATCGCAAATATTATTTCCAGTCCCACAAATCCCGACAGGGCTCCTGCAAATATAGGCATGATTGCAAGACCTCCATAAGTACATGTGCTGTAGAGGCCCATTGTGATACCCTTGTTCTTACTCATAGACGCCAACAGTGTTGGCAATCCGACCATTGCAAGTCCTGACCCGGATCCCAGCAAAGCAAATCCTACAAAGGGCAACCATATGGTCGCCAGAGTTCCTGAAGCTGCTATCACAATGCCCATATTGATCATTTTATTTGATTCCACGGATGTATGTGAAATCCAAATGGAAGATATCATTGTGCTGATATAGCTTACGGCAATGACGATTCCCAGTTCGGCTTTGGAAAGCATGCCTGTACTGTAATCAGGATACAAAGCGAGTAATACACCATTGGTACCTATCAGTACAAAAACGATTATCCAGATACCCGTATAAGATCTGTCTACCAAAAATCCTGAGGTTGTGGAGACTTTTTGCCGGATTTCAGCAATAATTGGAGACTGTAATTTTTCTTTATCCCGGCCATTTTTGTACAGGTATCCCATCCCTGCAATAAGGGTCAAGAAAGATATAATTGTAAAAGCCATGATACCATATTTTAAGCCCATGCTAGCCAAAAAACCACTTAAAGCAACACCTGCAGCAAGTCCTGCATTTAATAGGAAATTAAATTCTCCCATATACTGTTTTTTCTTGTTGAATGAACCAAGATAAGAATATGCCGCAGGGAAATATGCACCACAAGCAGTCCCTTCCATCAATCTTGCAAGAATCAGCAGGTGAATTTCATTGGTAAAAAGCATTATAGCTCCCGAAAAAAAGGTTAGCAACAGGCTGATTGTTACAAATCTCATAAAGCCATATCTTTCTGCCAGTATTCCAAAGGGCAGCATCGTAAGTAGAGCTCCTATAAAGTAGGCAGAAAAAAGAAGACTTGACAATTCGACTGCATGATTTCCAGATCCAAGTCCTGCAAGTTCAGGAAGGATAGGTATCACTGCATTGGACAATCCCATTATAGTAAATATAGATAAATAAACAAGTAATCTACCCTTTTCCATTCATATACCGCCTGTTGAACTGACTGCACAATGGAGGAGTATATTAATAACAGTTGCTATTGCCATCTGAAAGTATTATAACAAATAGAAATCCTCAGAAAGATGAATATCCAAGATGGCCAGAATGTGTTCGAAAAAGTTAGATTAATAAGCCCTTTGTCAACGCAGGACTCGGTATTTTCGGAAGAACATCGAAGATTTAAGTACAGAAACGGTTCCGTTATTACGTTTGACGATATAATCGCCCGCTTTGCCGTTTACGGTTCCTCTCTTTGTTTCCACACTGAAGTCTGTCAACATCTTTAAAGCGTGACCCACTGGGTTTTTTTCGTTTGTTTCCATCATTTCCGAAACTATAGTCTCTTTGCTTAGTTCACTCATATTGAAACCTCCCTAGAATAGACCCGAAAATAATTATGATACTATAACGTATATACCTAACCGATGAATTAAAATTTTTAATTAGTAAATATTCATTAATTTGCAAACATTGCATTTATTCCCTAATAAAACCAAGTGATATTTATGATCATTACCCTAATTGGAATGGCCGGTGTCGGAAAAAGCACTATTGGTAAACTCCTTGCCTCCCATTTAGGCTATAAATTTATTGATGTGGATGACCTTATCGAGCAGAGAATAGGTGGACCTTTACAGGATTATCTTGACGAAAAAGGAGATTCAGCTTTTATCAAAGTTGAAGAGGATGCCATACTAGATTTGGATTTAGAGGATAAAATTGTGATTTCTACAGGTGGTAGTGCAATCTATTCAGAAACTGCAATGAAAATTCTTTCTGAAAAATCTTTGATTATACTTCTTGATGATACCTTTCCCAATATAAGAAAAAGAATATCCTATCCCTGGAAAAGGGGGATTGTGGGTTTCCGGGAAAAAGGAATTAAGGAATTGTATTTGGAAAGATGGCAATTGTACCGGAAATATGCAGATATTGTTGTTGACATCAATGGAATGGCAAACAAAAAGAAAGTTGTAGATGATATTGTGGAAAAGAGTAAAGAACTCTGTAATTCCACTTTTGACACTTTCAATTTGTGAGTGCCTGTATTGGCGCCGGGATACGCCCTGCCTTTTTAACAAACTCTTCAGAACTGAATTTGTGGACAGGCATGACCGGACAGCTTCCAAGCAATCCTCCGTACTCAACCATATCTCCTGTCATTTTGCCTGGTGCAGGAATGATGCGCACTGCTGTTGTTTTCCTGTTTATCATTCCTATAGCCATTTCATCGGCCATAATGGCCGAAATCGTAGAGGATGAAGTATCTCCGGGAACTGCAATCATATCCAATCCAACCGAACATACCGATGTCATTGCTTCGAGCTTATCCAGTTTCAGTGAACCACGTTTCACGGCTTCTATCATTCCTGCATCCTCGCTTACAGGTATAAAGGCCCCACTTAGTCCGCCTACAGAAGATGATGCCATTGCACCACCTTTCTTTACCGCATCATTCAACAATGCAAGAGCAGCTGTGGTTCCGTGGGTGCCACAGCTTTCCAGACCCATTGCCTCAAGGATAGCCGCTACACTATCACCAACTTCAGGTGTGGGTGCAAGTGAGAGATCCACAACTCCAAAATCAGCTTCCAGTCTGCGGGATACTTCCCTGCCGGTCATCTCTCCCATTCTTGTGATTTTAAAGGCGGTTTTTTTTATACACTCAGCAATTTCTCCAAGGTCAGGATTATCCAGATCCCTTATAGCAGAATTCACTACACCGGGGCCACTCACGCCCACATTTATGACACAATCAGTCTCACCGACTCCGTGAAAAGCACCAGCCATAAAAGGATTATCTTCCGGGGCGTTTGCAAAAACTACGAGTTTAGCACAGCCAATACCGTCCCTATCCCTGGTAAGATCTGCAGTTTCTTTAATCACTTTTCCCATAAGATTCACAGCATTCATGTTTATGCCGGCTTTCGTAGTTGCCACATTAACAGAAGAACAAACCTTTTCCGTAACTGCAAGAGCCTCAGGGATTGCATTAATAAGTCTTCTGTCACCCGCTGTCATCCCTTTATGGACAAGAGCGGTGAAACCACCTATGAAATCAACTCCAATCTCATTGGCTGCTCTGTCAAGAGTTTTTGCAATGGAAACTATCTCTTTCTGTGTGAATGTTTCTGCAATTGTGGCAATTGGTGTAACAGATATACGTTTATTGATTATGGGTATGCCATACATTTGTTCGACTTCGTCTGCAACATCAACCAGTTTGCTGGCGCAACGTGTCATTTTTTCATGAATGTTGTCGTTAAAGGTCTCAATATCAGGATGAGCACAATCTCGCAGGTTGATTCCCATTGTGACAGTTCGTATGTCAAGGTTCATGCTGGAAATCATATGAATGGTTTCCATTATTTCTTCAGGATGAATGAACATTTATACCACCTCTTTTGGGAATTCAGATACGGTGCATGAAGCGGAATACATCGTCTTTCTGTACCTGGATCTCAACACCAAGTTCATCTCCAGCAGCATTTATTGCATTCTGGAACGCATCAATGTCAAATCCCTTTTTTTTGGTCTCTGTCAGCATTATCATGGTGAACAGATCTTCCATTATAGTCTGGCTTATATCCACAATGTTCACCTCGAATTGGGCTAGTACATTTGTTATATGTGCTACTATCCCAACTTTATCTATTCCAATTACAGTGATAACAAAACGTGTGGATGTCATAATCATTTCTCCTCGATATGTAGAATACGGTGGAACTACGATTTCATCATATTTAATAATGCATCAATATCTAACATTGCTTCAAGTTACATGGCAAAATAATAAATGTATAAATTCAAAGAAACTAATAGTAAAATAATATTTGAATAGAGTAGAATGCAAAATTAAAAAAACTCAATAGTCAAGAAAGTTTAATTTCCAAAAGGGGTCTACTATAGATTGGCCAGTTTTACTAAAGTTTACTTGTTCATTCATAAAAAATAATTTTTAATAAGTGTTATATATGATGCAGTTGCAACTTTTAGCTACAAGATAAAAAGGTGATTAATACATGCCTTGCTGGGAATATGATATAAAACCAATAAGAACTGATGACTGGAGTAAAACAAAAGACGAATTAAATGAAATGGGCAATGAAGGTTGGGAATTAATCAAGTTCTGTGGACCTCTGGATGGACAGGGAGCTTCTGATGCTTTCTTCAAAAGGCTTGTTGATGAAGCAAATATCTGAGTGATCTTCACTCTGTCATTTCATCCATATCTCTGCATATGCAAAACTTGCATAATGCAATCTCCACATCTTTTTGTTTGTTTTTCGCGAGACAATAATATTCATTATCCTCTTTTTGCATTAAATCTATACGCTGAATTAGTTCCAGGCAATCTTCCCTGTCAAAAGTTGAGATTTGAGGGGTTGCGTTGTATTTTTTTATCTCCTCTATGGTTTATAAAGATGCCTGAATAAATCCTCGCCATATATCTGCCTGTATTTTAGAGGAAGGTTTTCAGTACTTTGCAACATCAGATATCTTATTTTCATAAAATCTGAGGGAGTAAATCGGTTTGCCTTCTTTTTTAGATTGGAAATTAATTCTTGTTTATTGTCTAAATGGTTGTAGATCATACTTATTTCCAGCCACATTTTCCGGAACTACACATCTCCATTTTTTCGAAATATTGCTGATGATAATCTTCTGCAGGATAAAATTCAGAAGCGGGCTCTATTTCTGTAACTATAGGTTTGGATTTGCCTGATTCCTGTAACTTATGAAGACAACTCAAAGCAATTTCTTTTTGTTTTTTGTTATGATAAAATATTGCAGAGCGATATTGTGTTCCAATATCCGGCCCCTGTCGATTAGATGTTGTAGGGTCATGAATATTCCAGAAAATCTCCAGCATTTGTTCATAACTTACAATTTGTGGATGATAGGTAATCTCAACAGCTTCAGCGTGGCCTGTACGCCCGGTACAAACTTCCTCATAAGAGGGATTGGGTGTACTCCCTCCCGTGTAACCAACCCTTGTGCTAATAACGCCTTCGACTTCCCTAAATGCTGCCTCTATTCTCCAGAAGCATCCGGCAGCAAATGTCGCTTTTTCCATAGATTTTAAACTCATTTATAATCCCCATGACCTCATTGGTTTTCTGTCAGATATATATTATTCAATAGTTTCTAGGGAATGGTTTATATATCATGTTCGCATATGTTCGAACAATCTTTTTTTACTACACCAGAAGGTAGAGAACATGAATGATCGCAAAAAAGATGACAACAATAGAGACGAAAATAACTCTTTTGAAGACATCGAAGACCTTCTTCAGTATGTTTTTGAAAAGATGAGGGAAGGCAATGGCAATAAACCCTTCGTATATGGGTTTTCCATTGCTCACAATCCCATGAATAATGACCACTTCAATGAACAGTCACCGCCAGCAGAGGATACACCAGAGGATGTTTTTGTAAAAGACCAAACTCCCCTGGTTGAGACATTTAAGACTGACGATGAAGTTTACGTAACAGTCGACGTTAAAGTTGACGAAGATCTTGTGTCAATTACCTCACGCTACAATGAAGTAGACATTGCGGTCCATTTCCCGGATGCTGGACGCACTGAGACACAACACGTAACTCTGCCGGCAAGTGTTGACCCAGGTAGTGAGTCAATCAGCTGCAGCCACGGGGTAATGGATATCAGGTATAAACGGAAAGTTGCTTCCAGTTTGAATTGATTTTATTTTTACTTTACTTCTCCTGCTTTCTTTGCCAATAGGTTCAATTATTGCAGGTGCATTGTCTATAATATAAACAGTGGTACCTATGTTGCAAAGATTGTATGTGCAAGGATTCAACGGGGCCAGATGGGAGGAAAACCGTCTCTAGGTATGATTCACAGCCAGCCAATGAAAAATATTATACTACCCCCGAACATTTAAAAATATTTCCCCTCTCCTCACTTTTCCCGTTATTGCAAGGAAGATGAACGAAGAACAAGCAATATTCGTGCAATGGAAACCCTCACAAAAGGCATTAACGGACAAAGCAAATACCTATCCAGCCTCTCTTTCAGGCGGCCAAAAACAGAAAGTTGCAATTGCAAAATTGGGTCTTCTTCATAGGTGATGGATTGGTAGTGGAAGAAGGTAGCCCTGAGGAACTTTTCACAAATACCCGACATGAACGGACAAAATCTTTTCTTAGTAAAGTTTTGTAACCTTCTTTTTTTTATTGGTTCTTTATTAAGATTCTTTTGAATTAACCAGTCAAAAAAATATAGTACTCAATGTACAATTTTTTAAAAAATTTATAATGCAACAATTTATCTTAAATATATTATATGACATAGATAATATAATATATATTATTAGAAAACATTAATACTATAGTGGATTATATACTATAAAAAACATATGTTATAATATATATAACTTATGTTGTTGTGTACACAATATTACTAAACAAAAAATGCAATTCTCACTTTAAAATTACAGTATCCACGACCTCTTCCTGAAAAGTGAGAGAGAAAACAGTAGATGAATATTATAAGTATATATTTATATATTCATTATTGATCCAATACTCCTACACCTAGAAGGTATAAAATGCAATATAAAACATAGGTATGTTTTTCACCATAATGATTAAAAGCACGCCACAAAAAAATAACTCTTCAAGCACCTTTATCAAAAGGAGAGATCCTTCAGGTAAAAGTATCTGCATGTACCTACAATTTTCCTTATTCATATAATATATATGAACGGATTTGTCTGCCTGATATAATGCACAGATTTAGTAAACACAAATATTACAAATACTATAAGAATATGGCCGTTTCACTCCACTACCGCCCCCTTTAGTGCACAGAAAAATAGAAGAAACGCATATTTATCAAAAAACAACATTTCATTCATATATTATATGTAATATACTCAGAACCACCGATCCAGCATATTATATATCAAACTTCACTAAATTATAACTCACTTTACAAGATATACATAATAATAAAATTCAGATTTGTTTCAAAGAACACATCTTAAATTTGATAAATGTATTAGTAATAAATATTGCAAGGTAACTTCAAGTAAAAATAACTATTGTCATTTTAAAATATTACATAAAATGAGAACATCCCAAGTAATTATCATCTATTACATATTATAAAATTAAGTGAATACTTCTAACAAACAACCTCAAAATAATTTCAATGTAGGCCAACCCCACATCACCATAAATTTAACAACTAACATAAAAGAAAATATTTTGTCAGGAATTAGTTAGCAAAAAGTGAGATTTAAATCTCCAGATAATAACCAAATAATTCATTGAACAGCGAGTATTTTTTTCTTGCATTATAGAGATACTGGCGAACATAGTTTTCACCCTTTGATTTTTGAATCATAGCTTCAATTTCCCTGGGCGAAAAAACAGTTTCCAGTTTTACTGCTGCAATGTTTTCAATATCTGATATAGATTTACTTTCAATTAAATTGACACTGTTTTGTGAGGCGTCATCGATAATTGACACCGGGTACTCCCCAACCCATTCCCATGCAGGATCAAAAAGAATTATCCTTAAAAGAGAACAATCACCACAGCGACATACTACTGCCGTATAATCCTGAAAATTGTGATAAGTGAAGGAAAATAACAGACCTTCACACTCACTGCATACACCCATTTCATTTTCCTCTTCTTCAAAAGGAGGAATTAATCTATTATCATCTATGCACAATAGCTTATTTGGTAGTGAATAGCGCAAGGTTGATTTATCAAAAGATACTTTCATTATATTAGGCCTCTATTAAGGTTACAGAAACAACATTACTTTACAAACATATAAATAGTTTGATTGTATATATATGAATTAATACATAGATAGGGGTAATTCTATGAAAGCTATTAGATCTAAAATAAAAAACCGTCTCAAAAAGTTCGTAGAACTTGACGTGAGCGGACTGCGTACCCATATACTATCTATTCTTCTCAACGTAAAACAGTTTACGGTTGATGATCTTCACGAAAAGATCAACAAGCAGTTCGACGCATCCAGAAGTGTAGTAGCCTCTATGGTTGGTTATATACATTCAAAGTTGGGTATTCTGAGATCCCATAAGGAGTCATACAAGACCCCTACAACATATTCATTGAAGGAAGAATATGTGGACTTGATACAGAATGCCATTACCGCGCGAGAAAAACCATCCACATGAATGAGTATTCATGGTAGCAATAAAGGATGCTCCACGTACATCCACCACCCTAATAATACGTTCGGATTCCGGATCCAGAATCACACATTCCAGAGATCCTTACTATAGCCTCATGCGCAGGCTTTTTCAGGAAGATGCTACTGCACGACGCGGACAGCAATTTCTGACTATAATCGAAGAGCGCCAAAAGAGTGGCAATGCTGTTAAAACAAGTGAATGGGAATCAATAATGAAAGAGCTGGACGTTGGTCGAGCATCTTTCTATGCAATGCGCAACAAATTACTTGGCGCGGGACTCATTTCTAATAAGAATAAGGAATACCGTTTATCGAGCCAGTTCAGTAAAGATCTTATAGATATGGCCAACTGGTGGTCTACTGCTATATTAAATAAAGACCCGGATGAATTATAAATCCCGATAATTTTATATACTAAATATCCAATGTAGGATACGTTTTCGTAGCAGCCCGGTAGTGTAGTGGTCAATCATGTGGGACTCTGGATCCTGCAACCTCGGTTCGAATCCGTGCCGGGCTACTAAATTTTTTTGCTAATTTTTTAAGTGTTTGGTTTATTGCCATATAACTGATCGTAAGTGCAACATATAAATATATACAATAGATACTGAAATATTAGTGATATGTAAGTAATCTCCAATATACGATGTGTTGGAGGCAATAACATCAAGAATACGGAGGATAAACCGAATACAAAATGTGTCGAAGCTGCATTAAGAAAGCGGACACATGACCTGGAAGAGCGGGCCAAGGAACTAGACTGCCTCTACCAGATATCCAGAATTGTCGAAAAGGAAAGAAATCTGGACACAATTTTACAGGAAATAGTCGACTTCATTCCTTCCGCCTGGCAATATCCATACATAGCTTGTTCAAGGATTACCGTGGAAGAAAATACATTTATGAGCCCGCATTTTCAGGAAAGCCAGTGGAAACAGGCCGCCCCATTAATTGTTGAGAACAAAAATGCAGGTTGCCTCGAGGTTTTTTATCTTGAAAATAAGCCACAAGCAGCGGAGGGGCCGTTCCTCAGGGAAGAGCGCAAGCTGATTGATGCCTTGGCGGAAAGGGTAGGAGACGCCATCGAACTGATGCGTGTAGAAAAAGAACTCAGCAACTACCGCAAGAACCTGGAAGAAATCGTAGAAAAACGTACTTCTGAACTAACCTTTGTCAACCAGCAACTACAGAAGGAAATTGCTGAACGGGAACGTGCTGAAAAGTCCCTCCGTGAATTTGAAGATATGAGGATTAAAGAAATTCATCACAGGGTAAAGAACAATCTGCAGGTTGTCTCCGGACTGCTGTATCTTGAATCGACGAATTTTAACCATAATGAAGTAGTAGAAGCTTTCAAACAAAGTGAAAATCGGGTACGTTCGATAGCTCTTATACACGAAAAGTTATATCAGTCCAGCGACTGCAAAAACCTCGACTTTTTGGATTATGTTAATGAGCTTATGGAATATCTTATGCATTCTTATGATCTTGATAATAACAAAGTGATTGTAAACGTCAATGTGGATAAAATCCATCTTGAAATGGACAGGGCCGTACCCCTTGGAATCATAATCAATGAGCTGGTTTCCAATGCCCTGCAACATGCTTTTAATGAAGGACAGGATGGTGTAATCGAAATTCATTTCGCTAAAGAAAATAGTGGTTATAGCCTGATTGTGCATGACAGTGGTGACTTTCCCAAAGAAATAGATTTCAAGAATACAGAATCTCTTGGACTGCAACTTGTAACCAATCTTGTTTCCCAGATAGACGGTACAATAGACCTGAACACAGCTGAAGGTACTACTTTTACGATACACTTCTGAATACAGGAAAAAATCATATCTGACCTAAAAAGTAATGATAGCAACCCCGGAAAAGGTTGCTGAAATGTTTTCATTTCCCAATACTTTTCTCGGTTTCCATCACCTTGAGATATATTTTGAGTATCGAATCTGGATTCAGAGAAATGGAATCAATGCCTTTTTGCACAAGGAATTCAGCAAATTCCGGGAAATCACTTGGGGCCTGACCACAGATCCCGCTGTGCTTATTATTTCTTTTTGCACCTTTTATTGCCATGGATACCATCGCTTTTACAGCCTCATCCCTCTCATCAAAGGTTGAAGCCAGGATCTCAGAATCCCGATCAACCCCCAATGTTAGTTGTGTCAGATCATTGGACCCGATCGAAAAACCATCGAAGTATTTGCTGAATTCATCGATCAGGAGTGCATTACTGGGAATCTCACACATCATATATACCTGCAGGTTATTTTCACCCTTTTTAAGGCCGTGTTTGTCCATTTCTTCGATAACTTTGCGGGCTTCCTCCACACGTCTGCAGAAAGGAATCATTAGAATAAGGTTGGTAAGCCCCATTTCATCCCTAACCTTTTTCATCGCCCTGCATTCAAGAGCAAACCCTTCCCTGTACCTTTCATCATAATAACGTGAAGCTCCCCGGAAACCAAGCATGGGATTATTTTCCTTTACTTCAAAATCTTCTCCACCCAGCAGGGTTGCATATTCATTGGATTTGAAATCGCTCATGCGCACAACTACTGGCTTTGGGTAGAATGCAGCTGTGATTGTCGCGACACCTTCAGCAAGCCTTTCCACAAAGTAATCCCCTTTATCTGAATAACCCTGTGTCAATTTTTCAATCTGATTGACCGCACCCTGATCTTTGACTTTTTCCGTATGAACCAGCGCCATCGGATGAATCCCTATATAACTGTTTATGATAAACTCAAGTCGAGCCAGCCCGATTCCATCATTTGGTATCCGGGACAGTGCAAAAGCCTCTTCAGGATTTCCCAGATTCATCATTATTTCTGTTTGGGTCTTGCTGACATCTTCCAGCTCTGTGGTTTCCTTATGGAATGCAAGTTGGCCTTCATAGACCCTGCCTGTGTCCCCTTCAGCACAGCTTACAGTAACTTGACTACCCGTTTCAAGGATTTCTGTGCTGTCATCCGCCCCCACAACTGCGGGAATGTCAAGCTCACGACTGACAATAGCTGCATGACAGGTCCTGCCTCCTTTATTGGTAATGATGGCTGCTGCATTTTTCATCACAGGTTCCCAATCCGGAGTGGTTGTATCTGCCACCAGGATTTCCCCGGGTTTGAAGGAAGACAAACCAGAGACATCTTTGATAACATGCACCCTGCCCGAGGCTATCCTGGACCCAACACTTCTGCCTGTGACAAGCACCTTGCCTTTTTCATCCATGTAGTAGGTTTCAAGCACATCCTTCCTTTTCTGGGATTGTACTGTCTCCGGTCTTGCCTGAACGATGAATAATTTTCCTGTATCACCATCCTTTGCCCATTCTATATCCATAGGCATTGCCTTATTCGATTTCCCGGAATAGTGTTTCTCAATTGTGACAGCATATCTGGCAAGCTGCAGTACCTCCTCATTGTTGATACAGAAGTCTTTTCTGTCACTTTCAGGAACATCCACATTACGCGTAAGTACTCTGGAATCTCCCCGGCCGTAGATCATCTTAATCTCTTTGCTGCCGACCTTTTTGCGGATAATGGGCTTATAGCCTTCTTCAAGGGTCGGCTTGAATACGTAGAACTCATCCGGATTTACCAGTCCCTGTACGATATTCTCACCTAACCCATATGATCCGGTGATAAAGACTACATCCTCAAAGCCAGTTTCTGTATCGATGGTGAACATCACTCCGCTTGATGCAAGGTCAGAACGCACCATTTTCATTATACCAATCGACAGGCCTACATCAAAATGATCGAATTTGTTATTTATCCTGTAGGAAATGGCCCGGTCGGTGAACAAAGAGGCAAAACAGCGGCTGCATGCATCATTCAGGGCGTGATAGCCGTGAATGTTGAGATAAGTTTCCTGCTGGCCTGCAAAAGATGCATTTGGCAGGTCTTCAGCAGTGGCTGAACTGCGTACTGCAACATCGGTATCTGCACCATACTGTTCACACAGTTTGTCATATGCAGTTTTAATTTCATCCCATAGATCTTCAGGAATAGGTGCATCCAGGATTGTGTGCCGTGCCCTTTTGCCTATATCAGCAAGGTTACTGAGAGTCTTCGTGTCCAACTCATCCAGAATCCTTCGTAGGTCTTCCAGCACACCTGCCGAATTCAGCACATGCCAGTAGGCCTCAGCAGTGATAGCAAAACCATTAGGAATACAGATGTCCTTATCCGTAAGTTCCCTGTACATTTCACCCAATGATGCATTTTTCCCTCCCACCAGGGACACATCATCAATAGTAATCTCTTCAAACCATCGTATGTATTTGTTATCGCTCATTGTAACCCCACTACTATTTTCAATTAGTTGGTTATATGATTCCGGAATGTATTATATGTTCCTGTGGATACTAAAAATCCATAATTGAACAAACTGCGATACTTTTAATAACTATTAAGAACAAATAGGTAAGGAAGTTATGAGGTTAAATTATCTGGGGGGCCAAATTAATTTCATACTGGTTAACCACAGGTATAACTGATTGCTATGACGTGTTTCTGCTTAGAAAGAATTAATCCTGTAAAGTATTTTTATTGGGTTATCCCGGCGGGCCTATCCAACTATACATCAAGAGGAGAGAAAAGGTGTAGGACAGTAATACCACATTCAGAGAAATTGAAAATGAATGGATAATCATGCCTGATGGCTGCAAACTTGCAGCCAAAATATGGTTACCAGAAGGTACGGAGGAAAAGCCCGTACCTGCTGTTCTTGAATATATTCCCTATAGGAAACGTGATTTCAAATCGATTCGTGATTCCAAAATACATAGATATTTTGCCCAAAATGGTTACGCTGCTATAAGAGTGGACATGCGTGGCAGTGGGGATTCAGATGGGGTACTGGAAGATGAATATCTGCCACAGGAACTCAATGATGGTGCCGAGATCATCGAATGGATTGCCTCGCAACCCTGGTGCACTGGCAATGTAGGAATGATAGGGATTTCCTGGGGTGGTTTCAATGCCCTTCAGATAGCAGCAAAGGACACACCCCATCTAAAAGCGATAATTACAGTTTCATCATCCGATGACCGTTATGCAGATGATGTTCATTACATGGGAGGTTGCATGTTAACGGACAACCTTTCATGGGCCTCGACAATGTTTTCCTATAACTCTCTTCCACCAGACCCTGCTATTGTAGGGAATAAATGGAAAGAGATGTGGCTGGACAGACTGGAAGGAAGCGGTCTGTGGCTTAAGAAATGGCTTCAGCACCAGAGAAGAGATGAATACTGGAAACATGCTTCAGTTGCAGAAAATTATGAAGCGATTTCCTGCCCTGTTTTTGCAGTAAGTGGGTGGGCGGACGGATATTCCAACACTGTATTCAGGCTCATGGAAAACCTGCAGGTCCCACGCAAGGCCCTTATCGGAGGATGGGGCCATAAATATCCTAATTTTGGGGGGGAGGGGATTGGAATTGACTTTTTAAGAGAAGCCACACGCTGGTGGGATAGATGGCTTAAAAAGATCGATAATGGAGTAGATGAAGAACCCAGGTTACGCCTCTGGATGCAGGATAGTGTCTCTCCCCTGATTTCAAGTTGTCCTGGCAGATGGATAGCAGAAAACAATTGGCCTTCTGCCAAAATTGAAAATCAAGAATTTTACTTATCGAAAGGCAGGATCCATCTTGAAGAAGATGAAATCAAAAATGAAGATATGAGGATCAGAAGTCCCTTAAGTGTCGGACTTTTTGCAGGTAAATGGTACTCCTACTCAGAGTCAACCGACCTTCCCCATGACCAGAGCGAAGAAGACGGAGGGTCTCTTGTTTTTGATACACCTGAATTAGAGGAAGATATTGAAATACTTGGATCTCCGGAAGTAGAACTCGAATTAGAATCAGACCAGCCTATAGCTATGATTGCCCTGCGCCTAAACGACGTATGCCGGGAAGGAACCTCTACAAGAGTTACTTATGGACTTCTTAACCTTGCACACAGAGATGGTAATGAAAATCCTATTGTGCTTGAAGTTGGTAATACATACAGGATTTGCATAAAAATGAATTATGTGGCACAAAATTTCCCCGCTGGCAATAAAATACGACTGTCGATTTCAACTTCGTACTGGCCGTTTGCGTGGCCAAGTCCTGAACCTGCAGCTTTGACTATAAAGAGCAAGGGTAAACTCATACTACCTGTAAGACCAAAAAACAAAGAAGATGACAAATTACCAGATATAGGAGAACCGGTCTTATCAGAACCAATTCGCTCCACACTTCTGGAGCCTGCAAAGAGAGAATGGACAGTTCAACATAATCTTGCAACAAATGAAGTGAAACAACAGATTATCAATAATGATGCCTTCTTACGGCTGGATGATATCAATCTGGAAATTGGAAAAGAGACAACTGAAGTTTATTCTTATTTGAATAACAATTACAATACAGTTAGAGGAGAAGTGGAAAGTACAAGAAGTCTGGCGCGTGGAGATTGGAAGATTGAAACCCTGACAAGAACAGTACTTACATCCACACCGACTCATTTTCAAATTCGGGCAATCCTTGATGCTTATGAGGGTGATACACGGATTTTTAGCAAAAGCTGGGACGATTTGATTCCACGTGATATGATGTGAGGAAGATAAATGAAGAAAAATATTTTTGTTGTAGGAATGGATTCCTTCAACCTGGAAAAACTTAGAAAAGTGCCGGCCGCCAAAGAATGTGTATTTCATTCAGCTATTGACATTGATGAGATGCGGCATGTGGATAAATTTGATGTAGAGAAACTGTTATCAGTTGCGGAAAACAGAATGAGGGCTGTTGAAGGTGGACCAGCCGGTGTAATTACATATTTTGATTTCCCTGCACAGGACATGGTTCCAATTCTGGCATCAAGAATGGGTTTACCGGGCCCAAGTTTTGAAAGTGTCCTTAAATGTGAACACAAATACTGGAGCCGGTTAGAGCAGCAAAAAGTAATCTCAAAACACATACCCGCATTCTGTGCCTTTAATCCTTTTGATGAAGATATATTTGATTCTATAAATCTGCCTTTTCCTTTCTGGATAAAGCCTTTCAGGTCATTCCGTTCATTCCTTGCTTTCGAAATAGAAAATCGCGGACAATTCGAGGCAACACTGGAACAAATACGTGAAAGTATTGATTTCATTCACAAACCGTTTATGCAACTTTTACAGAACCAGAATCTTCCTGCAGATATAACTCAAATGAAAGAGAGCTGTATCGCAGAAACACCTCTTTACGGAAGGCAATGTACCCTGGAAGGATATGTGTACAAGGGAAAAGTAAAGGTGTATGGTGTTGTGGATTCTATCAGGGACCAGCATTTTTCTTCATTCTCACGTTATGAATATCCTTCATCATTACCAAAATGGGTCCAGAAAAAAATGATGAAAGTTTGCAAACGATTCATAAGATCCATTGGACTTGATAATTCGGCTTTCAATGTCGAATTTTTTTATGATCCATTCCATAAACAGGTATATTTACTGGAAATAAACACCAGGATATCCCAGTCTCATGCTGACCTTTTTGAAAAAGTCCATGGTGTTTCACATCATCAAATCATGCTACAACTTGCCCTTGGAGACAAACCAAAACCTCTGGGCAATAAGGGCAAATTCCGGTACGCAGCAAAATTCATGCTCAGGACATTTGATTCCGGTAAAGTGGTTGCAGTTCCGTCAGATGAAGAAATTGCTTCGGTTATGAATGAAATGCCGGGTACAATAGTCAAAGTGCTGGTTAAAGAAGGACAGCAACTATCAAAGATGGAGTTGCAGGACAGTTATAGTTATGAACTTGCGGATATTTTTATAGGAGCAAATAAACGGTCTGAACTTGTGGATAAATATGACAGGGTTATTGAAATGATAACTTTCAGTATAAAGAAGGATATCTAATAATTTAAAAGAAATACATACTTATTAGTAAATCAGGAAGCAGGGCAGTGTATTCTGTTTAAGCTTCCAATCCAGCCATAACAAATAACTTTTTAAGCGTCTGGATAGATATAGATAGTTAGAGCATCACCTAGCTGGAAATAGTTAATATGAATACTAAGTGGAGGATTACATGTTAGAAGTAAAGGACCTTACTGTTGAGGTTGGTGGAAAAGAGCTGCTAAAAGATGTCAACCTCAAAGTGGAAAAGGGTTATACAAATATCATTCTGGGGCCAAATGGTGCAGGAAAAACTGCTCTTTTGATGACATTGATGGGATTTAGTGGTTACAAGATAGTAAGCGGGCAGATATTATTCAAAGGTGAGGACATAACTCATATGTCTATTGATGAAAGGGCAACAAGGGGAATTGGAATTATGACCCAGCGCCCCCCAAACATGACTGGAGTCAAACTGAAAAATCTCTTAAAACTGATAGCAGGGGATAAAGATATGGAGCAGATGGCTGAATCCCTTGATATGATTAGATTCATGGAAAGAGATATCAACGTGGGATTTTCAGGCGGAGAAATCAAAAGATCCGAATTATTACAACTTGCTGCACAAAGTCCATGTATCTATTTGTTTGATGAACCCGAATCTGGTGTAGACCTTATGAGCATTGACATTATCGGAAGCACAATAAATGATCTGGTCCATGGTGATTCAACCTGCCCGGGTGACCGTAAAGGTCATGGAAAGTCAGCTTTAATAATTACACATACAGGTAAGATTTTGGATTACATCGAAGCAGACCGTGCTTATGTCCTCTGCAACGGAACAATAATGTGCGAGGGGAATCCCAGGGAGATGCTTCAGGAAATCAAAGAAAACGGTTATGAGGAGTGTATTACATGCAAACTGAAGAAAGCCTGAAAAAAAGGGCTAAAGCAGCACTACGAAAGGAAGCTGCATACGGAGAGAAATTTGATCTGGATGAGTATTCGATTGCTCCAAAAGAAACTAAATACACTGATAACCTGAATGAACTCGATGAGAAATCCCAGAGAACTCTTCTCAATGTAGGAGTTGTTCCCAGCGGGGAAGGCAGAGGTGGCAGCCTTGTAATGGTTGATAATGCCATATCTCATTCCTCAGTTTCCGATAGAGAAATTGAATTGATGCCTCTTCACTTTGCAATGCAAAAGCATGATTGGCTTAAAGATTATTCCTGGAATCTGGTACCTGTGGATGCAGATAAATACACTGCGACCAGTTATCTGGAGAACGCCAATGGTTATTTTATAAGAGCTCCTGAGGGAGTCAAAACAAAATTACCCATCCAAACCTGTCTGCTAATGGGTTCAAAAGACGTTTCTCAGACAGTCCACAACATTGTGATTGTAGAAGAAAATGCCAGGCTGGATGTAATTACAGGTTGCTCCACAAGCAGCGATGTGGATAAAGCTATGCATCTGGGCATTTCGGAAATGTATGTAAAGAAGGGGGGTACCCTGAATTTTACCATGATCCATAATTGGGCAGAGCAAATCGGTGTACGTCCCAGAACAGTAATTCATCTGGAAGAGGGTGCTACCTTCATCAACAATTATGTTACGCTCAAAGCCGTAAAATCCATCCAGAGCTATCCGACAGCCCGCCTTACAGGCAAGGGAGCCTTTGCCAGATTCAATACCATTGCTGTGGCACATCCCGGTTCTGAATTGGATCTTGGTAGTCGTGTTATATTTGATGCACCCGACACAAAAGCAGAGCTTGTCTCCAGAACGATCACAACCGGTGGGACTGTTATTGCAAGAGGAGAAATGATAGGAAATGCAGTCCAGTCAAAGGGGCATTTAGAATGCCACGGACTTGTCCTGAACAGTAAGGGAACACAGAGGGCAATCCCCATCCTTGAAGCAAACGTGGATGATATTGAACTGACACACGAAGCAGCGGTTGGCAGGATTGCAAGGGAACAGGTAGAATACCTTATGGCGCGTGGTCTTTCTGAAGAAGAGGCTGTAGGAATGATAGTGCGCGGTTTCCTTGATGTAGGTATCTCCGGGATCCCGGATGAGCTCCAGAAAGATATTGATGAAACAATCGCACAGATTGGCAAAAGTGCAATGTGATGCAATAGGCATCACATATTCTCTATTTTCAGATCAGTCACTTACCATTTTTGCAGCTTCATCCAGTTCCTTTAGTTTTGTAGGGATGGGATTGTCCCTCAGAAGTTTTGCCATATAAGCAAGATTGTTTACCATATACCTGACAGTCCTGTTTGTGTAGAGGTGTTTGTCTCCTCCTGCATCAATATAGCTTGGACCCGGACCTGCATCACCCACCCAGTAACAATCAGCATTCGGAGGAATTGTACAACCAAGATGGGTCAGATTGAAAAGTGTGTTTGCAGAAACATTGTGTGCTCCATCCTCATTGCCCGTCACAATAACTCCGGCTACCTTGCCATAAAGTGGATATTGCCCTGTTAGGGGTTCAGCATCTCCATAAGATCCATCCAATCTTTCAAGTACCATCTGTGCCACTGCAGATCTTACTCCAAACCATATTGGGGATCCTATTACGAGTATATCACAGGCTTTTATTTTTTCGAGAATCTGTGGCCATTCATCATCGCCTCCTTCATCCGAGGAAACCCCAAAAGCTATGTTGTGGTCTACAATGCGTATTACCTCACTATCTACACCAAGGTCCTGAAACAGTTCAACTGCTTTATCAATAAGGGCTTTTGTATGCGATACTTCAGGTGATTTTTTCAGTGTACAGTTTAAAAAGAGCGCTTTCAATGACATAATGAATATGTTGGTCAGTTGTGACATATAACCTTTTCCTATAATGAAATCGACACTGTTCAGTAAAAACATCTTTCCCATTGATAAGGCGTATATGAATTTAGATTTTGATGATTTCTGATGTAATTATGGTAAGCGATAAACATATTGATCCAACTATTGATATATTGGACCAATCCCTCTTTATGTGGGAAATATTTATCGAACATCTTAATCCTCCTTTTAAAAGATTTGACCATCGCTCGATATAATTTCTGATATCCCCGGATATTACAGTTCTCTGAATCCCGGGTTTCGCTGTAGCAGTGTACCATGGCCCCCACTACAACTGCCCTCTTTGGCATTTCTCCATATATTCGTTTCAAATCCTTAAAGAAAGATTTCGTAGTTAAGTGGTTCCTTGTAGGGTATATCTTGGCATAGATTATTCTTTTAGAATCGGGATTTATAGCCGCGTATAAGAACCAGTACTGGCTTGCAAACTGTACTTTCAACTACTATGGTGTCTGGTAATTTACCAGCATAAAGCTGTACGCACAAGTCGAATTTCTGTACCCGGTAATGTACTCCCCTGTAACTTATCGATTCACCAAGATATGATAATAGTTCTGAGGTTTTCCTCAAACTTAAGTCCCTGCTGGTACACAAGTATGGATAATGCTATGGCTTTTAGATTTCTTCTTTTCCTTTGCACGAAAGATTTAATGTCTACCGGTATTAGATTTAATAATACATTCTGTTCCATTTTTTCATCCCCTTTAAATAAGGGATGAATCCCCCCTATTTATTTCTTAACTGTAACAGTGCCGCTCAAAAGAGCATAACTTATTTTTCCAGTAACCTTGTGACTTCTGCAAGCATTTCCGGTATGGGTATTTCCTGAGGGCAGCGCTCTGCACATTGTCCGCAATCTATACAGTTGGATGCCATTCGTTCATCTCCTACGTGGGATGCATAGGCCCTGCTGGCATCTTCTATATTTTCATAAAGCATAGCATTATTGAGGTACTTGAAGTTGAGGGGAATCTGCACACCTGCAGGACATGGCAGGCAATACCTGCAACCTGTGCAATCAACAACAAGTCTATCACGGTAGATTTCCTGTACCTCACGTATCAGTGAGTGGTCTTTTTCAGTCAGGGAATGTGGCAATGCTTTATTTGCTGTTGCTAGATTTTCTTTCAGTTGCTCGAGATTGCTCATACCGCTTAAGACCATACTTACCTGCTCAAGATCCCAGATATATCTCAATCCCCATTCTGCCGGTGTACGTTTGACTTCGCTTTTATCCCAGATTTTCATTATGTCATCTGGTACCATATCGGCCAGGCAGCCTCCCCTCAAAGGCTCCATAATTATTACTCCAAGGTTTCTTGATGCTGCATACAGTAAACCTTCGTGGCCTGCCTGATAATCGATGTCAAGATAGTTGTACTGGATCTGACAGACATCCCATGGGTAGGCATCAACGATTTCTTTGAACAAAGAGACTTCATCGTGAAAAGAAAAACCCACATAACGGGCTCTTCCATCTTTTTTAATCTGATCAAGGAAATCAAATAGTCCAAGTTCCACAAGTTTTGGCCAAAAGTCCCGGTTGAGAGTATGAATTAGATAAAAATCAACGTGATCCGTACCAAGTCTTTCAAGTTGTTCATCAAAGTAGTGATCCATATCTTCCCGGCTTTCAATGTTCCATGATGGCATTTTGGTGGCGATATTTACTTTATCCCTGTAACCATTTTGTAACGCTTTAGCCAGCAGAGGTTCACTTTTACTTTCGTGGTAAGGGTATGCGGTATCAAGATAATTTATCCCCTGGTCAATGGCATAGTGAATTATCTCGCAAGCTCTTTTCTCATCAATGTGCCCTGGATCGCCGTTCATTATGGGCAGCCGCATACAACCCAGCCCAAGGGATGAAATTTTCTCACCTGTTTTTCCAAGTGTACGGTATAACATGCTAAAATGTGGTATTTCGGTGATAATAAGCTTTGGTATTCTGACTATTAGGTTCTGATTATTCTTACGAACCTGTAGTACATAATAATTATGAGTACTACATTTGTAAGAATTTACAAGTTATTTATGGTATTTTTGCACAGATAGTATTTTGCAAGCAAATTCATATTCATTATGGATTGCAAGTGATGGTACACATGAGACGTGGTAAACTCGAAATTATGATAGACATACTTAAAATTGTACAGAGAACAGAAGCAACAAAAACTTCTATCGTATATAAGGCAAATCTGAATTTTAATCGTGCTGATAATTACCTTGAAGCTCTTATAGATCAGGGACCTATCACAAAGGCATCAAATCGCTATTTAATTACAAATCTGGGGGCAGGTTATCTCCAGAAAATGAGTGATGTCAGAGAGGTGTTAGAAGCACCAACCTGTTGAAATAACTTTAGGTCAAATTTACAATTATTAAATTTATTGATCATTGCTATCGTATTGACGGTAATGCTAACTATTTTTACTGATTCCTCAATACAATTATTCATAAAAAGTAACTTTGTTTTCGGGAATTGTAATAATAAAGTTTATAATCTATGCTGTAAAATTGCAAATGGGGGTATATAATTTGAAAATAAGAATGTTGAATTCAAGAAATGAAATTAACAGACTGGGCAAAGATGAAAATTTCATCCACTTTTCGTTTAGGCCAAGTGACATAGATATTCTGGAAATACTCAAAAATTGTCCAAACCTCAAAGCAGCCCAGATTCCGCCTTCTTACATGAAATCCCTTTCGGAAAATGTGCCAAAAATACTGAAAATGCAGGGAGTGGAATTACTTAAAGGGGATTTGAAGGGTACTAAAGTTATAAAGTATATGGAAATTACAGATAAATAATTTTGTTTTTATTTAATTTAGAAGTAAAATAATTGCAGTTGAGCCATTTTCAATTTCTGTATGGAATATGCAGAATTTTCTTTTTGGGAAATGTGAATAGGAGTCCTTGCTTCTTATCCATAGTTATGAAATAGTATATTACAAAAAAAGAGATGTATGGTGCTCCGATCGGGATTCGAACCCGAGTCTTCGGCTCGAAAGGCCGGAATGATTGGCCGGACTACACTATCGGAGCACAGTTGACCGCTATCTAAAAGCGACCCTACTATACGTTACTATTATATATAGTTTTTGTCAGGTCTGATTTTGTTTTTCCTTGACAAGTCTTAATATCCATTCAGTAAGAGCTTCGCAATGTTCGGGGTGACACGCAAGCCTGCAACCTGTGCACGGAGAGAACATTCCTGCTGCAAGCATAAGTTCATAGGATTTCTCATCCGGTGTTGTCGCTTTAATAAGATAGGTGCGTGACCCGTTGGTTACAGCTGGTTCCCTGGTGATCTTTCCTTCTTTCATCATGCGGGAAATCAGACGGGAGCACTTACGACTATCAATGTTTAGATCCTTCCATAGTTCATTCTGATAAACACCGTCATGGTGCTTGCGAATTAGACTCAATGCCTCTTCTTCAATTTCCATGAATAACCCGTAATTATTGTGTTTCAGCCGGTACGATTAAGATAATGTTGTTTCCTCTCAATACTACAGAGCCCAATGAACGCTGACGCTCCTCTTCAACCATCTCAAAGGTATCCTCCAGATGGAGATTCATATAATCATCGGCACTTTTCAGAATACCATCAAGTAAACTGTGGTCGCCTTTCATTTCAACCTGAATTCTGGATCCAACAAGTTTCTGTACCTTCTTATTCGGGAACAAAATAAAATCCTCACACAAATATCATTTTTAAATATAGATTAAATCAAAATACGCGAATGTAAACTGTAGTCTCCCCTATTTATGCCTAACGATTATAATCCTGCAGGTTTAAATATATTTGCTCCCTGTTCAGATATACCCTTGAAGATGTGAACTGTCATCATCTACCGGCTTTTTGGCAGAAGTATTCTGCGCACTCTTCCGGACAATCGGGCCAAAAGCAGCTTCATATTCTTTGATATGTTGGTCGAGCCATCTGGAGAGTTCCATTGCGGCCAGAGGGGACAGGATTACTTCTGATTCGAGGTTACGCTCGATAACCTGTTCATTGTCATTTGAAACTCCATGAGGGGTATCATTATAAAAACATATCCTGAAATCGTAAGGACTGTGTCCACCCATTGCCCCGATGGCATATACCTGATTGAAATGATCTGGTTTATGCAACTTGATTTTCATATTCTTCTTTTGAGATTGCCCTTCTTTTTTATCCTCAGCCATAACCTTATCCTCGTTTCCAGATTTCATAAACCTTATGCCTTAATATGTTTTGCATTTCATCTGCCGGCTTCCACACTCTTTTTCAAATCCTTTGCCTGTTTTGCGATATCCGGTTTTGAATGGGCACTTGCCATCATTTCAATAGCATCAAGGTTGCGGATAACGCCATCAAGGTAGCCATAAAGATCACCAACATACGCACTTATACCATACTTTTCGTTCAGCCTGGCTGCAATCTTCTCTGGATCGCGACCACCAGCGCGCATCCTGATTATCATTTCGGAAAAATTCTTTTCAGCACATCCACAATACGGGCTCTCTTTACATCCACATGTCAAAAAATCAGTAGCGAATTCGAAGAGTTGATCCCGGATCTTCTCTTCCAGCTGGGATAGGTTATCTCCTTCAAATACAATATCCAGAGCCGCTCCCTGAAATACCCGGGATGGCATATTCACGTTCAGTGCTGCTGATATCTGGGGTGCAAACTTAAAGTAAACCGCATCGAAGAATTCCAGATTGGCTGCAATCTCGATCGGGTCCTGACCTGCACGTACTGCATCCCGGATAAGGAATGCACGTGAAGCAGAGAGAAAGTGTCGGGCTGCAATACTGCCCATTCGGGTCAATTTGATACCATCGCCTTTCTGTGTCAGGAACCGGTATTTTTTCAATTTATTTACAATGGAATTAAGATCAATATCCTCCACCATTTTGCTGCATATATAGTTCAGGTCGGTTTTTGAATTTGTGACTGCAACCGAAGCCAGAACTTCCTCTTCCTGCTCTTCCTGACCATATTTCAAATTCATTTCTTCCATCCGGCCTTTGAGCAGTTTTACCGCCATCTCGTCTTCTGTCACGGCCTGTCCGCCCCCGTATGTCTTATCAGGACTTGCAAGCAAAACTACCACACCTCTGTCATGATAATCCGGTCTTCCTGCTCTTCCAAGCATCTGTAAGAATTCTTGCAGGTTTATCCAGTCAATTCCCATTGCAAGGGATTCAAATATCACCTGTGAGGCAGGGAAATCAACACCTGCTGCCAGAGCTGCTGTTGTCACTACCACAGGAAGTTTTCCTGAGGCAAACCTGTCCTCAACTTTTTTACGTTCCGGATTGGCCAGTCCCGCATGATAAGCAGATGCCTGGATTGGCAGGGCATTTGCAAGACGATGACAGTTTCTACGGGAATTTGTAAAGACGATGGTCTGGCCCTTATGACCTTTTGAAGATACCCGATTGTATTCCTCACGTATAAGACGGGTCATTATTCTCAATTTGCTTTGCTGGGGGCAAAATATAAGATGTCTCTCAATCGGGACCGGACGATGTTCATACTCCACAAGTTCAGCATCCAGATGTTTTGCAAGGGCGTGGGGACTTCCTACAGTTGCAGAAAGATAAATGAACTGTGCCCCTGGTGCTGCATATTTGAGACGTGCAATAACACCATCAAGACGGTGCCCGCGTTCTTCATCTTCCAGCATATGGACTTCATCTATGACCACTGTACCAATTTGACCCAGCATATCTGCTTTGGAAGAACGCATAATGTAGTCGATCCCCTCATAGGTTCCGACAATAAGGTCCGTATCAAGAGAACGTGACATTTTTTCCGTTTTGCGCGTTTTTATACGAGAACTTCCTATACGTATTGAAGTCTGGAGTCCAAAACCTTCATATTTTCCAGTGAACTGGCTATATTTCTGGTTTGCCAGAGCAACCAGCGGCACCAGATAAAGCATCTTGCCTCTTTTTTTCAGAATATTCTCTATACCGGCCATCTCCCCGATCAATGTTTTACCGGTAGCTGTTGCCGAGGTCACAAGAAGGTTATTTCCTTTTAGTAAACCCTTGCGTACAGCAATACTCTGTACAGGTAATAGGTTTTTAGATTTTTTTAATAATGACTTCTTGAATTGGCCGGATATTGGAAGTTTACTTATTGGATATGGGTTCTGATCTTCTTTTGAAGCTATTGTGTCGTATCTTGTAACTTCCGAATCAATTTCTTCAGGATCTAGCATGCCGATGGTGCGATCAAGGTCTTTTGTCTTGTTTAAAACATCAAATATGCGCTGTATGGCCTCATCAGAATAATGGCATTGGGAGTTACGCAGAGCCCGTTTCAGTTCTTCCTGTGCACACGTTTCACAGATGCGTTCTCTCTGATGAGAAATAGATTTCTTGTTCACAAAATTGAATTCCTTATTGAGCAGACAAAAACGACACACATCTACCATTTCACCCGTAAGGTGGAATCCGCCGAGCATTTCGATAATTTTTTTGTGGGTTTTGGCATTTCCCTGCCTGGTAATCAATATTCTCTCCGAACGTCTGAGTATCTCTATAAATTCCTCGGGTGCACGGTAATCCTGTTTCTTATCTTTCGATACCAGAAATCGTAAGGGTCGTGGTCCTGCGCTGGTACTTCGCAGAGTTAGTTCACCTACTATTGCAGGAGTTTTTTTTCGGTCTTTAATCAGCATTACTGTGACCTTTCCTTTTAAAGGATAGAGAAGAGTCCAGAGGGTCATATTCTGTCATAGACGTATTTCCCTATTATAAAGTAAGCGTCTTCTTCGTATCATACTATATATTTGATCAATATTATTCAGTATATTTTAGCGTAAAGTTTTATAAATATGCTCCATATAGTAATAGTTAGTAGTGAAGGGTATGATATGCAGAATAACAATAATGGACATCTTGAAATTCAGCAAATGACACAACCACCAAAAAGCAAGAATGTTTTGGGCAATTCAGATAAATATTCAGGGAGTGTATCTGCTGATGAATCAAAACCTATTATTATGCCTACGGGAATATCCTTACTTGATGACAGTCTCAGTGGGGGTCTTCCGTCAAGTTCATTGGTCTATTTTTCTGCAGATCCTCTATCGATGTCCGAAGTTTTCCTGTATCAGTTTTCCCAGACAAGGAAAACTTACTATTTTGCCACAGGTCGGCGCCCCAAATATATCCATCAGGACATAGTAAACTTAGGCTTTGATCCATCCAATATTATTTTTGTTGATGTTTATGGAGAATACTACTTTACGCAAACAGGAGAAATGGTCAGCAGTGTGGGCAATGAGTTTGTTGATTCAAAGATAATCGAATTCACCGAATACAATTTACAAAATATTGCTCTGGATGCGGAAGATGATGAGGTAAATGTAATATTTGATACTTTTTCCTTTTATACCAACCTTAATGTCAATACAGGCCTGATCAAACGTCTATTAAACATGCTTTATGAAACAACAAAACAGATGGTTTCACTAACTTATCTTTACAGTCTGAAAAGAAGTAGTCCAGAAGCACTTGAAAGTGATCTCTTCAATTCCGCAGATGTGATATTCAATGTATTCATTGAACGATCATCTGACAAAATAATAAACAAACTCTCAATCCCAAAGATCAGGGGGATGGTCCCTACTTCTGATGTTATTAAGTTCAATGTGGCAAACGGAGTCCATATTGATACATCAAAAGATGTTGTCTGATCTTAAAGGCATGCATGATCTTTTGCCAGCCTGCATGTACATGTCCGCTTCTCATTCATGGAAAGGAATGAGCTGATAACAAGATCAAACAGTACCTTTTCCCGGTTTTTAATAACGCTAACTACTTCATCTGCGGTCAATCTTTCATTACCCAGGCCACATGCAGGGTTGGTAACTGTACATATTGAGGCATAACAGATTTTCATTTCACGGGCAAGTATAACTTCCGGCAGGCCGGTCATACCTACAACATCCCCAAATGAAGCCATCATTTGTATCTCTGCTTTAGTTTCAAAACGCGGCCCTTCAGTACATATATATGTTCCTTCAAAGAGGTCTTCCCTGTTTTCCTGCAAAGTATTTATGAGGGATTGTCTGAGTTTCGGGCAGTAGGGTTGGTTCATGTCCACATGTACCGTCTGGTCATGATAATATGTGGATTCGCGCCCTTTTGTAAAATCAATGAAATCATCAGGGATAAAAAATGAGCCTGTAGGGTGGCCTTTCATGGAACCTACAGAATTTGTGGCTATTACCTGTTTGACACCAAGTTTTTTTACTGCACATATTATGGCATGATAGTTGATTCTGTGAGGGGGGATATGTGGGCCTGTTATCGAATGTCTGGGTATGAAGGCAAAGTTGATACCCCTGGTTTTACCTATAAAACACTCCGCATCCCCGTAGGTACTTGAAATGGTCATTTTTTCATAACCATTACTTTTGAGGAAACCTACGCCTCCAATTATAGCAAAAGAAATGTCCCTGTGCATTTTTATTTCTCTCGATTGCCTGAAAAGGATAACTTTACACCTGCAAGAGCCGAAATTATGGATAACACTATCGAGTAAATGAAATATTGTAAGCTGAAACTGCCTGCTGTAGATTCGGATGGCAGGGAACTTATTGATAATATATATTCACTGGAACCCCATAGGAGAAAACCTGCTGCAATTACAAAGAGGACAGGAGATAGTTTTCTCCAGCAAAAATGTTTTTCCATTTTTAGGTCAATTATTTTTCCTGCAATCGCAAAAAGGAAGGCTGAAACATACCACCATACGGATTTGTTTATGAAAACAGTCACAAGAGTAATCAATCCATAATACCAGCCACCTCCTGTTGTATAGTAACCCCACAATTCCAGAGCTCCCATTATGGTTGCGATTATTATCAGCAACCCTGCGGCCATATAGGTGACAAAGGTCATCTGGCCTGCATAGAAGGCTTGTTTCATCTTTTCCCTGACAACGGCAAACGATTCGTCCAGATCGAATCCCCGGTATAACATATAAATGCCAATGGCAGCTGAAATCCCAATGATTGCTCCTTCCGGATATCGGGCCAGAAGGAAAATGGCATAGATAAGAGCTGCAAGTCCCAGGGGGACAAAAAATGTCTGGGATATCTTGGGATCATTGAATGCATGTTTTAGAATGTAATATGTACTTTCAAGATTTGCGCTTTGTTTAACGACAATCCTTTTTACTGAATCGATTTTTATTCTTGATTGAACAATGGGTAAAAGGGTTTCGTCTTCAGCTCCATCGGAGACAAAAATGGCCTCCTGTGGAGCATAGCGGGAAAGTATATCATCAAGCTGGCGTGATATGCGCTGGTCGGAAATCACACCTACATTCCGGTCTCCTGCAAAAGAGACCAGTTCAACATCTGATCCTTTTTCTTTCAGCTCGTCATAAACATGGATTCCGCCAAACAGTGTATTGACATCTGAATCTTCCGGATCTGCAGACGCAAGCCTGACAGCAGCATCTACGTGAGCCTCTCTGCCTATAATTGGTGTTTGGACCCATGCTTTGTCCCCAAGATCATTGTCCCGGTCTATACAGATTACCAGAGTTTGCATTGAAGTTCTAGATATAAATTAATACAAAGTTATATATAGGTTATCTGAGGCGATCCTTTTCATGCAAATCCTTCAATCAGCCGACGTGCCCAGTTAAGTTTTTTCTTTTTGGTCTCATCGACATTGTCATCATCAAAATCAAAACCTACCAGAGTCATGGAAGTTGCCCCCAATTGATGAGCCATGAAAACACACCGATCGCCGTCTGTAAAGCCTCCAAAGTTGAATAGGCCATGTGGAGGTTTTGTCTGGGATGTACCGATAATATTGGTTAAAAGAGGTACAAAAGAGAGAATTTTGTCTGTATTGTCGCCATGGGCATGCACTACCATTATGGCTCCTTTTTTGTTTGCCTCAATCTCTTTTTCAACATCTCCGTCAAGATCAGTTACAATCACGTCCGGGAGAAGGCCTTGCTCAAGCAGAACTGATGTTGCACCATCGGCAGCAATGATTGCATGGTCTGAAAGGTCTACCTGCTCAAGATCTTTTTTCAGGGTGGGCGCATTACCGCAAATTAATGTATCTTTGCCCTTGATAACATCAGTAAGACCGTTTAGGTCTGCTTTTACAGGTCCGATGAGAAGATTTGAAAGAAGCTGTGCAGCATCAGCATCAGCATTTTCGGAAAAATCGAAATCTTCTACTATTTTTTTGTATATTGGTTCCCATTTGTCATATTCCATTCAAATTCCTCAGTTAGCAGGGGATATTCCAATATGCACATCTATACCTTCCACATTCCAGTCTTTTACCAGAGTGCCTGTAGCATCCACATCAAAGCCAATTAGCTGAACCTGTGATCTGACCTCTTTTGCGATGTAGTTTTCCCTGTCCAGCACCAGGTCGACAATCCTTTCATCATCTATACGGATATGTGCAAGAATGTTCTCATCCACTTCCAGATCGAGTTCCTTTCGCATGTCCTGTATCCTGCGGATCACTTCACGGGCAAAACCTTCGGATTCAATATCTCTGGTGAGGTTTGCATCCACATAGATTCTCCCTCCGCTGAAATCTGCTACAGCAACCATTGAAGGTACTCTGTCCTCAAATTTGACCATTTCGGGGGTTAAGGTTGCAGGTTCACCATCAAGGGAAATCTTCATCTTTCCATTTTCCAGTCCTTTTTTCAATTCATTTGCATCGGCTTTCTGGATATATTGGATGACTTTGCCTGCATCCTGTTTGAAGACCGGTCCTATAGAGCTGTGATTTGGGGAAGCCTCTACTCCAAGTTCATCCCAACTGTTATTAACTTCCACAATATCTATATCCCTGGCATTTGTCTGGTCCATAAGGACAAAACGCAGGTCCATTACAGCATCATAGACCTGTCTGTTTTCAGGTTCAATGATTATGCGGCTGACCGGCCAGCGTAGTTTTCTTTTTACTTTCTGGCGGGCATTGGATGCGGCTTCAACCATGGCACGCACAACCGTCATTTTTTCTTCAAGATCGGTATCCTTAAGTGATTCATCCACTTTTGGCCAGTTACACATGTGAACAGTTAGATATGCATCGGGATCGACGTTTTTCACAACATTTTCATACATTTCTTCTGCCAGATAGGGCATAAAAGGGGCAATTACTTTGCAGAGGTTTACAAATACATCATAAAGAACCCTGTACACTGCCAGTTTGTCAGGATCATTCGCCTCGTTCCAGGTACGGGGTCGAATGAGCTGGATGTACCACCGGGAAAGATCCTCCAATACAAACTCATTGAGGGTCCTGATAGCACGATGCAGGAGGTACTGTTCCATTGACCTGTCCACTTCTTCTATAACGGATTGCATCCTGGATAATATCCAGCGGTCTTCTTTGCGCAGGTATGGCTCAACTGCTTCAAAAGAGACTTCCTGTGGATCAAATTTATCCAGGGCCATGTAGGGAAGAGGGAAACGATAGACATTCCAGAGAATATTTATTGTCCGGTGGATCGTTGCAAGTTCATCCTGGTTAAATTTCAGGTCTTCCCAGGGGGCACTTGAAGAAAGCACATAGCAACGCAGGGAATCAGCGCCGTATTTTTCGATGACTTCATGAGGCTGGACCACATTACCCAGACTCTTTGACATTTTCTTTCCTGTGCTATCCAGTGTAAACCCGTGCATCAGCACACTCTTGTAAGGGGCCTGTCCAAAAGCCACCATGCTGGCGCCAAGCTGGGAATAGAACCACCCTCTGGTCTGGTCATGTCCTTCTGTTATGAAATCTGCAGGCCACCATTCATTGAACTGGTCTTCCCGGTGAGGATAGTTCAGTGTAGCCCATGATGCCACTGCGGAATCAAACCATACATCAAAAACATCTTCAATCCTTGACATACGGCCGCCACAGTCACATGTTAATTTGATTTCGTCCACATAGGGCCTGTGGAGCTCGGTGTCTGGATCAACATCGGCAATTTCCTGCAGTTCCTTGCGGGTTCCTACGACCTTGAGAGATTCACATTCCTCACATCTCCATACAGGCAGGGGGATTCCCCAGTAGCGTTGTCTGGATATGCACCAGTCCCTGGCCCCTTCGATCCAGTCCCTGAATCTTGCAGAACCGGCCCAGTCAGGATGCCAGTCAACCTTCTTTATTTCTGCAAGCATATCTTCCTTCAGGTCACCAATCTTGATAAACCACTGTTTGGTGGCAAGATAGATGATAGGTGTCTTACATCTCCAGCAATGGCCATAACGATGTGAGATGGTATCATCGGCAAGTAGGAGGCCTTTTGCATCAAGGTCTTCCATCACAACGTTGTTGGCATCCCGGATATTCATACCTTCATATTTGCCGGCCTCTTTGGTGTAGTGGCCGTTTGAACCAACAGGGCAGAAAGCAGGAATATCATTTGCCTTTCCTACATCAAAGTCGTCCACACCATGCCCGGGTGCAATGTGGACACAACCTGTATTTTCAGCAGTTACAAAATCGGCAAGATAAACCCGATGATCGAATTTGGATTGTTCCGGTATGTTTTCCACAAGTGGATGCTCATAGTCCATGCCAGCAACACCTTCACCTGGCATTGTTTCAAGGATTTCATAATCTGTGTACCTTCCTTTTTTAAGTACACTTTCCACAAGATCGGAGGCCATTATCAATATTTCTTCCTTATCCTCTTTCACGGCCCTGACCTTTGCATATTCAAAATCAGGATTTACAGCCACAGCCATATTTGCAGGGATGGTCCAGGGTGTGGTAGTCCATATGACAATATATGTGTCATTTTCATCTTTTACTGCAAATTTGATGAAAATGGAAGGGTCGGTACGATCCTCATATTCAACTTCAGAATCTGCAATTGCTGTTTCACAGCGGGGACACCAGTTCACTACCCTTTTACCCACTTCAAGCAGATCTTTTTCGTAAGCCTGTTTGAGGGTCCACCAGGCAGCTTCTATGTATTCATCCTTGAGAGTCATGTAAGGGTCTTCCCAGTCCAGCCATGTCCCAAGGGTGCGGAACTGGTCTGTCATGGCATCCTTTTGTTTCAGGGCAAATTCCTTACATTTATCAACGAATTTTTCGACACCATAACTTTCAATGTCTTTCTTTGATTCAAAACCCAGGACTCCTTCAACTTTTACTTCTATGGGGAGGCCGTGCATGTCCCAACCGGCCCGGTCTACAATATCATGCCCATTCATGGATTTGTAACGAAGTATGGAGTCTTTGATAATTTTGTTCCAGGCGGTACCCAGATGTATATGTCCGGTAGTATATGGTGGGCCGTCCACAAAGAAAAATCGCTTTTCTCCACGGCGATGTTCTCTTACTTTCATGTAGGCATGGTTATCCTCCCAGAAATTGTGGACTTTTTCCTCGATTTTTTGTGCATTATATTGATCGGTAACTTCCTTGATCATAATAAGTAATCTCCATGAACAGCTGATATTCTGGTTATCCTAATACTACAATGGGTTTAAATAATTTAGCTTTAAATAATTCGTGAATCTTTTATGCTGAATGCCAAAATGGTTGCTGGAATCCAACTTTTAAGAAACATAATACACGTGCCTCAATGCAGATTTGAATCTTCGTTTAATATTCTTAACATTTCAATTATGGAATATGCTGCACGAGTGACTCCCATACTGCGGCTATCGGTATCTGTACCCGCCACATAAAGATTCCTTACGGGTGTTCTTATCCCTGCAAAATGGCCATTTATGGTAACTGCAGCTTTTTCAGGAATGGTTACCTGGTCATGTTGCATTTCCACATGATCCTGGATATCAGGAACAACTTTGTATATTGTCTCATGGGCTTTTTTTATTTCTTTCTTTTCAGGAGATGAGTCATCTATTGCAAAAGCAAAACCTACAAGCTGTTTCCCCGGCGGGGCAAGGGTTGGATCATAGTTACTTATTGGCATTGCCCAATAGGCATTATCCTTAAACCAGATTTCAGAACCCCGGTAGTTGAATTCCTTCCTGGTCTCATCAAGACCCAGCCATACAGTCAGGCTCTTACTATTAACAATTCCGTCCAACTCCTCGATATAATTGTGGGGTAAATCTTGCACTAATTCGGGTAAATGCTTTACAAAACCGGTGTGTATGACTATGTCTGCAAGATAGATTTCATCGCTTTCCACTCCTGTAACCTGATTGTTTTCAACAAGTATCTTTTTAGCCTTACTCTCAGTCTTTATATCAACTGAGTCGGGTAAAGAATACAGTATTGCATTGAGCAGTGCTTTGAGACCTTTTCTTGGATATCCCTGCGAATCGTTTGCCCTGTTTGTTGCAAGTCTTCCAAGGGATGAAAACTGGCTTGATACACTGTTAAACCGAAGTTGTAATTGATTATGGTAATTTGCAGGGATGATGGATTGGAGAATAGACTCAACCGGTGGTCTGTCAGGCTTTGATACAATACTGGCAAATTGTGCCTGTGTAATACTGTCCCTGACAAAACTGCTCCCTGTTAATATTCTGTGTACCGAGGTTTCCTTCATTGACTTGCCGGAGAGAAAATGGGAGATAGCATCAACAAAATTGTATGAATCGGTGGATAGTGTCTTTGGCAGTGCATCATATACAGATTTTTTTGAAAGGTCTACCCCGAAGGTAGAAAGTGTCAATTCTTTGGTGAAGGTCTGTGCGATAAGTAATCTGTCTTTGCGGGGCAGTGCATCGAATACGGCAAATTCCTTGAGATTAGAAGGTACTTTTAGAAAATTGCGTTCAGTTCTGACAAAATAATTTCCGTAATCTTCGAAAACAGGAAGATAGTCAAAGTAATTTTCCATCAATCTTTTCAAAGGACCTGCTTTCAGGTGGGTTATCGCATGGGGTCCAGTATCGACCTGGAAACCATCAACATCATAACTGTTACAGTTCCCTCCAACCTGGTTATTTTTTTCAAGTACCAGTACTTTCTTTCCGTGTTTTGAAAGTGTAAGTGCGGCAAGCAGGCCTGTTGCTCCTGCACCAATTACAATGGCATCATATTTATTCATAATATTCTCCTTTAAAGACCCTGAAATTCAGATTATTCTGTAGGTTCATATGTGTAATAGATAATCAAGATTGTCAGATGTATTTTTCACTAAATACGACAATGGGTTATAAATAATTTAGGCAAAGTGAACAAACCGGTTTAGGCATAAAGGTTTAAATCCTTATGGCAACTTTTATTCTAATACGATCAGATCTATCCGTCCGGGTGATATTTTGAAGGTTAAATCAAGGGTACAATTGAGAAAATCCGATAGGAAGAAACTTTTTGAAGGAATGGAAGAAAAGTTTGGCAAAATTAGCCGTCTTGAAGATAGCAAAATAGAAAGTGCCCGGGCAGATGACATGGAAGTCCTCATCGTAGAGGGTAAAATCTTATTCTTCAAATATGAGGAAGACTGGCACCCTACAGTTAGGGGTGTGCTTGAATATGGTATAAATGAATACGTGGTAGTTGTGGACCAGGGCGCCGTTAAATTTGTAATTAATGGCGCGGATATAATGAGTCCGGGTATTGTTTCGGCAGACCCTGTTATAAAGGAAGGGGATATTGTCGTTATAAAAGAGGAAACTCATAAAAAACCACTGGCTATCGGAAAGGCCCTTGTGCCTGGACCTCAGATGGTTGCGGATTCAGGCAAAGCAGTAGAATCCCTGCATTATGTGGGTGATGAATTCTGGAATCTGGAACTTTAAGACAAAGATATCTTTAAAATATAATGAACGTTATAAGGACATTATCGTTCTTTAATTCAAAATAAAAGGTGCGGACTATGGCATTCATGGACAAATTGTTCGGAAGTGGAACTAAAACTACGTCTTCTGCAGAGGAGTACACTGAACTTGATCTTGGTAAATATGAAGAGGTAATGGATGAGGAACCTGCTGAAACTTACGTAAGGGTTGCTGAACTTACCAATCTCAATGAATTACCATCCCTTAAAAAAGAAATATATGACGGTAATATCCTCATGATTGATATTTCCAATATTAAGGCTGATAAACTGATGTTGGACCGTGCTTTGAAAGATCTCAAGGAAGTTATAATCGATGTCCACGGTGATATTGCGGGGATTAAAGAAGATCAGGTATTGGTAACACCAACCGGCGTAAAAATAGACAGGTCCAAGGTAATTGGTGGGAGATATTGAACCCAGAAAGCGAAAGGAAAGAGGGATTTGATACCCAAACCACCTGTCCTCTTTGCCACAATGAAATGATCATGCACTGGCAGAGTGACGATATACCTTTTTTTGGTGAAGTTATGTATGTAACGAGTCGTTGTGGCTGTGGTTTTCGTTTTACAGACACTATGATCCTGGCTCAGAAAGAGCCGATACGTTGTGAATTGAAAATAGAAAAGGAAGAAGACCTTAACTGCAGGGTTATCCGGTCAATATCTGGAACTGTAAGGATTCCTGAACTTGGTATTGTTATCGAACCAGGTAATGTTTCTGATTCCTATGTAACAAATATTGAAGGATTGCTCTACAGAGTCAGGGATGTAGTGAAAACTGCAATAAAATGGTCGCAAGATGATCCGGAAAAAGAGGCTGCAGGGAAAAATATTCTGAAAAGGTTAAATGATACACTTTCCAGCAAGGCTAATCTTACCGTCATAATGGAAGATCCACTGGGTAACAGCACTATTATATCTGAGAGGGCATCATGCAGCAATCTTACTCCGGAGGAGGCATCAGCACTTAAAACAGGGATGGTAATTCTGGATGCTGATTCCGCTAATCTCAAGGTTGACTCTTCTGAAAATATCCAACCTCTTGGAAATGACTAAAAATAATGGGTTTATTTATCTTCGCAGGATTTTAAAAACAATTTCTGGTGACTTTATGGGCGAACAGGAAAAAGAAGCATCATTGCCATCAAAAGACAATTTCAGTGAATGGTATAATGAATTACTCCAAATTGCAAAGATAATGGATGTACGTTACCCTGTAAAGGGTCTCTATGTATGGCATCCCTTCGGTTTTACTATCAGAAAAAAAACATATTCTATTATGAGGGAACTTCTTGACAGGGACCATGAAGAAACAATGTTTCCTCTGCTTGTCCCTGAATCCGAGTTTATGAAAGAGGCACAGCACATAAAGGGATTTGAGGATGAGGTCTACTGGGTGACCCATGGGGGGACATCTCCTCTTGAAGTAAAGCTTGCATTGCGTCCCACAAGTGAAACAGCCATATATCCGATGTATAAGCTCTGGGTGCGCTCTCATGCAGACCTCCCCTTGCGCCTGTATCAGATTGTCAACACATTCCGTTATGAGACAAAACACACGCGTCCCCTTATCCGCCTCAGGGAGATCACTTCTTTCAAGGAAGCGCATACGGTTCATGCTACATGGGATGAAGCAGCCGGCCAGGTAGATGAGGCAATAAGGATATATACTGAATTCTACCACAGGCTTGCGATACCGATACTGTCTTCCAGAAGACCCGACTGGGATAAGTTTCCGGGTGCGGATTATACGATTGCTGTTGATTCACTGATGCCTGACGGGAGAACGCTTCAGGTGGGTACTGCCCATCATTTGGGCGATAATTTTGCAAAGACTTTTGAAATAACCTATGAAGATTCTGAAGGGGAGCAGGTATATGCTCACCAGGCCTGTTATGGTGTTTCTGAACGCTGTCTTGCAGCACTAATTTCTACTCATGGTGATGACAAGGGACTTGTACTTCCACCTGAGGTCGCCCCTGTGCAGGTTGTTATTATTCCCATCATATTCAAAAATCCCGAAGAAGTTCTTGCAGCCTGTGAAAAGGTCTCAGAAGAGCTCAAGGATGCCGGTATTAAGGTCAAGACTGATGATAGCGATAAGCGCCCGGGTGCCAAATACTACAAATGGGAGATGCAGGGTGTACCGATCAGGCTGGAAATTGGTCCCCGTGACCTGAAAAATAAGGCAGCAATGATGGCAAGAAGGGACACCGGTGAAAAAGAACAGATTCCACTTGAAGATATAGCTTCAACCATAAAGGACACCTTCGCAGATATACATGAAAACCTGTATTCACAGGCTGAGGCCCAATTACGGGAACATATTTTCCTTTGTGAAGGTCTGGAAGGGATCAAAGATAAACTGGTTCATGGAATTGTTCAGACTTACTGGTGTGGAAAGAAAGATTGCGGTAAAGAGATGGAAGATGTCATTGGAGCCGGAATACTTGGAATACCGAATGAACAACCTGGCTGTAAGGGTAAAAAATGCCCTCTGTGTGGTGAAGAGGCAGTCAATTCCATTTATATTTCAAGAACCTATTGAATTTAATAAAATAAAACAGTGGTTATCATGGATTCATTCCTACCTGGACATAAAGATGTACCCGAAAAGCCTCTTTTCGTATGTGTGCTTTCCAACACCGAAACTGCATATATAGAGGGTCTTTCAGCCGCAGGAAAGAGTGCCAAACTGACAGATTATACTCCTGCAGGAGATGCTGAAGTGCTGGAAACGGGAAATATCATAAGTGTTCCCGTACTGCCTATGACTCCTCCTTTTAACACTCCTACGCCAGGGATTACTACCCGGGCCGTTCTGGTTACTACGGGAGTGCCTCATGTGTTTGTGCGTGCGGGTATGAAACTCACTCCTAAAGTACCTATGATAGACCTTGAAGTCCCTGCAGGGGCGGATATACGTAATAAAATCGCAGTAGAAGATCCGCACACCGTTTTCAAACGTGCAGAAGAAACAGGTAAAAACCTTAAAGATAAATCAGATTTTATAGTTATCGGAGAGAGTATTCCGGGCGGAACGACAACTGCTCAGGCGGTTCTAAACGCTCTGGGATATGATGGAAAAGTGAGCAGTAGTGCTTCAGCAAATCCTATAGGACTGAAAGCACAGGTTGTAAAGCAAGCTCTTGAATCTTCAGATATCACTCACGGAAAACTCAGGCAGGATCCTCTTGAAGCTGTACGTTGTGTGGGTGATCCCATGATGCCTGCAGTTGCCGGACTTGTTTCCGGTATAGGTAATGGTACACGTGTAATTCTTGCAGGTGGAACACAGATGGCTGCCGTATTCAGCATTATAAAACATATGGGAATGGATACGAGTAATCTTTCCATTGTTACTACTAGCTATGTGGCAAATGATGAAACTGCAAATTTCCGTGATTTGGCAAAACAAATTGGAGTAGAAATGTTTGCTGAAGATCTCGGATTTGGCAAATCAAAATTTTTGGGCCTCCAGCAATATGAGAAGGGCTATGTGAAAGAAGGAGTCGGTGCAGGAGGGGCTTTTTATATAGGACGTTTGTTGGGACACTCCCGTCAGGAAATGACGGCACAGGTGGAGAAGATTTGCATTGAGCTGGCAGATCTGCTGGAAGATTATGAGTAAATTCATTACATATTTGCCGGGTTATCCGCCTCTGCACCGGTAAATATATTATATATGAGGTGTATTGGGTGGATGCTTACACGTTTCATGCAACGTGTTTTGCGGGGCTGTGGCCTAGCCAGGAATGGCGACGGGCTCCAGCGGATAAATGATGAACAACGGGTCTACTGAGGCTTGCCCGACGGGGTTTGCCAGTGAGGAACCGTTGGAGCACTGATATGTGTTCATAAGAACAGTCAAAGCTGCTAAGTGCAGTTGTTCGGAGAGACCCGTCGATCGTGAGTTCGAATCTCACCAGCCCCACGTTTTCCTTTTCTTTTGTAACACAAACCTTTAAATCATATTGCCGTCGTATTAGCGGCGTGTTTCATCTACGGGAAAAAATCCCGTTGGAGTGTGGCCTTTATGGCTGAACCGTCAATGAATGAAACAAGGTGAAATAATGTCAAAATCATTTTACAGTTATGTAAGAGACGCATGGAAAAGACCTGATGATTCTTATGTAAAGGATCTCAGATGGGAAAGACTTCAGGAATGGAGACGTGAAGGCTCAGTAACCCGTGTAAAAAGGCCTACCCGTATAGACCGCGCACGTTCCCTTGGATATAAGGCAAAACAGGGAATCACAGTCGTACGTGTAAAGGTGCACCGTGGGAGCAGGCGTAATTCCCGTTATATGCGTGGAAGAAGGACCCAGCATATGGGTAAAAACAAGATCACAGGAGAAAAGAGTCTCCAGAGAATTGCCGAGGAAAGGGCTTCGCGCCGCCATCCTAACATGGAAGTACTCAACTCTTACTGGATAGGAGAAGATGGAAAGAATAAATGGTTTGAAGCAATTCTTGTGGATCCATTCCATCCTGCCATTGTTAAAGACAAGGACCTTAAATGGATATGTGACAGTTCCAGCCGGGGACGTACTTTCCGTGGAAAAACAAGCGCAGGAAGAAAGAGTAGAGGTATGCGCCGTAAAGGAACCGGTACGGAGAAAACCAGGCCGAGTGTCCGGTCCAACAATAACCAGGGCAAGTGATTCACTATATAACATTGCGCGTAACTGCGCATGCAACCGAAGACAGGGACAGAGTAATCTCTGCCCTGAAATTTCTTTTACCGGATGTTATCCGCAACTCTTCGGATATCGATGAGCAGATAAATTCTATGGTTGTGGAGGGACATTACGGTAACCTGATGGCTTTGTATAGTCTGGATTTTAAGCGCAAGGCTGAAACTTCTGCGTTAATGAACCGTCTGGTTTCGGAATTGTCCAAATCCCAAAGAGATGAACTTTTTCGCCAACTTGATGAGCGTCTTGATGATCAGCTGATGCTACATCTACGATTTAGCAAGCAGGAAGCATATTCTGGAAAACTTGTTACGGAATCATCTTCTGATGCGATTGCTGTCAAAATAAAAATCGCCACTTATCCTAAAGATAGGAATAAAGCCCTTGAAATGCTGGAGGATTTTTTTGAGCAGATTTGATTATTATGACTTGAATGTCCATGTGCTTCCGGATGGTTCAGGTTCTGTAAACCAGATGCTTTCAATTGCAAACCATCTTGGATATTCAGGAATTGGTATAACGAATCATATTGATAGGGAACCACCATCTGATGGTTCGCATGAAGGTATAGAACTGATTCATGGAGTGGAGATAGAAGTCCGTAATTCTTCAAGACTTCATGGTTTTGTTGGGAAGTTTCGTAAGAAAGTAGATGTTCTTGTGGTTCATGGGGGCAGTGAATCCATAAATCGCAGTGCAGTAGAAAATCCCAATGTAGATGTCCTGACTAATCTTCCCACCGGCAGAGACAATGGTTTTAATCATGTCCTTGCAAAATCAGCCCACGATAATGAAGTGGCAATCGCATTCAACCTTGATGTCATAATCAAACAGAGGGGTGGAAGGCGGGTACATGCTCTGGGACATTTCAGGAAAAATTTACAGCTTGCAAGAAAATACAATGTTCCCACAATACTTACGAGCAATGCAATGTCCTGCTATGACATGCGGGCTCCCAGGGAAATGATTGCGCTTGCCGGGTTGTTCGGTATGGAAGAGGATGAAGCAAATGCAGCTTTGAGTACTATTCCGGAAGGAATCATCAAACGCAACAGAAGAAATACCTCAACTCCGCAAGGTGTTCGCATTATTCAATACAATAGTCAGGAGTTTTGTTAATGAAAGTACTCCCTCCTACTCTTCGGGACCCGAAAAGGTATCTTGCACTGGAATTAATATGCGAGATACGGGTTTCACGGGAGGATTTCCTCAATGAGATATTTTCCAATTCCGCTGCATTAATTGGCGATTTTGGTTCAAGTCAGGCCGGTATCAGGCTGCTTGATTTTAATGATAATATGGGTATACTTCGCTGCAAGCGAGGTTCAGGAGACCTGACCCGGGCTATACTTGCTACAATTACAAGAGTAGGTGGTTATCCTGCAATTGTAAATGTGCTTGGAATTGCAGGTACTGTGCGATCGGCAACCGAAAAGTACATTGAAAAAAGGGATTCATATAACGTCCCTGACGACAAACACATATAAATGGATAGAAACTATATTATACGTTGTTATCGATACCACGTGCATAAGAATTAATAGGAGATAGATACGAAATGCAGATGGCACCACAAATGGGTTATGATAGAGCGATCACGGTTTTTAGTCCTGATGGCAGGTTATTTCAGGTAGAATACGCCCGTGAGGCAGTAAAGAGAGGAACCACAGCTGCTGGAATCAAAGCCCGGGACGGTGTAGTCCTCCTGGTGGACAAAAGAATTACCAGTCATTTGATTGAAGCTGAATCCATTGAAAAAATATTCCAGATTGATGAACATATCGGGGTAGCTACTTCAGGACTTGTAGCTGATGCACGTGCTCTTGTAGATCGTGCCAGAGTAGAAGCACAGGTTAATGTTGTCTCCTATGATGAGCCTATAAGTGTTGATGTGCTCTCAAAGAAGATTTGTGATCACAAGCAGACCTACACTCAGTACGGAGGCGTACGTCCTTATGGAACAGCTCTTTTAATAGCAGGTGTTGATGGCTCCACACCAAAACTCTTTGAAACAGATCCAAGCGGAGCACTACTTGAATATAAGGCAACAGCAATCGGTGCAGGTAGAAACGCCTTCATGGAAGTTTTCGAAGAAAAATACAAGGACGGAATGGATCTGGATGAAGCTATTATGCTTGGTATGGAAGCCCTTTACAATGCTTCAGACATGAAACTGGATGCATCCACTCTGGAAGTCGGTGTGGTGAAAGTGGAAGATAAGATGTTCTCCAAATATTCCAGTCAGCAGGTTGAATCCTATGTGGAGCGGATACTTGAAAACCACAAAGATGAAACCGAAGAAGCAGAAGATGAAGAAGCAGAACAGTAAATCCAGTACAGGTGTGAAAAATTATGGTATCTCTTGATGAAGCTTTAATTGCCCGTCTTAAGAAAGGTAGTAACCATTTTGAAGTGTTGGTTGACCCGGATGGTGCTCTTGAGTACAGGCAAGGAAATGATGTAAAGCTGGAGACAATTCTTGCTGTTGAAGATATTTTCTCCGATGCAAAGAAAGGAGATCATGCAGCAGAATCCGATATCATTAACAGTTTTGGTACGGATGATGTTTATGAAGTTGCAGGCAACATCATAATGCATGGGGAACTACAGCTTACCCAGGAGCAGAGAAAGCATTTCCTTGAAGAAAAGACAAAGCAGGTTGTAAGCATTATTGCTCATAATGCGCTTAATCCGCAAACGCGTGCACCTCATCCACCAGCCCGTATTAAAACTGCAATGGAAGAAGCAAAAGTACATATTGATCCTCTTAAAAGTGTTGATGAGCAGGTAAAAATTGTGATGAAAGCAATTCGTCCAATAATCCCTATCAGGTTTGAAGAGGTCGATATTAAGGTACAGGTTCCTCCTTCATATGCAGCTAAATCTTACGGTGAAATAGCAAATTTCGGAACCCTTGTAAAAGATAAATGGGAAAATGATGGTTCCTGGACAGCTGTAGTCAGGATGCCCGCAGGATTGCAGAATGATTTTTATGGTCTTATTAACAGGCTCACAAAAGGTGATGCTGAGACTGAGCTCTTATAAGGGGATTTCAGGATGAAACGCAAAATCGTTTATCCCGGTCTGATGCTTTCCGAAAATGAAAAGCAAGCTGGAACAGGTACGTATGTGCAGGACGGCAAAGTATATTCACTGTTCTACGGGGTAGCCAATGATAAGAATCGTGTAACAGTTGTTCCTTTTTCAGGTAAGTACATACCGTCCCCCAGGGATTATGTGATTGGGTATGTAATAGAAGTAACTTCATCAAACTGGATATTTGATATCGGCTCCCCGTATGACGGACTTCTTCATGTATCTGAATATCCCAAAAGGGTGGATAGTTCAATGATGCGAAAAGAAATAGGCATCGGGGACTGTGCGATTTTGCGTATAAAAGATGTTAATACTTCCATGAAAGTAGAACTTTCAATGAAGGATCGAGGTCTTCGCCGTCTGGATGAAGGCAGGATTATAGATGTATCCACTACGAAGGTTCCACGTATCATCGGGCATAATGGATCCATGGTTTCAATGCTCAAAAAGGAATCCAATTGTGACATTTTCATAGGGCAAAACGGAAGGATATGGTTAAAGGGTAAAGATGAAGATATAAACAGGCTGACACAGGCCATAGAGATTATCGAAAATAAATCCCACACATCAGGATTGACCAACCATATTAGTGCTTTCCTGCGTTATGAAGAATCCGATGAAATCGAGGAAAAGGAAAAACCTGTACCATTTACCAGTAGTAAAAAGGACTACACAGAAGACGCTTGCCGAAAAGTAGATATGCTGCTTAGTGATGAAGATGAAAGTTGAGCAGCCCTTTTAATATTTAATATACTGAGCAGGATTTTGGAGAACTTGTAATGAGTGATAAACCGGAACGTTTTATTGATGATGAGGGTCTTCGCCTTGATGGAAGGCGTGTTGATGAGATCCGACCCATGAAAGTAGAGATGGGTGTGCTTTCAAGAGCCGATGGCTCATGTTACCTTGAATGGGGAAATAATAAGGTGCTTGCAGCAGTTTATGGCCCCCGGGAACTGCACCCGAGAAGGATGCAGAAACCCAATGAAGTACTTGTGCGCTACAAGTATAATATGGCCTCTTTTTCTGTGGAAGATAGGATAAGACCGGGCCCAAGCAGAAGAAGTACTGAGATATCCAAAGTCAGTGGAGAAGCTTTTGAACCTGTTGTGATGACACAATATTATCCCGGTGCTGTAATAGATGTATTCGCAGAAGTATTACAGGCCGATGCAGGGACCAGGACCGCTGCTATCAATGCAGCAACACTTGCTCTTGCAGATGCTGGCATACCCATGAAAGGGCTTGTTTCGGCCTGTGCAGTAGGCAAAGTTGATGGGCAGCTTGTTCTTGATCTCAACAAACCAGAAGATAATTATGGTCAGGCTGATCTTCCTGTCGCAATGACCCAGGATGGGGAAATAACTCTTCTCCAGATGGATGGTCACCTTACTCCTGAAGAACTTGAAGAAGGCCTGGAGATGGTTAAAAAAGGCTGCCAGCAAATTCTTGAAATTCAGCGTGAAGCCCTTGTTTCCAGATATGGGAATGAGGATGAAGAAGGCGAAGAAGCTGAAGAGGAAAGTCCAGAAGAAGTCCCTGAACCAGAAGAAGAGGAAGACGAAGAAAGGGATAACTCATTCGACAATGAAGAATCTGAAGCAGAAAACTCGGATGAAAATGATGTAACCGAAGAGGATGAGGGTGAAGAAGATGAGCGGCAGTGAGGTTATTTCCAGACTGAAACGGGATTATATTTACAACCTTATGCTCAAGGGTGAACGTGAAGACGGTCGCCAATTCAATGAGTTAAGGGATATTGCTCTTGAAACAGGTATTATTGATAAGGCAGAAGGCTCTGCAATGGTGCAGTATGGGGATACCCAGGTAATGGTGGGTGTCAAAATGCAGGTTGGTACTCCTTTCCCCGATAGTCCTACAGAAGGAGTTATCATTACCAATATGGAACTTAATCCAATTGCTTCACCTGACTTTGAAGCAGGTCCTCCAAGAGAGAAAGCTATCGAGATGGCCAGGATTGTAGATAGAGGCATAAGGGAATCTGGCGCAATAGATATAAACAAGCTCTGTATTACGGAAGGCGAAGAGGTATGGATGGTTTTCATTGATGTCCATGTTCTGAATAATTCCGGAAATATACTTGATGCCGCATCCCTGGGTGCAATCGCTGCCCTTATGACCACAACAGTACCTTCTGAAAGAGAAGGAAAAGGTGAAGATTACCCCATGCCTGTGCGTGAAATGCCTGTGGGTATATCACTGGTCAAGATTGGTGATGAAATGGTGTTAGATCCCACTTATGGTGAAGAATCAGTATGTGAAACAAGAATTACCATATCCTCTAATCAGGACGGTTCCATTTGTTCAATGCAAAAAAGTGGTTCAGGTAGTTTGACACCGGCACAAGTTGTTAAGGCAAGTAAGATCGCGAAGGAAAAAGGCGAGATTATACGAGAAAAGTATTTATTGGAAATATGAGTAACAGGGTTTTTAGATCATACCATCCAAGGAGACAATTATCATGGCAAAAAAGTATTCAAAAAAGGGAAGGGTTTCCCGTTCAGCAGGAAGGTACGGTACCAGGTACGGTCGTAAGGATCGTAAACTTGTTGGAGATATCGAAGAACGGACACATATGCCACATACCTGTGTGAAATGTGACAGACCTACTGTAAAAAGGGTCGGTACAGGTATCTGGGAATGCAGGAAATGTGGCCACACCTTTGCAGGTGGTACATACACCCCATCCACTTCTGTGGGCAAAACGATATCCAGAACCGTTAAGAAAGCAGTCGAACAGGTTGAGTAATAGATATGGATTATAAATGTACCCGGTGTAAAAGAGCAGTTGAAATTGACTACCAGTACACTGGAATACGCTGTCCTTATTGTGGGAATCGTATTCTTGTAAAAGGAAGACCTACCACTATAAAGACATTGAAAGCAGAGTGAGAGGATGTTAATTTCCTCATCACGCTCTCCTTCACCTCCAACCCGTACCCTTTGTAAATATCTTGCATCTTTTTTTAACTGCGAGTATGTCACACGGGGTAAAAGTGGTTTGGAGGATATACTGTATGGTATGGATGCTGAAACCCTGCTTATTGTAGGGCAATATCATGGCAATCCTGCCAGTATGACATTTTTGGATAGTGAAGGGCAACAGCAATTATCCATATGGATGAATGTTGTATTTTATGACAAGCCCAAAAAATCCTCTTCAAAGGACAGTATGCCGTCCATTAAAGGCAGTGGTAAACTGGCAGGATTCCTCGCTGATTTATTACCTGAGGGTAATAATAACTCCAGGTGTTCTATTCAGGTAGCTGATGACCTAATGAGCTTTTATTGTAATGGCAATAATCTATTCAATCTAAAGATAAAGGGGTTCAAGACAACGGATGATTAAGTATGGATTCATCTTCAGAAACAATCATTGAAACTCCGGATGCCCTTAAATTGTACCTGTCTGTAAAACCAGAATTGGATAGATTGGTTACAGATCGTTCATCAATAGAAATAGATGTCAAAGACTATCAGTTGATAATGAAAGTTACATCAGATGACCTAATATCGATGAGGTCCACATTGAATACCTGGTATAGGCTTATCAAAGTAGCATCTGAAATGGTCACTCTGACATCACTAAATTAATTTCCACCCTGTTTTATGCATACTTTTAATATCCATATCCAGTGAAAAACTTTAAATCTAGTCTTGTTCAAATTTAATCTGGAGGTATTTTATGGCTCTTAAAACATGTAAGAAAAACAGTGAGAGACCTCTTTGTTTATGGGTTCGTGCCTGCAAAAAATTCAATAAAATAGCAAAGCAGCAGGATTATTACGAGGGAAGTCGCCTATCAAATGAAGAAGACAAAGTTTAATTTAGATTGGCCCATGCGTTTAAAGGTAATGAAATTCGAATTTCATTCATATTTATCTCTGGCCTTTGTTTGGGCTTTTCTTATAATTTCCCTGACCGGAATTCCGCTAATTTTTGAGACTTCTTTACAATCATCATATTCTGCTGAGATATGTAATATGCCACTGTCTGGTGTAATCAAGTATTGATTCGAGAGTCTCTTTTACTTTGTTTCCATCGGCGCCGAGTGAAATCAATGAACCTATAATCATATCTCCGGCAGCACCGGAGAACGGATCGAACAGTAGAATTTTCATGATGATCGGCCTTGTTAATTCTCAATAACTACTGAATCAGTCTGTTCTCGTGCATCAGCAACCGTATTTGCGATCCTGCCTGCGAATGAGCCGGCAACAAAACCTGCATCGATGTTAACAACAGACAGAACCGAGCATGACTGTAGCATTGAATACAGGGCAGCTTCACCCTGCCCCTCTTCCATATCCGGTGGATACAGGCAGGCCTATTACAGGTACATCAAAAAGGCTCTATACCACGGTTGGTAATGTTACCCTCCCGGCCGGCGGCAACTCCCACATCATTTATCTTCACAGTCTCACATCCCATCTCCGCTGCCGTCATCCGTGCTTCTTCTGCAACATTGATATCAGCAGTACCGGCTGAAATTATAGCCACAACACCTCCGGTCTTTATGATGGGTGTCCCGTCATGCACAGCTGCAGTCCTGTGATGGATTCCCCAATCTATCCGTTCACTGCCAAATTCATTATTCATGCATGAGGTTTGATCTTCATTAAGGCGGGTTATAAGGACACGACCTGTAGCCTTAATCTGGGCTTTTGCAATTTCCAGAATATCTTCCGGTGTTTTTCCTTCTGCAAGTACTGCTTCCATGATGCCTGTCCTGTGTTTCCTGAAGGTATCGATGTTGGCGACATTACATACAGGAACATAACCCAGGGACCGGATACAGGCCTGGGTGTCATCAATTCCGACTTCACCGTTTTTGTATTTTTGAAGAAGATTTTTGAGATTCATTGCTGACCTCTCTATCCTGTAATGAATTATATATTACAATATAATTCATATATTTGGCTATCTATTATAGTTGTAATTATCCCTTATAGGGACAACAGGAGAAATAATCATGGAAAACCCGGCGGGAGACAAACCACAAATCGATGATACTGCCTGGATTGCTGACAGTGCCGTTGTAATGGGAAATGTGAGGATAGAAGCAGATGTCCTTGTAGCACCAAATGCTGTAATACGGGCAGATGAACCGGGTGCATCTATTGTTATCGGAAAAGGATGTAATATTCAGGACAATGTGGTTCTTCATGGCGTTGAAGGGTCTAAAGTTTTTATCGATGAAGATACCTCACTGGCTCATGGGTGTATCGTACATGGACCATGCCAGTTGGGCAAAAGATGTTTCATAGGTTTTGGTGCGGTAGTATTTGACAGTGTCCTTGAAGATGATGTGGTGGTACTCCATAATGCTACGGTACAGGGTGTCCATCTACCGGCATCCAAAAGTGTGCCTGTAGGTCGCACTGTGCTGAGCGAGAAAGATGTCACAGAATTGCCATTGGTCGATCAGGGTCTAATGGATTTTAAACACAAAGTTTCCAGTGTGAACCTGGAGCTTGTTGAAGGTTATCGTAAGATGGATAGTGACTGAGCAAAAAATATGGAAGGTTAATTCCCTTCTATAAAGTAATTTGGACTTTAAGAATTGATTTTTTCAAGGACTTCATTAACCTGTTCCTGTTTGAGATCCAGATCCTTGTTCTTCTTGATGCCAAGTTCGGTTATGATTACGTGTTCATTTACATCGATCCCGGCATTTTTCAGGGTTTTCTTCGCACAGTTTAGCGGGCATCCATCAATAGCCACGATCTCATCAACTCCTTCTGCTGATTTCATAAGGCCTGCAATACGGCCACCGATGCCTACTGTACACATCATGTTTCCCTTGCCATTTTTGGTCATTTCTATTGCTGCCTGATTTGCCAGCTGGCCTACGTTGGAACCTCCCGAACAGGGGAATATTCCTACTACTGAAGAACAACAACAGTTATTATCGGTCATATTTTCCCTCTGGTTATTGTATCCATTCCTTTACATCATCGACTGAAGGAATCTTGCCTGCAATCTTTACATCACCATCTACAACGACTGCGGGTGTTACCATTACACCATAATCCATAATACTGTTTATATCTTCAACTTTTGTGATCTCGGCTTCAATCCCAGCTTCACTTACTGCCTTTTCGACAACTTCAAAGGTCTTCTTGCACTTTGCACATCCGGTTCCAAGAATTTCTATTTTCATTTGATTTTCTCCTGTCATTTTCCTATCAGTTAGTTTTCTTATTTGTTTACGCCTGCATTTTCCAGTATTGCTATAAGTTCATCACAGTGGGGCATTCTTTCTCTTATTTTGTCCGTTACACTTTCCATATCGTATTCCAGCCTGTATACTTTGAAATCCATCGAATCGGTATCCAATACCGCACAGGATGCCCGGGGTATGCCATCCCGTGGTTGTCCTGCTGATCCGGGATTTACAATGGTAATATTTCCAACATTCCTTGTCATTGGAATGTGGGAATGGCCGACCACCAGCATATCCGCTTCAACTCCTTTCAGCATTTCCTGTACTTCTGCATCAGGTGTTTGTGGTTTTATATACTCATAAAAGGATCTGGGACTTCCATGTGTAAATAATACACTGCCTCCTCTGTATTCTTTTTTAATTTTCGCAGGAAGATTCTTCAGGAAATCCAGCTGGCTATCATCCAGCTGATCTTTTGTGTAATCCCTGGTGGCAATTGAAAGATGCTTGATTTCATAACTGCAGCCACAATCAATTCCTGTTGCAACTGCACTATCGTGGTTTCCCTTTATAACGGGAATATTGTTTTCCATCATGAAATCGATTACCTCTCTGGGTGATGGGCCATAATCAACCAGGTCCCCCAGACAGATAACCTCGTCATGGGGAATTTCCATTGCAGCTTCCAGGGCTTTCATATTCCCATGTATATCCGAAATCACAAGGAGTCTCATATTTTACCTCTTTATACAAAATAAAGGCCGAATATAAAGCCGGCGATTGATGCAACTGCTACTATCAAAGCTATGTAAAGGGAAGTTTTTTTTGCTCCCATTATCCTGCTGATTACGATCATATTCGGAAGACTCAGTGCCGGGCCTGCAAGCAACATTGCCAGGGCCGGCCCTCTTCCCATTCCAAGTTCTGTAAGGGCGCTGATTATAGGCACTTCTGTCAGGGTGGAGAAATACATCAATGCTGCGGCAACCGATGCTATGAAACTTGCACCGAATGATGCTCCTCCAACCACTGCAGCCACATATTCTGCCGGGAGCAGTTCCACCATAATACCTGCAAAGAAAACACCAAGCAAAAGGAGAGGTGCTATTTGTTTAACCAGGAACCATGTCTCTGCCATCCAGTCTTTCAATTCCTCTTTACGGAACCAGTTGAATGACAGGAATACTGTTATAATAACAAGCACAGTTTCCACGGCTAGCAGCAAAATCCATTCTGTAAGTATCTCCGGAACAATGAGGATTGCCAGAAGGAGGAGGAAAAGATATGCACTGTGAGCATGCCTTTCTTCACCAAAATTTTTTATTCCTTCCTTTTTTTCCCTGTGGCGCTCGAATACTGCCGCCATTGTAAGTCCAATAGCGATTGACAGAATGATTGCAATTACAGCTCTTGCCACTCCCAGGTCATATCCCAGGATTTTTGCGGTGTAGACAATTGCCAGGATATTTATTGCCGGTGCCGAGAACAGGAAGGTAGTTGCAGGCCCGATTCCTGCACCTCTGCGATAGATTCCTGCAAAAAGCGGAAGTACAGTACAGCTGCATACTGCAAGTAGGCAGCCTGAAACTGCAGCAACGGGGTAGGAAATGTATTTTGGGGTCTCATTGCCAAAGAATCTCAGTACAGATTCTTTGGAAAAAAGGGATGCTATAGCTCCGGCCAGGAAAAAGGCCGGCACCAGACATAGCAGTACATGTAGTGCCAGATACTCCTGTACAGATCCCAGTCCTACGATAGCAAGGTGATAAATTAATGATTGGTCAGGCATTGTGCAACCTCTATTTCAATATTAATTGAAACTATGGTATATATACCTGTCCATTTCAATTTGTGTTGAAACACTTCATATGCCTGTGTAATAGAGTCCTCTGGAATATACCTTTGAGTCCGGAATGTTTTTTTTACCTTTTCCATCCAGAATCTTCTTAAACTCAGAAACGACAATTGCTACTTTCCGATGACTTTCCTGTGGAAATTCTAAATGAAGAACATCTATACCGGTATTCTTCATGTCATCTATATTATTCAACATATTGATGACATGGGAATCATAGATCACAGTTCTATTTCTCCACCTTTTAACGGGGTACCTGTCTGTCTTTTTGTGCTGCAGGAAAGCATTGCTATCTTCATCATAGAAGCCTTTATCCACAATAGGTTTGAGCAGGTCATGTTCGGTAACAAGTAATTGTTGCCTGCCGTATGCTATAGCCTCAAATTGGATAGTATTATCTGACGCCTGCACAATATTCTGCATTTCTTCAAGGGTAAGTTCCGGGGAAAGGATTACACGGGATGCGCCATTTGCCTGTAACACATTTGTAGTTAGGGAATTAAAAATAGTGAAATTTTTCAGTGCAACACATTTAATTTTCATTTGGTGTACCAAACGGAGTGTTCCCGGCTCACCACAGCCGATAGTATATCCTCTTGTTTTTATTTTTCCAAGGATGCCTGTCCATTCTTCGAGTTCATTCTCATGAATAATAGCAGGCAAAGTGAATACTATTTCAATATTATTCATTTTAATTTTTTGAGCAAGGTCTTTGTTACTCTCGACTTTGTCGAATAGATCCGCAGGGATATATATGATGTCTGCTCCGCTGTAAGCAGCAGTTTTTGCTCCCTCTATATCTGCTACTTCTACAGATAGGAGTAATTTACGTGGAATTTTGTTTTCGGGTTTGTGTCTGGATGCTGGTAATTCTGGGTTTTTGGGCTGGCGGTGGAATTTTTCCAGTTGTTTCTCCTGAAGTTTCTCCACCACGCTGCGACGGGCCCGGGTAAGTTCCCCGAGGGGGATAAAGATATCTTCCTGGCCTTTCAACTCAATTTCATCTGCGATATAGGGAGTGTCTCCCAGTCTTTTTATTATGTCAGTAATCTGTTCTACAGAAGTAGGGGCGTTTTTTGGCTTCTGTACTAGATAATCGGACACATGAAGCACCTCCATATCTCCTGCAGAAGCAGTAATTTCCAGTTGCCTGTCGATATTTGCACGTATCTGGAAATTCACAGGTACCTTTTTAACATCCCTTTCACTCATTTCTTCCAGAAGGGAAACGTCTGTATTCAGGTAAACATCGTCTCCGGTTTTTACAGATTTTACCGTTTTAGGACTGATATGTATGTAGGGAATACTCCCCTTTTCTGCTATCTCAACGTCCCCGCCGTCAACTGTGAGTTTCTCAACCTTTGACCCAAGCATCCGTTGTCTGGTATGGATACTGATCCCATCATTGACTTCAAGTGTCTGGTTTAATTTCACTTTAATGGATGCAGCGTTTTTACTTCTCTTTACCCGGCGTATATTACCCAAAAATGCCCCATAACTGGAGCTGTATTCGGGGTGGGTCACGTTCCTGTCACCCAGTACAAAACCACGGGTAAAACCTCTGTAAAATAGCTTTGCCAGGTCATTCTCCCTTTCCTGCAACCAGCTGGAATCGGGTCTTTTATCCTGGCAGATTATCTCTGCAGCTTCTTTGTATATTTCAGAACTGGCGGTCACATATTCAGCTCTTTTCATACGTCCTTCAATCTTGAGACTTTTAATACCTGTGTTGATAAGTTCATCCAAACCTGGCAGAGTGCAGAGTTCAGCACAACTTATAGGGGATACACCGCCAATATGATGGTTCATGTTCCTGCCATTGATGAACAGCTCGAATTCCCATCTGCAAGGCTGGGCACATGCACCCCGGTTTGCACTCCGGTTGGCAGCAAAGCTGCTAAAGAGACACTGTCCGGAGTAAGAATAACAAAGAGCACCATGTGCAAAAATTTCGATATCCATATCGGTGCTATCAATGATGTGTTTCAATTCTGCAGTGTCAAGTTCCCTTGCTACGATTATTCTTGATAGGCCAAGTTTTTCCAGAAATTTGACAGTTTCAGTGTTATTGGTATTGAGCTGGGTGCTCCCATGTATGGGTAGGTCAGGATAGTTATTCCTGATCAGGTCTATAAATCCGAAATCCCTCATAATAACCGCGTCAATTCCAGCTGCATAGGCGCGGTCTATGACATCAATCGCATCCTGGAGTTCCGTTTCTTTCACCGGCACATTGAATGCCAGATATACTGAAATTCCATGCAGATGTGCAAGGTCGATGGCATTTTCCATCTCTTCGGGTGTAAAGTTGGATGCACCCTGGCGGGCATTGAATTCTCCAACCCCCAGATATATAGCATCAGCTCCTCCCTTGATAGCACCCAGCAGTGCATCATAATTTCCGACAGGCGATAGTATTTCCGGAGGATTAATTTTTTCAGGATATTTGGCCATAGTTTTAGAGTTTCCGTTGCAGTTTGTCTTTTTATGCAACAGAACAGTACAAGTTATATGAATGCTTCGAGCGATTTACTTTCTTTTTTGAGCCATCCACCCGACAACAGGAGGCAGCCAGCAGAGATTTGCTACAATTGTTTCAAAGGCGGTGAAAGTCTGTGTTGTCGGGCTGAATCCGAGGATACGGGCTGAAAGCAATCCCAATGGTACCAGCAGGATTACAGCAATACTGGTAAGCATCACAGGATGGTGTATGTATCGATATATTCCTGCAGACCATGAACCTTCGATTCGTTTGAGATACACCAGTCCGGAAATATTGGCACCGATCTGATCACTAAGAGCATAAAAATAAGGAATGTAGAATCCCTGTATTCCATATACATCAACTCCTGCCATTCGGCTTGCAGCATCTATTATCCAGGGGATTGTGATACCAAAAAATTTACCCCAACCGTATGCCTGAGCCATTGATCCAGCTGCACCTTCCAGATGTTGCCTGATGGAATACAAACCTTCGAGTATTGATTCTCCCTCGCCTGCAAGAGTCCTTACAATCCACTGGCCAAAGGGATTGGTCTGGTAGCCCTGAATATCAAGAAATATACCGGCAATCAAACCTAAAATATAACCAGGAAAAGTATAACGAAGTAATTCATCGAAACCTTCACCCTCAAGTTCTTCCTCTTTCTTTTCCATACTTTATCTTCCTCGGGCGATTACAAATGTAATACATCGAAGGCATTTATATTAAATAGTTGTAATGCAATACAGAAGGGCTGTTATTCCTCTAATAAATGTTACAATTATCTGAAGGCAATAAGGTGATTCGGTCAATACTTGATAATGATATGTACAAGCTGACCATGCAGATGGCAGTACTTGAGCTTTTTCCTGAAGCACAGGCAGAATATCGCTTCATAAACCGTGGAGACCAACGTTTCAACCCCCGGTTCAAGGAAGAACTTGAATATATAGTCCGAGAAGAAATTCCCAAATTACGCCTTCTGGATGAAGAAAGGTACTGGCTGGGAAAGAATTGTCCTTTTTTCAAGCATACCTATCTTGACCACCTACAAAATTACCGCTTTAATCCCGATGAGGTTGAAATATTCCTGACGGATGACAATAATCTTGATATAAGTATCAAAGGCCCCTGGCATAGTACCATTCTCTGGGAAATCGTGCTCATGGCTACGGTTTCCGAACTTTATTTTGAGACAATTGAAAATAACTGGGCTGATGACTTTCTTTCAAAGGCTGATCTCCTGGACAAATATGGAGATATGATAAAAGAAGTATCCGACAAACTTGATAATGCCGGATGTGTACTCAGTGAATTCGGAACTCGCCGTCGTCGCAGTTTTGAACTTCATGATAGGGTCGTGGAAACCTTAAGTCGATCCCGCAGTTTTGCAGGTACAAGTAATGTATATCTTGCAATGAAACATGGAACCCGGCCGATAGGTACTATAGGCCATGAATGGATTATGGGTAATTCTGCCCTTGTGGGTTTGCGCAATGCAAACAAATTTGCCTTCGAGAACTGGGTCAAAGTTTATGATGGCAGGCTCGGCATTGCCCTTGCGGATACCTATGGGTATGACGCTTTCTTCAACAACTTTGATGGTCGCCTGTCACGTCTTTATGATGGTATCAGGCATGATAGTGGTGACCCCTATACTTTCATTGACCAGGCAGTTCAACATTACAAAGCTCTTGGGATTGATCCGTCCCAGAAGATGGTGGTATTCAGTAATTCCCTTCAGGCCGAAGATGCAATCAGGATACAGGAATATTGTAAGGATAAAATCAAATGCAGTTTCGGCATAGGTACAAGCCTGACCAATAATTCAGGGTTTTTCCGGGAGAATCCTCCCTTGAATATTGTGATCAAGTTGCATAAAATCAATGGTATTCCTGTTGTCAAACTCAGCGATTCAGAGGAAAAAGTAACAGGCGACAGGGATGCTGTAAGGGTGGCCAACTATATATTCGGCACTAAAGGACTTGATGAGGAATAAAGATCAATTCTTTTTTGTGATTGTCTCGGTCTCAAAAATGTTTTTAAGGTCCTTAACGTCCAATTCTATATCAAATTCCTTTAACTTAAAGAATTTCTTGGCACGCATATCATCTTCTTCCAGACGAAGATCGCTTTCAACAATATCGGCCTTCTCAAGGCGTTTCAGGTGAAGATACAGTACCTGTCTGGAAACATCGAGTTCTTTGGCAAGCTCATATACATACCATTCCCTGTCTGCAAGCATACATATAAGTTTCAGTCGCAGAGGATGCGATAGAGCTTCGCCAAGGCTGACAATCCCCTGGAGTTTTTTTTGCATGGGTTGTACCCTTTATACTAATGTTTTAAACAAATTAGATTTCGTCAAGTTTGTCCTTGATTTCTTCAACTATCTTTTTTGTGTCCCTTACTTCATTTTCCAGCCTGTTCAAACGTTCTATGTCTGCTGTTTTCTGGCTTTCACAATTTATGGCACCACTGCGTGTTAAAAGCACGACAACAGCACCAACTACAAGCAGGATAAGAAGTAAGTTTAGTATCATTCCCCATACCGAAAACCCTGTGCCATACATCATATTTCCATACATCATGTTATCATGTCACCCATGTAAAAGATTCATTTGTCCAATTTTTGTAATGCTTATATGCTTATTAAATAAGGACTGAAGGTAAATAAATATGAGCTTTTAATCCCAAAGGACTGCGGTAGGGATTGTATTCTTTATACTCTTTTGATGAATAAGGTCAGACTTCATCAAATTTATCTTTTAATCCTTCAATCATCCTTTTTGTATCTTTGACTTCGGTTTCCAGCCTGTTTAAACGCTCCTTGTCTGCTTTATTCTGGTTCTCAGAATTTATATTTTCATTGCGTGGCATATTATGGCTACCACAACACATTGTGCCACCTCGGTTCAAGAGTGAAACAACGAAGCCTATGACTAGTAAGATCAGGAGGAAATTTAGTATCATTCCCCATATGGAAAAACCTGTGCCATACATCATATTACTGTGTCACCTCTGTAAAAAAGGAGGATTAACGGTAGCCCATGCAGCCACCGGCTCCTCTCTGGTACCTGTAGTTGTCCCGATATTCATAGGATTCCTGCGGTGCATAGGCCGAAAAATCCTCGATTACATCTTCTGTTATTGAATCTACGCGTCCCTGTTTAATAGTATTTTCATCAATGTAGTTGATTTCCCACCAGCGTCCCATCTGATAGACGTTTTCATCGTTTACATCGATGCCAGTAGTTTCTTCAAAAAGTGAGATTGCTTTATCTTCGGTAATCACTGATGTTGCATCCTCAGCTGAATAACTTCCGTTGGCATTATATCCCTGTCCATAGCCATAGTTGCAGTAATAACCTGCTCCACTGCCATCTACATAACCGCTGTTTCGGGAGTCTCCCAGTACATATTCGCCACTAGCCCAGTGAGCTGAAACGGTCCCTATCAGCATTATGCCGATAAGAATGGTGCCTGCAAGCACTATAATTGTTTTATTTTCCATTTCCATCACCTTTTCTGTTGTATACATGTGTAATGTATTTATTACACATATAGATGTGTACTTACATATATTTATAGTTAACGATTGTGAATGGTCTTGCCACAATAGACTGAGAGGCAAAAAGCAAAATTTGCTATTCATTCAAATTAAAATGAGGTGATCTAATGTATAGATGCCACTTCGATTCAAGAGATAAATAAGGTATAAAGATTTCAGCCAAACATCTCATGAGATGCTTCTATCATATCATGCAACCTTTCTACAGGGATACCCATTATCATTTCATCTTCTGCAACATTGGCATACTTTCGACTTCCGCCACATCCCAGGGATGCACTTATGTGTCCATCCTTATAAGGCTGGACTACCCCGTCAGCACAAAGACTCTGGATTCCTGCAAAACTTGCATTAACACGACCACCGAAACGGTGCAAAAGGGCCTGTGAGAGTTGCATTGCCTTTTTAGGTGTATCGATAACAAGTACCACATCCGGAATGAAGCTCACCCTGTCCAGAGGGCCATATAGTACTGCTTTCGTAGAACCCTCTTTTAAGGTTGGAACCTGTTGCATAGTACGTCTTGCGGAGTTGATTGTTTTATACCGGTTCAGATTGTAATAGACATCCCCGTTGGCAAGTTTGGGTGCCATTTCCTGTAGTCCCATGACAGCTGCACCGCCTTTGCATTTCTGGTCATCCACCAGGGCATAGAATTCGCTTTCCTCTTTGCGAACTTTGTCTACCATCTGGCAGTGTCTCATTTTTTCTTCAATTTTATTGATACCTTCAGGTACTTCATGAGTGTCTGGCACAAGCGCAACAGCTACTGGTGGATATTTGAGTTTTAATAGGTCTTTCAATTCTTTTCCCATCTGGTTTATTTCTTCAATTTTCATTTTTTGTATTCCTTGTTTGTTAAATGTGAAGATATTATGTTCATGGCACATTACTGCTTAATATATAAGTTTTGCATTTTTATTGGACAACTGTTCCTTGCCTAATAAGAGACATGAATATGAAAATAATTAATGTCAGTACTTAGCTAATTTTGAGCACCTGAACTTAACAACACCTCCCGATAGCTTTATATGTGGCGAGAACGCCGCCATATGTCATTTCCACCATCCAATTCAAGGACATGTGAGAAGGTTGAATTAAGACCAAAACAGTGTATTGATGCTGCTCTTAAACCACTTCTAGAAAATATCGACATCAGGATAAACGGTTCACTTAGCTCTAAAGATCTATTTTACACTGCCATGTGTATGGCAGTGGATAAGAGTTCGGTTCATTCTGCGTCAAAACACTATCAAGAGATTCCATGTGAGACATCTTTGAGATATCATCTCAGGAAACTAAGTCTTGAAGAACTTATCCAGGCAAATGAGAATATTCTTCTTCACAGTTCTGTCGGTACTCTGAAACCAGAAAAAAAGTATGAGTTTGCTATCGATTTTACAAATGATCCATATTATGGAAAAGTTGATTCATTCAATCAAGACTACGTGATACGTAGTCAGGCCAAGAAATCAACAAACTCTTTTTATTCATATGTAGCACTGTCCATTATAAACAAGAACGAGAGATTTACTTTTGCAGTTCTTCCTGTTGAAAGGAATAAAACAAAAGTTGATTACCTCACTTATTTCATAGATCTTATCGAAGAACTGGATTTCAATATCAAGGTACTTTGCCTGGATCGAGAGTTCTATTCAGTTGATGTGTTTGAGTTCTTACAGGACAAGGAGATTTCTCACATTACACCAGTAGTAAAAAGGGGAAACGCAATCAAGCAACTGCTTAACGGGAGAAAAGCAAGGTCTGCAGAGTATGTAATGAAGAATGCTCAAAGACAAGAAGTTCAGCTGGATATTGTAATTGATGTGAAGTATATGAAAGGTAAAAGAGGCAAATACGGATGTGAAAACCTTGGGTTTGTTGTTTATGGAGTTAAGTGGCCTCCAAGGAAGGTTAGTAACGTCTACAGAAGACGGAATGCTTACGAATCATCTTACAGGATGAGAAATGTTGTTAAACCAAGGACATCAACAAAAGATGTAACTTTCAGATATTTCTTTACTATAATATCGTTCCTGCTCAGAAATGTATGGATATACCTCCAGAAAAAGCATTTTACAATCGTAAAACCAGGTCCAATAACCATTGATGAAGACAAGTTCAGGTTTGCCAGATTTATTCTGTTTGTTGAAGAATGGCTTAGGAGAAAGTTAAGGATTCAGCTAGTAGTGCAGTGTTTAAGGTAATTCAATAGGGGTAGGAACAAGATGGAAAGAAAATTAGAGAACTACTGACATTGAATATCAGACATTATATACCATACACTCAAAGTTACCTGATATTTTGATTCAAGCGTTAGATTGTAAGTCAAAACTTGCAGAGAGCAATATCTAATATATAGGACGCAAGAGAAACAGTCACATTCAAGGAAAAGAATAATTTATTCACCAGTAAAATGGTGAATAATCGAATAGCCAAGACAGCAGTTATTTATCGCCTTTCCTCAGGCTTTTCATTTTTTCAAGTTCCCCCTCAAGTTCCCGAATCTTCATTTCATCTATCGAATCCGCATAATCTGCAAGTTCCTTATCGGCTGTCTGAAGCGTGTTGTGCAGCTTTTCCACTACATTCTTCTCCAGATTCAACCTCTGTTTTCTGGTCTCGCTAACAAGCTCCTCGACAAGTACCTTGCCTTCTTCCTTGCTTATGGCACCTTCCTTGACCCTTGCCTTTACAAATTCCCTTATTCGCTCTTCGGACATAGCTGCCAATCCTGCACCAATCAATGCAGTTGCGCCTAAAAGACCCATCTTCTTTATCTTTTCCATGTATAATACCCCATTACTGATCAGATAGGATTCACAATCGGCATGAGTTAAAGTCAACCAGTAAGTCAATCTACTATATTTGAAACCAGGGACAAAACCACCACCTGTCTTAAGATGACCGAATGCCGATTCAGAAATTCACAACTCCCCGATTTATGTTTCCCTTCCAGATAATAATAGGTACAACTAAATATATATTTGTTTGGTCTTAAAGAAGAGGCTACAGTCTAATTTTATAAATGTCCATTGTATTTATTTCAGGAAGAAGATTCTTCCTGATTATTGAATACCTGATTGCCCAGTTCAGTTACATCATAGGTATCCGTTTCAGGATTGTATTTTAACAAACCATCCTTTGCCATTTTGTCCAACATGGACTTCATTATATCGTCTGTCATTGTTTTAACCTTTCACTCATTTTTAGATAATATCCACAAAACCCGCATCTATCATAGACATTAAGGCAAAATTAATACATGTTGTCAGAGTATATTTAATATATTATTGCAGGGGAAACTAAATGAACGAATTTGGGTACTATGGTTATGGTTACCATACTGTGGTGGGTATGTTTGTATTTGTCCTGATTATAATAGGTATCGGTTTATTGATCAAATGGCACATCGGGAAAAATAAATAAAAATACAGAGATAAGTTTGCAATTGCCTAAAATATAAATTGTGATAATAAGAGGTGAAACAATGGACAAAGGATTTTCAAAAGATTTGAATGAATTGATGCAATTTCCCACAGAGGGAATCTTCAGTACAGTACTGACAAAATCAGACACCTATAATTACACACTTATGTGTCTTGCAGGTGGAACTGATATTGATGAACATACATCCACAAAAACAGGAGTGGTCCAGGTCCTGAAAGGAAAGGGTGTCTTCCGTTTATATGGAAATGAAATCGAAATGGAAGAAGGTACATTCATTTTCATGCCTGCAAATGCACCTCACTCCCTTCAAGCCCAAGAAGACCTCGCAGTACTTCTGTGCCTGACTAAGTAAATAAATTACATGAATTAAAGGTGTGGTTGTATGAAGATAATTATCATAAATGGTTTTCCAGGAAGCGGGAAAACGACCACAATAAAGGAAATGGCTAAGAGTTTTGCGGATAAGGGGAAAAAGGTTGTTATAATATTTACCGAGGAAGGAAGAGTCAGTTATAATGATATCAAAAACACAAATATAATCACAAAAGAAGTGCTAAACGCCTGCGTTCCCTGCAGTCTCAGGTTCAATCTGGAAAGCACTTTAAAAAATGCAACCCGTGAATCAAATCCTGATTTTGTGATAATCGAACTTCTATCAACTGCATCCTCGTCCCAGATAAAAGCAAGCCTGGAACCGATGAATATTCCGGATATGTCTTTTGCTCCTGTTGTAAATATTGTAGATCCTAAAACTTTCATCACTGATATTAGTAAATTGCCCAAATTTGCCATCGACAGGATTAAAGAGGCTGACATAATCTGTTTGAACAAAACAGAATCTGCAAAAGATGAAAATATCAGAAATGTAAAAGATTTTCTCCGTAATGCTAACCCTGATTCAACCATACTGGGAATTTCTGCACATAAACCTGATGAAGAATTTAGATCTTTCACGGATCAATTGCTAAATAACGATGGAAGAATGCGGGATATGAAATCGTGAAATGACTGTATTATGATTACATGGAAGAGAGACAGCACCGGTATCTGAAAATGGTTAAATAATTGAATTGGTTAACAGGTAACAATGAAATTCATAAAATCAATTGTTGCTATTTTCGTCCTTTCTGCAATACTACTTACCAGTGGATGTGCAGACGACACAAATCGATCAATAGTCCAATCCGGTGTTGTAGAAATCAAAGGGGACAATATCAAGGAAACCGTACAGTATGACGAGGAAAATATCGATCTGTACATAAATGGTGATTCAATCAATGTTGTGGTGGAATGGGGCACCAGGGTTGATAATGCCACTATTACCGGCAACAATATAGAAGTTCTATTCAAAGATGGAGCAAGTATTGAGGAAATTTATCTGAGCGGGTCACGCATAACCGTCATGGTACCAAAAGCCCAGTATCCGGTTGTACACAGGGAAGGCAATGATGTGGCAGTGGTATACTATTAATCCACTTTTCCACCCTCAAGACAGAAGTGCAAATAATCTTTTTATCAGCACTTTTGTCTCTTTACATTAGGCCCTTCACAGGTATCCTGCACAACAAATCCCGCTTGCACAATTTTATCCCTTAAAGCATCTGCTGTTTCCCAATCCCTCTCATTTCGGGCCTGCTCACGTATCTTTACAAGCTCCATAATCTTTTCTGGAACTTCCTCACCTTCTTGTGCAAAAAGGCCAAGGGTATCTGCAAACTTCCTGTAGAGGGAAAGAAGTTTTTCAAGTACATCCTTATTCCTGCCGGCTTCAAGATACTGGTTGGAAACACGGGATAATTCATGATAAACTGCAATTGCTTTCGGGATGTTCATATCATCTTCCAGAGCGTTCCTGAAATCATCTTCAAGATTGTCAGGCAGGTCTATCACTTCCTGATCAGAAGGATATTCATTATCATCTGCGCTCTTTATAGCGAACTTCAGATTTTCCAGTGTTTCCCTGAGTTTGAAATAGCTGTTTTGTGCATGCCGGGCAAAGGAGTCGGAAAAATCCAGTTTCTTTCTGTAATGCACGGACATAAACATGAAGCGCACAACTTCTCCCCCATATTTGTCAACCAGTTTTGGGAGAGTGAAAACATTACCCTTTGACTTACTCATTTTCTCGCTGTCAACTATCAGGTGTTCCCCGTGTATCCAGTACCTTACAAAGGGTTTATCTGTAGCCCCTTCAGACTGGGCAATTTCATTCTCATGATGGGGAAATATCAGGTCCACTCCACCTGTATGAATATCAAGGGAAGGTCCAAAATGATTCATTGACATTACCGAGCATTCAGTATGCCATCCGGGCCTGATCTTACCCCAGGGACTTTCATAGTAAATACCCCTTTCAATCTCTTCCTGTGTGGATGCTTTCAGCAAAACAAAATCCCGGGGATTATCCTTATCGTATTCATCGACATCAACCGATGCTCCCATCTTAATTGAATTGAAATTCAGTTTTGAAAGCTTACCATAATCCGGAAAAGCCGAAATCCTGTAATACACCGAACCCTCCTTTTCATAGGCAAGCCCTTTTTCCATCAGTATTTGTGCCAGCTCTATCATTCCATCCACATTTTCAGTGGCCCTGGGATAAGCAGAGGCTCGTTTTATGTTTAGCATATCAAGTCCGCAGAAAAATTCTTCAGTATATTTTTCTGTAAATTCCTTCAGGGACATTCCCGCTTTCTTTGAATCCCGGATAGTCTTATCATCGATATCTGTTATATTCATTACAAGATTCACAGAGTAGCCCAAATACTTCAGGATACGTACCAGATTGTCGGTCATTAAAAAGGTTCGGTAATTACCTATATGCGGAATATTATACACCGTAGGACCACATGCATATATTGTAACTTCATCTTCCTTTAAAGGTTTGAAAACTTCCTTTTTCCTTGTTAAAGTATTATACAATTGTAACATTCAAACAACCACCTGTTACACTAATTTACGCCTTCCTATTTTAATCAATACATTTAACTTTCAGCTATTTGATGACTGCACCCACACTACCCATAAATTTTGCTCTCTTAATACCGAAAATTTGACATTCAGGAATCTGTTCACAATATCCATATTTGTTCTGGCATGACTGGTTACAGATGTTGCTTTAAAGCGCGATTGACCATTGGCCAGTGCCATATAGGGGATCACTTGATCGCACATAAATTCATCAACTGTTGCACCTGCTCTAATGCATCGTGAAAGATTTTTTGCAGCATCGATTCCTACTTTCTCAGCTTTGACACCACGCTCCCCGAGACTATCCATCCCGATAGTAGAATTTTCAAAAACAGCCCAGAGGGTTACTCCTGATCCGGTGGAATAAGAGGGTGAATATTGGGCATCAATATTTATTGGTACCTCATATCTCTGCGCAAGATAATCCTGTATGGCATCAACTTCCCTTGCAGATACATCTGCCCTTTCGAGGTCCGAGGACGAATGGGCAACTCCTTTTATATCCAGCAGTTTTCCTCTTTCATAAAGATCAATGGCTTTAATGCAATCTTTCGGTGGTACTACCTTGACCAAAACCTGAGCTCCTCCACGAGGATAGTAACCCTCCCTGAGAATCCGGATAGTCACATGAAAACCCATCATTGAAAGAATGGGACAGAGAGCATGCTGTATATAAGCAAGAGACGGACTCCATTTTCCATAGGTGGCACCTCCATGAATAGAGACCTGTACATCTTGATCTGCTATGGTTATCGGAATCAGAAGGGCCTGCAGGACAAGGCCGATTGAACCTGCTGTAGGAATTTCTATTTTTATGTGATTGGATATTATAGGACCGGGCACAAACTCAATCTCCGTTGAACTTACCGATACTCCCCTCACTTCTGCATTACACAACTGTGCAACCGCCATAATTGCGGCCACATGCTGGGCTCGCAAACCCGGGACATACCTTTGTGCACGAATATTGATGATTTTCACAGGTAACCCTGTAACCGCAGAAAGAGCTACAGAGGTCCTTATGATCTGTCCACCACCTTCTCCAGTGGAACCATCTACTAAGATAGGATCAGACATAGAAATTAATTATACTTCTTTATTTAATATTTTACCTGACGCTCCTCTTCTGTATAACCAAAAATGGTTTATAGGATAATTAATGTTTTTTTTAAATAGAGGAGGGCACAGGAATGAAAATAGTCAAATGCAGGGACTTGGGTTTCAAATGTAATTTAATGGCTACAGGAACCAAACAGGAAGATGTAGAAAAAAAGATGCTTGACCACATCAAGCAAGTCCATGGAGAAGAACTGGAAAAGATGTCTGAAGATGAGATTAAGGAGATAAAGTACCGGATATCAACCCTCACCGGACGAGGGTGTGGATGTGGTGCACTATAAATTAATTATCTGAATTAATCAATCCGTATTACAATACTTATATTCAAAATAACTGGAGCAATCAAAATGACAGGTAATCCCCTCAATACTATAAAGAAAGCAGATCCAGATCTGTTTGGTTTAATCGAGCAAGGCGGTGAATTGACATTCTCCGAAGAAGGCATACCCTTACAATATAAATTCCTGATTGCAATGGCACTTGATGCATCGAAAGGAGCTGAGAACGGAGTCAGAAACCTAGCAACACAGGCAATCAATGCCGGAGCTACAAAGGAAGAAGTGATGCAGGCAGTACGAATAGCCAATTATGTTTCAGGAGTAGGAAGTGTACATATTGCTGCAAATGCATTGAAGGATATTGTCTGAGATTGCAGGCAATAATCCTTCAATATATTTTTTGGTCAATTACAGGGCCTTTAAATATTCAATCAGGTCGTTGAGACCCTTTTCGGACATGTCTCAGCGCGGCATCGTATAATCCAGTCATTCCCCCGACGGATCAATTCCTTGTTTAATAGCCGTCTTGATGGTTTCATCAGTATAAACGGAATGAACTTCATGTTCATCCTCATTGTGCGCATCAGCAGTCAATGCTTCATAGGTGATATCAGGAGGCACTGCAGTACCCATCATTATCGGCACACCACCTTTTCCATCAACACCATGGCAACTTACACAGCTGCCACCATGTACGCTTAACCAGCGAGGACCAGCCTGAAATGATATTCTTTGTCCATCTTCATTAAAACCGTATTAAGGTCCAGGCCTGATTCAAGAAGATCGTTTTGGATGTCTTCAAGTTTTAATCGCATTATAAGGTAACTTTTCCTTGCCTTAAAACTTACAAAAATATCTGCCAAACCGTCTTTTGTCAAACCAATATAGTATTTGTTATATTTGAGTTCAAAAGTGGGATCGATCTCTTTGATTAAGTGAAGTAAACGATCTGCCAGTTCCACTGTTTCTTTAGATCCTTTATTTTCCCAATAATATCTATCTACAACTTCAGTTACTTCTTCATCTTCATCGATAAGGTCAAGTTCAAATTCATCCAGTATCTTTGTGAAAGTCAGAGCAATGCCGGCAGTGTTTTCCACTTCATAAGCATTCATCTGGATGGCAATAATAGGTATGTTGCCGTTAAAGAGCTGGATTACATTAAAAAAGCGACTTGTAATATCCTCGGCTATAATCACAGCACAATGGTCATATTGTGGATATTTCTTTCTTTCATTATCCCAGTATTCGATAGTCCTGATTATGTGAGATTCATCTGTTTTACCTAATTGAATTTCAACTTCATATCTTTTTAAAGAATCAGGGTCCTGAAGCAATAGATCAAGCCTGCCAGCACCTCGATGATTGCGTTCTATATCTTTTAGAATCAAATCTCCAAGGCCCAGTATTGAAGGATCGGAAGATATTTGCTCCTGTATCCATTTTTCATTTATACGAGGATTTCGTTTTAATGATGTTTTTTTAAGGTTTATTAACCGCACACCGACCACACCCCAATAAATTACTATGGTATAGATATGTGGAAGGCAAGATATAAAAATTATTTTTAATCAAAATTCTGAACATGTCCAACAAAAACAGCATAAAATCATTAAACTTTTAATTAACAAACATATTATAGATAAATACAATGATCCAGACCAATTCACAATTAATTTCCATATCCTAAAGAAATAAGTTTACTTCAGCGAGATCAAACGCATGAGCCACAACCAAAAACCCGAACAGGTAGCTAGAGATCTTATAGATAAGAAGTTGAATGATTCTGGTTGGGCTGTACAGGCTAAGAATCAGCTTGATTGGAACGCTTCAACCGGTGTTGCGATAAAGGAATACCAGACCGAGGTGGGCCCTGCAGATTATGTACTTTTTGTGGATCAAAAACCTGTTGGAGTTATCGAGGCCAAAAAGGAAGAGGAGGGGCACCACCTCACTGTTGTTGAAGAGCAGTCAGCTGAATATGCTACGAGCAAGTTGAAGTACCTCAATAATGAACCACTCCCTTTTGTGTATGAAAGTACGGGGAAAGTTACAAGATATACTGATTACCGGGACCCAAAACCAAGGTCCAGGCCTGCTTTCTCATTCCATCGCCCGGAAACATTTCTACATTATCTCAAACAGGAGAAGAGTTTAAAGGAAAGACTCCTTGAAATGCCCGATTTTAAAACAGATGGATTACGTGATTGCCAGATTCGGGCCATTTACAATCTTGAAGAATCTTTTAAAAAAAACCGTCCCCGTGCTCTGGTGCAGATGGCTACAGGATCGGGAAAAACCTATACTGCCATTACGTTCATTTACAGATTGTTGAAGTTTGCCGATGCTAAAAAAATACTTTTCCTTGTGGATACACGTAATCTGGGAGAACAGGCTGAACAGGAATTCATGGCCTATGTACCCAATGATGATAACCGCAAATTTACCGAACTTTACAATGTGCAGCGCTTGACTTCCAATTATATTTCCTCGGATAGCCAGGTTTGCATCTCCACTATACAGCGACTTTATTCTATACTGAAGGATGAAGAACTGGACGAGGAATCAGAAGAGGAAAATCCGGCTGAAAAAGAGTGGAAATCGAAAGAGCCCCTGCCGGTTGTATATAATGAGAATGTCCCCATAGAAGAATTTGATTTCGTGGTTATCGATGAGTGCCATCGCTCCATATACAATCTGTGGCAGCAGGTTCTCGATTACTTTGATGCATTCCTGATCGGCCTGACGGCTACACCGGATAAACGTACCTTTGCTTTTTTCAATGAGAATGTGGTGAGCGAGTACAGCCATGAGGAAGCCGTGGCAGATGGAGTGAATGTGGGTTATGAGGTTTATACGATTGAGACCGAGATCACTAAAAACGGAGCAGAGATCAAGGCCGAGGAGTTTGTCGATAAACGGGAGAAATTGTCCCGCAAAAAACGCTGGGAGCAGCTTGATGAGGATTTCACATATACTTCAAATAAGCTGGACCGGGATGTGGTTAATCCCAGCCAGATACGAAATGTAATTCGCACTTTCAAGAATAAACTTCCCGAGATTTTCCCGGGCAGAAAAGAGGTACCCAAGACCCTGATATTTGCAAAGACGGACAGTCATGCGGATGATATTATTCAGGTCGTCCGGGAAGAGTTCGGAGAGGGGAATGCTTTCTGCAAGAAGGTGACGTACAAGGTGGATGAGGACCCAAAATCCGTCCTGTCCCAGTTCAGGAATGATTACAATCCCAGAATAGCGGTTACGGTGGATATGATTGCTACCGGCACGGATGTCAAACCGCTGGAATGTCTTATGTTCATGAGGGATGTGAAGAGCCGTAATTATTTCGAGCAGATGAAGGGACGCGGTACACGCACCCTGGATTTTGATGATTTGCAGAAGGTGACTCCCTCGTCAATCTCGGCCAAGACACATTTTGTGATCGTGGATGCTGTGGGTGTTACCAGGTCCATGAAGACCGACAGCAGGTCTCTGGAGCGCAAGAAGGGCACACCTATGAAGGATCTGCTTGGAGCGGTCACCTTCGGAGCAGAGGATGAGGATGTGTATGTTTCCCTGGCCAACCGGCTGGCCAGATTGGAAAAACAGATTACACCACAGGAGCGGGAAACCTTTGCCGAGAAGACCGGCGGGAAAGAAATCAATGAGGCCATTAAGGATTTGCTCAATGCCCACAACCCGGATGTAATCGAGGCAAAGACGCAAACGATTCAGACAGAAGAGCCGGAAATTTCTGAAGATGAAGCCAGAAAGAAGGCCCGGGGGAATTTATTCAGCACTGCAAGAGCTACCTTTACCGGCCAGTTGAATGAGTATCTGGAAAATGTGCGCAAAGTACATGAGCAGATCATCGATACTGTAAATACGGATACGGTCCTGAGAGCGGAGTGGGATGAGGATGCTGTGATCAGGGCTGATGAAGTGGTGAGTGATTTCAAGGCCTATCTGGAGGCAAACCGGGAGGAGATCACTGCCCTGCAGATTTTCTATAACCAGCCCTATCAGCGCAGGGATGTCACTTTCAGGATGATCAAGGAAGTGCTGGAAAAACTAAAAGCTGAGAAGCCCTACCTGGCTCCGTTGAGAGTCTGGCAGGCCTACGAACAGCTGGAAGAGGTCAACGGGAATTCCCCGAAGAACGAACTCACAGCCCTGATCTCCCTGATCCGCAGGGTTACCGAGATCGACCCGGTACTGACTTCCTATGACTTAACCGTAAGCAGGAATTTCCAGAACTGGGTATTCGATAAGCAGGCCGGTACCCTGAAATTCAATGAGGACCAGATGGGCTGGCTGCGAATGATCAGGGATTACGTGGCCACCAGTTTCCATCTGGAAATAGACGACTTGGACTATGCCCCGTTTGATGCACTGGGAGGACGTGGCCGGATGTACCAGCTCTTCGGGAATGAGATGAACACGATGATAGATGAATTGAATGAGGCACTGGCGATTTGAGCTCTTATAATCTTTCAATAAATGAATTTGTGTGATGGCATGAAAATTCTATATGACACTAATATTTTGATTCCCATACAGGACCCGAAAATTCTTTCTCCAGATCTACAAGAGTTACTTGCACTAATCAGAGAACATAGTCATCAAGAAGTAATTCATCCTGCTTCTCTCAAGGATATAGAAAATGATAATGACGCTGAAAGAAGAGAGATGATTCTATCAAAACTTCGTGGTTATCCAATACTACCATCACCACCTCTGCCAGATGATTCATTTGTATCTTTAGTAGGAACACCTTCAAATTCACATGACATAAATGATAACGAAATACTGTATTCACTTTATAAAAATCTCGTAGATTTTATTATTACAGAAGACAAAGGAATAAGGAGGAAAGCATTCCGACTGGATGTTGACCATCGCGTTTTTTCGATCTCTTCAGCACTTGACTATTTCAAAAGATTATATAAAAGACATGAACCCAAACATACATTATTAAAACAATTATATGCTCATGAAATAGACATTAATCAACCCTTTTTTAATTCCCTAAAAAGAGATTATACCGATTTTCAGCAGTGGTGGACGGAAAAATGTGTGAAACAAAGTCGTAAATGTTGGATATATGAAGAGGAAGGAGAAATAAAGGGATTTCTGATGCTCAAAGAGGAAACTGAAGCAATAGACACCTCTCCTCCTCAACCTATAAAACCTCGGGTCAAAATAACAACTTTAAAGGTAGATTTGTCCGGTTCTAAAATGGGAGAACTGTTCCTAAAATTAGCATTTCAATACTGTATAAATAACAATTTCTTTGAGATATACCTCACCCATTTTGAAACAAACGATGATCCTCTAGTATATGTAATTGGAAATTATGGTTTTGAGAACATTGGAAAGAGAACCTGCAATGGTGAAGATGTATATTTGAAAAAATTTAAAGTGGAAGACACAAGCTTAGAGCCTCTTACGATTGCTAATAGATATTATCCATGTTTTAAAGATGATGAAAGCATCAAAAAATTTATCGTTCCAATCAAACCAGAATATCATGACACTCTTTTTCCTGATTATTCCAGAAGACAGTTGACTTTTGATGACTATACAGAAATAAACGTTCCTGGAAATGCAATTAAAAAAGCCTATTTATCGTCCTCAAGAATAACAAAAATAACTCCGGGAAGTATAGTTCTGTTCTATCGCTCTAAAGATCAAAAAGCAATTACGGCTATAGGTGTGGTCGACCAAGATCCAATTAGAACAACAGATCCCACAGAACTGAAAAGAATTGTGGGCAAAAGAAGCGTTTATTCCGATGAGGAACTCATGGGATGGGCAAAGGAAAACGTTTTTGTGATTCCATTTAAACACCATTTTTACTTGCCAAATCCCTTAAGCTTAAGCTATTTGAAGGAAAAAGATATTCTTAAGAGCCACCCTCAATCAATAACAGAAATAAACCATGAACAATATGTAGCCCTAAAAAGTGGTGGCAAACTCGATGAACGTTTTACTGTCAATTAAACCAGAATATGTTGATGAAATTCTAAAAGGAAAAAAGAAATTCGAGTTTCGAAAGTCCATTTTTAAAAGAAGAGACATCACCAAAGTCTTCATATATTCCAGTTCACCGATTAAAAAAATTGTTGCATCATTTGAAATTGCCGGCATTATCGAAGATTATCCAAAAAATATATGGGATCAATGTCATGAATATGGAGGTATTGCCAAAAATGATTTTTTTGACTATTTTAAGAATTCAGAAATTGGTTATGCAATCAAGATTAGCCATCTCCATGAATTCTCCGAACCAATCAATCCCTATCTGCTAAAAAAGGACTTTAGACCACCTCAATCTTATTATTATCTGCCTTTAGACTATTTCAGAGATTACGAGCCGGTGTTAATGGAATCTGGTAAGGAGTATCGCACTGATATGGACATTAAATTGGATACGCAAAAAAACATGCTGAATAAGAATATTTTAAAATCTGAGGAGAAGTACGGATGGAAAACAGTTCGTTTAGGCGATTTTGCCATATATCAAAAAGGGAAAAAACCAAAAAACCAACAATCAGAAGCGTCTGATGTATTCAAATATCCATATATCGATATCAGGGCTTTTGATAAAGGGGAAATAAAATATTATACTGATGGCGAGAATTGTGTAATATGTGAAGAAGATGACCTCTTAATGGTTTGGGATGGATCCCGTAGTGGCTATGTTGGAAAGGCAATAAAAGGTGCATTGGGTAGCACCTTAATGCGTCTCAAGTTCCATGCTACAGAAAATAAGTTTGCTTATTATTTTTTGAAATCTAAATATCTTGAAATAAATACAAAACCAAAGGGAACAGGAACGCCTCATGTTGATCCTACGATTCTTTGGAATTATCAATATCCCCTACCACCCCTACCCGAACAGCGCACCATCGTCTCCAAAATAGAGCAACTCTTCAGCGAACTGGACAACGGCATCGCCAACCTCAAAAAGGCACAGGAGCAGCTCAAAGTGTACCGGCAGGCGGTGCTGAAGAAGGCATTTGAGGGAGAACTTACGAAGCAGTGGCGACAGCAGCAGACCGACCTGCCGGATGCGGAAGAATTGCTGGAGCAGATTCAGAAGGAGAGGGAAGAAAGCTACAACCGGAAACTGGATGAATGGAAAACGGCTGTTAAAGAGTGGGAAAATAAAGGGAAAAAAGGGAAAAAACCTTCCAAACCAAAAAAAGTCAAAGGAGGTAACTTTCTTTCAGATAATGAATTAGAGAAATTGCCAATAATTCCTAAAGAATGGAAATGGATAAAAGTGGGTGAAATTACTGAATCGATGAAAAATGGAATTTATAAACAAAAGTCGTTCTATTCTGAAGAAGGAACTGCATGTCTTAGGATGTACAATATCGAAAATGGAATAATTGAGTGGTTTGATATTAAAAGAATTATACTCACAGAAAATGAAAAAAATGAGTATGGGTTAAATGCTGGCGATTTATTGGTAAATCGAGTGAATAGTAGAGAGTTAGTAGGGAAGACTGCAGTAATTCCAGAAAACATGGAATTTTCAGTCTATGAAAGTAAAAATATTAGATTGAGATTAAATTCAAAAATCAATTCAAAACTCGTAAATTATTGGTTTTTCCTTTCAGCAAATCATTACTTCAATAGAAATGCTCAACAAACAGTTGGTATGGCATCAATAAATCAAAGTCAATTAAGCAATTTTGAATATCCACTTTGTCCTTTTTTAGAACAACAAGCCATCGTCAGCGAAATCGAAACCCGCCTATCGGTATGCGATAAAGTCGAACAGGACATCGAAGAGAATCTGGAAAAGGCAGAAGCATTGCGCCAGAGCATCCTGAAAAAGGCCTTTGAGGGGAAACTGCTCAACCAGCAGGAACTGGAAGAAGTGCACAATGCACCAGACTGGGAGCCTGCCGAAGTGCTGCTGGAGAAGGTGCAGGCGGAGAAAGCCGGTGCGAAATAAAGCAATAAAACCAAGTGAGAGATTAATATGAAGAATGTAGAGAAAGCAGAAAAAGTCCATTTAGGAAGCCTCATAGACCAACTTAAAAAGGGACATTATATTATTCCTGATTTTCAACGTGATTTCGAGTGGGAACCATGGGATGTTCTTTCACTTGTTCGCTCAATATTCATGGATTATTATATTGGAACCTTATTGTTGTGGAAAGGAAGCAAAGAAAATTACGAGATATTGAGCTGTGAACCGATTTATGGATTTGAAGGAAGTAATGACCCACAACACATAATTTTGGATGGACAACAACGTTTGACAGCTATCTACTATGCTTTCTTTAATCCGGGAAAACCCTTCCCTAGAAGAAAAAACCCAATCGTTTATTTCCTTAACATAAACAAATTACTAAATGAAGAATACGAAGAAGCTTTTTTCTATGACACATCATCAAAAAAATATACTAATATTCTTCAAAATAAGGAAGAACAATATAAACATCATTTATTCCCTCTTTCTGAAATGAAAGAAGGTACATGGGGAACAGGTGACTGGATAAAAGGTTATCGTGATTATTGGACCAACCAGCTCGAAAATGTAGATGCCGAAAATGAATTAAAACGGGATCAATATGCAGTTTATGTTAAAAATGCACGAGAATTTAAAGATATAATAGAGGAATTATTCAACCAGTATTTTATCAGTTACATTGAACTTGATCGTGATATTGATATTGCCAAAGTTTGCGATATATTTACTCAGATAAACAGTAAAGGTGTAAAACTCGATATTTTTGATCTATTGAATGCCATCCTTAGACCCAAAGAGATCTATTTAAAGCAAATGTGGAAACAGGCAGAAGAAGAATTACAATTCACCAAACCTAAAAAAATGAAAATTTACATTTTGCAGGTAATGTCTATATTGGAACAATATTATTGCTCGGCAAAATATCTCTATTACATGGTACCTGGAGCAACTAAAACAATTAAGAAACCAGATCGTACAAAAGATGAAATCGTACTCATACCAGATGAAGAAACTTTCAAGCAAAAATGGTCCCGTTCGGTTGATGCGATAAAGAAGACTATAACTATTTTAAAAAATCCACGTGAATATGGGGCAATCAATCCTTATTTTGTTCCTTATCCATCTATAATTCCGGCTTTTGCAGCCATTAAAGCTTTTGTCGAGGAAAGTGATGGAAAAAATAAACTTGATATGCAAGCAAAAATCAGGAAATGGTATTGGGCTTCAATCTTCACAAACCGTTATTCAAGTAGCGTTGAATCAATATCTGCAAAAGATTTTCAAGATCTCAAAAAGTGGTTTAACAATGAAGACGATAAACCCGAAGTAATAAAGGAGTTTTTTAGCACATATAAAAATATAGACTTATTAAACGATAATCCTAAAGGATCTGCTATATATAATGCAATTTTTAATCTTTTTATCATCAATGGAGCAAGAGATTGGTCTACTTTTGAATTACCAGAATATGAATCCCTTGATGATCATCACATTGTTCCAGCTTCGGTTTTCAAGGATGAAAATGTTCCAACCATAAACCGTATTCTAAACCGTACTCCGCTATCACCTACAACAAATAGGCATATTATAAACAACAGGATGCCTAATGAATATTTAAAAGAAATGTTTGATAACAATGATAATGAAAAAGTCTATGATGTTCTCGCTTCCCATTTGATAAGTAAAAAGGCTGTAAGTATTTTATTGAGAAAGCCATTCACAAAAAGTGATTTGGATGATTTTTTGAGAGAAAGACAAAACACTATTATTAATGCAATAGAAAATCAATTGATAAAAGAAAAAATTAATGTCCCCATATCTTTGAAAGAATTGGATAATGAGATAGAGAGCATCGAGAATTCTTTAAGAAGTTTTATCGTTAATTCTTTTGAAGATTCACATAAAGCATATCAGAAGAATACACCCGGGCATATACAAGAAAAAGTTGAGAAAAGGATTGAAAGTGAGAAAAGGAAAAACCCTCATTTATCAGATAATGATTTTAATCTATTTTCTAAACGAATAATGTATTTTGACCTCTTTGAATATTACGATATAATGGCATCTAAATTAAACTGGCCACATTTTGAACCTTACTTCAAGAATAAAAATCAATTGCAAACCAGATTCAAGCAACTATCAACACTTAGAAATGCGATAAGGCATAGCAGAGAGGTAAGTCCAATAGAAAGACATGATGGCGAAGCTGCAATTGCATGGTTTAAAGGAATTTTAAAGTAAATCTGTAAATGCATCATCAAAGGTCCAACAATGTCAGAAAACACATCATCCATCGTATCCAAGGTATGGAGCTTCTGCAACGTCCTGCGTGACGGCGGAGTCAGTTACGGAGATTATCTCGAGCAATTGACCTATCTTATTTTCCTGAAGATGGCCAGCGAGTATAACAAGCCGCCCTACAACCGGGATATCGGGATTCCGGAAGAATACTCGTGGGAAGAATTGAAACAGAAACGCGGGGCAGAACTGGACACCCATTACAGGAAGCTGCTTGAGGAAATGGGGAAAAAGCCCGGCATGCTCGGCCAGATATTCCTCAAAGCCCAGAACAAAATCAGTGACCCGGCAATGCTGTACAAGGTCATTGACATGATCGATAAGGAAAGCTGGGTCATGATGGGTGTGGATACCAAGGGTGAGATATACGAAGGGCTCTTGCAGAAAAATGCAGAAGATACCAAAAGCGGTGCAGGCCAGTATTTCACACCCCGTCCTCTCATCAAGGTCATGGTGGAATGCCTGCAACCCGAACCCCTCAAAACCATAGGTGATCCCTGCTGTGGTACCGGTGGGTTCTTCCTGGCAGCCTATGACTTCCTCAAGAACCGGGAAGGAGGATTGAATCAGGAACAGAATCGTTTCCTGAAAGATCAGACCTTCTCAGGCAACGAAATTGTGGCCGGAACACGCAGGCTTGCACTGATGAACCTCTTCCTTCACAACATCGGTGAGATCGACGGTGAACCGATGATCGACAACACCGATGCACTGATTGCCGACGCAGGGAAACGCTACGACTACGTTCTCACCAATCCTCCCTTCGGTAAGAAGAGCAGCATGACTTTCACAAACGAAGTAGGGGAAATTGAAAAGCAGGACCTCACCTATAACAGGCAGGACTTCTGGGTCACCACAAGTAACAAGCAGCTCAACTTCTTGCAACATATCCGCACCATGTTGAAAGCCGGAGGTAAGGCAGCAGTGGTCCTTCCGGACAACGTTTTGTTCGAAGGCGGGGTTGGTGAAACCGTACGCAAGAAACTTCTTGAAACCACCGACCTGCACACCATACTGCGACTGCCTACAGGCATTTTCTATGCAAACGGTGTAAAAGCAAACGTGCTTTTCTTTGAAGCAAAAAAGGCTGCTAAAGATCCCTGGACAAAAGAAGTATGGATTTACGATTATCGTACCAATGTACATCATACGCTGAAAAAGAACCCGATGAAATACTCCGATCTTGAAGATTTCATCAGGTGCTACAACCCGGAGAACCGTTTCAACCGGGAAGAAACGTGGAGTGAAGACAATCCAGAGGGACGTTTCCGTAGATTCACCTACGATGAAATTATAGCACGCGACAAAACCAACCTGGATATATTCTGGCTCAAGGATGAAAGTCTGGCCGACCTTGACAATTTGCCTGAACCGGATATTCTGGCAAATGAAATTGTTGAGAATCTGGAATCTGCCCTTGAAAGTTTTCAGGAGATTATGACTACGGTTAATGTGCAGAATGAAAAATCAGATGAATGGGAACCTGCGGGAGATTTGAAGATAGAATAAGACGAATGTGATTTGAGTTCAATTATAAGAACTGTATTTAGCCTTTGTAGAAATCCTCGATATTCACACGATTATCAAGATTTGTTGGCTGTTAATTTAGACATAATTTCTACAGAATTGGTATTTTATCATGCTACAATTATCCTATTGAATACCCAGCATTTTGGAAATTGTATTTGGTTACACTAACCAAACAACTCAACACTGAAAGGAAAATATATATCCACAGCGAGGACAACATTATTTGGTAAAGGGGGTATTTTATGGTCGAAAATGAGCAGGAAATTCTAGACAGGGCTTACGATAAAGGTTTTGAGTACGAAAGAAAATATGGTTACTGCTCTCAAACAGTTCTTTCCGCAATTCAGGATATTTTTGGTGGAATCGATGATGAAGTGATCCAGGCGTCCCACTCCCTTGCTGGCGGAGGCTCACTGGATGGATTCATCTAAATTATCAAGGATAGTTAGAGAAGAATTCATTGATGAATATGGTAGTATCATCTGTAATGATATCCAAAAAGAAGTATTTGGGAAGTCCTACAATCTGTGGGATCCCCAAGAATTTGAAGCTTTTGAAGAAGCTGGAGGGCATGATGATAAATGCCCAAGTGTAACGGGAAATGCAGCGAAATGGACGGCAAAAGTCTTGCTGGATGAAGGCATTGAACCAACCCTGTGAAAGGATACCAATCATAGAATTCATTTTGGATTATACACATTATTGTCATCCGGTGTATAGAAAAAACTCATTTATAACTATAAAGAAAATATAAAATATACTATATTAATATTTAATTTATATTAACAGTTCTATCAGTGTTTTGACCATAAACTATATAAGTCTATTTCTCTGTATAATAAACGGGGGTATTATAATGAGTGAGAAAATTGAAAACATATTAATCGCCACTGATGGATCTGAGAATGTAAAGAATGCGGTAGATTGGGGTATAGATCTTGCAAAATCAACCGATGCAAAGGTCAAGGCCCTATTTGTCATACCGCCAGTAGGTGTTTCTGCTGCAGTTCGCGGAGAAAGCTGGGCTGAAGGAACGCGTACCCATTTAGAAAAAGAAGGCAGGGATGCCACTGACTATGTTGTTGAAGTGGGTAAAGCAGCTGGAGTCGAAGTAGAACCAGTTACCATTGAAGATTACCCTTCTGAGGGGATTGTAAACTTTGCTAAGGAAAACAATACAGATCTCATCGTAATGGGGACACTGGGTGCAACAGGTCTAACCCAGCTCTTATTGGGAAGTGTAGCAGAAAATGTCGTACGTCATGCGAAAACGTCTGTGATGGTCGTCCCATAAGACAACCAAACTATAAATAATTCAAAGATGGAACATTTCCATCTTACTATTTTTTTCATGATCAACTAAATAGACTCACCTTTTAAAGCAATATTAAAGCAAAAAACCTTAAACTATACCGGGAATAAATAAGAAAGTCCAAAACTCCTCGTTCCGCTACTTATATCCCAAAAAATCACATAGATATAGGGATGGGTAGGGTATAATGCAGGATGAAAATTGTTTTATTCACCATCAGATCACAATGAAAGGAATTTATAGCATCTGATGTAGTTTATTTCCTTGTTCATCAATATACAATAATATTATATGTAATCTTTTCAAAGTACTATTATCTTTTTATTTTTCCATTTTATTTCTATTTCAATATCTTTTTGGCCTTTTTCAATTTTGAAACCGTATTCTACGTCCATGTTGCCATCGGGTATCTCAACATATTCTTGTCCGATCTCTATTTTTCCAGCCTCAATTTGGTTCTTAAACTCATCCAAAAATCCAATAAGTTCCTGTTTATTGTATGAATAATTCTTTTCAATTTCCTTTTCTGGTTCTGTCATATTCCCACTCCAAGTTTGAAGAATCAGTATATGATATTTAACATAACCTGATATATAGTATAGTTGATAAGAAGAGTCGGGAAATTAATCCTCGCTGTTGCACTTAAAAGATAAAACCTGATATATTGAAAAATATGAGTGTTATTGGGGATGGGTGTACAAGAAAAAGGAATTACCGTCACAAGCCTCGTTAACCCCCCATCGAAGACATATATTGTATATGCATTTATCTATTGTCGATTTTAATTAAAGTCTAAACATACATAAAAATCAATTAAAATGTTATTGAAAATTTCTAATTGCATACAATATTTCTGGCCATTTTGTATATATATAAAGACCACATTTATCAATTTGGAGTGAGAGGAAAGGCAATTCTCACCACAACCAGTCGTAATAGGGATTGCGACTGAAAAGAGGAGTGGGGTATGAGTTGAGAGCATTGGGAAAAGGCCCCTTTGCTCTCAAATCCTCTTTACACTTTGACTGATAGAAGGACTTGAAATGTATTTTTATCATTGCCTTCTTTAACAATAATCCTAACATCCCTGCCCGTAAAATGGCATTTGGAAAAGTTTTGGAACTTTCAGCCAATTAATCGTTTCAGTTTTTTCAGTGAATAGGTGTTCGCAATATCATCCTTTGTAAGCCATCCTCGGCATGCTTGTCCGATACCGTATTTCATGAAATCCAGTTGTGCAGAGGAATGACTGTCGCTGCTTATGCAAAACTTGAGGTCATATTCTTTGGCCTGTAAAATCAGGTTGTCGTTAAGGTCAAGCCTTTCGGGCTGGCTGTTTATTTCCATAAGTTTACCGTTTTCTGCCGCGGTTTCGAAGATTTGGTCAAGGTCAACATCATATGCTTCCCGAATACCGATCTTGCGGCTTGTAGGATGTCCCAGCACATGCAGGAATTCATTTTGCAGGGCCGTAGTTATCCTTTCAGTCATTTTCTTTTTGGAAGACTTATAACCGGAATGAATAGATCCCACGACAATATCCATTTCCTCAAGAATGTCATCCGGACAATCCAAACTTCCATCAGAAAGGATATCCACTTCAATACCTTTCAGGATATCTATATCAAAATCCTCGCGGAGGCTATCTATTTCCTTCCACTGATCTTTTACCTTATCGGTCCCTAAACCACCGGCAATCTTGCGGGATCTGGAATGATCAGTGATACCAATATACTCATATCCCAATTTATCGGCCTGTGTGATCATAGAATTGAGGCTATCCGTACCGTCACTGTAAGAGGTATGGACATGCAGATCACCCCTGATATCTTCTAATTTCACCAGTGAAGGAAGTGTATTTTTTGCACATTCCAGCTCTCCCCTGTTTTCCCGCAGTTGTGGCGGAATGAAATTTAGACCTAATTTTCCGTAGATCCTATCTTCTTTTTTTCCTTCAATCTTTTTTTTGGAATCCTCTTTAAACAATCCATATTCAGAAAGCTTATAGCCTTTCGAGAGGGCAAGATTTCTCAGTTCGATGTTATGATCCTTTGAACCTGTAAAATACTGTAATGCTGCTCCATAACTACTTTCAGGAACCACTCTCAAATCTACATGACCGCCGTTTTGCAATATTATTGTACTGCGTGTCTTACCCCGGGATTCAACCTCGTCCACATTTTCAAAATTAACAAAGGCATCCATGACTTCTTCAGGATCCGAAGCAACAACCAGTATATCAATATCCCCGATCGTTTCCTTCATCCGCCGCAGAGATCCAGCGTAATCTATTTTTTTCAGGGTAGTGTTTTCTTCCATATAAGCTATAATTTCTTCAGCCAAATCCATTGCTTTTGGTAAAAGCATGCGTTCATGGCTTTTTTCGTATTGGGAAATTGCTTTATCCAGATTTTCTTCAGTCTTTTTTCCAAACCCTTCAAGTTTGCGGATCTCCTGATTTTTAATTGCCTCTTTCAGATCGGGTATTGATTGTATGTCAAGTTCATCCATGAGTTTTTTTGCCTTTTTAGGACCAAGCCCTCTAATCTTTATTATATTACTAGCACCCCTGGGAGTTTGCTTTTTTATCTTTCTAAATTCTTCCACAGACCCGGTCTCAATATATTCAACAATGTGGTCTGCAATACGGCTCCCAACACCGGGAATATTTTCCAATCCTTCCCTGCCCTTTTTTGAGTAGAGCCCTGAGATGTCTTCCCTCATATCCCCTATTTTTCTGGCTGCTTTGCGGTATGCACGAGGTTTCCACTCTACTTCTTTATATTCAAATATATCCGCAATCTCATAGAGCAGTTTGGCTATTTCCCGATTGATCATTTCAGATGTTTCACCTCTTCAACTGTAGTTGCATTCTCTGGGCCTTTGTCATACCTTATTCTAAGGAAACGTGGAAACCTCATGCATATCCATTCCCTGAATTTTCCTGACCTGATGTATGGGAGGGACTAGAAGTAATCTCCGAACCAATTACTTCGATGACAACAGCTGGTTCAATATATTTATCTGGTTGCATATTACTGTCTACCAAAATGTTGACAGGTTGTTTTTCAACGGCATATTTTTCTAGAAGATCGTTGATTTCCGCAAAGTCTTCATCTTTGAAACCCGTACCCACTTTAGCCAGAGTTTCATACCTTTTTTCGCTTTTATTGAGCACAGCACATAACAATGCTCCAAATGAACCTTTGCGCCTCCCTTTACCATGATAACTTCCAACAATCACCAGGTCAAAGGTTTCTCTTACGTCTTCAATATATTCCTTTTTCCACTTAACCCACAACCAACCTCTTTTTCCCGGCCTGTAAGTGGATTTAGCCTTTACTGACTTAATAATTATGCCTTCCATCCCCTTCTCCACACAAGCATCGAAAAAACGCTGTATCCGGGAGAAATCTGCACTCACAACCCGACCTGCAAGTTTTACTTTTTCTGTCTCTACGAGATTTTCTTCCAAAACTTGTCTTCTTTCAGGATAAGACCTATTCATCAGGGATTTACCATCGAGATATATAACATCAAAGAAAAAAACGGCAACAGGGATTTTTTCCACATATTCCTTGACATGATACTTTCGCCTGCGCTGCATAAGCTCCTGGAAAGGAAGGAACTCCCCTTGCCTATAGGCAACTATTTCTCCATCTAAGACAACTTTTTCAGCTTTTACACTTTCGCGAACAGCCTCAATGACATCAGGAAACTGTGCAGAAATATCAGTTAGCCGCCTTGAGAACGCCTTTATATTATCTCTGTCCACATGTACCTGAACCCTTTCTCCATCATATTTTTCCTCGGCTGCCATGGTTGCAGAGAATTTCTCATTCAGCCCCTCCATAGTATCTACCCTGCTGGCTAGCATCATTTGGACAGGCCTGCCAATCTTAATGGAAAACTTACCCAGTGAACTCATCCCGTGCTTTGCCAGAGACTCGCCAAGCTGACCGATATCAGTACATATATTGTATGTATCTTCCACTTTGGCTGTATTATTCCGGCTACCTGTAAAGGCCAGAGCCAGAGCTTCCAGAAGAAATTTCTCACCAAAACCCAGCCTCAGATTTCCCCGTGCAATACGCATAATATATCTGGATTCCAAAGGCCTGGCCTGTGACAGGACTTCTGCGAGTAGATTTATCTTTCTTTTTTGGCTACCCTTTCCCGAAACGTCCCTTATCTGCACAAAATGCTGAAAAACATACTTGAGTGTAAGTGAACTTCGCTGTCTATCATTAAGATCAGAAGCCACATCCCCCAGATCTCCTTGATTCTCAAATGCAATCTCTACTTTTTCCATATCCACATCATAGGCCTGGGAGATGGCTTGTATACCATATTTATCTCCAATTCCCAAATCAATTTTTTCAAAACGGGGACCTATTGTACCCAGTGCAAGATATGCGGTTATTTTCACCTCTGCCGGCTCAAGTCTTTGAAAATGCTCTGCCAGCAATTCAATTATTTTCTTATGAGATGTAGAATTATCTAATTTTTCATAAAGTTTCACAAGTTTCCGAAATGACTACATGCCCTCCCCACCTTAAAAGATCCTGTATAAATTTGTGTTTACTACCAGAAATAGCTTTAGATGGCCCATATAGGCGATACTTTTAACAACCATCAAAAAAGAAGAATGTATGGAAGGTATGGGGGCTGATTTGTAGCTGTGGTGAAAGAATTTGTTTCATTCTGGTTTAACCGCAGGTATAAGAAATCAGAATATCCTGTTCGCATGCCTTTCATTTAATAGGAGTGGGAAAAATGAATGGAAGTGCACCTAAATTTTTGTCAGCAAGTACAATCGAAAAAGACAAAGTAGAAGATTTAAACGGTGAAGACATTGGCCATATAGAAGAACTGATGATTGACCTTGACTTTGGTACGGTTGCCTATGCAGCCCTTTCCTTCAAAGACAAGTTATTTGCAGTTCCCTGGGAAGCATTATCTCTGAAAGAAGGAAAGCACAGGTTTGTATTTCATCACGACAGGTCTCTGCTTGAAGAATCGGAAGGATTTGATAAAGATAATTGGCCTTTGTCCAATGAGCGCAAATGGCTGACGGATGTCTATGCAAAATATGGATTTGCTCCTTACTGGGAGAAATAATCTCCCAGTTAAGTTTTATATTGGATAGTGCTTCTCACACTACACTTTGTTTTCCTATCAAAAATCCAGTGTACCAATAATACGTGCAATACTGTAATTTTGTATATCTGCATAATCTACCCTCAACTCCCATATTGATGTGGGTGGCACAGCTATTTAGGAATTTTGTGGCATAGAGGACCTGCAATAATTACAACTACAAACGTGTTGAAATAAGGATCGTACCATATGGCTAGCCTAAATTATTATTAATGATTCTCATTGACACACTCTCTATTTATGGAATGAAAAGCAATAATTTTTTAGCCTTATGATTTGCAATGTAGTTTATGATATGATAAAATAGGGAACAGTACAATCAATCCAAATAACTAGCACTTTAATTTATATCTGTACTGTGAACTTCAGATAATAGTAGAACAAATATCCATGATTATACATGTAATAGAAATTAACTTAAATTTTAATAGTAATTCGATTTGAACTGATAAATAACAGCAATAACAAAATATATGTTGTTAGTTTGCTAAATTGTTCATGAATAATATTGTTCATAATTAATAAATCCGGATTTTTTTATATAGATGCGAATCCTAGTGTATAATTAGGAAGTATCCGTGGAAAATCATGATCCAAAAAAGCAAAACCTCTGGAAAGGGCACGTTTAAAAGCCACCCAGCATGTTATCTTACAGCAAAAGCAGGAATGTTACTGGTAGCATCTATATTTTTCTGGCACATATTTACAAATACAGGTCTAAAAATGGTTCAGACCTTGGGATCTGCTGGTATCATAATCGAGCCGACCATGTTCGGTGAAATGTTCCAGTATCCGATATACGCAGCAATAGGACTCTGTGCATGGGCATTGATAATAATTGCACTGGCATCCACCCCAATAATATTCAATAGTCGGTTTTTCTCATACAGGAAAAATATTCCTACAATTCATCCAGGGAATTAAACCAATCCCGGCAATAAATATTTCTCTATTTTAATTTCAGTATTAGTTTTACCATTTTCCATTTAGAAAAACAGCTATCTCATCCTTATTCCTTCTGCTACACAGACATTGGATTTATACTATACAAACTGCCAACATAACAATTCATACACTTTCTAAATTTTGAAAGTTATAAATTGATTTTCTAAAAAATATTCATCAAGAGGTACTGTGAACGTAAATGTACCTACCCTTATCAACTTCACTGTCCAGCCAGATACTCCCACCATGCATTTCTACATATTTTTTAACAAGGGCAGGCCCAGACCGGCCTCTCTCAATGATGAACATACCATTAAAACGGTAATCAATACCTGATAAAAAAGAAAATAGACTTTTTTAGATCCAAACAATCATGCCAGAGAATTGTTCTTATCTGCTATTTCATCGTTAAGAGGATCAATTTCATCATGATATGATTCTATGTAATTAGAAACCTCTTCAGCTTCTGGATATCTGGCGATATGATATATAGCATCCCCTTCATGAACCAGCGGCAGATTTGTCTTTCCGATCACAATCCCAAAAATTGAACACATAACTTTTGTTTCAACCTCACCCAGTGGGTCACCTACATAGGCCAGTAAATCTCCTTTTTTGACCAATGTCCCCAGAGGAGATATTGAACGTAATATTCCGCTTTTAGGAGACCTGACCCATTGGGTCGATTTAGAAATCACAGTCTTGTAACCTTTCTTTTTTCTGGCCCTTGTTCTCATACCTAAATGATGCATAACTCCAAGTATACCCCTTACACCTGCTCGAATTGCGACCTCATCAAAACGAAGTGCTTCACCTGCTTCATATAATAGAAATGGTATATTTTTCTCACGAGCAGCTTCACGCAGAGAGCCGTCACGCAATTCAGTATTGATTATGACCGGTACGCCAAAAGCACGGGCTAAAGCTTCTGTTTCTGTATCATCTAACAGACATGCACGTATCTGAGGTAAATTTTCCCGGGCAACAGCTCCTGTATGAAGATCAATTATATGACTGCAATGTTCTACTACTTCGGCCATCAAGATATTTGCCAGTCTGGATGCCATTGAACCTTTTTTAGAACCCGGAAAAGAGCGGTTCAGATCTCGCCTATCAGGTAAATAACGAGACTGGGAGACAAAACCAAAAACATTTACAATTGGTATGGTTATAAGAGTGCCCTTGAGATTATTGATTGTTTTATGTGCAAGGACACGACGAATAATTTCTACACCGTTGATCTCATCCCCGTGAATAGCAGCACATACGAGTAGGCAGGGGCCAGGTTTGCGTCCATGTATAACATGAACTGGCATTGAAGCCGATGTGTGAGTATAAAAGCTGGGAATCGGTAATTCAATGGATTTCCTTGTTCCTGGCTGGATCGTATTTCCTGCTATTGTTATCGGTGGTTGCATCGATTAACCTTTCCCTTTGGTTCGTGTCTTACCAAATTTACTGTTTTTCTCAATATAATCAATTATCATACCTGCAATATCTTTGCCAGTACTGGATTCTATACCTTCCAAACCTGGACTAGAATTTACTTCCATCACCACAGGTCCATGATTGGAACGTAAAAGATCAACACCTGCAACATTAAGTCCCATTATTTTTGCAGCACGTACAGCCGTTGAACGCTCTTCAGGTGTGATTCTGATAGTAGTTGCTGTTCCTCCCCTATGTATATTTGAACGGAATTCACCTTCTGGCCCCTGTCTTTTCATGGATGCCACAACTTTACCCCCAACAACAAAACAGCGTATATCGGCTCCCTTGGATTCCTTTATGTATTCCTGCACCAGGATATTTGCATTTACACCCATAAATCCTTCAATAATACTTTCTGCAGCTTTTTGTGTTTCTGCAAGCACTACACCTATACCCTGAGTACCTTCAAGAATTTTAACAACAAGTGGAGCACCACCAACCATTTTTACCATGTCTTTTACATCATCGGGTTTGCTTGCATACACAGTCACAGGCAAACCTATACCCCTGCGGGAGAGTAACTGTAAGGAGCGTAGTTTGTCCCTGGAACGGGTAAGTGCAACTGATTCATTCAAAGGAAAAACACCCATCATCTCAAATTGTCGCAAAACTGCAGCACCATAGAATGTAACAGATGCACCTATACGGGGAATTACCGCATCAAAATCGTTCAATTCCTCGCCTTTATAGTGAATGGAAGGTTTGTGAGAAGTAATATTCATGTAAGCGCGCAGTACATCTATAACCTGAATTGTATGCCCTTTCTTTTCTGCTGCTTCAATTAAACGACGAGTTGAGTAAAGTTTCTTATTCCTTGACAATAAAGCAATCTTCATTCGTTTACCTCAGGTTTTATCCCATATAGTTCGTATAATGTTTTTGTATCCAGTTTCCCACACATAAATGATGCAGTCGGATTTACCATTGCTCTTTTCTTAAGTGCATTACGCCCCAGTAACATCTTGAAACGCATAGTATCCCGGCCCGTAAGCGTTAGTTCAATGGGATATATATAAGTGTCAAAAACAACAGGTGTTTCGATGACGTAACGCATCTCCCTATGACCTCCAGAATCGGTCACCTGACGTCTATCCTTAAGAGGTGCGTTACATTCAATATAGAAATTTAAGTTTTTTTGAATGGGATGAACCAGAAATCGAACCATATCAATATTATTCTCTCTGTAAATCTCGATATCAAACGCATGAAGTGAAGATGTTCTGGCGCCTGTATCTACTTTCGCTTTTATGGCATGCAGTCCTAATTCGGGTAGTGCAACCCACTCCCTCCATCCAAGCATCAAGCCCTGTTCTTTTTTAGTCATAAGACATCTTCACTGTGAACTTTTTTGACATATCATTCTAAGTAAAAAGGACCTATTCCTTAGCAAAGTGGTGTTTACGCAAATGATACATCTATTTTCATAACTTTAAGAAGCAAATCCAACTTAGAGTATATATATGTTTTTGCAAGATTTTTATTGACTTCAAAATATACTTAACTTAACATGGTGCCTAAATTATGCTTTATCCACAGAAATGTTCATGAATAATATTGTTCATAATTAATGGGTCCGGATTTTTTTATATAGATGCGAATCCTGATGTGTGCTATAGTAAGTACCTATGGAAAATCATGATTCGAAAAAACAAACTCTCCAAAACGGGCATTTTCAGAAGCCATCCAGCATTTTATCTTACATCAAAAGCGGGAATATTGTCAGCAGCATCTATATTCTTCTGGCAAATGTTCACACACACAGGTATCAAAATGATCCATACCCTGGAAACTGTGGATATCATAATAGATCCGGCTATGTTCGGGGACCTGTTCCAGTATCCAGTATATGCAGCAATCGGACTCTGCACATGGGCATTGATAATAATTGCACTGGCAGCCACGCCTATAATTCTTAACAGTCGGCTTTTCTCATACAGGAAAAATATTCCTGCCATTCATCCCGGAAATTAAATTAATCTCCGGGAAAATTTTGAAAATCAGATTTTTGATAAAATTTTCCATATAGCAGTGAATTCTAAACATAGATAATTTCTCGTCCTATTTCCTGCTTTTTGAAGAATACATTGTTATAATAAATTGAATGTTAACTAAACCCAACCAAAGTCCCACTAACTTCACGAGGAAGCCTATAGAACATAATTAAAATTAACTTAAGCGGTATTCAAATACCAAACTACAGAATTGGAATTGAAATAAAAATAGGGATTTGGGAAATACCCAAATCTTTTTTTTGCAAAATCAGAAGATTTAAACTACTTCACCGAATGCGAATTTACGCATTACTTTGGTGACTTTAACAGTGACTTCATCGCCGACTTCGGTGTTTGGAACAAAGATGACAAAGCCGCTAACTCTTGCAATGCCGTCTCCTTCTCTTGCGATATCTTCGATGGTCACTTCATAACTTTCGCCAGCTTCTACTGGTGCACTTGAATCCATGTTGTTAAACAAATATTACACGTCCTTTCTAATGAAGCTTAAAACAGATAATTAACTAGTTGGAAAACATAGGAAAATAGTAAATACGGTAAAAGTAAAAACGTATAAACCTAATATTTATCGCAGTAGCCTTAATCTCTTGAAAGCAATCACAATACGATGTTATGGTATATATACCTTTTGAATAGGGAGGTGTGAAAAATAAAATCTCCCTGTGGCTGGATTACTTCTTCTCTTCCGATAACAGAATTTTCACAAGGGCAGCTGCAACATCCACTGAAGCATAATCTTCTTCCAGTAAATTTTCGACCCAGTGCTCATATTTGCCAATGTGCCCATCATCGATTATCTTCTTGACGTTTTGTGACAGCATTTCAGCCCTGATATCTTCAACATCACTCTGGGAAGGAACATTTTTCCTTGTGATCTTTGCCTTTGTGTGTTTTTGTATATTTTTGATCTTACGGATGTCCTTACCGGAAGCAAAGGTTATTGCAACTCCTTCTTTGCCTGCCCTACCGGTTCTGCCTATCCTGTGGACATATGATTCCTCATCCTGAGGAATGTCATAATTGAAAACAGCCTCAATGTTCTCCACATCGATACCACGGGCAGCAACATCGGTTGCAACGAGTGTCTCAATTTCCCCTTTCCTGAAATTGGACATGACACGTTCCCTTTGTGCTTGTCTCATATCACCATGCAGTCCATCTACAAGATAACCTCGTGCTTTGAGAGTTTCAACCTGTTTATCGACATTTTTCTTGGTATTACAGAAAACAAGAGATGACTTGAAATTGTAAATATCTATCAAACGACACAAAACTTCGGTCTTTGCATTGTTTTTGACTTCGAAATAGAATTGTTCAATCTGGGGAACCGTTAATTCCTTATGAACAGTCTTTACCATCTGGGGATTTTGCTGGTATTTCTTTGTGAGTTTAATAATTGGCTGTGGCATCGTAGCAGAAAATAGAACTGTCTGCTTTTGGCTAGGCACGCGACTGAGAATAAATTCAATATCCTCCCTGAAACCCATATCAAGCATTTCATCAGCTTCATCAAGAACCAGCATTTTAACACCATCAAGTTTCAGTGTCTTCCTCTGGATATGGTCCAGAACTCTCCCGGGAGTACCAATTACAATGTGTACGCCTCTTCTCAGGGCCTTTATCTGCCTGTCTATTGGTTGACCACCGTAAACCGGTAACATTTTGGTATTCTGGTACTTGGCAAGGTTGCTCATCTCCTCAGCAACCTGATTTGCCAGTTCTCTGGTTGGACAGAGGACCACTACCTGGACCTTCTTACTTTTGACATCCAGCATTTCAAGAGCAGGTATCCCAAAGGCAGCAGTTTTACCGGTACCGGTCTGCGCCTGTCCTATTACATCCTTACCTTCCATAAGATAGGGAATAGATTGAGACTGAATAGGAGTGGGTTCCTCAAAACCCATGTCTTCAACTGCACGTTCAATATTTTTCGATAGATTCAAATCTTTAAAAGTTAATGATTCCATGGTAAAATTCCTTTTATATTCTGCTATCACAGTATCCTGAAAAATTGCCTGACACAGAATAGGTGCCTGTATAGGCATCTTTGGGGATAATGATGATTAATTAAATGTACTTGTTCTAAATGTTTCTTTAAACAAAAAGAGGCATGATCCATAACAACGGCAAGTATATAAAGGTTGTCGGTAAGCAAAGGATTTCATAAAATGGTTTTAATGAAACTGTATATATTTAGTGGTTCTTTACAACGAGCCTATACTGAAATTGCCAAATAAGCCCAATCTAAAAGCAAAAAATAGAAAAGTATATCAAAGAAAAATAATCAAATATCCGCAGACTCACTTTGCTTACTGCCTGTTTCCTGTTCTTCCACCACGTCCCTCTGCTGTGCCACTGCTTCGGCGTGTGCAACCGCGCCGCGAAGTCCTTTACGTCTTCTGTCCAGGGAGCGCAAAGATTCGCCTCTGCCGTATAGCAGGAGTACATCATTAACTTCAATACGTGTGGATGCTACAGGGGCTCCAATGTATTTACCGCCGGGTTTTTGGATACCAAGAATCAGTACTCCCTCATCCACAAGGTTCAACTCATTCAGGACTTTGCCGGCCAGCCAATCTTCAGAGCCAACTTCCAGTTCTGAAACCTGATAATCCCCACCCAGGTAAATTAGGCTTGCAGAATCCGATGTCTGGATATCAGTCCATCTGGTAAGAGAAAAAGTGATAACACGGCTGAGAAATCGATCGGCTTTTTTGCTACGGGTAATGATTAAAATCACTAGCATACCAAGTGTAATGACAACGATATAACTTAGCAGTGTATCAGACGAGGGACTCAGGAAAACAAGGACTACAGAGGCCATCAGGGTTATTATTCCGGCATTTCCCACAAGCATAAGCAACATCAGTATCCTGCGCCTTACAGGATGATTCATCATTTTTTCAGATTCCGTGGTAGTAAATCCCGCACCTGTAAGTGCAGACCTTGCCTGAAAGCGTGCGACTTCACGGGAAAGACCGGTTAGGGTTAATGCAATCGTGGCTATACGATTGATAAAAAGAGATAAAATAATTACTGCAAAAACCGTAATAAATGCCGCTATCATTTAGAAGTTTGCTCCTAGTGTCCTATTGGACCTGAAACCATTTATCATTTTCTGAGTTAATGGAATGACAAAATAAACAAAAACAATAGGAGAGGAGGAAAATTAGGCAATTCGGTGAATTGCCCTTTAATGATCAGCTGATAAGGTTGGCATAAGCGGCCAATCTGTACAGAGAAAACAATCCGAATGCCAGAATAACCATCATGAAAACCATTTCATAAATGGTCATGCTACGGTTTGCTTGTCTGGTAAGATCACTTTTCTCATGTATAGATTCATTTTGGTAAATTTCCATTTACTAACCTCCGTTTATCTATTATTCACATATATTGTGATGTTTAATCATTACAAATATCTATAATGATTTATCATTAATAAACCTTTCTGCCCACTATAAACCACACCCAAAATTTGCCGGCATCCGCAAATAAATATTGTGAAAAACTCGCATCTATGCCATTTTAATATAATCTAATCCTTCTGTACTCCATAATAGGCAATATATTATGTACAAAGCCCCATCAATTCGACAAAGGCTTAAGAAAAGACAGCAGCAAGCAAATCTTTGTGTCGAGTATGTATATCTGCAATAAATTAAAACAGTTATTCATGAAAAAATGTGGAAAATATCGGATCAATGATGCACATTGCCATTATGGAACAAATTCAATCTTTATGACAATGGCGCTACGGCCCACCACCAGAATCAGCAATAACATACAAAGGCTGCAGGAGAACATGGATCGGAACAATGTTGAAAACTGTGTTCTTTTTGCACAACCCGAACCGTCAAACACTTTCGGGCATTTCTGGAAAGGCCTGTTCTACCATCTCAAAAATAAATCCCCAGACCCTGATGAACCATACTCTGGTTGGAAGATAGATTATACCAGAGCAAACGAAGAAATATGGTCAATTGATGATGACCGGGTCGCTTTTATACCGTTTATAGCTGCAAATGATAGTGCCGAAAATATTGCAAAATATGAAGATGAAAACGAAAAACCTCCTGCAGGGATAAAGTATTATGGAATCTATGGAAATATGCCTGATGATTCAATTCTGAGTTATATGAATGAAAACTGTATGAACCTCCTTTTACACATCCCGATGGCGTGTAGTAAAGACCCTTGTAGATTACTGGATAAAGTGGAACAATACCCGGATATTAATTTTCAGCTTGCACATCTGGGGGATGGGATCCCTGAAATTATAAAAGCAGTTGATGATCTTGACAATATCTATCTGGATACTGCAATGTCAAGCCATGAAGCATACAGGTACATGTATAAAGAACATGGCACGACTACTGAGGATATAATAACCAGCCAGCCTGAAGGAAAAGTCCTTTTTGGTTCAGATGAACCCTGGGGAAACCTCCAGGAACAACTCCAAACCATACTTAAACTACAGGAAGAGGGAACTCTTTCAACAAAGGATGTTGACAGGGTACTGTACCAAAATGCAGCACATTTATGGGATTTCTGAACTGCAGGATAACTTCAAATAATAGCAATCCCAAACTGTTATCGCATTGTTTGATTTGATTATGATCTTTTTAAGGAGGATAAATATGTCAAAAAAGATGTGCTCCTGGAAAAAAGATGATATAAAGAAAATACAAAGGAATTTAAAAAAACTTATTAATAATCCTTCATATTACTGCAATAAATATGGCAGGGTTGTAAAGGATGACAAAAACCTCTGCAAGGCCAAAAAACTATAAACTGGCCTTGAAATGGTAGCATTAATCTCCCGCATTATTCTTCTCTGTACCGTTTTCTCCTACAAAAACTTCTCCAAACAGCGAATTATCATATATTCAGATATTCGATGCTTCCCTTTATGCTTGCTGAAGATTCCTTTAGTGCCTGTTTCTGCTCTTCTGTCAGTTCCAGCTCTATTATCCCTTCAATGCCATCACAACCAATTTTGGCAGGTACACCGAAATATATTCCTTTCTGGCCGTATTCCCCCTCCAGATAAGCAGAAACAGGTAAGATTCTCTTTTCATCCCTCAGGATTGATTCAACCATCTGGACTATGGCAGCAGAGGGTGCATAAAAGGCACTACCCTGTTTGAGAAGAGCAACGATTTCAGCACCACCATGAATAGTACGTTCTACAAGTCCTGCAATGACATTTTCTCCAAGCAATTCTGGCAGAGGTGTCCCGAATACTGAAGAATGTTGGGGAAGGGGAAGCATCTGGTCCCCATGACCACCTATCACCATTGCTTCAACATCTCTTTTGGAGCAGGCAAGCTCATCGGCAATAAAACTGGCAAAACGTCCTGTATCAAGTATTCCACTCATTCCAAACACACGATTTGGTTCAAAACCGGTGACTTCCAGGGCTACATAAGTCATTACATCAAGAGGATTGGTAACAGCAATAACAATAGAATTAGGTGCATATTCTTTGATGTTCTCACAAACATCTTTCATGATTTTAGTATTGATATTTATCAGATCAGCCCGGCTCATACCGGGTTTCCTTGCAGCACCGGCAGTTATGATCACTATGTTCGAACCGACGATATCCGCATAGTCATTACTACCCTTGATTTTAGTATCATATCCTACTATGGCTCCTGCCTGCATCAGGTCCAGGGCTTTTCCCTGTGGTAAACCTTCAACTATATCCACAAGGACAATGCTACCGAACTCCATTTCGGCAAGTCTCTGCACAGTAGTTGCACCAACATTCCCTGCTCCTATTACTGAGATTTTAGTCATGGCAAAAGCACCTTTGATGCGATTGTTTTAAGAGGATATCAAATTAGAATTTTTTATAATTAAACCTATTCTTTTGCTACTTAAATTGCTGTTCCATATTAGAGGCATTATTGAAAACATTGGTTTAAAATATACAGAAAATATAACTGGAGTTGATATATAGAATGTAAATTAACCAAAAACGGTGAAAAATGTGCAAGACATCCTGATTTTCACGATAACCATAGTATTAATTACAATTCTTCTCTGGAAGATTAGATTGCCACCTTTCCTTGTACTAACAGGTGCAGCCCTTTTTTATGGCATATTCAGCGGAATGCAGCAAAACGCAATCGCAATGGCAACACAGGGTGCAGGCAGGGTATTTGCACTCCTTGCAATTCCTATATTTTCAGGGTCATTAATTGCCTTGGTAATAAGACAGGAAAATTTTGCGCAGCGGATTGTCTCGGATATGCAAAAAATATCCGCACGACCCACCCTTACATCAGGAATTGCAGGTTACCTGTTATCCATCCCCCTCATGTGTTGCCTGACAGCTTATGTAGTAATGGTCCCTCTTGTTGAAAACCTGAAAGTAAACTCCGAGATCAGGAAGAAATGTTATTACGCTACTGCAATTGGAAGTACACTTTCTTTTGTCCTTCTGTACCCACTTCCTGTAATATACAGTATTACAAGAAGTCTCAATTTTAATGTTGATGCTGGCTTCAACCTGGCTGCAATCACTATATCTGTAATTCTCTTTATCTTTGGATACCTGCTTATATCAAAAAGAGGAGAACACAAAGATACATGGAAAGAAAGAGAATTGTCAGCAAATGAGTCACCTATTGGATGGGTCCCCTTAATACTGCCCATTGTTTTCCTGGCAATTGGGCATTTTTTACCGGGAGCTTCCCTGCTGGCGGATATCAATCTTGCCATTATTCTTGCAGCCAGTTTTTCCCTTTTACTGGTAAAAAAAGAAAATCTGGATATCGTTTTTGAAAAGGGCACCCGCAATGCCGGTATGATATTACTGGACCTCTGCGGTGCCGGGGCGCTTGGAGGAGTAATTGCTGCAAGTTCATTTGCAGAAAATGTCTATAATCTTATCGGACACATAATACCTGCTCTTTTCATCCCGTTTATTTTCGCCGCGATAATACAGACTGCGCAGGGCTCCAGGGCTGTCACTGCAATAATAACATCATCCATACTCGCCTACAGCCCCTATGTTTCAGATGTGGCAACCATTCCCCTGATATTGATGATTTCAGCTGGCACCATGGTGTTTTCCTACGTTACAGATCCGTTTTTCTGGCTGATCCAGAGAACCACGGGCGATGATGTGAAAACCGTAGTATCGAACTATACCATTCCACTTGCCATACTGGGGATATTACTACTCACTTCAGTCTTACTGATTGATTATTTCCTGTTCTGAAGTGACAACAAATATTAACCAATAAACAAAGACCAAAGATTATGGGTCAGAGAATAATCAGGATAATTAAAGGTGACATCACAGAACAGGAAGTTGATGCCATTGTGAATGCGGCCAACAATTCCCTGCTTGGCGGAGGAGGGGTTGATGGAGCAATACACAAAGCTGCAGGACCTAAACTGCTGGATGAATGCAGGACACTGAATGGTTGTGCAACAGGTGAAGCAAAAATCACGCATGGCTATAATCTGCCGGCAAAATGGGTCATACACACAGTGGGACCTGTATGGCACGGCGGAAACAATGAGGAGGACAGAATGCTGGCCAAATGTTACAGTAATTGCCTTAAGCTGGCGGCAGAGGAAGGGATTAAAACTATTGCTTTTCCCGCAATAAGTACAGGAGTCTACCATTTTCCTATACCCAGGGCAGCTGAAATAGCGATAAATGAAGTAATCGATTTTCTGCAAGAAACCCCGGTTTTTGATAGGATTCTATTTGTATGTTTTAATGATGAAACTTTCAGTAACTTCAACAGGCTACTTAATGAGGATAAAAAATGAGTAGAAGATAAAAATAATAGGACTTATGGCAGATTTACCTTCAATATAACTGGGGATAATGTCAGCTACAATTGAAACATCTTTAACCTCTAGGGGATTTGGAGACATTGATGATTGGATTTTCAGATAGAACAGTGGATTGGACTTTCAGATCGGAAAGTCAACATAAAGCATTATATAAAGGAAAGTTGTACAAATGACAGGGACAAGGAGCCTAACACAAGTAGCCTATTATCAAACAGAAATCCGCCAATGCCAGTCAAAATGCAATCAATAAGGAAGAAATACTCACACTCAAAGCAAATGAATCATTATTAATTGCATCTGATAGTGGCTTAAATATCCTCAGAAGGAATACTTATTATAGCTGCAAAGATGGCACATACTGCTAGACATACTATAATTACAATGAAATTGTCTTGAGACAAATATTCAGTTAGAAAGTAAACTATTATAAAAGTAAATGTACTTACAAAAATAATTGTATTCAGAGCTATTTTTCTCATATGCTTTATCACTGTTTGCCAATTCTGTAATTTCCTCTGAGAATTTACTGTCAACTTCAGCTAAAGATATGTCATCACCTTGTGCCTTGTTCAATATATCTTCCCCTTATTTTAAAAATAGTTAGAGAACGAGCAGCCAATCAAGCCACCCATAACCTTTTCCACGAAGCGTAATTTCCAGAACATACACATTCAGTATTTAGCTAATTATCTTGCGTTTATTGTGCAGTTTCAGTTCCTCTGTAATTCGATGATGGTTGCTTGTTGTGATGTTTCTCTGTCCGTTTTGTACATTTTCACTCAGAGATGCTTGTGTGACTATCATATCTGGTTCGACATTAGGTGCGAGTGGGAGAGATTTATCTGGGTTTCAGATGCAACATAGAAAGAGTGAATCTAGAGGCACATGTGTGGATCGAATCCATGATAGGTTAACATTGAGTGCATCAAGAGCAGACTCTGGTTTTAATTAAGCACCTGCTGGTATACCTCTCCAGTCTTCTTTGCTATATTTTGCCAGTCAAAGTATGATATAACCTTCTCACGCCCTCTTTTCCCCATCAGGCACCTCTTTTCTGGATCATGATATAATCTATCAATCGCTTCTGCGATACTTGCACAGCTTTCCGGCTCTACCAGAACCCCGGTCCGGTTGTGGTCAATGATGTCTGGTATCCCTCCGACTCGTGTCCCAATGCACGCGGTTTCACATGCCATGGCTTCAATGAGCACAATACCGAAAGGCTCGTAGATGCTTGGCAGCACGAACACATCGGAGAGAGAGTATAATTTAATGAGTTCATGCTTGTCCACATGCGGAAGGCAGAGGATATGCTTGTCATGATATATATCCGGCTGGCCGACCATTACCAGCATTATTTCTGGAATATCTTTCTGGAGCCTTCGCACGGCATCAACCAAATACATCACGCCCTTTTGTGAGTCATTCCTTCCAACAAACAGCACAACGAATCGGTTATCAAGTTTGTATTTTCTTTTGATGTCATCCGCATTCTGGTGTTTGAATGTCTCACTATCCACCCCGTTTGGAATAATTGTAATCTTATCATGTTCGATTCCAAATGTTTGCTCCAGTTCTTCTTGTATGGACTTTGATACTGCAATGAACCTGTCCACCATGCCCACCACATTTGACTCCATCATAACACTCAGCCCGTCTGGCTTCGTTCTGTTGATATCTATACTGTGAGCTGTCATCACCAGTGGCAGCTGGGTGCTCTCCTTTGATAATGTAGTAGCTAACTGGATCAACCCACCATGCGAATGTAACAGATCCAGACTGCCACCTGAAAACTGTTTCTTCACCATCGCAGCCACATTGATGTTGGTCTGTATCTTTTTATATGCTGCACTGAAATTATTAGATGCCTGATAATGAAGTTCTGTTGGTCCGTGTACCCATAAATTTCTGATCAACTGTTCGTTCGATTCCTGTACATTGGATGTAAACACATGTACCTGATTATTTCCGATTGCAAGACTTCTGGTTACCTCACCTACATGGATACCCACTCCACCATAAAAATTTGGTGGATATTCATAAGAAAGGATACCTATGTTGACACCAGAGTCGGGTTTCCTTAGACTGAAAACCGTAATTATGCCCCCACACTTCATTCCGTTATAATATCACAGCCAATTGGATATTGTTGACCCTTTAAATTAGAATCCCGATAATTTAATGGCGCCATTTCTCGTTTCCCATCAAGCAGGAAACTACTTTAGCTCATGATGTACATTTATACGTGAGAATATGTATTAAAGGTGATGCTAAAATGCCTAAACCACTCGTTGTTGGAAACGGATCACTGCTGGTGAACCTGGATATAAATGCAAGCATCCGGGACATGTACTTTCCCCATATAGGATATGAGAACCATGTGAATGGTCGACATTGTAGAGTAGGGGTAGAAGTGGATGGGAAAAATCTTGGTATGGTTTCTCTGATAGGGGATGATTGGAGCCACAAACTTGGTTACCAGAAAGATCGGTTGGTAACTGATACCTACTATCGCAATGATCGTCTTGAAGTTGAGTTGAGGTTCAACGAATGTGTACACCCTCATGAGAATATATTTATTCGAAATATAGCAATAACCAATACAGACGCCATAGATGTAGACATGAAGCTACTTTTCAGCCATGATATTTCCCTTTACGAGAATCCGAATGGTGATACGGCTATCTTTGACCCTGCATTGCAATCCATAATACATTATAAGGACTCGCGCTACTTCCTTATTAGTGGTTCACCATACTTTGACCAGTATGAAGTACGTCCAAAAGGGACAGATGAATCTGGTGCTATCAAGTCTGGAGAGCTTAACATGAACTCCATTCAGGTAGGGGCAGTGAAGAGTTTCATCCGTTTTTCCCGGCATCTGGCCGCGGGGGAAACAAAAATAATATATTACTGGATTGCAGCAGGAAAAACTTTCTTTGAAGTCAAGCGGCTCAATGAACTTGTCCTGAATACAACGCCTGAAAAGATGATAAGTGAAGCAGGGCAGTACTATTATTCATGGGTGAACAAAGAAAAGTACGATATGTTTGATCTTCCACCAAAAGTAGTAGATTTATTCAAACACAGTCTGCTTATTATAAAGTCGCAAATTGATTACGATGGCGCGATCATAGCTGCCAATGACAGTGATATTCTTGAAAGGTTCAACATGGATTCATACAGTTACATGTGGCCGCGAGACAGTGCATTTGTCGCTATGGCGCTGGACATAACGCGCTACTCCGGGACTGTGCAAAAATTCTTTAAATACTGCCGGGGACTGCTCCATGATCACGGATATTTCCTGCAAAAATACAATCCTACGGGTACTCTTGCAAGTGGTTGGATGCCTTGGATAACACCTGATGGGCATATCCAACTTCCGATACAGGAAGATAGCACAGCACTTATTATCGTGGCTTTGTGGAATCATTATAAAATGACAAGATCTATCGAGAATATCGATTCGGTCTATCACTCAATGATAATACCAGCTGCCGAGTTCATGACCAAGTACAGGTATTCTTCTACAGGACTCCCAAAACCCAGTTATAATCTGTGGGAGGAGAAAAGAGCGGTCCACAGTTATACATGTTCGACAGTTTATGCGGGACTCATATGTGCTGCCAAGTTTGCAGCAATGTATGGAGACAATAACCTCGCAGAGAGCTACAACACGGCTGCCATGGAAATAAAACGGGGGATCGAGAATCACCTGTATGATAAGGAACTGGGAAGGTTCCTGCGAAGCATCAACCCTAGGGATGTGACCGTAGATGCCAGTCTCTACGCCGTATCCCAGTTTGGGGTGCTCCCCCCGGACGATGCCAGGGTGGTTAGCACTATGAAAAGTATAGAAAGCATACTCTCGGTGAAGACTGAGGTAGGAGGCATCGCTCGCTTCTATAAGGATAAATATCAGGAAGTTGCGCAATACGATCCAGAGATAATACCAGGTAATCCTTGGTTCATATGTACCTTATGGGTAGCACAATGGCATATACAGGTGGCAAAGAGCATCAACGACCTGCAAAACACAAGGGAGATAATACTGTGGGTCACAGATAGAGCCACAGATACCGGTCTGCTGGCAGAGCAGCTGAATCCGTTTGATGGGAGTCCTTTAAGTGTGAGTCCTCTAACCTGGGCACATGCCACATTTGTACTAACTGTCATGGCCTTTGTCAAAAAAGCAAGATCACTGGAGTAACGATAGAGTTAAGCATCGATTTCCGATTAAAATAACTAACTTATCATTACTTTTGGCTGTCAAAGTTGGGTTCAATTCGTGCCCTTCCACTCAATTGAAAACTAATTAATCTTACTTTTTCAAAGAACAAAAATAACATTATTCCAATGACCAATTACTTTCAAAAACATAGAAGATGCATACATATAAAATATTCAAAAGTTATTTGTCCTAGGAATTCGTATGGTAATATTGCAGATAAAGATTGCCTGCTCTATATTTTGGGATATATGAGCGGTTGGGGAGTGGGGTACTAAAAACGATTTTATGCCCGCTCATTAATGAGCCAAACAGGAGTATAGCCATATATATAGATTGTGATTTTATTTCATCGGTTATAAGGCTGATATATTAAAGAGATAGGACCCATTCATAGACTACGCACACGGCACGATAAGTAATGTCATGCTGTAGTTGTAATTTCATGAAATCAGGCAAAATATTGTAGGAGTTGATGATCTTAACACGAAAATATTTGGGAATTATGGCTGATTCCCACGATAATCTGGAAATGATACGTAAAGCAGTGAAGTTCTTCAACGAAAAACAGGTCTCAGCTGTGCTCTATGCGGGGGATCTCGTATCACCCATCAACGTAAAAGGATTCACTGAACTGGAGGCACCTCTTCACCTTGTATTTGGAAATAATGAGGGAGACAGAATCACTATAAAAGAATGGTTTGTAAAACAGGGAGCAAACGTGTGTGGTGATTTTGGCACATTGGATATAGAGGATCTGCATATTGCCCTGCTACATGGCATAAACGAAGAAGAAATTGAGGCTCTTGCTGCATCCGGTAATTTTGATCTCATTGTCAGGGGACATACCCATCAGGCAGGCAGCCACATGATAGGCAACACACGAGTGATAAATCCTGGGGAGACTGCCGGAGTACTTACGGGAAAAGCTACTGTTGCACTTGTAGATCCTCTTACAAAGGAAACCGAGATAATTGAACTCTAAAAGAAGGGAGGAGGCGTGGTCTGACAACAACGCCCTTTAGGGTCTGCAAAACAGACATAGTATTACAAAAAACATCTATTGTAATACTTAATTTTACTTTTTTGCTATTTTTCAATAAATAACTTTTGGTCCGTTAGTTAAATCCCTGTTTACTCTGTTCATTTCGAAAAGTTCAAGTATGTTACTTGCTAACACCCCTCAGTATAAAAGAGGTGTAAAATTGTTGGGCATAGAGGACCCCTACATATGGAGTGCATATGTTCTGTGCATAATAAGTGCCATCGCCTGCATGGCATATGGAATTGCAAAATGGAATGAAGAGGAGGAAGAGGATTGCCTGTAAGTCCGGTCGTTCTTGGTGTAATCGTTCTGGTCTATCTGATGATAGTCTTCTATTGCGGATGGATTGCATACAAGCGCACAAAAGAAGTTGACGATTACATGCTGGCGGGGCGGAAAGTGCATCCGTACATACTGGCCCTATCCTATGGAGCGGCATTTGTCAGTACCTCGGCAATCGTTGGTTTTGGAGGAGTTTCCGCAACTTTAGGAATGGGAACACTGTGGCTTGTCTTCATGAACATCGTGGTGGGAATCTTTGTGGCCTTTGTCCTTTTCGGATCACGCACACGGCGTATAGGTGTGAACCTGGGAGCTGTCACATTCCCTGAACTGCTGGGCAAACGTTTCAACTCAAAATTCATACAGGGTTTTTCAGGTGCTTTGATAGGAGTGTTCATGCCCCTTTATGCAGGGATTGTACTAATCGGAGGAGCCCGGTTCATGGAAACATCCCTGGGAATCAATTATGACGTGGCAGTATTTATCCTCACTATTATTGTTGCAGCCTATGTGATCACAGGAGGTTTACTGGCAGTGATGTACACAGACGCCATGCAGGGAACCCTGATGCTTGGGGGCATGACAATACTGCTTATACTAACCTATGCTAACCTCGGTGGAATCACGGAAGCTCACCAGGCCCTCACCGACATGTCATCCATGGTGCCGGCAGGTTTAGTCGCAGGTGGACATACTGGATGGACATCAATGCCTGCATTTGGCACACCGATATGGTGGACTATGGTATCTACAATTATACTCGGCGTGGGAATCGGTGTACTGGCACAACCACAGCTGGCCGTGCGATTCATGACAGTAGATAGCAAAAAATCCCTCAACAGGGCAGTATTTGCCGGCGGGCCTTTTATCCTCATGATGGCAGGAGTTGCCTATATAGTCGGTGCCCTTTCCAATGTGTATTTCCTCGATACACAAGGCCAGCTTGCATTGGATGTAGCAGGCGGTAATATGGACCGCATTATCCCAGAGTACATAAACAGTGCCACACCGGACCTTTTCGTTGCAATATTCATGGTAACCCTGCTGGCGGCTGCTATGTCAACCCTCAGTTCCCAATATCACACAATGGGAACTGCTATTGGTCATGACTTCTACAAAGAGTTCCTCAAAGGTGGTAAATCCGGAAAGACCATATCCGTAACCAGACTGGGAATCGCTGTTACAATCATATTGAGTGTTATCCTTGCCTACATGCTGCCAATCAGCATTATTGCCCGTGGTACAGCTATTTTCTTTGGTCTGTGCGCGGCTGCCTTCCTGCCCGCCTATGCAGGAGCACTGTTCTGGCCGCGTATGACCAGGGAAGGAGCGATTGCAAGTCTTCTCGCAGGGACATTCAGCAGCCTTTTCTGGCTGGCTTTTGTCCATGCAAAGGAAGCGGCTCCCCTGGGAATATCACAGGCTATTTTTGGAATGGAAACCCTGCTCACCGGCACCTGGACCGTTGTGGACCCGATCCTTGTTGCCACACCGATTGCAGCCATTACCGCCGTAGTAGTAAGCCTTGCTACCAAACCAATGCCAGAAGAACACCTCGACAGATGTTACAGGGGATACATCAAAAGATAAGACCAAAAGGCGCAATCTTTAAATCCTTTCCCTTTTCTATTTTATACAGGTGATTTAACCTGTCAACTCTAACAATAATAGCCTGCAGAATGTTCGAAAATGAGATAGCATATCTCATAGAAGAGGATAATTCGGTAGACAATGTGATCATAGTCGAAAATGATGAATCTTATGGTATCAGGGACAAACTCAACAAAGCAGGAGTGGATGTTGAAACAAAAACCATGGTGAATTTGCTGAATAACCCATTGCCTGATAACCAATTCAATATAGTTATCCAGATACTTGAATTTGCCCTGCATGCAATCCCAAAAAATCTCAAGGACGAGGTGTACACAAATACCAAGAGATTGACACCCATCTCCGATGGTATCTTACTTTTTTACGGATTGTGTGGCAATGTACTGTCAGACATAGAGCAGGATTTTGCCGATCATCCCTGTCCGGTGGGAATACTAAGAGAAAATAACGGGGAAACAATCGATGACTGTATTGGTGCCGTGCTTGGCGGCAGACAGAAATATCTTGACACCCTCAAGAGTTTCAAAGGAGAGGGGACTTTTTTCCTGACCCCCATGTGGGCAGCTAACTGGAGGGATATGCTCGTTTCTTCAGGATTTAGCAAAGATAAAAACGACATTGAAACATCGAGATATGTCTTTAATGAAATAGGTTACAAGCATGTAGCAAAGGTTGACACAGGAATTAATTACGAAGAGGATTTCCATCAAAAGGTCGATGAGTTCGCGGATTTATTTGACTTTGATATACTGCATGTGCCGGCAAACCTGAACACATTAAAGCAGTGCTACAGCAATTTCAAAAAGGAGTTATATTGACCGAAAAGTATACGGGCCATTTCCATAAAGTTATTAAAGGTAATTCCATTCTTTAGTGGACAATTATTCAGGTGATGAATTGACACGCATACTTGCAACAGGAACCTTTGATATACTTCACCCGGGGCATCTCTACTATTTGGAACAGGCCCGGAAGTATGGCAGTGAACTATATGTCCTTGTTGCACGGGACTCAACAATTGAACATAAGCCTAAACCCATAGTTCCTGAAAAACAGCGGCTTGAAATGGTTAAAGCTTTAAAGGTTGTGGACCATGCCCTGCTGGGAAGCGAAGAAGATATGTTCAAACCCCTCGAAGAGGTACAACCGGATATTATCGTACTGGGCCACGACCAGGTATTCGATGAAAACGAACTCGAAGATAAACTTCAAAAAAGAGGATTCAAGACAAAGGTAGTTCGCCTCGGAAAGCCCCGGCAATGTCCCTTTTGCAGCAGTGGCAGAATTATAAAAAGAATCCTGGAAAGAAAGAGAACAGAATTATAAAAGGCAATTCTCAATCCTTTCAAGAGCTTCTCTTATCCTTTCCTGTGAAATGGCATATGAAAGCCTCATGAAATTGTTACCACTTGGGCCAAAAGCCGAACCGGGAGTAGCAGCAACGTGGGCATCTGAAAGTAATTTCTCAGCAATCTCTTCACCATCCCCATACTCGCTTACATCCGCAAATGCATAGAATGCACCCCTGGGACGGCTGCAATGTATACCGATATCATTCAACCCATCTACAAGGATATCGCGACGTTGCCTGAATTCGGCTACCATGTCCTCAACAGGTTGCTGGTCACCTTCCAGTGCCTCAATGGCACCATATTGAGCAAACGTTGTAGCACTGCTGACAGAATGTGACTGGATTTTCTGGAAATCATGGAGGAAAGCTTCATTGGCAGCGACATAACCTAGCCTCCAGCCTGTCATCGCATATGATTTGGAAAAGCCATTTACAGTAATAGTGCGGTCCTGCATCCCTTCCATAGCACCGATACTGTAGTGTTTTTCATCATAAAGTATCTTCTCATAAATCTCATCGGAGAGAACCAGCAGATTATGATCAATGGCAAGGTCTGCTATTTCCTTTAATTTGTCCTTGCCAAATACACCACCTGAGGGATTGCAAGGGGAATTGACAACTATCAGGCGAGTTTTATCTGTAATGTGATCTCCAATATCATAAGGAAGAAAGCCATTTTCCGGATCTGTAGACACCCATTTAGGATTTGCTCCTGCAAATTTGATACATGGTTCATAGGAAACCCAGGCAGGGTCGAACAGGACAGCCTCATCGCCATCATCAAGTACAGACATCATAACTTCGAAGATTGCCTGTTTGGCTCCCGGTGTAACCATCACATTGGATGCATCCAAATTCAGATTGTTCTCTGTTTGTAATTTTTTGGCTATAGCTTCGCGCAGCGGTTTGATACCCGCAGAGGGAGAATAATGAGTTTCTCCGCTATAAAGCGCCTTGCATGCAGCATCACTGATGTGGCCGGGAGTATCAAAATCAGGTTCACCCAGACTGAAACTAATTACATCAATGCCGTCATGCTTGAGCTTATTTGCTATATTGGCTATACGGATTGTCGGGGATTCAGCCACTCGGGCCAATCTTGAAGATGCCATTAATAGCCCCTATGAATAGATTTAGAGACGCCTGATAAGTTTTACCGCAGCCTCTACAGCCCTCTTGGCATAATCGACCCTCTGGTGAGCCTCCATGCGACTCATACCGGGACCTGCAATGCCCAGAGTGACAGGCTTGTTGTATTCCAGAGAAAGGTCGGTAATCTTTCTTGAGGCATGCTGGACCACTATCTCATCGTGACCTGTGGCACCTTCTATCACCGAACCAATGGTTACAACTGCATCGATATCATCCTTTTCACAAAGTTTCTTGATTGCAAGCGGCATATCGTAAACACCGGGCACAAGAACGGTATCTGTCACTTCCGCGCCCAGGAATTTCGCATGTTCTATACCAAGCAATTCCATCTGGTAGGTCAGATCCCTGTTAAACTCCGCTACCACAAATCCCAGTCTGATTGTCATTATATTGTTCTCCAATGCAGATTTTGCTTCCTAATCATACTTATAAATTATAAAATCAAACCCTCATCCACGCAGGCTTCCTACATCCTCAAAACCCTGCCTCTGGCCCGTACCTGCCTGTTTTACAAGTTTCTCAGGCTTAAAGAGAAGGTCCACGACATTACGGGAATGCTCACGAGCACGGTTCTCCATAAGAAAAGCAAGCTCCTTCTCATCCTTGCCTTCATCTTCGTGAACAAAGACTTCTATTATATGTGTATTTGTCATAAGCTGGGCCTGGATGATACCCGTGGAAGCCTCATGTGCACACATTTTATCTTTTTCCGCAGCACCGGGCATTCCCAGAGCCATGACTATTTCACAGCCCTGCTCCTCGATAAGCTTTTTGGAAGCCACCGGCAGGTCCTTTATACCCGGAACTGTGATCCGAATTATACGGGCTGAAACATACTGCTTGATCTCATCCACAGCAGCACTGCCCATATCAAAACGTGCAAACGTCGTGTCTACAATACCTATGATTTTCATAATATCTCATTTACACAATACTTCAATTGCAGCTTCTGTTGCAGGACCCAGGTCTGAAACCACTCCCCTCTTCTTGAATACTACCTCAATCTGCTGGAGAGTACTGAGAATATCCCTGTAACTTACATTGCCCATATTTCCAATACGGAAAATCTTGCCCTTAAGATGGGCCTGTCCGCCTGCAATTGTAATTCCGGATTTCATCATTTCTTTTTTAAGGGTTTCGCTGTCCATACCCGCCGGGGCCTTCATTGCCGAGACAGTGTTGGAATATGCACTGTATTCATTGAGCTGCGGGAACATCTCGATACCCATTGCATCCATCGCCGCACGCACAGCAGCTGCACCCTTATGGTGCCTTTCTATCCTGGCATCCATTCCCTCTTCTTCAATTATATGAAGGGATTCCTGCAGGGCGTAGAAAAGAGGAATGGCAGGTGTGTAAGGAGTTTGTGTTTTTTCCTTGTCAGCACTCTTTTTACAGGCTTTGAGATCAAGATAATAAGGAAGGCTTTCTTTTTCCATTGCGTCAAATGCAGCTTCACTTACAGAAAGCATGGAAAGACCTGGTGGTGCACCAATACATTTCTGGGAACCAACCACTGCTACATCAACTCCCCAATCATCTACAAATACATTATCTCCACCCAGGGAGGTTACGCCATCCATTACAAACAGGGACCCATATTTCTTTGCCAGCTTGCCGACCTGTTCTGCAGGATTCAGTATACCTGTGGAGGTTTCGTTGTGAACCATGGTAACGGCCTTTGCTCCTTCCTGAAGTTGTGCTTCAAGCATATCCAGGTCCACGGAAGAACCCCATTCAAATTCCAGAGGAACGACAGAACCGTATCTGGATGCAATATCCTTGAAACGCTCCCCGAATTTACCATTCTCAATGGAGATTATCCTGTCATCTTTGTCTGCGATACAACCTACAGCAGCTTCCATAGAAGCGGTACCTGAACTACTTAACACAAAAATATCATTTTCTGTCTCGAATACGTCAGCAAGAATACGACGACAGTCATCATATATTCCAGAAAATTGTGCTCCACGATGATTGATCATCGGTTTGGACATTGCCCTGAGAACCCTGGGGGGTACTGGTACCGGGCCCGGCATCATTAATAAATTATCTTCAAGGTCCATAGACTTTCCTCTAATAGTTTTTTAACTAATCCACACCTAATGTAGCGCTAATATTTAACTGTAGTTAAACAGTCAGAATTAACAAAATTATCCATGTAGCAACTTAATTATGTCGTGCTTGGTGATAAATCCGATAGCAACTCCCTTTTCAAGCACCAGAACTGCAGGATAGCGCTCCAGCAGTGTAGATACAATACCAATATCAGCCTCAGGAGAAACTGCCGGAAAAGATTCACCCATCATATCCCCTACTTTCATTTTGGATATCACGGCGGTTTTTTTCTCAGCCATTGACTTGACAAACGTGTCCTCTGAAATACTGCCTACAGGCACACCATTATCAATCACAGGAACCTGAGAATAACCATGCTCCTGCATGATACTGACTGCATGGTCCACCGACTCATCGGAAGATACAAAAACCACAAGGGTATGCATGATGTTCCTGACACATATCTTTTCTTTTTCAGATTGGTCAAAAGCATCAAATATTTTTCTCAAGGTCGATAGCCTCGGATCAACATCACCCGCCTCTATTCTTGCTATAAGGGGCTGGCTGACACCGGCTCTTTTTGCCAGGCCGCTCTGTGTAAGTCCTAGCTCTATTCTTTGCTGCTTAATGGATTGGGCAGTTGGCAGTATCATTTAGTACTATTGATGTGAATTTTATTATTTAAGCAATTGCTTATTTATTGCATATAGAAAAAGAAAAGACCTCCCACGTATGCAATATAAGTGGCTAAGATAACAGCCCCCTCCCAGCGCGCAAGCTTGCGACCTGTCAATCCAAAAAATACAATCATTCCCATAATTAACAACATTGCAGGAAAATCATAGTACAGGGATTGATTCTGTATCGGAAGTTCACTGATAAGGGAAGAAGCACCCAATATAAGTGCTATGTCCATCGTATTTGCCCCAAGTATGTTACCGACGGCCAGGTCATTATGTCCCTTACGAGTAGCTGAAATAGCAGTTATCAGTTCAGGAAGGGATGTCCCAAATGCTACAAGGGTCAATCCGATTATCATTTCGGGAACACCAAGCCACATAGCAATGTCAGTACCGGAATCAATCAGGATACGACTGCCACCCACCACAAGAGCAGCACCAAGAACAAAAAAAACCACATCTTTTGAAATCGAATTGGATATTTCGCCAAGTTCTTCATTAACTTCTTCATTTGTCCCAAAGAGCAGCGATTGAAGTCTGTAATTGTAATAGAGAAAAACAACAAAAACTACCAGTAAAAGTATACCATCAACAGGTGTGAGCATGCCGTCAATGGATACTACAATCAGCAGCAAAGCCGATACAATCATAAATGCACCCCTTTTTAAAAAAGAGGAATCCTCTACAGGAATCGAGCGTAAGACTATTACCCCTCCGAGGATCAGGCCAGCATTGCATATAGCAGAGCCTACAGCGTTACCAACTGTCAGACCTGTATGGCCCAGATAGGCAGCATATGCAGAAACAGCAAATTCCGGTGCAGTCGTTGCGAAACTAACAATAGTCGCTCCTATAATCATTTTAGGAATGCCACTTTTTTGGGATATTGAGACTGCAGACTCGGTAAACCAGTCAGCACCTTTTGTAATAAAGATCAGACCTACTATAAAAAGAGGTAAAGTATATTGCTGCATTTTTGGGATCAGCGCAATATGGTTAATAGAGAATATAAAACTTAACCGATTAAAATTTTTCAGTCACCCGCAGTAATAACAAGTACAGGCCCTATATCGGCAGCAATCAACCATCGTGTGAGACTTCCAAAAGGATCGCTACGCAATGATTCTGTCCCCATTACAGTAAGATCAACCTTGTTTTCCTTTGCAATATTGATAATTTCACGACCCGGATTCCTGCCTCTAACAACCCGGATATGGAACTCTATGCCATGTATTTCAGATTGCTTTGCCGCATATTCCAGATTGGCTTCTATATTCTTAGTAATCAGATCGACAAGTTTTTCTTGAAACTCATCCGGGAATGATTTTAAGTTGTCTGGCTCTTCCACATATATTACAATAATGCGTCCATTTTCCATAGAAGCAATATGCAATGCATTGTCTATCACTTTTTGGGAAAGTTTCGTTTCATCAATTGGCACCAGAATGTTACGATACGTTATGTCTTTCATTTTACCATCATCCATCTCATGTAAGTCCAAAAGCAGTTACAACAATTACGACAAGTATCCCAAGCCCGACCATTCGGACAGAATGTAGTATCAGGTTCTGCCGGGCTATTTTGCCGGAAAACATTCCAAGAGCAGCCAAGACAATTATACTTAATCCAACTGAGACCTCCAGTGCATAATTTTCCAGAAATACAAACGGCAATATCGGCACAAGAGAACCAATGAGACTGGAACCGCCATGTGCTAGAGTATCATACAATATTTTGTTGCGGGTTTCTTTTTCAAGACTTGTAGATTCGAGATTGCGTAAGAGAGGTTTTTCAAGATCAGCAAGATGGCCATACTCTACCGCACTTTCTGCAAGGTAAGAACCAAGCCCATTGGTCATTGCAAGAGCAAGCGCACCTCCCAGAGCAGCATTTATTATGAGGTCAGGGTTAGAAGAAACATTCGAAGCACCAATGACAACACCAAGTACTGCCAGTACTCCATCAATACTGCCAAGGATAATATATCTACTCTGATCGAATTTTGGTTTCATTTAAGACACTCAACATTTTATGAGCACGTATCAGGACATAGGTATATGATTACAAAAAATATAACAATTTTGCATACAGGGTTCGATTTGTTCTTTCATCCTGACAAAACACAGGAATCAGAAAAATCCAAAGCCTCAGAAGAGGATTGATTCTCAGACAAAGCCGCTTCTATCATATTACGCAGATGTGAGTCATCAAAGGGTTTCATTATAGTTCCCACTGGTTTTAGTTCATGGACACGCTGCAAAATGGCTTTGTCAGAGATACCGGTAAGGAAAATAAAATGAGGAGCCAATTTCTGTTTGATTACTTTGGCAGCTTCAATTCCGTCTATATTGCCTTTGAGAACAATATCCATCAAAATCAAATCAGGTTTCAAATGTGATGCCATATTTATAGCAGTTTGCCCATCTGCCACAATTCCACAAACAGTATAGCCCATCTCTTCCAGTTTGAGTTTTATGCCCATTGCAACGATCATTTCATCCTCAACTACCAATATGCCCCCGGATTTCATGATTATTCCTCGGTTTGCTAATTTATAAAAAAATATATGAAGTAAATTTTTAGATAGCCATTTGTTTTTTGTTGCAATAAAATAAAAAAAGTACCGGCAAGACCGGTATCTTAATCCCAAATATAGATTATCAAGCTTTCCAGCTGCATTTTTTGCCTGGTTTTTGTTTTGAGGACATAACTTCCACTTCCATGGAAGATTCCCAGAGGCCATGGACATTACAACTTTCAATTGCTTTAAAATCCGTAATCACAGAAGTCAGACCACAATCTCCACAAACATTTACACCCCTTATGTGACAGACCTCAAATTCTTTTTCACCAATTAGCTCCTCATGAGGAGTTACGTTAAATGTAGCTTCTGCTTTTTCTGCAGATGGCCCCAGCTCCACCCTGCCTATCTTCTGATCTGCAAGATAGAGGTCTATCCATTCGATGTAGTGGTTCTCTTCCATTACATGTGGTTCAATTCCTACAGAAACCGTTACTTCATAGGTACCACCTGCTGTCATCATTGACGGTCCTTCGATTACCGGTATATGTTTCTTTTCAGTTTCCGTTGGATTATCCTTATCTTTTAAACGGTTAATATTATCAGTCATCGTATCACCTACCCATTAATTAAAAAATAAGTTGCCAGCACTGCTGACAACTTCAGAACCTGTAATTCTTAACCGAGTGGAAAAGTACCACGGCAAAGAACACCAGAATTACAGCGACCAGGCTGAAATAAGACACCGGATCCCAGATAAATTTCATGCCTCCTGACTCCCCCCAGCCTACAAGGACGGTACCTTGCAGGACAACAGGCAGTACAACACAGATACCTGCCACTATAAAAATAAACAAGATGTCAAATATCTGCATGAATACGCTTCTTTCCTTTCCCCTGCTAGTAACTGCCATATTTAATCCTCCTCAGTCATAATACCTGAATGTATACATATGCTCCTTTATAGAACTATACACCCTTAGACATGCAGCGGTTCCTATACCCAGTACCAGCAGTAAGAACAGCGCATAAACCGGGAATATACTTGAAAGTTCAGGCGTGCTGTCCCATACAGTGGTAATTATAGTATAGAAGATGAATGACTCTGAGAAGAACAAAATACCCATCAAAACCACCACAACAAGAGCGTCCTGCCGCAGTTTGCTCATGTATCTTACAGAATCAACATTTTCCTTTTTTTGTTTATCTTCCAAGATCATTACCTCCTTATGTCCTCACAGGCTCGGGCCAACCCATCTCTTCGCCCCAGTCATGGCTAACTTCTAAACTCCGATATCTCCGGTTGAAATAGAAATATGCAATCGCATAGAACAGCAGGGCAAATATCAGATTATACCTGTATCCCCACTGCAGGGTTGACATGATCACAAGTGCCAGGAATATTGTGAAGTATGCAAGCCAGGGTTGCAACGGGCCAACGAATGGACGCACCTTGTTGTTGTGTTGTGGGAACATCTTTCTGAAACGAATCAGGGAGAATGGAATCATCACATAGCACACTAGTCCGGATACTATCGAGAATGTGATAACCTGATCCAGGAAACCACTGAATGCAAATGCGATCGCAATTGGCATAGTGAAAATAACAGCCCTGTAAGGCGTGTTATATTTTGGATGTACAGCAGAGAACCATGGAGTCAGGAATTGGTCCCTTGATAGGGCATACCATGATCTGGATGAGTCACAGATAGTACCGTTGGCACTTGCAAGACATGTAAAGAGAGTACCTATTGCAAGAAGTACTACGAGCAATTGTACACCGCTGTTAGTGGCTGCCTCATAAAGTGGATAGACAGATACACCAAGCTGGTCTGTGGGTATAAGGCCAGAACATACATACAGTGTCATACCGGCTGCAAGCAAAAGAGTGATCATCCCTGCCTGTTGACCCAGAGGCACTGCCCTGGAAGGATGTTTACATTCTTCAGCACTCATAGCCGCTCCTTCTATACCCAGATAGAACCAGGGACCAAATTGCAATGCAGCGAAAATTCCTATCAAGCCATTTGGAATAGCACCGGATATTAAGTTACCCGGATTCCAGACTCCTCCAACACCTGTAATACTCATGGCAAAGAACACAAGAATTGCAATGAATGCAGTAAAACTCAATGCGAAATTAAGGTTGAGCGCTGCCACAACCCCCCTGTAATTCATAAATGTCAAGAATGTGATCACTAAAAGCGTGATCGGGAATACTTGTATCTCCGGCAATATTGATTCTGCAATTGATGCCACAACAATGGAATCTGCGGCTTCCAGAGCGATGTATTCCATATAAACAGCAAGTCCCACCAGTGCCGCTGCACCGGGACCTACAAATAATCTTGCCCAGTCATAAGGTCCTCCCGCAAGTTTGGTAGACGCACCTAGCTCACTTGCACAAAGAGAAACCATCAGATACATTGTACCGGCAACAAGTAATGCCAAAAGGGAACCCAATATACCACCTTTGGCAACCGTAAAGTTCCATCCCATATATTCACCCACCAGCACAATCCCGACACCAAGTGCCCATACATGGTATGGTCTTAGTGTCTTCACAAGACTGGTAGATTCTTCCAAGGGATCATTAGTAATTTCATCGGTCATTCAATATTCCCCCATTATTTTTTCGCTACCTTCATTGCATCAAGCAACATCCAGCCGATCATGGCGAAACATACCAGGTAAATGACGCCGTTAATTATAGTCCAAGTACCCATTTGGATGCCTCCTATTTGTTGTTATAAACAATACATAAAAAAGAGCCATAAAAATGGCTCTTTCACATTCAGAACACCAGACCCAGGTCTTCGAGTTTTTTCTTTGCCCCGTCATAGACCTTGACGTATTCCTCGGTCGGTGTAACGGTTGCAACATCATAGCATTCCTGGAACGTCTTGCCTGCAGGTGCGTTGGCATAATCGCCTTCATAGCTTGCTACAAGTTTATCCAGAATCTGGTTGACAGTATCGATATCCATACCCGCGGTTGCACGTGCGACTTCTCCCATCATACGTGCTTCCATACCGGTAGTCTTGTCAGTGATAACACCCTTTGCAGATGCAACACCGGACAGGATCTCACGACCGGATGCAGTATCGGTCATGGACTGGGCAGCAGCCTCAAGCAGGCACATCTCGGTACATGGACCTGCACATGGATAGTACTGGTTACCGGACAGCAGATCTGTGAACTCGGAAATGGTGGCACATGTCCAACCTGCGATCATAAGGGTCTCACGGGTATTGGTGGAGCCCCAGCGAATGTGCACAGGACCATCAAGGTGCCAGCTGGCACTGCTCATTACCATGGAATTAATATGCGTGGCAACGTTGACAATGGCTGTTTCCTCGATACCACCGGCGTAGCCTCCGAAAATTGGCATCTGTTCATCCATGATGATGTCACTGTTACCCTTGTAGTGGGCAATGACAGCGATTGCGTCAAGATCGATCTTAAGTTCGTTCAGCTGGGAGACTTCGTGGCTGTCGTTGGAGTTCATACCACCGGCACAGTCTGCACCGATGTTACCCTGGGCAGACAGAGAAGTCTCAGGGCCCTAAACTGCCATACCGGGACGACCTGCCATGGAAGCGGCGGTCCTGATCTGCCGGGTTTCGGATTTGGATGCAAGAACTTCGTAAGGACTGCCGGGTACAGGAGATTTACCACGGGCAGAGGTCATTACACCGTTGACGATGGTGTCACATTCTTTCTCAAGAGCGTAACTCATGTGCACAGGCATGAAGACATCTTCAGATATTGGGGAACCGGTTGGACCACCCTGCACGATTGGTTTTCTCTTGTCACCTACACTACGCTTGCGGCAGTAGACTGCGTCACGACCGCTACCAAGCTGGAATTCCCTGTGCGGATTGTTGATTGCATCCCAGATCTCGTCTTCTGTGTATTTGACGATACGGTGGGTGTCGGTACACCAGATACCACAGTCCAGAAGCATCTCGAAACCGGCTTTGAACAGCCTTTCCATCTGGTCCTTGTCGGTTGGAACAAATTCCTTACCAAAGTCAAGATTGTATTTCTGCTTCAGTTCCATTGACTTCATCGGGATGGTCATTAAGTCCCAGTCATCCTGGGTGCATTTCTCACCGGTCTGGGCACGGTCATAAAAATCATAGCAAGTTACGGATTTGGTAAATGTCATAAATTAATCCTCCCTGTTTTATTTTTTCATTAAGTCAAGAGCCACGTTTGCGGCTTCTGCTGCGTTTTCTGCTGTTGCGTCAGCACCGATTTCCTTAATCCAGGAATCTGTGACCGGAGCTCCACCGAACATTACTTTTACAGAGTCACGCAGACCTTCTTCTTCGAGCAGACGCATGACGTCTTTCTGGCCGAGCATGGAAGTGGTCATAAGGGCAGAGCCGGAAAGCAGAAGTTTCTCGCCTTTGTGGGCTGCTACTTCTTCGATGACCTTGTCGTTGGGTACGTCAACACCCATGTCGACAACGGTGAAACCGTTTGCACCGAGCATGGTTCCAACAAGCCTGTGACCTATATCGTGGATGTCGCCTTCCTGGACGAACTTGATGCAGGTTCCAACGGATTCTGAGGTCTCATCCTCTGCAAGGAGTGGATCAAGAATTTCCATGGCGGCTTTCATGGCCTTGGCAGACATCATTATCTGGGGAAGGTAGACTTCGGCGGCTTCGAATTTGTCACCGATGATCTTCATACCCACAGACAGACCATCATTGATGATCTCGAAAGGAGTTAAACCTGCATCCAGGGCTTCCTGGACGAGGGGACCAGTACCATTGATGTCCTGGTTGACAATCGCATCTCTGAGTTTATCATACATTTCCTGTTTTCCCATTAAATCACCTATATCTAACTGTACAGCAGCTGTCATATCATAGGCTGCTGTTACAATGAACTTAAAAAGCAATTTTATATAACCTAGCCGACCACGTTTTTTCAATCCGCATAAAAATGGTAGATACCTCAAAAATTCAAAAAGCAATTCAAAAGGACAGACGTAAACAAAGCGATCATGGCATCAAAATCGACAACGTTTTTTGAAAACTAAGTTACAGCCATTTTACTAAAAAATAGGATTTTTAACCAACATTCCTAATATGAATTTCAGGAAATTAAGTATAAATTGGGATGAGTATAACTCATAATAGGCAATTACTCATCCATAAAACCGAAACGAATATGTATCGTTCTAACTGTACCATTTGTACTTGTTAGATTTACAGCAAAGTAATCTAAAAGTATAGGGTAAATTAATGAAAATATCTACTGGTGATAATGTGATTAGTGTTAATGAAAAGGGACTTGCAATAATTGATGAAATGCTGGACTGGGAAGATGAGATTAATGTTGAATCCAAACAGCTCGAAAATGGCGCCACAATATTTGATTGTGGAGTCAATGCCAAGGGTGGCTATGACGCAGGTATGTATCTCTCACGCCTCTGTCTTGCCGATCTTGCAGAAATTACCTACACCAAATTCGACCTTGACGGACTCCCGGTGCCTGCAATTCAGATCGTAACCGATTATCCCACAGTCGCTTGCATGGGTTCCCAGTATGCGGGTTGGAGAATTTCCGTTGGCAAGTATTTCGGAATGGGTTCAGGTCCTGCACGTGCCCTCGGACTCAAGCCAAAGGAACTTTACCAGGAAATCGATTACAAGGATGATGCCGAAGCTGCTGTGCTTGTAATGGAATCCGGCAAACTCCCGGACGAGGAAGTCGTAGAATATATCGCCAAACACTGCAGTGTTGACCCGGAAAATGTCTATATCGCAGTGGCACCTACTGCATCCATTGCAGGTTCTGTCCAGATCTCTGCCCGTATTGTGGAGACAGGTATCCACAAAATGGAATCCGTGGGTTTCGATATCAATACAATTAAGAGTGGTTTCGGTGTGGCACCAATAGCACCTATTGTTGGTGACGATACAAAATGCATGGGTTCAACCAATGACTGCGTAATCTACTGCGGGGAGACCTACTACACAGTAGACTACGGACAAGATGACCTTGAGGAATATGTCAAAAAGACACCATCCACAACTTCCAGAGACTTTGGTAAACCTTTCTATACAACATTCAAGGAAGCAGAATTCGACTTCTTCAAAGTAGATGCAGGCATGTTCGCCCCGGCAAGAATTACCGTAAACGATGTTGCATCTAAAAAATCATACACCGCAGGACGTATCAATCCTGGTATCCTGCTCGAATCCTTTGGGATCAAGGAGGTATAATCCTCCTTTTAATTTTGGTGATCTAAGTGGAAATACTTGAAAAATCTGAAGGAATCGGCGCATTACTGAAAAAATTTGCATCTCTGGCCAAAGAATCGGAAAAAATCATTTTTATTGGAACTCCGGGGTTTTGTACACCTTTTGCAGAAATTGCCGCTTATTCCCTGCGTAAAAGTTCCAGGCAGATGGGATTTGTAGCCAATACTGATATCGAAAAAGCAAAACAACTAATTCCCACGGATATGGGAATGCAACTCGGTGATACAATTGATTATCATGCTGATACGATCGTACTGCTTGGCGGGCTTGCCATGCCCAAAACCGGAGTGGAACCAGAGGAATTGAAAACGATTCTTGAATCGATATATGAGGGGTCTCAGAAGAAACTGCTTATAGGCATCTGTTTCCAGTCAATATTTGAAAAACAGGGATGGACCGATGCTCTGGATTTCGATTGCATAATTGATTCGGACATGTCAGTGTCCCTGAAGAAAACATGATAAATCTCCTTTACCATATACGTGCGTCCACGACAACATGCCAGACGCCCGGGGAATATTTTTTGATACTGCGACACTCCATAATCTCCACATTTCTCCCCTGCATTTTTGCTGCCTTTGTAATCTGCCCGATTGGCCTATCAAACATTAAATTTTCAGCCAGTGCTTCATGAAAATGCAATATGCCCCCTTTTTCACTTAATGCACCGATTGCAGCAGGCAAATAATCCGCTGTTCCTCCCACATATCCCATGATTACCCGATCAGCAACTTCTTTAGGTGTTACTTCAGCACAGTTGCCATGCAGGGGTTGTACAATATGTTGTACATTATTCAATCTTACGTTATCTCTGAGATAGCCAAATGAGACCGGATTCAGCTCAATCGAGTATATTTTTTCAGGTTGGGAATGCACTGCCATCGGGAGAGTGAAATAACCAATTCCAGCAAACATATCAACAACAATTTCCCCATTTCCAAGTTTACTCATCCTGTTTTTTTCCCTTAGGTTACCTTTGGAATACATAACCTCTGTCACATCAAGTTTGAAATAACAGCCATTCTCTTTGTGTATTGTTTCTGTGGTATTACCACTCACAAGCTGTCTTTTTGGTTGCCGTAAACTGCCATTGATACCCAAATCCCTTACAACAGTGTCACAGGAGGGATACATATTCAGTAATTCTTCAGCAATTTCTACTCCCCTATGCATTATTTTATCAGGAATTGTAACTACTATAATGTTTCCAAGAATTTGCCAGCCAGAAGGAATTGCTTCCAGTTCCTCCGGTTTCATTTTACCGGCAAGCCTCTCTTTCAGGTTCATCTGCTGACGGTAGAACTCCGGTTGTTCCTGACGTTTTATTTCATAGCCACTTACCAAATCTGTGACTGGAATTTCAACAAAACTTCCACCTTCAACAATGCGAGATACGAATTTTCGGCTCCGATCCAGCAACTCCCTGGATTGTAATTCAAATCTTACTTTTTCAGTATCCCTGGCAGGTACTATAATTGCAAAATTTTCTTCCATTCAGCTCATTGAGAGGTATGTTTTGTTATAAAATTCATTCGGAATGGAGCGAACATTTATATACTCCACTCCCTTTATAGCTCATCTGGATGAACACAACGAACCGCACGGCCCTTTTTGCTACCAGTAATGGTTTCATTGCAATTAACGGTGCCGTTAAATTGCATATAATGGATTTACTGAACAAAAGGCCATGTTCTTTCGATGAAATTGTCCAAAATACAGGGAAAGCCAAATCCACTGTATCAGTACATCTTAACGACCTTAAAAGAGCAAACCTATTGAGAGAATCAGTAGACGCGGTGGATAGGCGAAAAAAGAATTATAGTTTATCCTCAAAATACGTAGCTTGTTCACAAAAACCACTGGATACTCACTACTACCACAGCCTGGAAAATTTCTCAAACACATTTTCCAGTGAAACTGATTTTTTCCAGAACGTTTTCTGTGCTTTCAAAGCAGGCTTTGAAGCCCAGGGCATTGATCATAATCCTATAATCAAACACATAGGAAGTGACATCGGCACACAAATTGCAAATACTTTTGAGCAAGGAGATTTTATTGACAGCCTTGAAGAGATACGCTCTTTCTGGAAATGCTATAAACTGGGAAAAGTACAGATCGAAGATACAGAGCCTCTTACTATTAAAATAAAAGATTGTTTTGAATGTATGTCAATGCCTGTTCTTGGTCACCCAATATGCTCTTTTGATGAAGGAATGCTGGAAGGTATCCTTCATAAGATCACCGGTGAGAGGCCATCAATAAAAGAAATAGAGTGTTATGCAACAGGAGATAACCATTGCCTTTTCATCAAGGTATGATTACTTTTCTGAACGGATTACACCCATATCAGCATTGAGTTTTGGACCGATCTCTGCAACAATACCCGGCCCATCCGTAGTTTCCCTGCATATCACGCAATGTTCCATAATTCCCAACCTTTCAGTACCATAAATATCCCTGCTGTGGCCTGTTTTTTTCAGCACTGACTTGAGCTGGGAACGTGTAACTGAATTTACAATAATCCTGTCCGTGGAAGCTTTCTTCCATTCCCATAATTTATCAGCCTGTTGGCCGGTAAATCTCACCTGTTCACCCGCGTTTGTATTGAGAATTTCCACTTTAACAGGCATATATGGAATAAGACCAAAACGAGTTGCTACCTGATCCGGACTGCCTGTGCCCAGATTTTTCAGTCCGCTCGCAGTGATAGGGACTTTTTTACCAATGTCTACAACGATTTTATCTTCTTTTATGGATTGTATGTAACCACGGTATTTTTTCCCTGCTACAGGTTCATATACAGGTGTGCCATATTTTTCCTTCAGGAAATGAATCGCAAATTCCGCATCATCCCCATCCGCATCTACAGTAACCCACTTGTTTTTGGAAAAACCTATTTCCAATTTCATGTCAAGATCCTTGAGGTTATCTGCAAATTTTGCAGCAATTGCATCAAGGGTCTGTTCTGTATTTGAATACACTTTTATTGTCAATTCAGTTTGCATATAATCCCGCACAAAAGAAGAGAAATTTATTTTCTGCCCAGCAGTTTATCGAAGACATCTTTGGTGTTACCATAAGCAATGAGAACATCATCATGTATAGGTTCCTCTGAATTCTCAATTGTATCCCCTATCATATGTATTTCCCTGCTGAAAGGACCCAGTTTCAATTTAATCCGGTCTTCACTGGCATTTGCTTCTACCAGTTGTCCATAGATTTCCTCTATCTTATTTCTTAATGTTTTAATACGTTCCAATATTTCTTTGGACTCCCTGTTCAGTTGTGTTCCTTCACTCTCTTCCTCTTCAACTGTTGCTACCAATTCCCTGTACTTTTCAGGAAGATTCTCCCCGAGTGTTATGATAAAATCCCTGAGATTTGTTACTACATCTACACCATATTCTGTCAGTTCTACATATTTTATCCTACCTTCAGCTGTAAACTGTACAAGTCCCATATCAGCCATCTTGGAAAGGATTTTTGTAGTATGTGCAAAAGTCGAATTTATTTGTTTTGTAATAACAGAAGCATACGTCTTTCTAAGAGACCATATAGTAAGGAGTGCAAGGGTTGGTTTTTCCTGAAGAAACAGGTTTTCTACTTCTTCGCGGGACATTAGAAATCACCTGATAATACCATGAGAGGTATCTCAACGTCTATTCTTTATATATATCTTTTTGTTGTATATATATCAATACATATTGGAGAGAATCGACTTTATCACATTTAGAGGGGCATCGGTCTTAAAGGACATCCCGCTGAAATGTGTCCTGCTGGCCGCATATCCCTTATCTCTCAGGTCCTGAATGGTCTTTTCAATACGTGGAGCTGCCACAGAGAGCTGTTTGCATAGCCTGTGCTGATCATAAAAGAAAGGAATATCAAGTTCATCCAGACAGGTCTGGATTATTTTACAGGCTTTTTTCTTCTTGCCAAGGGGTCTTTTTTCAATTTCTTCCATGACCTTTGAACAAAAAATACTGTCATGTAATTTCCCAAGCCAGAGAAGACCTCCTGATTTCATTTCAGTCCCACATTCCGGGCAGGTTTGTTCCATGAAAACAGAGTAGCCTTTTTTCCATTCACGGTAACTGCAATTGTCACAATGTGTGACATAACCCAGCTCCTTAAGTGTCCGATCAGCGTTCTTAGCCCCGCTTTTAATCCCTACATAAGCCCTGACATAATGACGCGTGGCGTGAGAGAGCAATACTTCCATTCCTTTCTCATGACGTGCCAGATGACGGGCAATAGACCCCAGCAGTATCCTCAGTCCCATTTCACTGTGATATTCATTGTTAAGTGCAACTGCAGCGTACTTGCGAATACCGGAATTCAGGTGAGCTCCGCAAAGAGGAGCAGTGTCAGTAGCTGTAACCTCCAGCAAGTTTACAGCAGAGCGACTGGCCGCATCCAGATAGGGAGCAGGACTTCCAAAAGGGTCCAGGTCCACGATATTGAATCGTTTTTCATGCAGGAGAGTATTTGCATTTCTACAGGATGTTTCAGCAATATCGGACAGGTCATTGAGTTTAATGTTTTGCTTGATAAAATCACAGGCCCCTGCATCCCAGTCATTAAGTGTCGTCCTGAGACCTATCTCATTTGCTATGCGAAGCCCTCTGATGCCGGAGGCTGCCATTGCATCCACATAATCGATCTCTGAAGGTGGCCTTTCTTCAAAATCGAAATTTTCCTTAACAAAAACAGAAGTTGCTGCCACGGTAATATCCCGGTTAAGTTCCATATGAGAATTATAGAAAACCGGTGAATTCACAGGCAGTTTGTCTTCAATAGCAGCGGAAGGAACCTCCACTTCGGTGGTCCCTTCTGTTATTTTTCTTGTTTCCATGTCTTCCACATGACATGGTTTTTTTATTTAACCGTAATTGTCATATTCAATCCAGAATACGGAGGTATGTAAAATGAATAGTTTCCTGTTTCATTGAAAGTATACTTAAAAGTCCTCCCATAAGGAATTCTCTGATCTTCCCACAAACCATCTTCACTTTTCAGTGTAAATACACCAGGTTCTTTTTTCTGGTTTCTCCACACAACTGTGTCTGTTCTATTGATTTCTCGTACTTTAGAACCAATATAAAAACTGTTTATCAATATATAGTGAGTCTTTGGAGTATATTCCTCCAATTCCGTATCATTGGCTTCACTTACATTATCTTCTTCATCCACATCTTCAGCTGGCTGGATATCTTCAGCTGACTGATTATCTTCAGCTGACTGATTATCCTCACCATTTACTGGAACCTGCTCATCCTGATCCGTCGTATCCTGTGTTGTACAGCCCAATCCCAGCAGGGATATTACAATTAAAAGTATGATTATTTTTTTCATTCGACCACTCCTCTAATTATTTGTTAAATAATAATTATCTCTACATTTATCAAACTTTCCGGCATAAATAAACATCAAAGATATCTATTTAAATATATATGTCAATATGTGCCGCGGTCATTTTCATTAATGTATAAAAGGAGAATGCATCAATGTCTGTAAAAAACCCCCTCGGCGAAAAGATAAGCCAGCTCAGACAATCCAGGGAGATGTCACAGGAAGAACTGGCAAAAGGTTTGCTTGCCCTGAGACTTATAAATGAGACCACATAGACATATGGGCCCGCAATACTGAATCTCCATACTGTTTTGAATACTCCCTGAAATGAGGTTCAATAGCCCTGCAATGAGGACATGTGGGTAGGAATAACATGACAAGGGTCAGTTTATTCTCTGCTCAACAATCTCCCTCAATATACTGTCAGTGGCATAAACTATTGATTGGTTCATCTATTAATTATTATGTATGGGCAAAGATAAATTTTTCTCAAACTTAAAGCCTCGTCCCGGGATTATAATTTTCTCAGTTCCCTTTTTCTTTTCGGAATTTGTGAAGAGCGATCTCAATGGTAGTACTCAGGTCTTTTTCAGTAAAAGGTTTCAATATATATCCATCCGGATCTGTTTCTTTGGCTTTCTTAAAAGTTACATCATCCGAATGAGCCGTAAGATAAACCACCGGCAGAGAAAATCTATCTTTGATTGTTTTGGTTGCTTCAATACCATCCATATCCCCTTTAAGCCTGATATCCATAAGTACCAAATCCGGGAAAGTTCCTTCTACCTTGGTGATAGCATCCTTTCCCGTAGAAGCAACGCCTGAAACAATATAACCCAGGTCTTGCAAACGGCGTTTTATAACCATTGCCACTATAGCTTCATCTTCTACAACCAGTATTCTTGATTTTTTCAATATCACACCTCTTTATCCCTAAAAGTAATCCTGAAACAGGTCCTGTAATCTGTAGTATCAAGTTCAATATCCCCTTCTATCTGGCTTACGAGATTGGAAACAAGTTGTAATCCCAGTGATTCGGTATTTCTGAAGTCGATATCATCCGGGAAAGCACCCCCTGAATCTTCAACATTAAGTATTAATTGACCTGCAGACTTAAAAAAGTCAATGCTGATTTCCCCATTCTCACCCTTAATAAAAGCATGTTGCAGGGCATTTGAGGTCAATTCATTGATAATAATGCCCAGAGGTACGGCAGAATCCATATCCAAGTATAGATTCTCGATATTAAGATGAATTTTGATAATATCCTCATCAATATTATAGGAATTGATGAGGTGTTCAACAAGATCTTCAATATAATCCGATAAATTAAGACTGGTGAGATTTTCTGAATGATACAACTTTTCATGGATCAGGGCAATTGAACGTACCCTGTTCTCACTTTGCTTGAAGACCTCCATAACTTCATCCGATTTGAAATTGAGAGATTCAAGGTAAAGAAGACCGGAGACGACCTGTAAATTATTCTTTATCCTGTGATGAATCTCCTTAATTCGAATCTTTCCCATCTTTTTCAAAGCCTCTTCAGCCTTTTTACGTTCATTGATATCCAGAATGATTCCCTGTAATTTATTTGAGTGGTTTGCAGAGAAGTTACCGATGAAAGTTCTCTCTTCAACCCACTTGATCTCTCCATCCCTCGTAATTATACGATATTCATAATTAAATTCCCTGTCACTTCTATTAATTGCTTCAAGGAGATTCTGCTCAACATTTCCAAGATCTTCAGGCACTACTATATCCGCATAGGTAATGTTGCCCTTCGTAAACTCATCCTGGGTATAACCAAACTGGGAAATGTTCCTGGATACAAATTCTACCGGCCAGTTTTTCTGGGACTTCCACTTGAATACGATGACCGGGCTGCGGTTTACTATATCTTCCATTTCTGCACGCAACCGGTTTGCGTCCTGTAGGCTATCAAGCACCTCATTGAGTCCTTCCGGAATCTTCTTGAAATCAATGTCTACATCCGTATTTGCCCTGATGTCAAGGTCACCTTCCAGAGCTGAATCCGAAATTGTCCTGAACTCATCCACAATCCCGTTTATCCGATTGTTAAAGGAAGCTGCGATAAGATATGCCATCAGTCCCATAAAAACGATAGAAAATGTATAGATCGTAAACAGATCCGACCGCAGGGAAGCTACGCCTGCAAAAATCTCATCCTTCGGGACAGAAAGAAGAATTGAATAATTGCCTGTCGAAATGGGTTCATAAAAGAGTATCACATCCTTCCCGTTTGACGGGTCAACGATATCGACATAACCACTTTTGCCCTTTTCAATATCACTGGCAACCTCATGAAAGACGGGATTATCAAAGTCCCTGAGTTTTTTGGAACCAATCCAATCCTTATTTGTGGGATGGGAAATAATAATACCGGTATTGCTTACCATAAACAGATAACCGGTCTCAAACGCCTTTACACTACTAACCGTATTATCTACGTAATCCAGACCTACATCCACCCCGCCTATACCTATGAATTTATCGTTTTCAATTATCGGGGAGACATAACTCACAATCAAAGCACCCTGATAGAAATAGGGCTCGGTTAAAACATCCTGCTTTGTCCGTTTTGGTAACTGGTAATAATCTGATGTACTGTAATCAACAAGTGGCTCAACATCTATATCCCCCCCTATCCTGTTCCAGTAGGGAAGGAATCTGCCCGTCCCATCATGAGCTGTGGTATTTATGTAACGTTCATCCTCTCCATCAAAAGCATCGGGCTCAAAGCCACTATAAGTTCCTATCAGCTGAGGATTATCCTCAAGTATACTTCTTATTATATCGTTGGCTTCTTCTCTTGTAGAAGAATCATGAATAGCCCCCATTGTGGTGGCTATATCCCTTGCAATAGCCATATTGGACTTCATATCTGCATTGAATTGGTTGGCATAACTTTGTGCCATTTTAGCAGATTGGTCATAAGCGAGCTGTTCCTCCTGTGAAGTAACCGTTGATATGACTATTGAAGATGAAATAGACAGGATGAGAAAAACACTGACCACAATATAAAGAACAAGTTTAAACCTCAGTGACAGGTCTTTCCATGCCAAATCACTCACTTCCGTTTATGATTTCAGACAGCATCTCAGAGGAAACAGGAACAGAAAGGTCACGATAATAAACAAATAGCTGTGTCCCCCATTCAATTGATCCCTCAGTGAAACTTATTATGTCCCTGTGGTCATACATGTGTGATTTATTGAAAAAACAGAAGTAAGTAAAATCATCACCAATAATCAATGAAGGAATGTAGTCGTTTTCCCGGAAAAGCCTTATATCAACATTTTCCTGCTCGATCAGTTTTTGTATATCTGAAGGCGATTCGGCCAGTATTCTTTCCATTACTGAACCCGTAAAAATCAATTCCAGATTCTTGCCTGCAGAAGAAAGGGAATTAAAAAATTCAACATAATCAGGATGGAAAAAAGAAATCAGACATTTAATATAATTGGATTTGAGCATATTTGAATGTAACTGCAGTTGCAGATCATACATGTGGTCAAGATCGGGTTCAATAACTTCAACTTCACCCAGCTGACCTATATTTTCCACCAAATGGCGGGGAATTGCCTCCATATCGCGTGTGTCCCAGTAATACTCCTTTGAATCAAAAACATCAAGCATACATGCAAGTGGTGACAGGTTTTCAACTATCAAGCGCCCGGTAGTTGTAAGGTCATAGATCCCCTCATCATCTTTGAAGACAAGGCCTTTTTCCCGTAACTTTTTGATTTGAGGAAGAATGGAGGAAGAGGTTACATTTAGATGCTCTTTACTTTTTTTTATATCAGTGGGACCTTCAAGCAAAAGCAAAAGGAATCTTTCTCTCTTGTCGGAAAGAAAAATAGTGTCAATAAGTTCATGTGGAGTCATCTAATATCCTTCAAATTTCAATCTTTTCACAAAGAGAGCAATAATAGTCGAAAAGCTCATCTCCCCATTTAAGGGCACTCTCGTCAAAACTCATTATATCTTTATGATCATAACGGCCGTTTTTATCAAGAAAACTTATGTAAGTAAACCAATCTGAAGTGTCAAGGCCCGGAGGTCTGCTATTTTCCGGGAAAATATACACATGAATATGCGGAGCCCTTATAAGGCGGGTCATTTTAGAATTGCATGACTGCTTCATTCTTTCAAAAACCGGTGGTGTCATAATCAATGACATGCTCTCTGCATGTTCCATTAATTCACAATAAATATCAGGATATTCCGGTCGGTAAAAAGAGATTATCGATTTTATATTTTTGGACTTGAGCAGGTTTTCAGTGAATTCCCGGGGAATTTCAAATGTATGGTTCAGGTCTGGTTCAATCAAAAGGTAATTTCCAAGTTCATACAGCCTGCGAAATAATTTTGGTGGTAGTTCACTTAAGTCATGTTCTTCCAGATAGGCATTATCATTGTTCACCATCTCTATCGTGTTCAAGAGAGGAAGCATTTTCTCAACAATTAATTCCCCAATCGTGGAAAGACAGTATTGATCACCCTCTTCAACTATCAGGTACTTCTCTTTCAGTTTTTTTATCTGGGGCATCATCCCCCTGGAAGTCACATTCAGAGATGTCTTGATCTGATCGATGTTCCTGGGACCTTCCATTAAAAGAAGCAAGAGATTTAATCTCTTATCAGAAAGCCAAACCGTATCACTTAGCGAAGAACCCATTATATCGGATAGCTGATGGAAGTGTATATTATTAATAGTTTCTGTATAAAAAAGGGAAAAACAAGATCGGTATCATATACCGATCTTGACCAGTGGTCTCAGAACACCAGACCCAGGTCTTCGAGTTTCTTCTTTGCCCCGTCATAGACCTTGACGTATTCCTCGGTCGGTGTAACGGTTGCAACATCATAACATTCCTGGAACGTCTTGCCTGCAGGCGCATTGGCATAATCGCCTTCATAGCTTGCTACAAGTTTATCCAGAATCTGGTTGACAGTATCGATATCCATACCAGCGGTTGCACGTGCGACTTCTCCCATCATACGTGCTTCCATACCGGTAGTCTTGTCAGTTATGACCCCCTTTGCAGATGCAACACCGGACAGGATCTCACGACCGGATGCCGTATCGGTCATGGACTGGGCAGCAGCCTCAAGCAGGCACATCTCGGTACATGGACCTGCACATGGATAGTACTGGTTACCGGACAGCAGATCTGTGAACTCGGAAATGGTGGCACATGTCCAACCTGCGATCATAAGGGTCTCACGGGTATTGGTGGAGCCCCAGCGAATGTGCACAGGACCATCAAGGTGCCAGCTGGCACTGCTCATTACCATGGAGTTCAGGTGGGTTGCAACATCGACAATGGCTGTTTCCTCAACACCGCCGGCGTAGCCTCCAAAGATAGGCATCTGTTCATCCATGATGATGTCGCTGTTACCCTTGTAGTGGGCAATGACAGCGATTGCGTCAAGATCGATCTTAAGTTCGTTCAGCTGGGAGACTTCGTGGCTGTCGTTGGAGTTCATACCACCGGCACAGTCTGCACCGATGTTACCCTGGGCAGACAGAGAAGTCTCAGGGCCCTAAACTGCCATACCGGGACGACCTGCCATGGAAGCGGCGGTCCTGATCTGCCGGGTTTCGGATTTGGATGCAAGAACTTCGTAAGGACTGCCGGGTACAGGAGATTTACCACGGGCAGAGGTCATTACACCGTTGACGATGGTGTCACATTCTTTCTCAAGAGCGTAACTCATGTGCACAGGCATGAAGACATCTTCAGATATTGGGGAACCGGTTGGACCACCCTGCACGATTGGTTTTCTCTTGTCACCTACACTACGCTTGCGGCAGTAGACTGCGTCACGACCGCTACCAAGCTGGAATTCCCTGTGCGGATTGTTGATTGCATCCCAGATCTCGTCTTCTGTGTATTTGACGATACGGTGGGTGTCGGTACACCAGATACCACAGTCCAGAAGCATCTCGAAACCGGCTTTGAACAGCCTTTCCATCTGGTCCTTGTCGGTTGGAACAAATTCCTTACCAAAGTCAAGATTGTATTTCTGCTTCAGTTCCATTGACTTCATCGGGATGGTCATTAAGTCCCAGTCATCCTGGGTGCATTTCTCACCGGTCTGGGCACGGTCATAAAAATCATAGCAAGTTACGGATTTGGTAAATGTCATAAATTAATCCTCCCTGTTTTATTTTTTCATTAAGTCAAGAGCCACGTTTGCGGCTTCTGCTGCGTTTTCTGCTGTTGCGTCAGCACCGATTTCCTTAATCCAGGAATCTGTGACCGGAGCTCCACCGAACATTACTTTTACAGAGTCACGCAGACCTTCTTCTTCGAGCAGACGCATGACGTCTTTCTGGCCGAGCATGGAAGTGGTCATAAGGGCAGAGCCGGAAAGCAGAAGTTTCTCGCCTTTGTGGGCTGCTACTTCTTCGATGACCTTGTCGTTGGGTACGTCAACACCCATGTCGACAACGGTGAAACCGTTTGCACCGAGCATGGTTCCAACAAGCCTGTGACCTATATCGTGGATGTCGCCTTCCTGGACGAACTTGATGCAGGTTCCAACGGATTCTGAGGTCTCATCCTCTGCAAGGAGTGGATCAAGAATTTCCATGGCGGCTTTCATGGCCTTGGCAGACATCATTATCTGGGGAAGGTAGACTTCGGCGGCTTCGAATTTGTCACCGATGATCTTCATACCCACAGACAGACCATCATTGATGATCTCGAAAGGAGTTAAACCTGCATCCAGGGCTTCCTGGACGAGGGGACCAGTACCATTGATGTCCTGGTTGACAATCGCATCTCTGAGTTTATCATACATTTCCTGTTTTCCCATTAAATCACCTTATTTATATATTATAGATAACCGGCGTGTCCTTAAAGGAAACTATCTGCCGGCTAACAACTACTAAGAACCTGATTATTTATTTTATATAAATGTTTTTAGTATCGAACATAACTATTTATACTTAAAAACACAACCAAAGGGCATGCCAAAAAAAGAAATGTATCCTATTAAAGAAAAGATGAGCATGGAAAGCCTGGAAAAAAGGATAAGATACATAGAATACCTTACAAAAGTTTTGACTCGGTTGTACTTCATAAGATATCGATACAAAGGTTTTTCAGTGGAAGAATCTGCAAAAAAAACAGGCGTCACAAAAAGGGTTGGTTACATATGGCAGAGAAGATGGAATCGGGATGGATATCCCGGATTATTTCCCAGATATGGAGGTGGCAGACCTTCAAAGCTCAGTGAAGAACAGAAGTACGAACTGAAAAATATACTTCGGGAAAAAAGGAAATGGAAAACTTCTGATGTACAGGCAATTATAAAAGAAAAATTTAATGTGGATTATTCATCAAAACAAGTAAAAGTGATTATTGATTCTTTATCGTAATAGTATACGAAGTTACGTAATATACAGAACAACATTAATTAAAAAGTAGGATTACTGACTAAGTCAAATTAAATATATACTATAACAACCTAGTAAAATACTCTAAATTGTACTTTATTAAATATAATGGCACTAATGAGAAGAGAAGAGGAATTTTTTTAAAATAAGTTTTTATTATCCAAAAATTATATTCATAAAACATGGAAGATAGAGGCGACAGCGTTTTGAATAGAGGCTGTAATGCAATCGGAGTTGCTTTTGATGAGGCACCGCAAGAATTACTAGAGGCTTTTAACAAAACAAGTCTTATTATCAGCAAAGGTATGGCAAATTACGAAAACCTTACAGAAGGAATATGGCTCCATTGCTTATCTGCTGCAGACAAAATGCGAAAGTGTTGCGCTGGACATGGGCCTTGAGAAAGGTTATTCGGTTGCCAAACTCATGAGGTGAAGTTATGTGTGAACTAAAAGCGATTCTGGAAAGGGGAGAAGAAAATAGAGATATTATTATGGAGTCAACTACACGTGTAATTGTGGAAGGAGACGAAATTGAACTTACAGGCATATTCGGTGAAAGAGAAAATGTCCAGGGTTCGATAAAGGAAATCAATTTCTCAAAGGGAGAGCTTATAATACTCGGAAATGATTAATGATCAAAACCGGGGGAATAGGAGCAAATCCCTTTAACTATATATAGCCGACATTACAGGGAGGTACATAAAATGACAGTCAAAGTTGCAATAAACGGTTACGGAACCATCGGAAAGAGAGTTGCAGACGCTGTAAGCGTCCAGGAAGACATGGAAATTATTGGAGTGGCAAAGACCCGCCCTAATTTTGAAGCTTTTATGGCAAAGAAAAAGGGATATGATGTGTTTGCACCTGAAGATCGGATTAAGGGGATGGAAAAGGCAAACCTTGAAGTTGAAGGTTCCATTGATGATATGCTTGAAAGGGCAGATGTCATTGTAGACTGTACACCCGGTGGAATTGGTGAAAAGAACAAGCCAATTTACGAAAAAGCAGGTGTCAAAGCTATCTGGCAGGGTGGGGAAGACCACGAACTTGCAGGTTGTTCATTCAATGCACAGAGCAATTATGAAGAAGCACTAGGAAGGGATTTTGTACGGGTGGTATCCTGTAATACGACCGGCCTCTGCAGGGTCATCAAACCTCTTGATGACGAGTTTGGAGTAAACAAAGCAAGAGTGACCCTGATGAGAAGGGCTGCTGACCCGGCGGATATCAAGAAAGGACCGATCAATGCTATTGTCCCCAATCCCATAAAACTGCCGTCCCATCACGGGCCGGATGTCAAAACCGTCCTCCCCGACATCGATATCGCTACTACAGCTGTGAAACTTCCTACTACACTTATGCACCTGCACACTATCAACATGGAACTGAATAGCGAATGTACGGCGGAAGAAGTAGAAGCGTTACTGGCCAAACAATCCCGTGTGCGTTTTGTCGGACAGGGCATAACTTCCACGGCTGAGGTAATGGAAATGGCTCGTGATATGAACCGCCCAAGGTCTGACATGTGGGAAAACTGTGTATGGAACGAATCTATCACGATATATGAAGGAGAACTATACTTCTTCCAGGGAATCCACCAGGAATCAGATGTGATTCCCGAAAATGTCGATGCAATACGTGCTGTGATGGAAGTTGAAAAGGACGGAACAAAGTCCGTAGCAAAAACTAACAAAGCAATGGGTATCTAATACCCATCTTTTTTATGCAATCGATACAAAGTCTCCTTGAAGTTTGCAATCATGCTTCAAAAGAGGCTAACGAGTCTATAAAGGACCTTGTCGGAAAAAGAAAAGCATACAAATCCGTCTACATGGGAGCGGACGGAACTCGTACAAGGCTGATCGATGACAGGGCTGAAAAGGCAATTTTTGAAGTGTTGAAAAGTTATGGCAATTGCCGCATCCTCAGCGAAGAGTATGGGGAATACATTCCTGATAAAAAACCTGAAATCACTTTTGTAATCGACCCTCTTGACGGCACATATAATGCAGCCCACGGAATCCCGTTTTATTCAACTTCCATTGCTGTTGGCAATGCGGACCTTTCTTCAATCTACTTTGGATATGTTAAAAATCTCTGCACAGGTGATATCTACCATGCATATAAGGGTGAAGGAGCATATCTAAATGGCAATCCAATAAATACATCCAACAGAAAACTATTAAAAAATTTCAGTGTCAGTCTTTACGGTTACCGTAACAATGTAGAAAATACCCTGGAGCTTTCCAGAAAAGTAAGAAGGGTTCGAATACTGGGAAGTGTGGCTCTGGAACTCTGCTATGTTGCCTGCGGTAAACTTGATGCTTTTGTAGATATCAGGAATTCACTGAGACTGATTGATGTTGCTGCAGGAAAACTTATCCTTGAAGAAACAAATGGAAAGGTAACCAACGGAAAAGGTACAGAGTTACATCTTCAGGATAGTGTTGTAAACAGGCTTTCCATGATAGCATCAAACGGACATGCCCACAGGGACATACTCAATTTTGTGGGGAGAAAAGATGAAAGTAAATAAAATTGGTATAACCTCTAAATATGATAGTCCGCAAGCCCTGGAAATGGTTGAGACTATTGTGAAAAGGTTCACTTCACAAATTAAAATTTTTCTGGATGAGGGGTCCTTTGACATGCTTAATCTTCCTGAAACAGAACGAATGCCTGTGGAAAAAATGAAAGAAGCAGGTGCCAACCTGATGATTTCAATCGGAGGAGACGGAACTGTTCTGCGCAGCATATCCAGGATGGATGATCCACTGCCACTTCTGGGAATAAACATGGGTATGCTGGGTTTCCTTGTGGATGTGATGCCTGAAGAGGCAATTCCTACGATCGAGAAAGTGCTGGAAGGATTCGAATATACCGAACGTTGTCGTATTGCAGTCAATCTCAACGGTGAAGAGTTACCCTGTGCCACAAATGAAGTTGTACTAACCACAGCCAGACCTGCCAAGATACTAACATTCCGGGTAACGGTTGACGGATGTATGATAGAAGAGTTCAGATCTGACGGAGTAGTGATCGCAACCCCCACAGGATCCACAGCTTATGCTATGAGTGCCGGCGGACCTATTCTGGATCCCAGGGTCAATGCTACCCTCATAGTACCTCTTGCCCCATTCAAACTTTCAGCCCGCCCCTGGGTGGTACCTTCTGACAGACCCATAAAGGTCGAAATAACTATTCCGGAAAAGGAAGCTGCTGTTGTTATCGATGGACAGCATACTTACACAATGAAAAAAGATGATACCATTTGTCTTACAAAAGCAAAAAATCCTGCTCGTTTTGTAGTGACTGAACGTAGTGGATTCTATGAAAAAGTACAGTCAAAACTTCGATGATACAAACACATATCTTTAAATATAAAAGTAAAGATAGGACCGGATAGCGATAACATGGCTCCAAATAAAGAATATTCCAGAAATGAAATGATGGATTTTATTGATATCGAACCTCTGGATATAGAAATATGTGATGTGACCCTCAGGGACGGTGAACAAACTCCCGGTGTTGCATTTACCAAAGAAGAGAAAATGGACCTGGCAAGTGAACTGGATGCAATTGGTGTCGAGATTATTGAAGCCGGATTTCCTGTCGTTTCTTCTTCTGAAAAAGAAACCATGAAGGAAATTAGCAATATGGGGCTGAATGCAAAAACGTGTTGCCTGGCCCGGTCCATCATAGGGGATGTAGATGCTGCTATTGATTGTGATGCCGATATAGTGAGCATTTTCATAGCTCTTTCAGACCTTCACCTGAAACACAAATATCACCGCTCCTGCAGCGATGTACTGGGTTGCTCAATGGAAGCAGTAGAATATGCAAAAGACCATGGACTTAAAGTCAGGTTTGCCGCAGAGGATGCAACGCGTACACCCATACCCACCCTGCAACATGCATTCCAGGAAGCAGAAAAATACAATGTTGATTATGTGAGCATCGCTGATACCATAGGAATATTGAATCCTTCAACTACCAAATACATGGTTGAAAAGATAAAAGAAAAGGTACATACACCCATATGCATTCACTGTCACAATGATATCGGACTTGCCACTGCAAATACTTTAGCAGCAGCTGAGGCAGGAGCAAAGCAACTCCATACCACCGTAAATGGTATCGGAGAAAGAGCAGGAAACGCTCCTCTTGAAGAAGTACTTGTAGCCCTTCGTGTACAGTACGGAATCGAAAACTACGATACCACACATCTTAATGGTCTTGCAAGAAAAGTTGAAGATTATTCCGGTCTGACAACTCCCGTGAATAAGGCTATTGTGGGCAAACATGCCTTCACGCATGAATCAGGGATACACGTCATGGCAATTCTGGAAGAGCCGCGGACTTACGAACTCTTTTCCCCGGAAATGGTGGGTGGGGTCCGAAACCTTGTAGTCGGTAAGCATACAGGACTGAAGGCCTTAAAAGGAATAATTAAGGACATGGGATATTCCCTTGAACACGAAGAATTATGTGCATTAATGGAGAAAATAAAGAATTGTACAGAAATCAAAGGTGGAATTACAAGGCCACATCTGGAAGAAATGATCGATGATATCAGATCCTGTAAAAGAGATGATGATATTTAAGACATCTCTTCTTCAGGTATCGAAACCCCTCCTGTATTCAAAATTACAACATAGTCAGAAGAATTCCTAAGGGCAGTTGAAAATCCAGGTTCTACACCAAAGATTATAGTTTCTTTGCCGTGTTCATTTGCTTTATTCAATAAGGGTTTAAAATCAGCATCTCTTGTCACAAGTGCAAGAGTATCGATATTGGGATTATGAACAAGATCCATTCCCTCAACAGCAAGCCTTACATCCACATCGCTTGAACAAATAACAGGTTCGAAACCATTGTTTTCCACGGCTTCTACAAGTTTATTAGAAGCATACTGATTAAGGAAAACACGTCCTATCTTGACATTACCGTACTCTTTCAATACATCCCTTATTTCTTCTAAGTTTACATCAAATTCCTTTCTCAGAACATTGGGACCATCTACAAGAAGTCCAATACTCCGTCGCCCTATTTCCTTTTTAGTACTCAGATATTTGACTATAGAATTAAATCCGGTTTTTACATTCTGCATATTGCCTCTTATTGCAGGTATAAACATTATAACAATAAATATGTGCAACCACAGTATCAACAACAATTAACCATAATTACTATTAATGATTATAATAACAACTAAGGACCTGCAAACCTTATAATCTTTCAGCAAGCAACCATTCGTTTACATTCTTTTTGGAATATGAATCATCCACAAGTACGAAATAGTTTTTGTACCTCCTTCCTTCTTTCTTTCTCCTGTACATAATTTCTCCCCTGTATAAGAGAAATTTATTGAAAATATCCTCAAATTGCATTCTTTCGTCATTTGTCAACTCAATGATAGATTGGCCATCACGGTACCAGTTATACACCCTTAAAACAAATACTTCTCTTATTCTTTTTAATCCTTCGGCCTGTTCAAAAGAGTCAAAGTATAAAGTCTTTCTAATTTCAGGTGACCAGGCTGCAATTTTTTTTTCCATGTCAATAAATTGCACGGGAATTTCTTCCCCTTCACGTGGCCTAGGATACAGTAAAGAAAGATGCCTTATAGAGCCCAATCTCACCACCGCCTGTATAAGGAACCCCGGGAAACCTTTAGGTTCTTCTTAAGTCTGCGCCCCACAATGATGCCGACAAAAACTCCGCTCAAGTGAGCTGCATGTGCTATCATATCGCCGGAAATATTCACGTACATGAAAGATAAGTCCACTATCACAAAGAGTATTAGAGCAGATTTGATAGTCATTGGGAAGAAAAAGACATATACGGGCAGATTTGGTTCAAGAATGGCAAGGGCTGCAAAAACACCCATTATTGCCCCACTGGCCCCGACCATCGGGTAACTGGTAGAGGTCGTTGCGATGAAACCTAAAGCTGCAACTATCCCGGAAATAAAATACAGGTAAATAAACATTGAATTGCCAATACGCCTCTCCAGTATCCTGCCAAAGAAATAGAGAACAAGCATATTGAAAAACAGATGAGCAAAACCTGCATGGAGAAACATATGAGAAATCAAAGTCCAGGGCCTGGATAGAATATTACCCGGTTCAAGCTGGAATAAAGTGTAATATGGCTGGCCCAGCAGGAGCTCCAGGAAAAATGAAAATATACATATAATTATTATGGCCATTGAAGGGCTAGAATAAAAGGAGCGTTTAGTCCTGTTAAATGCACTCCCGGCCGCACCTTTTGCAGCATTTTTGGTAGCTTCTTTAAAAAAATCCTTCACAATTTGATCTGTACCGGAAGTACTGCGTCCTCTGGTACCACTACTTCCAGCTGCACTTTGTGCAGAGCTGAAACGAGTCCCATCGCCCAGGCCTTCACAGCCATGTCTTTCAGGAAGACGATGACCAGAACAAAATGTTTTGCCACAGTAGCGGCATGTATACATCACTGGCTCCTTTTCACCGCATATCCAGCATTGATTATCCAAAATATCCTCCTACCTAAACACATATGCAAAAGTAAATAAATCTATTTCCATAATCAGAAAGCAGGTTGAATTAACGCCGCAAACAAATAAAAAGAATTATCTATTATAATCATGATAAATACCGGAAAGACTTATATACTGAACCTACATTAATAATGACACAGTCCACTACTGTATAAATTATTAACTTTTTATCAAACTATAACGCTCCCATCAAAGCTATACAGTTTATAGCAATGGGACACCCAGGAGGACAATATATAGATGAGTGAACTTAAAACAGGGACATTCTCTGTCAGTGACCTGGAAAACGTCCAGATCAACATCGGAAGCATTGTGGGTGCTATCGAAAAAACCGCCGCTGAAGAAGGAGAAGTCGGCCCTACTGTAAAACCCAACATCTCCGGACTGAGGGATTGGGACTATAAACTTCTTGAAAGATACAACCCGGTCTATACACCTATGTGTGACCAGTGTTGTTACTGTACATTCGGTACCTGTGACCTTACCGGGAACAAGGAAGGAGCATGTGGTATCAACATGGAAGGCCATAATGCCAGAGAATTCATGCTGCGTGTGATTACAGGAGCATCAGCTCACTCCGGTCACGGAAGACACCTACTCCACCACCTGATAGACAAGTATGGAGCAGATTATCCGCTTAAAGTTGGACAAACAAATATAATTGCTCCCAATGTCCAGATGGTTACAGGCAAAAAACCTGAAACTCTCGGTGATCTGGAAGGCGCCCTGAGTTATGTGGAGGAACAACTGGTCCAGCTTCTTGCATGTGTCCATGTAGGACAGGAAGGAGAGGCAATAGATTTTGAATCCAAGGCGATGCATGGTGGAATGCTCGATCATGTAGGAATGGAAGTTTCCGATATCGCACAGATTTCCTGTCTGGAAATGCCAAAAGCGGATGAAAACGCGCCCCTATCAGAAATTGGTATGGGAACTATTGACTCCGAAAAACCTGTCCTGCTGGTAATCGGTCATAACGTTGCCGGAGTAACCAACATTATAGACTATATGGAAGACCATGACCTGACCGACAAAATGGAGCTTTGTGGTCTGTGCTGTACCGCTCTGGACATGACAAGATACAGGACCGAGGGAGGAGACGTACCAAAGGCCAAGGTTGTCGGAACCCTTGCCAAAGAACTCAAGATGATACGTTCCGGTGTTCCTGACGTTATTGTTGTCGATGAACAGTGTGTACGCGCCGACGTGCTAAGGGAAGCACGGGAGCTTATGATGCCTGTCATCACAACCAATGATAAAATCATGTATGGACTGCCTGACAGGTCCGAAGATGATATAGAGGATATCATCGATGATCTCAAATCCGGCAGGGATGATGGTGCCCTGATACTTGACTTTGAAAAACTCGGTGAGGTTGCCCCCAGACTTACACAGGAAATGTCAAAAATTCGCAAGGAAAAAGGTGTCGTATCCCTACCTACCGAAGAGGAGTTCAACGAACTTACCTCCAGATGTGTACATTGCCTTACATGTGAACTCGAATGTCCGACAAACCTGCCAATCAGCGATGCCATGACCGCTGCTGAAGAAGGTGACCTCAGGCCTTTCGAAATACTTCATGACAAATGTGTAGCCTGTGGCAGATGTGAGCAGGCATGTCCAAAGGATATACCTGTCCTCAATGTAATTGAAAAGGCATCCCAGAGAGTAATCCGGGAAGAAAGGGGCAAAGTTCGTGTCGGACGTGGCCAGATAAGTGACCCTGAAATCCGTGAAGAAGGCGTCAATCTTGTTATGGGTACCACACCCGGTATCATTGCAATGGTTGGATGTTCAAACTATCCGGATGGAACAAAAGACCTGTATCGGATAGCCGATGAAATGTTGAGGCGTAACTATATTGTCCTGATGTCGGGATGTTCTGCAATGGACCTTGGCATGTATCAGAACGATGACGGGGAGACCCTTTACGAGAAATATCCGGCAAAGTTCCAGAAAGGAAATCTCATCAACGTGGGCTCATGTGTTTCCAATTCCCATATCACAGCTGCTACCATAAAAGTTGCCGCAATCTTTGCGCAACGTAACATTACAGGAAACTACGAAGAGATCGCCGATTATATCCTGAATCGTGTTGGAGCGGTTGGCGTAGCATGGGGAGCATATTCCCAGAAAGCATCTTCAATTGGAACCGGCTGCAACAGGCTTGGAATTCCTGTAATCCTTGGTCCTCACGGTTCAAAATACCGCAGAGCACTCATAGGCAAACCCTATGAAGAAGATAAATGGAAGGTCCTTGATGCAAGAAACGGGGAAACAATGGATATCCCGCCAGCTCCGGAGTTCCTGCTTACAACCGCAGAAACCATTGATGAAATGATGCCTATGCTTGCCAAGAACTGTATCCGTCCAAGTGACAACAACATGGGAAGAATGATCAAACTGACTCATTACATTGAGCTCAGTGAAAAATACCTGGGAATAATGCCTGATGACTGGTACAAGTATGTAAGGAATGAAACAGACTTGCCACTTGCAAGACGTGAAGAATTCCTCAAGAAACTTGAGCAGGAATACGGATGGGATATCGATTGGAATAAAAAGAAGATTGTATCCGGACCCACCAGTAAACTGGATGTATCGGCCCAACCCACCAATGTGGAAAGATTGTGCAAGGAGGCTTAAAAATGGCTGATGTTTCAAAAAACCTGAAGGTCTATACAACATATGGGCCTAAATCTGCCAGGGGTACAAAGCCAGCTATTGTAGCAAAAATGATCGAAAAAGCTAAAAGGCCTCTTTTCGTTGTTGGCTCGGAGGTCCTGGAGGAAAAACTCCTTGCCCGTGCACAAGCCATAGCAAAGAAGGGTATCCCTGTAGCTGCTACCGGGCATTCCATAAAAGGATTTATCGATGAAGAGGGAGTGGATGCAAAATATATCAACATCCATTTCCTTGGTTCTTTTCTTTGTGACCCAAAATGGGCCGGATTGGATGATAACGGATGTTATGATCTGATAATCCTGCTTGGACATAAAAAATATTATATTAATCAGGTCCTTTCAGGACTGAAGAATTTTTCAGACCTGAAAACAATTAACATAGGAAAACATTATACCCAAAATGCTACCTTGTCTTTTGGTAATGTTACACCTGAAGTACATCTGGAAGCACTGGACGAACTTATTGATAACCTTTGAATTTTAAAGAAGGAGGATATTAACAATGGCTGAAGATTTTCCTTTTGAAATTTCTCCAATGTTTGAAGGAGAAAGAATCAGAAAAAATGATATGTACGTGGAACTTTCAGGTCCCAAATCCATTGGTTTTGAACTTGTAAAGGCAGCTGAGATGGATGATGTGGTAGACGGCAAGTTTAACATGATCGGTCCGGACATCCAGGATATGGAAGAGGGAGGAAGATACCCTTTTGCCATGATATACAAGATTGCCGGGGAACTTGTTGAAGAAGACCTTGAATCCATTGTGGAAAGAAGAAACCACGATTTCCAGAATTATATACAGGGGCTTATGCACCTGAACCAGCGTTATGATGTGTGGGTTCGTTTAAGCAAAGAGGCTGTGGAAAAAGGTGTTACCTCCTTTGAATCTATTGCTCAGGCAATAATGATGCTTTTCAAGAACGAACTCCCGTTCATAGAGAAGGTGGAAGCTACCTATATCACGGACAAGGACGAGATTGAAAAACTCATGGACGAGGCAAAAGCCAAATACAAGGCCAGGGATGACAGGACCCGTAATCTTCACGATGAGGATGTTGATACGTTCTATGGATGTACTCTCTGTCAATCTTTTGCACCGTCCAATGTATGTGTAATAACCCCGGACAGGATATCCCTCTGTGGTGCTATCAACTGGTTTGACGGCAGGGCAGCCGCCAAGGTCGATCCTGAAGGGCCCCAATTCGCAATACCTAAAGGGGATGTAATAGATGAAGAATCCGGTGAGTATACCGGTGTAAACGAGACTGCAAAATCCCTGTCAAGCGGGGAATATGATCGTATAAAACTTCACTCATTCTTGGACCATCCACACACATCCTGCGGATGCTTTGAAGTTGTAGGTTTCTATATACCCGAGGTTGACGGTATCGGATGGGTAGACAGGGATTTTACAGGAGCTGCACCAAACGGACTCCCCTTCTCCACGATGGCCGGGCAGACAGGAGGAGGAAAACAGATCAGTGGATTTTTGGGAATTGGTATCAACTACTTCCGTTCTCCCAAGTTCATCCAAGCTGACGGTGGATGGGAACGTGTGGTCTGGATGCCAAAACATCTCAAAGACCGTGTATCTGACGATATACCGGATGACATTGCAGACAAGATTGCTACTGAAGAAGACGTATCAGATCTGGAAACACTCAGGAACTTCCTGGAAGAAAAGAACCATCCAATTGTCAATAGATGGGAAAAGGAAGAAGAGGAGGAGGCTACAGAGGAAGAAGAAACTCCACAACAAGCCGCTCCCGCCATGCAGATGCCTGCCTCAATGCCAATGAATATGCCAGCCATGCCAACTTCCGGAAGTGGTGGTGTAAAGATCATTCTCAAAAATGCAAAGGTATCTGTTGATAAGGTAATCATTAAGAAGAACGAGTAATAGAGAGGTTTCTCTGTGACAAAAATCATTGCGATTACAGGTAAAGGCGGCACCGGGAAGACGGCCATAACGACCCTTCTGCTGCGCCATCTGACAAAAAGTGATAAGGTTGTCCTGGCAATCGATGCTGATCCGGATACCAATCTCCCGGAAACCCTGGGATGTGAGGCAGACCGTACCATCGGTGACATCAAGGAATACATGATGAATGAACGAGACAACATGCCACCAGATATCAACAAGGAATCGATATTCGAATCCAGGATATACGAGACACTCAACGAGTTACCTGACTATGACCTGCTGGTTATGGGAAGGCCCGAAGGATCAGGTTGTTACTGCTATGTAAACAATCTGCTGCGGGGGATAATGGACCGCCTGACCGAAAACTATGACGTGGTTATCATGGATATGGAAGCAGGTCTTGAACACTTCAGCAGGAAGACTATCAGGAATATAGATGATCTCCTGGTGGTTACCGATGGTTCCCGCAGAGGAATGGGGACTGCCGAGAGAATCAGTGAACTTGTGCATGAGCTGGAAACAGATGTGCGCAATATCCATGTGGTCGCAAATAAAGTCACAGAAGACAATAAAGAACAGATCCAGAAAACTGCGAATGAACTTGGCCTGAAATTAATAGGCCTTGTTCCAACGGATGAAAGTATTGCAGAGAGAGATCTTGCAGGGGAAGCTCTCTATGACCTTCCCGAAGATTCGAAAGCCGTTATCGAAGTTGAAAGAATCGCAGTAAAACTTGGATTATAATAAATAATCAGATGGTGGAAGTGGAATGTCAGATAAACTCAAACTTTCAGACCTTAATAATATCTTAAAAGACCTCGATGTGGAATCCCTGGAAGGGGTTACTATTGAAGGTGACATAGAACTTGATATACAGGGAGGCGGGGGAATGAATCCGGCTATGGCTTATGCCCTTGGCCATGAAGCCGCCCAGATCTCCCTTCATGTGGCAAACATCGCCAGAATGCTGGGCTATCCTGTAGACCAACTCTTTGCACAGTGTCTTGGAGCCGGAGGAGAAGCTGCAGCATTACAGACAGAACCTGCAATAGAGGAACTGTTGCAGGCTAAATTCGATGTTGCCAGAAGTAGCGAATGGAATACACCTATCCAGGAAGTAACCCTCGGTGCAACTTCCGCAGACGGAGGAAGCCGTGACCACACAATAACCCTGGGTGGCGAAAAGGCAATGCCATTCTATTTTGATGCAGAAATGCCCAACCGTAATTATGTCACAATGGATGTCTTTGACATGCCTATCTCAATGGCAAAGGCTGTCAAATCCAATTACGAAGACGTTATGGGGGACCCTGCAGAATGGGCTAAAAAAGTTGTCAATGAGTATAATGCGGATATGGTTACAATTCACCTGATTTCTACAGATCCTTTAATCAATGATACTCCTGCAAAAGAAGCTGCAAAGGTAGTAGAGGATGTATTACAGGCAGTTGATGTGCCTATCGTAATCGGTGGTTCAGGAAATCCACAGAAAGACCCTGAAGTACTTGAAAAAGCCGCAGAGGTTGCCGAAGGAGAATGTGCCCTGCTTGCATCCGCAAGTCTAAACCTGGATTATGAAAGGGTTGCAAAGGCGGCAACGGATTACGGTCATGCAGTCCTTTCCTGGACCCAGCTTGAAATCAATGCTCAGAAAGAACTCAACCGTAAACTAATGAAGCAGTGTAATGTCCCACGTGAAAGCATTGTGATGGATCCAACAACAGCAGCCCTGGGATATGGTCTTGACTATGCTTACAGTAACATGGAAAGGGTACGATTATCCGCCCTTATGGGTGACGATGAACTTAACTTCCCGATATCCTCCGGTACCACAAATGCCTGGGGCGCACGTGAATCCTGGATGAAACAATCACCCCTTAAGGAAGATTCTGACTGGGGACCCAGGGAATACAGGGGACCCATCTGGGAGATCGTTACAGGACTGTCCCTTGCCCTTGCAGGCAATGACCTGTTCATGATGATGCACCCAACATCCGTACAGGTGCTCAAAGAGATTACACAGACTCTCTATGGCAATATTGAAGCAAAGAACCCGGACATCACCAACTGGATCACTGCGGAGGTATAATATGAAGATAAACAGCCCCCTTGATGCTTACAAATATCTGCCGGGAACAAACTGTGGCAGGTGTGGTGAAGATACATGTATGGCCTTTGCCTCACACCTTATCGACCGTTCCAAAAGTGGCGAAGACTGTCTGCCCATGGTAGAGGAAGACAAGTATGCAAAGAAACTCGAGGAACTGGAAAAACTGCTTGCCCCGGAAATCAGGGAAGTTACCATTGGCACTGGTGAAAAATCAGTCACCATCGGTGGAGATGATGTCCTTTTCCGTCATAAATTGACCTTTTTCAACAAGACAGCCTATGCATACGATGTCACCGACACCATGGATGATAAGGAACTTGAGGAAAGGATCAACACCATCCAGACTTTCAAGAAATTCTATGTGGGAGAATTCCTCAACCTTGATATGGTAGCGGTACGGTGTGTATCCGGCAAACCCGAAACTTTTGCAGATACTGTGAAAAAGGTAATCGGACTTACAGAATTACCACTTGTACTCTGTTCTTTTGATCCGGCAGTATTAAAAGCCGCCCTGGAAGTAGCAGCAGACAAAAAGCCACTAATGTATGCAGCCAACCAGGAGAACTGGAAAGAAGTTGCCGGCCTTGCAAAGGAATACGAGGTGCCTGTAACCCTGTTCGCACCGAATGATCTGGACTTGCTCAAGTCAATGGCAAAGACATTTGCAGAAATGGGACTAGAGAACCTTGTGCTTGACCCGGGAACCTTCCCCACAGGCAAGGAAATGAAGACAACGTTCGAAAATTTCCTGAAGATCAGAAGAGCAGGTATAGATGGGGATGGCGAAGTTGCCTATCCCATAATGGCCGTTCCCCTGACTGCCTGGATGGCCTACGATGATGATGTCAGTGCATCCTACTGGGAAACTGTGGTAGCCTCCGTACTCACTGTTAAGTACGGCGACATCATGATCATGCACAGCATAGAGCCTTATGCATTGCTGCCTGAAGTGCACCTGAGAGATACCATTTATACGGATCCAAGAAAGCCTGTAACTGTTGATCCGGGTGTATGGGAAGTAGGTTCACCTACTGCTGATTCACCAGTTATAGTTACCACAAACTTTGCCCTCACCTACTATACAGTTGAGAGTGATATTTCTTCCAACAAGATAGACTGCTACATTGTGGTGGCAGACACCGAGGGTATCGGTGTGGAAGCCGCTGTTGCCGGTGGACAGCTGACCGCAGACAAGATCAAGAAGACTCTGGAAAATGCCAAGTTTGATCTTAAGGAAAAGACAAACTACAACACCGTCATCCTGCCCGGCCTGTCCGCACGTCTGCAGGGAGATGTCGAGGACAAGGTGGGTTCAAGGGTACTCATTGGACCGGCAGACTCCGGCAGACTTCCTGGATGGCTGGAGAAAAACTGGCCACCACAGGATAAATAAACTAAAAAAGCATCCGTTAAATACGGGTGCTTCAATTCTTTTTTTGCACCAAATTTATTAGTGCTGAAGATAGATGTATCACCCATGAAAAGCAAAGTCTTTTTTGTAGACCTGAAAGTGCGCAGAGATTGTGAAAATACAATTCAGAAGATCAAAAGATTGTATGATACAGCAGGTTTTGACAGAATCATCGATGAAGGCGATTTCACTGCCATTAAAATGCATTTCGGGGAAAAGGGCAATGAAGGCTTCATAAGTCCGGTCAACGTCAGACAGGTTGTGGATAAGATCCATTCTTCGGGTGCAAAGGCCTATCTTACCGATACCAACACCCTGTACTCAGGATACCGCCACAATGCTGTAGACCACCTTACAACGGCAATTGAACATGGATTTGGCTATGAAGTCACCAGGGCACCACTGATAATTGCAGACGGGCTGTTGGGCAACGGGTTCCGACAGATACCAATAAAGGGGAGACATTTTGACAGTGTTAAAATCGCATCCGAACTGCTTGACTGCCAGAGTATGATCGTAATGTCCCATTTCAAGGGCCATGAGCTTGCAGGTTTTGGAGGGGCGATCAAAAACCTGGCAATGGGCGGAGGTTCAGTAGCCGGGAAAATGGAGCAGCATGGAGGGCTTCATCCGGAAATTGATGCAGAACGATGTAACGGATGCGCAACCTGTGTGGAAGTATGCCCCTGCGATGCAATGGAGATTAATAGCGACAATATATCCACTATCGATGACGACAAGTGTATAGGCTGTGGAGAATGTATGACAGTATGCCCGGTCGAGGCGATTGATTTCAATTATGCCGATATACCCGACTTCATGGAAATGATAACCGAATATGCCCTGGGCACCGTTGCCGGCAGGCAGGAAAAAATAGGCTACATGAATTTCCTTGTCCGCATCACACCCGACTGTGATTGCGTGCCCTGGAGCGATGTATCGCTGGTACCGGATATAGGCATCCTGGCATCCACAGATCCGGTGGCTATTGACCAGGCAAGCCTGGACCTCGTAAACGAACAACAGGGTTTTACTGCATCCAAACTTGAAGAAAATATTGAACCCGGCAAAGACAAGTTCAAAGGTGTCTGGAAAAACAGCGCAGGAGATATCCAGTTAAGTTACGGTGAAGAAATAGGCCTTGGAAACCGGGATTATGAGCTGATCAGGATTTGACTCAAAACTAATAGCAGAAGTTTGTAAGTCTTGATGATAATATTATTATTCTATGGATATCCTATAATGCAGCAAACAGCCTTATGAGTAAATTGCAGATTAATTGGTGAACATCACAGTTCCCAAAAACAAAATTCACTATCATTAAAAATATCAATAAAAATTCGGGACATATCTGATTGCCCGACAGATAACGGACGATACAAAATGAGTTACAAGATCGCAATAATGGGTGCTACCGGTGCGGTAGGCAGAGAAATTATCGAAGTATTGAGTAACAGGAAGTTCCCGGTAGAAGAATTGAAACTCTACGCATCACAGAGGAGCGCCGGCAAGGTAATGGAGACCCCTTTCGGAAAAATTACCATCGAAGATGCGGACACGGCAGATTACTCCGAACTTGACATTGCCTTTTTTGCAATAAGCGGCTCGTGGAGTAAGGCTAATGCCAAGAAAGCAACCGATGCAGGATGCTATGTGATTGATAACAGCAGTGCATACAGGTATGATGACAACGTGCCTCTTGTGGTTCCGGAAATCAATACTCATGCTATCGGGGATTCAAAGCTGATTGCAAACCCCAACTGTACAACCGCAATCGCAGCCATCCCCCTTTATGCCCTCCATAAAGAGTATGGTCTGGAGAAGGTCATTATCAGCACCTACCAGGCAACCAGCGGTGCAGGAGCCGCCGGGATGAATGAACTGATCAATGAGACAAGGAACTATCTTGAAGATAAAGAGGTATACCATCAGGCCTTTGTCCATCCTATTGTTTTCAACACTATCCCCCATATTGACAGTTTTCAGGAAAACGATTACACCCGTGAGGAGATGAAAGTCGTCTGGGAAACCCACAAGATATTTGAGGAACCCGATATCCCAATCAGCTGCACCTGTGTGAGAATCCCGACTCTCAGGGTTCACGGGGAAAGCATTGTTGTCGAAACTGAAAAACCAATTTCCCCGGATGAAGCCAAAAAACTGCTGGCATCGGTCGAAGGTGTTGAGTTGAAGGATGATATCGAGAACAATGTGTACCCAATGCCCCTGACAGCCACCCATAAATACGATGTGGAGGTCGGCAGGATAAGGCAGAACATCGTGTTCGGTGACCACGGTCTGGAATTTTTTGTCTGCGGTGACCAGATCCTCAAGGGCGCCGCACTGAATGCAGTGCAGATCGCCGAGCAACTTTAATTCTTACAGATAAAATTTACTCATCAACTGAAAGAATGTTTTGTATAGGTTCTATGTGGACCTACTTCTAAAAAAGATGATAGTAAAAAATCATTGAGCATATAGAAATTTCTAAAATATTTAAGTGGACCGGTCGGGATTCGAACCCGAGGCCTCTACCATGCCAAGGTAGCGATCTTCCGAGCTGATCTACCGGCCCACAT
>NZ_OBDR01000002.1 GCF_900215215.1 Methanohalophilus euhalobius | reverse complement strand
TGTTTTACAACTTTGGATGCTTGGTATTTCCATGAACCATCAAAATACTGTTTCGCATAGTCATAATTCAAAATGGAATAAGGTTTTCTTCCGTTGATTGTGGTTATTTTGACCGTATCTTCATCAATCACAAAATCCCTTTTGTATGAAAAAGTCATTGAGGATGGCGAAAACTCTACTTTTTGCCATTTTGCCTTTTTCTGTTTATGCAATGTTTTGTAACATCCAGCAACCTGTCTTGGGATATTACAACTCATCTGGGATTTTAATTTTAATGTTTCACGAAGATAGGAGTATACTTCCTGCTGTAATTTCATTGCTGGAATCGGTTTACCTTTGTCAAAAAGAACTTCAGAAGCATAGTTCATTCCATCTGAATATTTCTGCATAGTTTCCACCAAATCATTATCAGGATTTGCTATTTTCAGGATAATTGTTTTAGTGAGAAACATACAATAGTATGTTCACTTACTTATTATAAAAAATCACTTTTGTGAAATATCAGGCGCTTTCTTCTCCTACCTTACGGAAGGTGACTCCTGCTCGAAAAGTTGAATTATGACCAAACTGCAACTCAGTGGAAAGGTATATTGAGATAAAAAAGTAATTTTATGTACTCATTCTCAGAAACATTTTTATTCAAATGCCGACATTAAGAGGATGGCTCGATGATTAATTATATATGATAGTTACGGTAACATATTGCATTCATATTTACGAGGAAGTGTTATGGAGAATATAAAGATCGCAATTGCAGGGATTGGCAACTGCGCTAGCTCTCTCATTCAGGGTCTGGATTATTACAGGGATAAAACCGAGACAGATGCTATCGGTCTAATGCATTGGACCATTGGAGGATACCAACCCTCTGATATTGAGGTTGTAGCTGCGTTTGATATTGATAAAAGAAAAGTAGGAAAAGACATATCAGAAGCCATCTTTGCAGAACCAAATTGCACTGCTGTATTCTGTCCGGACATTCCCGAGAAAGGCATAAAAGTTACTATGGGTAACATCCTTGATGGTGTTTCTGAACACATGGCGGATTATAATGATAAATACAAGTTCATAACCAGTGATGAAAACGAGTCCACAAAAGAGGATGTCGTGCAGGTTCTGAAAGATTCCGGTGCTGAAATGCTCTTGAATTTCATGCCCGTAGGGTCAGAAAAAGCTGCACGTTTTTATGCGGACTGTGCTCTGGAGGCAGGAATTGGTTTCATTAACAATATGCCGGTTTTCATTGCCAGTAATCCTGAATGGGCTCAAAAGTTCGAAGAGAAAAACCTGCCGATAATTGGTGATGATATCAAAGCCCAGCTTGGAGCCACCATCACTCACAGGACACTGGCAGACCTTTTCAGCAAACGTGGGGTCAAACTGGAAAAAACCTACCAGCTAAACACCGGTGGAAATACCGACTTCCTTAATATGCTCAATCGCAGCAGGTTGTCTTCCAAGAAAACATCCAAGACCGAGGCTGTACAATCCGTACTCAAAGACCGGCTGGATGATGAAAATATACATGTCGGTCCAAGTGACTATGTACCCTGGCAAAAGGACAATAAAGTATGTTTCCTGAGAATGGAAGGAAAACTTTTCGGCGATGTTCCCATGAATATCGAACTACGTCTTTCAGTTGAGGATTCTCCTAATTCTGCAGGTGTTGTAATTGATGCCATACGCTGCTGCAAACTTGCACTTGAAAGAGACACCGGTGGAATTCTCTATTCCCCTGCATCTTATTTCATGAAACATCCACCTAAACAATACAACGATGACGAAGCCTTCCTCATGACAAATGATTTCATCGAAGGCAACAGGGATAACTGAAACGCAAGATGCCTTATCAAATAAGGAAAATATTTGGTGTGGATTTTAGCGGGTCTAAGAAAGCCTGCAATAAAATATGGGTAAGTGAAGGCAGCGTTCACGATAAATTTCTCAAAATCCACACCTGTCATCCTGCTCACTTTTTTTCTGAAAGTCATGATACTCAGAGCTGTATTGCTGCTCTTTATAGCATGATCGCCAGGGAAAAATATGCTATTTTTGGAATGGATTTTCCTTTTGCACTACCATCTTCCCTTACAGAAGAAAACAACTGGAAGGATTTCATAATCAATTTCCCTCTGAAACATGCATCTGCAGAAAGTTTCAGGGATTACTATCGCCAGAAAACAGATGGTAAAGAATTCAAACGTAAAAAGGAAGATGAAAAAGGCGCACCATTTGCTGCATACAATCTCTGGTTGTACAAACAGACCTATCATGGTATCTCAAGGATAATTAATCCTCTTGTAAGGAATAACCTTGCCTGTATTCTTCCTATACAAACACCGAATCCTGAAAAACCCTGGGTAATAGAGATATGTCCGGCCTGCACCCTTAAAGAAAAGGGTCTATATGTGCCGTATAAAGGGAAAAAGAGTGACAGAGAATCTAATAGGAAAATGATTGTGGATAAGTTAGAAAAATTCAATATTGTACTCGATGATGAAATAAAAGATATATGTATTTCAAACACTCAAGGAGACGCTTTGGACAGTATTCTGGCAGTGTATGCCGTATTCAGGAATATGCATATTCTGGAAGGAAAAAATCCGGATGAACTTGAAAAAAGAGAAGGGGATATTTATTATTAATCCTCTTTTGCTTCTATATTCAATAGTTCATAAATATCATCAGGTTTTGTCAATATGTGCATATTTTCCATTTCAGCCAGTTTTTCTGAATTGGTAACATCAATGTCACGCATCTTCAACTTCATTTTTCTTCCACTGGGTGCATAGGTTGTAACATCGCCACGCACCTGATCAACAGGCAGGACATAAATAGGGGTTTGTCCTTTTGCTGTCTGGGCCACCACATTTGTTACAAGAGTATCGGCAATACCATGTGCTATCTTGGCAACAGAATTGGCTGTGGCTGGTGCGATTATTAAAGCATCATAGTGACCAACCTGCAGTGGACCGGCAATAAAAGGCGAGTTGGGGCCCGAATCTGTTTTGAAGTTGGGGAAATCATTTTGTATGTTATCCCACATGCGATACCACTTCATTACAGTTTCCCCTTCCTTTGAAAGAAATACCATAAACTCAATATCAGTTTTTTTCTGAATGTCTACCATTATGTCATACGTCTCTTTTATAAGGTCACCTGAGCCTGTAATACCCCATGCGATTCTTTTCATATTATCACTCCTGTAAATTAATAACCTGTAAATAGTTCATATTTGACTTTTGCTTTATCGATAGCCATTTCATATAGTATTTCCCTGACAGTCTTCACCATTGTCGGGGGGCCACATAAATAGAACATGCGGTCCCTGTAATCCGGAATTTCACGCAATATCATGCTTTCACAGACACGCTCCCTGCAACCTGTCCAATCACTGGAAGCCCTGGTTAAGGTATGTACAACTTTCAGATTAGGATTGTGTTTTTGCATAATATCCAGTTCATCTTCAAAGGCAATATCCTGCTCTGTTTTGTTACTGGATATCATAACAATGTCCGTGTCCATACCTTTATCTGTACAGTATCGTGAAATACTGATCATGGGGGTGACCCCGATTCCTCCGCTGATTAGCGCAATTTTGTCATATTCTCCTGAATAGGTCATTTTCCCGAATGGGCCTTCAATCCCTACCGAATCACCGGGTTGAAGGGCAAGCAGGGCATTGGAAAACTCATGACCTGTGAGTTTCTTGGTAAATTCGATGATATCCTTGTTGGCCGGACTGCTGGAGATAGTAAATGGTTTACGCACTTTGCTGCCGGCAATTTCCAGTTCTACGAACATATACTGGCCTGCCACATAATTAAAATCATCTGGCCGGGGAAAAAGGAAACTTAGCACATCTTCGGTTCTGGGAATAATTTCCATCAGCCTTACATCAAATCGCAATTTATGTTCTCCTTTATTGTTCCAGTCTTTTCATTTGCCTGGATGTCTCAATAAGTTTTTTCATTGTACGGCGCAGACTGCGTAGGCCTTCCTCATCTTCATCTATTCCTTCTGAACCTTTATCCTTTGACCACAGGGTACCTCCCAGATTTGACCCGAAGGAGCCTCCGGCAACAGGGAACATTTCACTGATCACATAAAAATTCAATATGGTCTGGAGGGCGGGCTCCTGACCTCCGGCACGGTCCCCTCCATCTGCCAGTGCAGCACCCACTTTATTATGGAAAGCCTTCGGATTTGCTGCAACAACCGCCCTGCATCTGTCCATTATGGTTTTGGTCTGTGCACTGATATTTCCCTGGTATACGGGTGTCCCTATTATCCAGGCATCCGCCCAGAGCATATTTTCATACAGGTCTGATATGTCATCTTTGTGTATACATCCCTTTTTGGTCCTTATGCAATGGTCGCAATGGATACAGAATTTCAATTCTTTCCCGCTTGCAGAAAAATACTCCACTTCGACATTGTATTTTTCCTTTGCATAATCCAGTGCATATTGCACGGCATGGGCAGTTGCCTTTTTACGAGGACTGCCCGAGATACCAAGTATTTTCACAATGTCCTTGTCGGACATCATTTCACACTCCTTTCACTCAAGTACAATGGCATCAGCCGGACAGGCGTCCACACATTGTTCACATTCTATGCAGTCATCAGGACGTGAAACTACTGATTTTGTATCCCCGTTGGAATCTTCTTTCAGATCAAAAACGTCTGTGGGACATACCTCAGCACATTCGCCGCTTCCTATACATTTATCTTTGTCTACAACTGGTGGCATATTCTTCCTCCTTACATATTCCTTCTAAACAAATAAATTGTTAATAATGCGATCAAACCAACAACACTTCCAAATCCTGGTGTTCCTTCAGATTCTACTTCACCGTTTATTCCGCCTTTAACGGATTCCATCTCTACAATCGGAACTTCATACTCCTTTTGTTCAAAAAGTTCATCTATCAGGTGTTGGGGGGCAGATCTATAGAGCAATTTCGTATCAACTATAATGGGATTTGTTGCATCTGTCGGTATTGTGAAATTATGAATCTCTGTAGCAGTGGATGTAGGTGCAATCCTATTATCAGAGATTACATCGGTTATTTCCCAGAGTTTCAAAGTGGGTTCGCCGGAGGCATCGGCGTATATTGCCTGATAAACAATACTGTCTTCAATAGTCCCATTTATATCCAGATTTCCTGAATTGTAGATTTTGCGTCCCTGACTGTCTTTTATATCCACCTGGGTCCACATTTGCCTGGCTTCAGTAAGTCCTGTAGGCAAATTATGACCTGCACCGGAATTCGTAATTGAGACTTTTATGGCAACTTCTTCGCCTGGTTGCGCATTTTCGGGAATGTCTATTTCTAGTGTAGCCGCTTCCTGAAGTCTTTCGATTGCCATTTCTTTATGATCATCCTCGTCCAGTATCCCTGTAACAAATACATTGGCTCCTGCGAAGTTGTGCACCGATATATGGTCTCTTTTGGGTGCACCTGATCCAGCACGCCCGGGATTTGCCTCAAATTCAGTGATTCCCGGTGTCATATGGCAATCCTGGCATTGGACTTTTTCTTCAGCATAGGGACTTTCACTCCATGCCTGATAGGTGTCATCCAGCACTACACCGGATGTTGGGTGGGTGATCTGGTGGCACATTCCACAATACTCTGATTTTGTATAGAATTCACTGTACTGTGCTTCATGGAACGCAGATTCAGAATCCTCAAAGGGGCCATATTTGGTCTCAGAAGGAGTCACCGCATATCCTCCATTGCCTATCTCAGAGGACTCCTTTACACTGTGGCAAAAATCACAGCCCACTCCTTCAGCAGCTTCTTCACTAATATCAGGGTTATTTATAGGGGGAACCTGCCCTGAAACCACACTGGCAGGTATGTGACAGCGCGTACAGAAAACATCCAGAGAGCCATTTGTCTTTTCACTTGCAAGTTTTAGTTCTTCCTTATAAAATGGGTCATCAAAAGCATGATAATGCATACTACCTTCCCACTGGCTGGTCGTGATGGCATGGCATCTGTTGCAGGTAGAATATGAAGTAAAATCTTCATGCGATAAGGTACCTGCTTCAGTGGGGGAAGCCTCTGCTACAACCTCTCCACAGGCAAAAACGAATGTAAATATGAGAAATATGGCTATGATTCTCACTGTATACCCCTTCTGGAATCCCCCGTGAATATTAATCAGAAGGAGGCTTATATGCCTCCTTACTGTTTTTCCTGCAGTAACTTAAGTGCCTCCCTGCATGCTGCAACTGCAGGTGCACCTGAAGTGATAGATATCACTTCCATCGTTTCCATTATTTCCTCTGCTGTGGCGCCATTTTTCAGAGCGCTCTTCATCTGGGAGACCGTACAGGCCTCACACTGTTTGGAGGCAACGACTGCCAGTGCCATCAGTATCTTGTACTTGGCAGGCATGGCGCCGTCTGACAATAGTTTGTCATGACATCTCCTGTACTTCTTAACGAAGTTGGGATCGATTTCCTTCAGTGTGTGGAGAATATTCGGGGCAAACCCCATCTTATCCTCGATATCCTTTACTACTTTCTCATGTTCTGCCATCAATTAAACCTCCTATATGGAATCAATCAAAGGAATCTTCCACTGTGTTATCAAAACAGTAGTTGCACATAAAGTGGGGAAGGCCCTTATGAAGACGTTTGACCTCGGGTGGTTTTCCCACTGAAACCTGTAGTTTTACTTCTTTAGAGTGATCCATACACAGCCCTTTCCCGCAAACAATACATACTGCAGCGGCTTCTACATCTTTCCCTGCTTCAACACAGTCATAACATTTCATCATGGTACTCACCTCAGAAGTTTTCTTTCAAAGCCTCATGGCATGGTTTACAAAGTATTTTGAGTAGAGGTTGCATGTCCTTTAACTCACAGGCGTCTCCCATACATTTAAGTCTCACTTCATATTCCCCTTCCAATACGGGAACTTTTTCTCTTACAAGATGGTCCATACAGACGCCTCTGCCACATATGATACAGATGCTGACTGTGTCAGTATTTTTATTTTCTTTTTCACATTCAAAACATTTCATTATTGGTTCACTCCCTTATTGATTCTGAAATAATACATTAACAGGATGATTACTCCATAAGTTCCATTTCTTCCCCGCAGCAAATAAGTACACCGCCACCAACTTCAGTGACTTCAACTTCGTTGCCACAGATATTACAAATGTATTTTTCACCTACTTTTTGAACTCCCATAGATTCAACTCCTTGTATTTATTTGCATAATAAAAGAGGAGAGATGATTATTTATGTATATCGGTGATGGGGAAGATAGCAGCGTGTATCATATACTTGCAATTCGAAATGAGCCTGGAAGATTACTAATATAAAGGCAAACAGGAAAATGCCGTTCAAAATCAATAAGGTTTTAATATATGTATGCAATCCTCAATAGCGTCAATATATTGAATAATAGGAGGATTCAAATGTCATTTGGAATAGAGTTCGTACCAGGAGACCCAGTTCTCAAAATTGCCCACTATGCAAAGCTTGCTGAACAACAGGGATTTGACAATGTTTGGGTTACAGACCACTACAACAATCGTGATGTTTATACCACCCTTGCAGTGTTGGCTATAAACACCAACAGCATAAAACTCGGAACAGGTGTGACAAACCCATACACCAGAAATGCAGCCATTACTGCATCCAGCATTGGTTCCATAAACGAGATTTCCGGCGGCCGTGCGATCCTCGGTCTTGGGCCCGGAGACAAGGCAACCTTTGATGCAATGGGGATCCCATGGGACAAACCATTGACCACAACCAAGGAATCCATTGAAGCCCTTCGTGGCTTTTTGGGTGGGGAAAAGGTTGAAATGGATGGTGACATGATCAAATTCGGCGGTGCGAAAATAGCATTCAAGACAGGTGATGTGCCAATTTACATGGGTGCACAGGGCCCCAAGATGCTCGAACTTGCAGGTCAGGTCGCAGACGGTGTACTGATCAATGCATCCCACCCAAGGGACTTTGAAGTCGCAATGGAAAAAATAAAAGCAGGTGCTGACAAAGCAGGCCGCAGCATGGACGAGATCGATGTGGCAGCTTATGCATGCTTCTCTATCGACAAGGACGCTGCAAAAGCCAAGAACGCTGCAAAGGTCGTTGTTGCTTTCATCGTTGCAGGTTCTCCCGACATGGTGCTTGAACGTCACGGAATCGACCCTGCAGCCAAGAAGGATATAGGCGCTGCAATTTCCAAGGGAGACTTCGGAGCACTTATGGGTGACCTTGTAACTGATGAAATGATGGACGCTTTCTGTATTTGCGGAACCCCTGAAGACTGCAAGCAAAGGATCAATGACCTGAAAGACATTGGTGTTACCCAGATTGTTGCCGGTTCACCTCTTGGACCTAACAAAGAAAAAGCAATCAAACTCATCGGTAAGGAGATCATCGGAGGAAACTGATGGTTCATCCGAAGATACTAGAGGTCATTGATTATGACGTCTGTACCGCTTGCGGGGCATGTGTTTCAGCATGCCCTGCCGGTGCCATCGTCATGAACAAAAGGGCCGAAGTAAGAGACCCGGACAATTTGGAACTTTACACCAAAGGTGCTGCCCCAAATGTCTGTGAAGGTTGCTATACCTGTGGGCGCATCTGTCCCGTAGTGGATGGTTACGTCGAGGATGAATTTGCAAATGTCAGGAGTTTCTTTGGTGCAAAAAGTGACATCGAAGGACAGGACGGTGGTGCAACAACTGCAATTGCAAGCAAACTGCTTGAATTGGGGGAAGTGGACTGCTTTGTGGGAATCACCCGCAATGACAACTGGGAAACCGAACTGGAAGTCTTCACCGATCCAGAACAAATAAAGAGAGCCAAAGGTACCAAATACACATATGATTCCGTACTCTCTGCTCTGAGGGAACCCTTCGAACAATATGATAAAATCGGTGTAATCGGCGTACCCTGCCAGGCTCACGGTGCACGCTTGATATCCGAAAATGTCAATGACAAGATCGTGGTTATTATAGGGCTTCTTTGTATGGAAAGTTTTTATCATGATGTAATGTCCGAAAAAATCATAAAAGAGATAATGGAACTCAATCCTGAAGATGTTGTAAAATTCGACTTCGCAAAGGGTAAGTTCTGGGCATACACAAAGGATGGCGAAAGTCACAGTGTCAAAATTCCACAAGTTGGTCCGCATGCCAGGAATCCCTGCCACCACTGCTGTGATTACACATCAGTTTCAGCAGATATATCAATAGGTTCTGTAGGTACACCGGACGGATGGAACTGTGTCCTGATCCGTACAGACGAAGGTGAAAAATACTTCAAGATGGCTGAAGATGAGCTTGAGATAATGGAAGATCCAAAACCTGGAATGGACCTTGTCAAGAAACTGGCAACCACGAAACACAACAACAATTCACAACATTATCTTGAAGTTTGTGAGAAGTTCAGCTTCGATGAATGTGGCATCAGATAAAACATGAATCTTAAAAGGGCATTCTATATAGGGCGCTTCCAGCCATTCCACAAAGGCCACTATTCGGTCATAAAAACGATTGGAAAAGATATTGATGAACTCGTAATAGGTGTCGGAAGCGCTCAAAGAAGCCACGAGACACCGAATCCCTTTACTGCCGGTGAACGCATAATGATGATTCGTCATTCTCTTGCAGATACGGACATCAAACATTATGCAGTTCCCATAGATGACATCCAGCAAAACGCAGTTTGGGTTTCCTATGTCACTGCAAGGACTCCTCCTTTTGACATAGTCTATTCCAATAATCCTCTAATCCTCGAGCTTTTTGAAGAAGCAGGCATAGAAACAAAGCAACCTCCCATGTATCATCGGGAAAAGTATTCAGGCACTCTCATCCGTGAAAAGATGATTGCCGGTGAAGAGTGGGAACAATTCGTTCCTGAATCTGTTACAGAAGTTATTGAAGAGATCGATGGTGTCAGGAGATTAAAACATGTCTCCGGCAGCGATCAGACTTTCTGACAACCCCCGGTCCTTAATTTTTTATAGTACGTTCGTTGCATATTATATAGTGTAAGGAATATGCAGGGGACATCTAATGACCGACAGAGCACCGGTATTTTGTGAAAAATATTGTATTGTATGCAGGGGAGCAAGAGCTGGAAATCCCATTTGTAAGGCGATCCAGAATCTTGAACTCAAGATATTTGGTAAGGAAGGTTGCATATGGGGAAAAGCAAGGACCAGATATTACGGCGTAACACCTGATGAGAAAATACCCCCGGATAAGAAAAAGTGATCAGAATATTTCCCCGCTCCAATCAAAAGCACCGGGTTTGAATTTATCAAGGGGTGGATGTCCTGAGGATATGCCGTCGATTATCTCTCTTACATCCCCCGCAACTTCACTCATACTTCGACCTGTGGTACCAACTTCAAATACCATTTCACAGTTCTCAACTGACTCTACAAGTATAACATCGAGGCATTCTGCTTCTATATTCTCATCAACTTTTGCAGGTTGATAGCCTCTTTTTTCAAGCCTTTTTTTGAGTTCATTGGGAGCCGTACGTAGCACGATGGAAACATCTGTAATCAGATGGGCCATGTGGCTGTCAATAATTACAGGATTTTCAGATTCTTCTATGACTGACAGCCGTTTTTTTACCACATCAAGGTCAGTAACCACACAGTCCCGTTGCTTATCTTCTTCTACGAAAAGATTCTCGGATTTTATGATTTCGTTCAGATGAACCACTCGATACCCGAATTCATTCTCAAGCAGCCCGGATACAGATGTTTTCCCACATCCGGGAGTGCCGGTTAAAGCAATAAACATATGTCCTGAATACAATTGCCTTTACTATTAAGGATTAATCCTCCTGTATGACCAGGGCCAAAAAATTTTCAATGATTTTCAAACCATCACTCATCAGGACCGATTCAGGATGGAACTGGATGCCATAGACCGGGTGTTCCTTATGCTTAATCGCCATTATTGAGCCATCTTCTGTATGGGCAATGGATTCTAAGGGTGGGGCAAGTTCTTTAATTTCCAGGGAATGGTACCTTCCTCCTTCAAAAGGATTGGCAAATCCCGCAAAAAGAAGTGAATCATTGTGAATTATTGATGAAGCCTTGCCGTGGACGGGGCCATTTGCACACCTACCAGTACTGCCTCCGTAAGCCCGATTTATAGCCTGATGGCCAAGGCAAACTCCCAGTATAGGGGTATTTGGACCGTATTCCTTAATAATCTGGAGACAGTTACCGATATCCTCAGATCTTTCTGGAATTCCCGGGCCGGGTGATATGACAATGGTATCTGGTTTTATATTTCTGACCTCTTCCATTTCCACTGTATTTGGAACAACTACGGTTTCAACACCCAATACGGAAAAGGCATCCACAAGATTCCATACAAAGGAATCCCTGTTGTTTACAAACAGTACTTTCACATCATTCACCTCTTACCGCTTTGAGCATTGCAGCCATTTTGCGCTCGGTTTCCTCGTATTCTTTAGAAGGTACCGAATCTGCAACTATACCGGCACCTGCCTGTATCATTACCTGTTCCTCTCTCATAATGACCGTGCGTATTGCAATTGCAAAGTCTGCATCCCCGTTCCAGGAAAAGTAACCTATCCCTCCGCCGTAGACGCCCCTGCCGACTCCTTCAAGTTTTCTAATGATCTCCATTGCCCGTATTTTGGGTGCACCAGAAAGAGTTCCTGCAGGAAGAAGTGCCTTGATGGCATCGAACTGGTCGCATTCAGGTCTTAATTTACCTTCCACCGTACTTTCAATATGCTGTACATGAGAATAACGTACCACTTTCATAAAATCGGATACTTTTACAGAGCCACCTTCACAGACCATGCGTACATCGTTGCGGGACAAATCAACAAGCATCACATGTTCAGCCCTTTCCTTTTCATCATGAAGCATTATTTCGGCATAGCTGCAATCTTCAGCTTCGCTTTCACCCCCCGGGCATGTCCCTGCGATAGGATTGGTGATCACACGTCCGTTATCCACAGTCATCAGGGTTTCAGGACTTGCACCCACCACGGCCATATCCTTATACGAAAGCAGATACATGTAAGGACTCGGGTTAATGGAGCGTAGTTTCCTGTAAAGGTAAAGAGGACTATTCTGGTAGGGTAACTCATAGCGTCTTGAAAGTACCACCTGGAAAATATCGCCATCCAGGATATGTTCCTTTGCCTTGCTTACTGCATTTTCATATTCTGCCCGGTCCATCGTGCAGGAAATATCCTCATTCCTCGTACTACCCGCTTCATATTCCTCGATCAATGATGATCGATTAAGTACTACCTGCATGCTGCGGGCTTCTTCGAGTACATCATCATAGACTTGTGCTGCATTTGAAGAACTTACAAGTGGAGTTTTTATGTAATAAGTCCTTTTTTCAAGATGGTCAAAAACAAAGGTACTCGTGGTGAACATAAACTGCATGTCCGGTTCCTCTGCACCTTTTGGAACTTCCTGTTTCAACCAGCAATCATAGATAATGTCATATCCAGCATATCCCATTGCTCCACCCAGGAATGTCTGCCTGTCAAATCGATTTGCATTGAGAAGAGGCAGTGACTCATCGGCCACAAATACTTTCCTGAGGGCGTCTAATACTTCATATCCTGTTTTTATGGTTCCTTCAAAATGACAGGATTTGGATTCAAGAGAATCGCATATGTCTTCCAGTCTTTTTTCCATCAGAGCTGTCAGGGTCGATTCATGTGACATTGTCAGACAAACGTGTCTGCCCTTTACGGAAAGTAATGCGAGGGGGTCTGCACCTACAAAAGAAAAACGCGCGTGTCTGCTCTCTTTTTCTACAGATTCCAGAATATAGGAGTAATCAAAATGATTCTCCAGAAGAGTGTAGAGGTCAAGTGGGGAAAGGGACGTTTCCATCTCGGCTACCAGCTGTACAAGGGCCGGACTGTCCTCTTTATTAACAAGTGAAATGAACTCATCTCTTCCAATATCAAATTCCATCAATTACTACACCTCACAGCTCCTATAAAATCGCAAACACGATTCAAATCTTTTTTACCTTTTACTTCAACCCCGGAGGAAACATCCACTCCATAGGGGGATACGATATCCACACATTTACCCACATTTTGCGGATTCAGGCCTCCTGCCACAATCAACGGGACAGGGATGCTTTTTGCAACTTCGCTGCTTATTTGCCAGTCATGGGTCAGGCCACTGCCTCCGCCGACGCTACAGGCGGTATCCAGAATTATGGCATCAATCAATTTGTATTCTGCGAGTTCATTGATGATTTTAATAGTTTCAAGGACCTTTGTTTCATCCGAAATCGAAAATTTCTGGATTATCCGAACATGCATTGACTGCAGTGCAGTAAGTAATCTTCTGTTAACAGTGGAATGTACCTGCACCATATCCGGTCTTGCATTGCTTACAAGTTTCCTGGCATGTGTGATCGACTCTGGCATTATTACCATGACCGTAGTGACAAAAGGAGGAGTGGCTTTTATAAGTTCAGTGCTTAGTTCCATATCCAGATTGCGAGGCGTATCTACCGGCACTTCTGTTATAAAACCTACTGCATCAGCACCACAATTTACTGCAATAACTATATCATCCACAGACTTCATTCCGCAGATTTTCACCCTTATGGCAGGTTGCATTTGATCCCCTGGAATTTGTAAAATGTGCAAGTTCTCCGAGTTTTTCAAGAGCTTTGCCATTGTCGATTACCTTTTCAGCAACTCTTGCTGCTTCATTGAGGGACGGGGCCTTATCTGCAATATAGATAGCAGCGGCAGCGTTGGCCACAACTATATCCCTTTTGGGTCCCTTTTCACCCTGCAGGATATAACGTATGTCCGTTGCATTTTCTTCTGGAGTTCCGCCTACAACATCAGGTGCAGATACCCTTTTGAAACCCAGATCTTCAGGTTTAATCTCATAGGTAGTGATTAATCCGTCCTTTAGTTCTGCTACGTAGGTTTCCGAGAGGGTGGATATTTCATCCATTCCGTCACCATGGACCACCAGTACTCTTTCTTTGCCAAGTTTTCTGAGGGCATGTGCAAAGGGTTTGCAGAGGGATTTATCGTGTACACCCACAACCTGCCTGGAAGCAAGTGTCGGATTTGAGAGAGGGCCCAGGAGATTAAAGATTGACCGGAATCCAAGTTCTTTCCTGATTGGAGCAACCCTCTTCATGGCAGGGTGGAAATATGGTGAAAAGAGAAAACCGACTCCTACGGACTCCATACATCTTTTCACTTCTGCCGGAGAACAGTTCAGGTCAATACCGAGAGATTCAAGTACATCGGCACTTCCTGAAAGAGACGTTACGGCACGATTCCCATGTTTTGCGATTGGTACACCCGCAGCTGCAGCTATAATGGCTGCGGATGTGGAAATATTGATTGTGTTATGGCGATCTCCGCCAGTCCCAACAATATCTACAAGTGGTCCGGCAATTGCAGGTTTTATTATGACAGCTTCATCAAGCATTCCTTCTACAAAACCACTTATTTCTTCCACACTTTCCCCTTTTACACTTAAAGCCCCGAGAAAAGCTCCTATCTGGGCATCAGTTGCCTCCTGTAAGATATATTTCAGAGTTTTCTTTGCTTCAGTAGCAGTCAGGTCTTCTCCGTTTACTATTTTTTGCAGGCACCGTTGCATATAATCACCATTCATTAATGTATTAAGTTGTACAATTATGTACATGTATTCCATGGTATAAAAATGTACCTCTCATAATGCAACACCAAAATAAAAATACAATAAAACGAATAATAAACAGAGGAGCAATGAGTGAGAGATTATAATTCTGAATTATCCATAAAGGCAGGAATGGACCCCGGCACACTGATTCATGTTGGGGATAAAAAGGTGAAAGAACCTAAACTGACATTGGTGGAGTACAATGAAAAATATCTGAAAGTACATGTCAGTCAGGACATCGACATAATTAAAGGTCTGGAATTTGCAGAAGATAGGAAAATATGGATCAATGTAGATGGTCTGCACCAAACAGAATTAATTGAAAGTCTTGGAAAATTATTTGGGGTTCACTCCCTTGTGCTGGAAGATATTCTGGATACCACCCAGCGGCCCAAAACCGAATTCTATGAAGATTATATATATGTTACAATTAGGACTCTGTTTTACGAACGTCTGGAAAATGCAGTCGACTCAGACCAGATAAGCATAATACTGGGAAATAATTTCATTCTTTCATTTCAGGAAATGGGGACTGATTTATTCAAGAAGATCAGACAGAGAATGGAACGACCTGCAGGTAACATTCGCAAAAAGGGTGTGGACTATCTTGCCTATTCCCTTTTAGACTCTATTGTGGATAATTATTACCTGCTTCTGGAAGACATCGGAGAAGAAATTGAGAGGCTGGAAGACGAATTGATAAAAGAGCCAGCTTCTGCCACCTTACAAAGCGTTCATGAGCTAAAAAGGGAAATGATCGTTCTACGCAGGTCCCTCTGGCCACTCAGGGAAATAACTGCATCTCTTCAACGTGATGAATCCGGTTTAATCAGGGAAAGTACTGACATATATTTGCGTGACCTTTATGATCACTCGATACAGGTCATCGAGACCGTGGAAACTTACAGGGAAATGTTATCCGGCATGCTGGACCTTTATATTTCAACGGTCAGTAACCGGATGAATGAAGTAATGAAAGTACTGACAACAATTGCTACCATCTTTATCCCTCTTACTTTTATTGCAGGTGTTTATGGAATGAATTTTGAGTACATGCCCGAATTGAAATGGGAATGGGGTTATCCTGCAGTTATGATCTTTATGGCCACTATATCTGCGATTATGCTGTATTATTTCAAAAAAAAGTCATGGCTGTAAACCATTGAAGAATTCACATATAAATATGCATGTCCAATAATATTAAATAGAACATGTATATCAAATAAAAATCATTGAAAATATTTTATTAATGGTGTAGATGGGGTATATATCATAAAGTGGAAAAGCATACATCTTGAAACCAAGCTGATACTTCTGATTACAATCGGAACTGTAATTGTTTTACTGGGTGCCACGCTGGCTATCACTTCCACTGTTACGAATCAGGAAAAGGAACTTGCATACGACAAATCAATCAAGACTGCAGAAACTTATGCCAGCCAGTTCAATACGGATATGCAATCAAGTATGTCCATTGCACGTACCATTGCAAGCAGCCTGGAAAAATACGATACAAGGAATCGGACTGAAGTCAATGCTATGCTGGAACAAATACTGCGGGATAATCCCGATTTAATGGGTACCTATGTCTGTTTTGAACCAAATGCCTTCGATGGGAGGGATAAAGAATATATAAACACAACCGGCCATGATGCAACCGGTCGCTTCATTCCTTACTGGAATACAATTGGGGGTGAGATCAAACTCGATCCACTTTTATATTACCAGACATCTTCCTACTACCAGTTGCCCAAAAAGCTGGAAAAAGACGTAGTTACCGAACCCTACCTGTATGAAGGAACATTGATTGTCAGTTTTGTCTCACCAATAATGAAAGAAGGAAACTTTCAGGGAATTGGTGGTGTGTATGTTTCTTTGGATTATATTGATGATATTGTCAGTGATATAGAAATATTCGATACAGGTTATGCTGCCGTGGTGAGCAGGACAGGACTCCTGATGTCCCACCCTACCAAAAAGGAATGGATTGGCTACAAATCATTGAACTCATTTGACATACCAAACATACAGAAATTGAAAGTCGACGTATATAATGAAAGAAGGGGTCATATCGAAACTCTTGATCCGATTACCGGAAAAGAAGTAACTATTTTCTATGAACCTGTAGAAACAGGCAAATTCTCATTTTTGCTAATAGTCCCCAAAGAAGAAATGCTTGCAGGAGTAACTACACTCCAAAAACAACTTGCAGGCATTTCCTTTATAGCACTTTGTTTCATGGGGGGAGGGGCACTATTAATAGCCCGTTCCATATCAAAGCCAATAAAACGAATTGTTGGTAATATCAATAAGATATCGGATGAAGCAATCAAAGGGAAACTGGACGCACGGGCAAACACAGATGTAGACATTGATTTCCGGAATATTCCGGAAGAGTTAAACAGCATACTTGATGCCCTTGAAGAATCAAATGCTTCGATCCAGGAAATAATAGAAGTTATAAACAGCAGCCCGGTAATTGTTTTCAAATGGAAAGCTACACCCAGCTGGCCGGTAGAACTGGTGTCCGATAACATCAATTTGCTGGGATACTCAGCAGAAGAATTTGATTCAGGGCATCTATGGTATGGTGACATCGTACATCCACAAGACCTCGATAGAGTCCAGAAAAATCTGGATAAACAGATAGCAGAAGGACTGAATGAGTTTACGCAGGAATACAGGGTCATCACTAAATCCGGGCAAATCAAATGGGTTGATGAAAGGACACTCATTAATAGAGATGCAAAAGGTAACATAAAATATCTGCAGGGAATCATTCTTGACATCACTGAAAAGAAGGAAGCTGAAAAAGCAATTATAGAAGCAAAAATGATGGCAGAGGAGGCAAACCAGACCAAAAGCCAGTTTCTGGCTAATATGAGCCATGAATTGCGCACACCCCTAAACTCTATAATCGGTTTCTCAGATGTGCTGTTGGAGGAGGGGTTGGAGGAGGGATTTGGAAAACTAAATGAAAAGCAAAAAAAATATGCTCATAATATAAACACCAGTGGAAGACATCTCCTCGGAATTATCAATGATATACTGGATATTTCCAAAATTGAAGCTGGGAAAATGGAATTAGAACCTGAACAATTCGAACTCGAAGAAATAATTTCCGAATTGAAAAACACACTGGAACCTCTGGTCAAAAAGAAACAACTAATTTTGGATGTAGATACCAATCAGGAATATCCTGTTTATGCGGACAAGCTGAAGATCAAGCAGGTGCTGTATAATTTATTTAGCAATGCAATCAAGTTTACACCTGAAAAAGGAAAGATTGCAATTGACATTGATTACGGGGATGAAGATATCACTATTAGTGTATCTGATAGTGGGATTGGTATTCCTCCCGAAGAACAGGACAAAATTTTCGAATCCTTCAGACAACTTGATTCAGATTCCAATCGGCAATATCAGGGTACAGGTTTGGGATTAGCTCTGGTAAGGAATATTGTAGAGATGCACGGTGGTCAGATATGGGTTGAAAGTGAAGCCGGAAGGGGGTCCACCTTCAAGTTCACCCTTCCCCGGCAAAATGACATTTAAGCGGCTACACCCATGCCTGTTGCAACTATCAGCAGTCCTCCCAGTATTATAAACTGGCCATCTGCCATTAAGTCGCACAGGGAATTATTTCCTGCGATTCTCCCAAAGAAAATAACATAGCAGAGTGCATAAATAACTCCTGCTGCCAGTACTAACAAAGATGCAATTCCCAATTGTTGTATACCGGTGTTTATCATGAAATAACCTGCTAGAAGCGTCAGGCAGATTAATAATATGCGGGTTTTTTCTGCACCAAGCAATACTGGTATGGTGTCAACTCCTGAAATACTGTCACCTTCGATGTCTCTTATATCAAAAATTACAGTATTGACAAATACAAGAGAGAAAAAGTAAATAAACGTTACAAGTACCAGATCTCCCATTGCCTGACCATATACCAGTGAAGGGAGAAAGGCAGGAGTTGATGCCCATGCCGTTGCGATTACCAGATTTTTTACAGATGGTATTTCCTTGAGACGACGATAACGAAAACCTGAAGGAAGCCATGCAAAACTGTACAGTAAGCCACTGACAAGAGGTATGGCAGTAACAAGAAGAGCTTTTAATCCGTAGGGGTAAGCAAGCAGGAAAGCAAAAATATAAGCAAGAATTGAAGATAGGAACAAGAACTTTTCATATTTCTTGGTAAAAGAATAACGTTGTGAGTGGTTTATGGAATCTTCATCCTCGTCTGCTTTACGATCAATATTATAGACAGAATATGTGACAAAAAACATTATAGCCATCGTCTGCCAGGATAGGGCAAGACCCTGTAACTGACAGGCCATATATGCCATTACAGCTCCGGCTATTGAAAGATAAATCGAACTGTAGGTAAGGAAATCAAGAATTCTTTTGACAACTGTACCATCTAGATTCACCCTGTATGCAAGAGATTTATATTCACTCATGCATGCAATGTTTATAATAGAGGTAAACGTTAGTTGCGGTTCTTAATATTCATCGATTTGGTTAATCTTATTCATAATAATATATGTATACTTCTCAGCTTATATTGTATATTACAGGTCAAAGTTCATCCGGGAGATTTACATTATGTAAACTTCCGGAGGTCCCTTCAAAAACGACAGGTGTGTAGAAAACATGCTAAAAGAAGATCCCAGAATTTTGATAATCGATGACGAACCCGATATAATCGAATTGCTGGAAATTTTTCTTGAAAATTTCAAGACAATGTCATCTCTTTCTCCATTAGAGGGACTTGAGATAGCAAAAACTGAACATCCTGATCTAATTATACTTGACGTTATGATGCCTCAGATGAATGGTTATGAGCTATGCAGGGAGATTAAGCAGAATTCCTCTACTCAAAACATTCCGGTTTTTATGTATTCAGCTCTTTCTGATAGTTCTGATATTAAAAAAGGACTACAGGCCGGGGCAGATGAGTACCTGAAAAAACCAATCCATCCCTGTGAACTTGAAACAAAGGTACAGGAGACTCTGCTTAAAAAAAAAGCTGAATGCAGGGATCCTGCCAACAGGTCTATACTACAAAGTTAATACAGTTAGATCAAATCCAATTCAACTGCATCGTGCAGATAGTACTCAAACAAATTTTCACCCCATTTGATGGCATTTTCATCATAACTGAAAAGGTCTGTTGTAGTATCATATGTAACTCCATCACTCTTGTACAAACCTAGAGAAAGACATTTATCAGTGACAGTAAAACCGAGATTTATATCGTTATCGACCATAAATACCTGAAAATTGGGCAATTTCTGAAGCTGGTGAATTTGCTCAATGTAGGGTTGTTGTCTTAATTCCTCAACTACACTTTTTGTGACTATTAATTTTACGGGGATGCCTTCCTGTATCTTTTCTCCAAGAATATCAGCATGTCCTGAACTCATAATTGCAGTTATTCCATATATATGATCTGCTTTTTTGATCATATCCAGAAAGTGGTGGTACACATTGAAAATTTCCACATTAGTATCACTGACAATCTTCGAATCATAAAGACTACCTATGGATTCGAGTAAGGGTTGTGGTATAGCCTCCATATAATGGGACTTCCAGAATTCTTTATGTTCCAATACAGTACCCATGGTCATGACAGAATCTGCAACTCTGGAGGCTACAATTTTACCCAGGGGTGTTAGCCTGTATTCATGTTCTACACTTTCTATCAACTTATTGGATTCAAGAATTCTTATCTTTGGCAGCAGGGCCTGCGAAGTACTTCCTGTCACTTCACGTAGTTTAGCCAGTGTGTTGTTGTCTTCATCATAGAGTGACAAAAGCATCTGTGCCTGCAACCTTGACCTGTAGATAGCCTGCACATCCTTTTTTACATCCTCATATATATCGAGTATATCCATCCGATCTCACTCTCTTTCTGGAAGACAGTGGCATTTAATCTATTTAATAATTTCATATTGGATAATTTTGGATATAGCAGCCGCTTTTCATAGACAAATCCAAAAAAAAAAGAATATGGCAAACCAAAAGCGTCCTTTGTATATCCACCTTCAATTCTCTTTCAGGCCCAGAATAGAATATATTGTCCCGATATCCAGGTATTCTTCCATTATCTGTGCCAATTCTTCGTAAGGGTCATCTTCGAGATCTTCTTCATTGTACTCGATTCCCTTTTTCTCCAGAAGATAGGAAACAAAGGCTTTCCTTATGTTGGCATTGGAAAACAAACCATGTAGATAGGTTCCCACTACCATTCCGCTTTCATCAACGCAACCATCGTCACCAAATACCGGAGTATTTGAACCAGTATCTCCCATGTGAATTTCATAACCGCAGATGTTTTCGCCTTCTATTGAATCAAAAAGAGGACTTGCCCTGTTTACTTTCTTTGTCACCTGAACGGTTTTTTTCTTATATGCATCAAATATGGTATGAATATCCAGCAGGCCAAGTCCTTCATAGGTAGCATCTGCTTCACCCTCAATTGCCGCATCTTCGATTTGTTTACCCAGCATCTGGTAGCCACCACAAATGCCCAGGATAGGTACCTTCCTGTACAGGGATTGGATCTTTTCAGCCATGCCACTATCAAACAAATCCTGCAAATCACTTATGGTGTTCTTAGTACCGGGAATAATCACGGCATCAGGCGTGCCTAATTTATCATCCAGATTCACATAGCGTATATTTACAAGGCGTTCCAGGGGTTCAAAATCTGTAAAATTGGAAATTCTGGGAAGCCGGATTACAGCCACATCGACATCATACATTCCTGATGGAGATGACTTGTCCCCGATGGACACCGAATCCTCGGAAGGGATTCCAAGTTTTGAATAGGGCATGACACCCAGTACAGGAATGCCGGTAATCTGTTCCAGCTCATCCACACCAGCCTGGAGTATGGCGGGGTCTCCCCTGAATTTATTAATTATCATTCCCCTGACATTTTGCCTGACATCTTCAGGCAGAAGCTGGATAGTACCATAAAGACTTGCAAATACCCCCCCTCTTTCGATGTCCCCGACAAGTATTATTGGCGCATTGGTAATCCTTGCAGTACCCAGGTTTACAATATCCCTTTCATAAAGATTTATTTCAGCCGCTCCGCCTGCACCTTCCATAACGATTACTTCATAATCGTTCCCCAGTGTTTCAAGTGCCTGGCGAAGTACACCATGAGTTTCTTCTATTGAATCGTAGTAGGCACCTGCACTTTTGTCGGCATAAGGTTTGCCCATAAGTATGACCTGTGAAACCCTGTCACCTTTTGGTTTCAGAAGCACGGGGTTCATCTCAGCTGTGGGTTCAACACCTGCAGCCATTGCCTGTATTGCCTGTGCGATTCCTATTTCCTTGCCATCCGTTGTGATCCACGAATTCAGGCTCATGTTCTGCGCCTTAAACGGGGCAACCGTGTATTTGCGGGAAAATATCCTGCAAAGCCCGGTGACTATCGCACTTTTGCCTACATGCGACGCTGTACCCAGAACAAGTACACTTTTGGGAATACCATCTCCTTCCATTTACAACAACCTTTTATGTAGCTAGTGATATTGTATAGGTACAATATCCAATCAATTCCAATAAACTTTACTTGGGAAAACAATGTCTGAGCTACTACATATAAGCGGCGGGCCTACGAAACCCGAAATAATAGCTGTATCATTATCTAAACTTGACTTGAGTGAAGGGTGCACCTTTTATGATATAGGATGTGGTACAGGTGCAGTTTCCATTGCTGCATCAAAGTTGGCAAGGAATATAAAATTCACTGCCATTGATGCGCGTCAGGAAGCCATTGAAGTTGCAGAAAAGAATTTCAAGAATTTCGGACTCGATTGTGTAAAGCTCATACACGGTGAGTCATCAGAAGTTCTTGAACAACTTCCTCCCGAAAAAAAAATTGATTGTGCCTTTGTAGGCGGTACAAAGAATATTGGTGCTATTCTCAAATCTCTTGTAAAACATGAAGCAGGAAGCATCATCGTCAATGCAGTAAGGATTGAAACTGTGGTTTCTGTAATAAACCAAATGAAAGAACTTGGAATTTTTGACACTATTACTAATATATCAATATCAAGAGGATATCCAATTACCGGGGAAACCATGTTTAAACCAGAAAATCCCGTGTATATGATATCCGGAAAATACAGTAACATTCAAGGTGATAAAAAATGTTGATAGGAGTAGGACTTGGACCGGGTGACCCGGATCTTCTCACGCTTAAAGCTGTAAACGTCCTTAAGGACAGTGACAAGGTGTACGTGCCTGGCAAAATGGCAGAGGAACTGGTTAAACCATATACTGATTCGGAAATACTGGATTTTCCGATGTTGCGTGATTATGATGTGCTAAATGAAATATGGAAAAAGAATGCTGACATCATTGCCAATGAAGCAAGAAATGGAACTGTTGTATTCGGTCTGATCGGCGATCCTAACTTTTTCTCAACATTTACACATTTAAAGAGAGTCATGCGTAAATACTATCCGGACGTTGAAACTGCAACAGTGCCTGGTATCAGTTCAATTACTTCTTTTGCCTCACGTACCGATTCAGAAATCGATTCCTCTTTTGAAGTATCGGATGGTTCTGACAAAAAATCAAAGATTGTACTGAAGGCAAAACATACACAGGACATAATCCGTAATCTGGCAGAAGAAGGATATGATAATTTCATATTTGCTGAAAGGCTGTTCCTGGATCGGGAAAGGATTATAAAGGGCAAGGAGAACATTCCCGGGAAAGGTAATTACTTCAGTATTCTCTATGCAGAAAAAGGGGGTAAATAAATGGATGACAAAATCGCTTTTGTCGGTGCTGGTCCGGGAAACGCCAAATTGATCACCGTACTTGGTAAGGAAAAACTGGAAGAGGCCGATATTGTGGTATATACCGGTTCACTGGTAAATCCTGAAGTGCTCGAATATTCAAAAGGCAAAAAGATAGACAGCTATGGAATGACCCTTGAAGAGACTACCAAAGTGATGGTGGATGCACTTAATGAAGGCAAGAAAGTTGTCCGGCTTCACAGTGGAGATCCATCCCTTTATGGTTCTATCATCGAACAGATGGAAGAATTGAAAAAATACGATATTGAAGTCGAAAGGGTACCCGGAGTATCCTCTGTTTTTGCAGTTGCTTCATCTCTTAACACCCAGCTGACATTAAACGGTGTTTCCGATTCCCTTATAATAACCCGTCCCGCAGGCAAAACACTTGGGGAAGATAAAATTCCTGCCCTTTCCAGACATGGTGAAACGATGGCAATCTTTTTGGGGACCCAGAAGATTGAACAGATCATGGAAAAACTGGAATGTCCTTCAGACACTCCGGTTGCTGTAATTTACCATGCATCCTGGGATGATGAACAGGTAATCTACGGAAACGTGGAAACAATTGCCCAAAAGGTCAAAAAAGCAGGAATCCAGCGCTCTGCCATGATTATTATCGGAGGTGTGGTGGATCCGAAAAATTACAGGAGGTCACACCTATACGGAGTACACCAGCCACCGCTGTAATAACTTTCAATCGTAATATGGATGTGGCCCGCCAAATAGCAGAACATGTGGGAGCAGACCTGCTTATCTATAGCAAGGATATTTTCAAGGAAGCCTTTGAAAAATATGACCGGATAATTGCTGTGTTTGCTACAGGTATAGTTGTCCGGGACATCGCTCCTCTCATTAAAGATAAGTGGACAGATCCGGCGGTTGTTGTGGTGGATTCGAATCTCAATTTTGCAATCCCTGTCCTGGGTGGGCACCATGGAGGCAATGAACTGGTCCGAAAGATTGCTGAAATTGGTGCGACACCCGTGATAACAACGGCAACTGAAGTCCATAATCGCAACTCTGTCGAGGGTATTGCCAAAAAAATGGGATGCGACATAGTGAACAAGGAATCCACAAAGGATGTGAATTGTGCACTGCTGGAGCAGGATGTCGAGGTTTTGAAAATAAAGGGACCAAAAATTGTGATCGTGGACAATGATGTGTCCGTACTTAAAAGTGAACAGGAAGACACATGATTATAGGAATCGGTGCACGCAGGGGAATCCACAAGGAAGAAGTCCTCGAAGCCATCGCACAGGCACTGGAAACAACAAATACCAGAAAGGAAGATATCGAAGCACTGGTCTCAGCCGAACTTAAAAAAGATGAACAGGGACTTAAAAGTGCAGCTGAAACTATAGGTGTGCCAATTCACTTCCTGTCCCACTCCAGGATTAACGAAATAGATGTACCTTCTAAATCAAGGGCATCAAGATTTGGACTTAAAGGTGTGGCAGAACCCTGTGCACTTGCACTTTCTACTAACAAGAATCTGATAATGAAAAAGAAAGTATATGGAAGGATAACAATTGCAATCGCAGAATGATAAAAAAGGAAAACTCTATGTAATCGGGATTGGGCCCGGTTCGGTGGAACAACTTACCATTGCATCCAGGGATGCCATCCTGAATTCTGACTACATAATTGGTAATGGCACATATCTTGATCAGGTCAAGGAACTCCTCAATGACCAGGAAATTATCAGGAGTCATATGGGAAAGGAAGTTGACCGTGCCAAAAAGGCAGTGGAACTTGCAGAGAACAATGTTGTCTCAATGGTAAGTGGTGGGGATGCCAATGTATATGGCATGGCCGGTCTTGTGCTGGAAGTTGCCGAACATTATGAACTGGATGTGGATATCGAAGTCCTGCCTGGCGTTACCGCCATCACAGCAGGAGCAAGCGTACTGGGTGCACCTATTGTCAATGATTTTGCAGTGATAAGCCTCAGTGACCTGTTAACTCCATGGGAACGTATAGAAAAAAGGCTCAGGGCTGCTTCAGAGGCGGATTTTATCATATCTCTCTACAACCCGAAGAGCAGACAACGTAATTCCAACTTCCGGCGGGCCATTGAAATAATACAAAAAACAAGAGATGGATCATCTCCTGTGGGCCTTGTGAAGAATGCACTGCGAGGGGATTCCCAGGAAATGAAGGTAACAACCCTTGGCAAGGTGCTGGATTATGACGACTGGGTGGATATGAGGACCATGATATTGGTCACAACCCCTGAATCCCGTATATGGGGCAAAAAGGGCATGGAAAAGATAATAACCCCCAGGGGGTATCAGAGAAAATATGACTACTGAAGAACAAAACAGTCTGGAACTCGACAAACTTGTGGAAATCACAATGGAAGCAGAACCTGAACTCGTGGAAATGTGCAGGGATATGGGCGCCCAGACAGAAGAAGCAAAAGCCATTTACATGACCAGCAGGCGTATTGCCAGCAAACTGGTTGGAGATGATTCTCCTCAGGGACGTGTCAGGCAGAGATGCATGATATCCACAGGCGATCCTGAAGTTGCCGAAATAATGCGCTTTACGAATGACCCAATAAAAGCAGGAGTAGAAGCTATCAAAAACGGTGCTCCCATTTTTGTCGACATCAATATGGTTAAAGCCGGTATTACCAAAAAGGGGCATGATTGCCCGGTAATCTGTGTCCTTGATGAGGATAAGGATGCAGAAATTGCTCACAAATATGGTATTACAAGAACAGCAGCCGGATTTTTGAATTGCCGTGACAGGCTTGAAGGAGCAATTGTAGCCATAGGAAACGCCCCTTCCGCTGCATTTGCAGTATGCCGGATGATTGACCATGGGATAAAACCCGCTCTTGTGATTGGAACGCCTGTAGGATTTGTCAATTCCGCTGAATCCAAGGAGGAGGTTCGCAAACGGGACATTCCTTCAATAACCTGTGTAGGTACGCGGGGCGGGACACCTATAGCTGTAGCCTGTGTCAATGAAATTGTGGCGATCAAAAGAGATGAAGAAACCTGTGACTGATCAGAAGGTCACAAAAGGGTTGATGCTGAGCATCCAGATACCTGCGATAATCAGCACCAATCCAGCTCCTTTTTTTATATAATTCTGATATTTTGCAACATTGCCATAATTACCCGTAAAATGGGCGGAATAGGCAACCAATAACATCGGTATCGCAAAGCCCAGGGAATAAATGGAAAGCATCGCTGCTCCGTAGTATATATTCCCTTCAACAGCTATCCTGGTGAGCACTGCGCCGAGAATCGGGCCGATACAGGGAAGCCACACAACCCCAAGAGACAGGCCCAGGAGCAATCCGCCGCTTAATCCCCGATTTGCGCTGGCAGGTACGGGTACTTTTGAAAAGATATTGAATATTTCCACATTGCTGACCATAACGATACCAAAACCTATAATGACAGCAGCAGCCAGGATGTTAAGGTAGGCCAGGTAGTCGTGCAGAGCATAACCAAATGCAGAAGTTACAATTCCCATCGATACAAAGGATATGCATAATCCCAAAACAATGGAAAGGGGCCTGAAACGACCCCGGCCTGTTGAGGAGGCGAATAGGGCAGGCAGCAGGGGAAATACGCAGGGAGAAGCAATGCTAGCAATACCTGCAACAAAGATCGCAATGGGAGTTATGGTGTCGGCAACCATTTGTATCCCGCCTTTATATCATGATGTATTATTCTGCCTGTAGGCGATAGCATTGTCCAGTGCCTGCCGGAGGGTATTGTCGTCTGTCAGCCCCACATAACGTGTGGATCTCCGGTCAAAAGAAACATTGCCCTCAGGTCCCATGAACAGATACCTGTCATCCTTAATTCCTGCAATGACACTCATGTCGGGTATTGAATACACTCCGAAGAAAGAGGCTACACGAGGCTCTTCATTAATGTTCACCATGATCACAGAGGCCTTTCCCTTATAATCATCTGCAATAATATCCAGAATGAAATCCTGGTCCCTACAGGGGGCGCAGGTAGGTGAACCGAATTTGATGAGCACAGGTTCCTTTTCCAATAAGGTGTTCAGTTGCTCGATATCCTTAATGTTCGACTCCTGTACAATGGTTTCCTGTTGCTGGTTAACTTCGGGAGCTGTACAGCCGGTAGTCACAAATGCCAATAGCATCACAATCAGCACAAATCCGTACGTAATTCTGTTACCCGCTATCATCCACTAAAAGAGTGGTATATTAAAATATAAGTATTATGCATGGTATCCCCAAATATATACAAAACCCGGATGTAAAAAATCAGGCATTTTTAAGTTTCCACTTCAACAGTACTCCTTCCTCCATCTTTTCAGCACCTATAAGAGAACATACCGGCATGTCGGCTTCACCAAACCCATCACCGTCAATAAGAGTAGGAGCGGTTGCCCCTCCTATTATGAGATTTCCTATAAAGGAATATATTTCGTCCACAAGCCCGTTTTTTACAAGTCCCCAGTTAAGGCTGGCGCCACCTTCAATCATAAGCCGGTGTATGCCCATTTCATCAAGTATGGATAACAATTCAGGAAGATCCACCTGATCTCCGCCAATCATTATGACCATAGCCTTTTTTCTCAGTGATTCGACCCTGTCAAAAGCTGCACTTTCAGAAACTGCAATTATTATTTTGCCAGCACCCTTCCTGAATATATCAGCATCTGTTGGAATACGTGCCTTGCTGTCCACCACGATTCGTACGGGATTTTCATCAAGTCCATTTGCAAGCCTTTTAGCCCGCTTTTCATCGGATTTGACAGTAAGGCTGGGATCATCAGCAAGAACAGTTCCAATTCCTACCATTACTGCATCAGAACTTGCTCGTAATTCGTCCATTCTTTCAAAATCCACATCCCCTGATATCCTTACCTGACGCCGCTGTCGGGTGGATATTTTCCCGTCAATGGACATTGCAGCATTTATAAATGTAAAGGGAGTGGGCATGGAATCCCTTCAGCTTCAATTATAAGATTAGCTATCAATCAATGCTTTCATGAGATAACGGTCTCTCAGCAGTCCAATGAATGCACCGTTTGCATCCACCACAGGAACCTGATCGACCCTGTTTCTTTTCATCTTAAGGGCACATTCACTAACACTCATATTACTGGATGCCTTGATCAGATCGGTGACCATCACTTCTTTTACAGGCACATCCGGAACTTTTATTCTGGATACGCTATAATATATGCTGAGAGTATCCCGCATGGATTCCCACGTCCATTCATCATCGTCAGAACCAGCAGACATATCCGACATTTCAAGGGAATCTTCTATGACACTTGCACTGATAATATCACGATCAGATATTATACCTACCAGATCAAGTTCTGAATTAAGAACCGGAACTGCTTTTATATGTGCAAGTTCCATGTTCCTGGCAACTAAGGGCAAAGGTGTTTCACACCATACCGGACCAACACCTTTTCTGCCCAGATATTTACTTATTGGATCATCGAGTTGCATAGAGGCCATACTTGCAACAATATCGGCAACTGTTACCATTCCCTCGAGTTTGCCGTCATCATCCACAACGGGCAACCTTCTGAAACCATAATCAATTAGGTATTGAGCAGCTTTTTTGATATTATCTTCCGGTTTTATCTTTATGGGGTCCCGTGTCATAAGCAAAGCAATCTGTTCTTCTTCAGGATTGCTCAGGAGATTACTTCTACTTACGATACCAACCACCCGATTATCTTTGATCACCGGCACGCCGGATACCTTTTTATCTTTCAGTATACTCAGCACTTCGTCTCGTGAACCGGGCAGACTGGCTGCGGCGACATCAGTCACCATGATATCCTTAATAAGGGTTTTTTCTGGCATTTTTAAATAACCTCAATAAAATCTTTTATTGATTTTTATTCTTCTCCATTTCCCCTTACTACCATAACGGGGACATGTGAGTTGCGGGTGACCTTTTCTGCAACGCTTCCAAGAAGGAATCTGTCAAGTCCACTTTTACCGTGGGTACCCATGACTATAAGGTCAATTCCATTGTTTTCAGCAAAATCAATTATCTCATGACCTGGATCGCCTTCAAGCAACTTTGACTCTATTTCGATATCTTCTCCGGTGTCAGATATCACTTTATCGGTTATTTCCTGCCCTTCCTTTTCAAGAATTTCATACATCATTTCCCATCCGCCATCCATGGGAATGGAATCAAATGATGCGGTATCCACGACATACGCCACGTATACTCTGGCACCACTGAGTTTTGCCAGTTCAATTCCGTAAGAGACCGCTTTTTTGTTCTCTGTGGAACCATCGGTAGCGATCAGTATCTTTTTGTAGATTTCACTTGCCATGTTTGATCTCTCGAATAAATGAATAGATTAATGGATTATTGATAAAATATCGTCTGGCCTTGCCCGACGAACAAGACCACTTAATACATCCTGTATTCCTTTTAGATTATTTGACGTGCCATCCAATACCATCAGATTTGCCTTATCCCCTTCCCGCAGAGGGCTTTTTCCCTCCATCTCCAATATCGATGCCCCATTAAGTGTGCACATTTTAAATACTTGTCTATCCTCAAGTCCAAACACCTTTGAAAGGAACTCCATCTCAGAGAACATATTTACAGAATTCAGCATAACATTGTCAGTACCTACGCCCACATTTATACCGGCTTTCAACATTTCAGCAACAGGTGCCATCCCCACTCCTGTAAGGAAATTGGACCTGGGACAGACAACTACCGGAATCGATGCATCGGCAACGTTTTTGAGGTCTGACTGTACTGCCTGTGTCAGATGGACAAGCATATCAGGCTGCAGGGATAGGGCATCTTTAATATCGTGGTGGGATTTTTCACCGGCATGTATGCAAAAAGGACTTCTGGATTTGTGACAGGTATCTGCAATCTGTGCCAGTAGATTCAAATCCACATCATGTGCACCGCTCATACCTATACCATCGGCCTGGGAAAGAAGTAGGGATACCCCCTCCTGCACAGGCATATTGAACTCCCTGCTGTCGGGTCTTGCAAATATCCTGGAATCAATATCCATATCTTTTAATGCATCTTTCAGTGCCAGCACGCCCCTGTTTCCTCCCTCCCGGAAATCTGCAAAACTGGTGGTTCCTGTGGCAAGCATGTCCCTGATGGAAAATTTCATGTATTCTATAAGTTCCCTGTCAGAAGTTTTTGCAAGAATGCGGTGTTTTAAGCCATCCGGTGGCCTGACCAGACTGTTCAGGTCCCTTTGTATCACAAAATCCTCAGGCAGGCCTATGCAGGGGTCTTTACAAACCGAGTCCCCTATATGGGTGTGACAGTTGGTAAAACAGGGAGCAATAATATTTTCAGAAGATGTCTGCTCCTCACATACTTCATGTATTATACCATCCCGGATACATACATAACCTTTCACCAAAGACAGATCATCCCCATAGAGGATGTTACCATAAATAATCTGTTCACGGGTCATTGGGGACATAATCCTGTATGCATATGTATTAATAATTATAAAATTAACGCTGGATATATCCTATTTAAATTTTGCAGTTACAACCTTTTTTCCTGAGAGCGTCTTTTTGCTCATCGATGGATGTTATAAGAGTGTCCTGCCTGGATCCCCCTGTCGCAAGGGTAGGTTCAAGGGGACTGTGGTGGTTATACTCCCGCTTCTTCATTTCACTAACAATATTTTCATGGCGCAGGTAGAGGGCGTGTAATTTACCTTTCCAGCGAAGAGTTTCAGGATGATTGGAATAAGCCTTTTTATTTTTAGTGATAATGGACCAGAGAGCATGCAATTCCCTGTGTTCTCCAAGCAGATGCTGTCTGCAAAGGTCGGATGGTGGTAAATCCCATATCCTCATGTAATATAGATTGGTTTGTTCTTATTTGAAATTAACAATCTGTGATTCAGGCATCAAAACAAAAAATATATTTAACAATGATGTAACCTACTGAATCTTCAATTACAATCATTAATTCATATCAGGTTAGATACGATGAAAATCAGCAGACCAAGAGGAACAAGAGATTTCCTTCCTGAGAATACGCGATTGAGACGTTTTGTTGAAAACAGAATGAGAGACGTAGTTTCCAGATGGGGATATCACGAAATAATCACCCCTACCTTCGAAAATCTCGAACTTTTCACCCTCAAATCCGGAGAAGGGGTTACAGGGGAGATTTACAATTTTTTTGATAAGGGTGGCAGGGAGCTTGCCCTGCGTCCGGAACTTACGGCACCTGTCATGCGTATGTATGTGAACGAAATGCAGGCAACCCCTCGACCGTTAAAACTCTTCTATTTCGAGAACTGTTTCCGTTATGAAAGACCCCAAAAAGGGCGTTTCAGGGAATTCTGGCAATTTGGGGTTGAGACCATTGGTAGCAGCCGTCCGGAAGCCGATGCCGAAGTAATAGCTCTTGCAGAAGAAATAATCGAATCTGTGGGAATCAAGGGAGATTTGCGTGTAGGGCATCTGGGGATCATTCGTCATATTCTAAAAGAACTCGAGGCAGAGCAGCAGACAAAAATCATGAGGCTTGTGGATAAAAAGGACGATACCGGACTTGATGATTATCTTGAACAGATCAATGCATCAATAGAGCTTCGCAATGAGCTGTTTGAACTTGTCAGCATCACAGGAGAAGATGCAATAGAAAAAGCAAGGCAAATTGTAGGGGATATTGAAGAACTCCAGATTTTTGAAGAACTGACACAAATCCTGGATGCCTATAATGTGAAATATTCTGTGGACTTTGGTATTGCCAGGGGCCTTGATTATTACACTGGTATGGTTTTTGAGATATATGCCAGCAATCTTGGTGCCCAGAACCAGATATGTGGGGGTGGCTCCTACCAGTTGATACAGCTTTTCGGGGGAGGAGATGTTCCTTCAACCGGATTTGGACTTGGTTTTGATCGTATAATGGAGATATGCGAACTTGAACCTGAGCAAAAAAGGGAAGTTGTGCTTGTGGCAACAGATGACACCCGGCTGGATGCAATAGGGATTGCGCGCGAATTACGTAGGGATGTGCCGGTATATCTCGATATAATGCAGCGAAACTTCAAGGGCCAGCTGTCTCATGCCAATAACATTGGTGCCCGATATGTAGTGATAGTGGGCAAGAGGGAAATGGAGGCCGGCAAGGTTACCCTGAAGGATATGGAATCAGGTGAACAACACCAGTTGACTGTTGAAGATGCCAGGGAGCATATTCTCAAAAGTGGATGGTAACGGATATCACCTAATATGTGATAGCCAATGCAGATTATGTATTGTATCAATAATACTAATTCCATTAATTTAGAAGTATAGTATCATGAGTTGTAAATACTGCAAATTATCTTATGGGAAACCTGTAATTCATAGAAACAGAGGAATGGTAATCAATTAAGCACTCCTGCAAAACCAATAGTAAAAAGCAAAATAATAAATAGCATGGAGTCCCAAGCTATTTTTCACACTGTTTACTATATAACTGAATTCTATGTATGGACAAATGTGTATAAAAACATTTGTTTCTTACTAAAAAATGTCTTTCAGATGAAATCGATGTGCTTTCTCCAGGAAGTGGAATAAATCCTAAAACTCCTTTTGAGAATGTAAAGGCACTTGTTCGAGCAAGAGATGAGTACTATGCCAAAAAATCCCATCCTGCAAAAAGGTAAAAAATCCCATCAAAAATATAGACAAACAACCCAATTACAACAATTTGTGGCCATTAATAATAGCAGTTTTTATGAAATTCTATTGCTCTATTTGTGAGGAGGAAAGCAAATGACAGAAATAACTGTATATTCGAATGTATGTGATTTTACGCATAAAATAAATGGGAAATTGGATGGTGACAAGATCATCATCGATATAGACACACCCTGTGAAAAGGTCAAGAAGATGTCCCATCTGGAAGTTCCTATGATGGACCTGTTCGATATAAAGGACAACTGTGTCATGCAAAAGGCCCAGGAAGCAAAATGCAGTGTTACATGCCTTGTTCCCTGTGCTGTCCTCCATGTGTGCTGTCTGGAAGCAGGCATGATGTCGAAATCTTTGGTCCATAAGACAGGGGATGTTCGTATAGAATTTGAATGATCTTTGGAATAGGGAATTAATACGAATAATCCGGGGAGAGTGATATATTGTCAGAGAAAATGACGTCCAAGGAGCGGTTTGTTAATGCTCTCGAGATGAAGGATGTGGACAGGATGCCTTATGGGTATCTCTGGTTTGGGGCAGGCAACGGCGTCCTGGAGCGCATGAATGCCAAGATGAGTGATGTCTACTATTCTGCAGAGGGAATAGCCAGGGCGCAGATACTTGCAAGGCAGATGTACCATCATGACAATGTTATGTCTCCCTGGGGATGTCTGCTTGTTGAGGCAGAAGCACTTGGCACCCGGCTGAACATCAAGGATAACCGGTATCCTACGATAGCCGGGTATCCACTAAGCTCTGCAAGTGAATATGATCGGATTAATCCCCTTGATATTGAAATGTCCCACAGGATCGATACGGTTGTACATTCAGTAGGGATACTCAAAAAGGAGCTCAAGGACGAGGTCTTTATCACAGGTGCCATGCTTTCCCCTTTGATGCTTGCTTCTCAGTTACTTGAAGCCAGCAGTCTTTACATAGAAATGCTCACTGAAAAAGAGAATGTTCATGAGTTACTTGAAAGACTCACACAAAGCTGTATCCTGTATGCTGACCGGCTGATTGAAGAAGGGGTTGACGGCATCTTCGTTGAGAACGGGGGGAACACTGCAGACCTTTTTAGTCCAGATATGGCTGAGGAATTCATGCTCCCTTATACAAAACAGCTCTATGCACATATCCAGAATAATGGCATTTATGTAATCTCCCATAATTGTGCTGAACATGCCTTCCATGATATGGAAGCATCTTTAAGACCAGATGCCCTGAACTTCGCTTTCGGGGATGTTAACACTCTGGGCAAGAAGTATGGTATCGAATGTACAGAGATTCATAAGAAGGTCGGATGTAGTCCAAGATATTGTTTTAAGGAACTTGAAAAACATGGTATCTGCCTTATGGGTAACATCAATCCCAATGTTTTCTGCAGGGATTCTTTAGATGATATTGAGCACGAGGTAAAAAGTTGTATGGACTGTGCTCCAGAAAAGGGTTTTATTCTCTCGACAGGCTGTGAGATCCCTCTTAGCACACCGATCGAGGAAATGGAAACCCTCTGGAGATCGATAAGTCCTCGTTTGTGAGCAGGGTCATACGGACGATCTATCTTCAAATCCTGTCTCGAAATGAATTGAACCTTATTGGAGAAGTGGTCCCATGAATCAGAAAATAGCATGTATGGACGAAGAAATATTGAATAAGCAGCAGTGTCATTGGGAAAATGTATTTTTAAAGAACAATTCGATGTTCGGTGAAAGATGCAGTGGTCCTGCCATGAAAGCAGCAGAACTCTTCAAGGAAGAGGGTAGAACAAAAATCCTTGAACTGGGGGCAGGTCAGGGAAGGGACACTTTGTTCTTTGCAAATAATGGTTTCGAGGTATATTCTCTTGATTACTCCAGACAGGGGATTGAATGTATAGATCAGAGGTCCCGGGATATGGGACTATCTGGATCGATAACAGCCTTGCAGCATAATGTCAGGGAATCTCTGCCTTTCGATGATGGGTCTTTCGATGCCTGTTTTTCTCATATGCTCTACTGTATGCCCCTAAAAACATCTGAACTTGTATTCATTTCAAAAGAAATCATGAGGGTTCTGAAACCTGGGGGTCTGAACATATTCACTACACGACACACAGGCGATCCTCAATATCGAACAGGAGTTCACAGGGGAGAGGACATGTGGCAGATAAAGGGTGGATTCATTGTCCATTTCCTGAGCAGGGAGAAGGTGGAGCACATTTCGCAAGGGTATGATATCGTTGATGTAGAGGAATTTGAAGAAGGGCAGCTTCCAAAAAAACTTTTCAAGATCGCCCTTAGAAAAAAAGCAATAAAAAAATTGATATGATTGTAAATGAGAGTATCGCGGAAAATATCTAATTGGGACTATACCCATAGAATATCCCTGACCTGTCGTTTGATCCTATCGTACATGTTGTGGATGCCAGCAGCTTTGGATATGAGATCGACAATCTCTCGAAGTTTGTAATTACACAGATCGAGGAGTCCGTTATACTGTGCCTGAACAAGGTGGACATCGCTGATCATGAATATTTGATATCTGTCAGGCAACTTCTTAAGACCATCAACCCTGATGCCAGGATCTTTGAATTTTCGGCAAAGATGTTGGATGAGGGCTTCTCACAGTTCATCGATGAGCTGGCAGGTAAGATGCACCTGAGAAGTAAAAACATAGAGGATGGAGGATTCGAGGAAGTATATTCAAAAAAGGCAAGATGTGAAAGGGTGCATAAGAACATAAAGTGGACTGTGAATATTTGATAATCTCCATGCATACAGCCGTAATGGCACAAAATATATAACCCATGTGCCTTTAATTAGCACCACTTCGCCAATACAGGGAATCTCCCAATGTTCATACCTGTAACTTTATCGCCACTTTAAATTCAAATCAAAATAATAAGGAGTAATCATAATGGCAAAAATGCACACTCGCAGAAAAGGCCAGGCAGGGTCCACAAAACCCATTCGTACAGAAGTACCCGCATGGTCTTTGCAGGATGCAGAAGAAATCGAAAAGGTGGTTCTTGACTTGTGGAAACAAGGCAACCCCACCAGTATCATCGGAATGAAGTTGAGAGATAATTATGGAGTTCCTGATGTCAAACTCGCTACAGGAAAGAAGCTCACCGCTATCCTGAAAGAGAATGAAGTAGCAGCTGGTGTTCCTGAAGATCTGTACAATCTTATCGTAAAAGCTATTGGTCTGAGAAAACATGTTGCAGCCAATAACAAAGATGTACATAACAAACGTCCTCTTCAGCTTACCGAATCCAAAATTCGCAGACTGGTTAAATATTATAAGGCAAACAAAGTCCTTCCAGCCGAATGGAAATATAAACCAGAAACTGCAGAAATGCTTATTACTAAGTAAACGGGAATTTGTACAATTCCCCAACTTTTTTAATTTAGTTTTTTCCTGCTGTATCTTCGGTTAATTGCCATTTATTAAAGGCAATGTGAAGGCAAACCCACACAAATCAATAGAAGTATAAATGTGTGCTACATAATGAATCCTTTAATATCAAAATCACTCCATCTATAATTAGCATATGTGGACTGGCAGGTGAAAGTTTTTGGAAAAATTGCGACCCAGTGCAAAAAGGGCATCTGAAAAAATCAGTGAATACTCACGTGTAAGACTCATATCCCATAATGATGCAGACGGGATTACCGCAGCAGCTATAATGTGCCATGCCCTGCTGAGGGAAGATATAATTTTCCACGTAAGCATTGTAAGCCGGCTAGATGAAAATGTTGTGGAAACAGTTAACAATAGCACTGATAATGGTGATCTCGTACTTTTCTGCGACATGGGGAGCGGCCAGCCTGAATTGATTGAAAAAGTCAAAAATGACACCATTATAATAGACCACCACGCACCTGTGGGTGACACAACGGCACACATAATGGTAAACCCTCATCTTGCAGACATAGATGGTGCTTACTATATGTGCGCCTCAACCACTGCTTATGTTGTCGCAACAGAACTTAATCCCGAAAATAAAGAGCTTGCAGGGCTTGCAATTGCAGGTGCCATAGGGGATAAACAGCTTTTTGACAGGGAGAATGGCCAGATCCTGAAAGAAGGAATTGAAAGTGGCTCTATTTCCATAAGGAAAGGATTAAAGATAGGAGATGGTGATCTGGCAGAAGTGCTGGAAAGAACACCTGAACCCTACCTTGACATAACAGGTGAAAAAGAAAAGATCGCAAACTTCCTTAATATTCTGGGTATCAGTGGCCCAGTCGAGGAACTTGATGAAAATCAGATGAAAAAACTTACTTCTGCCGTGGCACTTAAACTGACAAAAAAAGCCAGTCCTGAAGCGATTGATGCCAGTATCGGTGAAGTCTACATTCTCAATCATGAGACCATTCCAAATGTCTACGACATGGTAACCCTCCTCAATTGCTGTGGCAAACTTGAACGTGGGGGTCTTGCCCTTACTGCCTGCCTGCGAGATGAAAAGGCTGCAGAAGAAGGCTGGAAGATTGCGGAACAATACCAGCAAGTTTTGATGGGGCAAATCAAAAAGGCAGAGAAGAAAATTCAAAAACTGCAGCATCTCAGATATATTCAGGGAGAAGACATGGAAGCCACCGGCATGATTGCAGGTATTGTCATCAGGTACATACACCCTGATCTGCCCTTCATTGCCCTGAACAAAGTTGATGATGTTGTAAAAATTTCAGGAAGAGGAACCCGCAAACTTGTTGACGGTGGACTGGATCTTGCAGTTGCCTTAAGAGAGGCAGCTTCCGGAGTAGGAGGTAGCGGAGGGGGACATAATATAGCATCCGGTGCGGCCATACCGCCAGGAAGTGAGGAAGAGTTCCTGAAAGCCCTGGATTCCATTATCGCAAAACAGCTGGGAAACAATGCAGATGAAAATTAAAAGCACTCTTAAACTGCCTGTAGGCCAAAGGGGAAAAACAATTATTGAGTCATTAAGGCCGGACAATCTTGCGAACATGGAAAGTAAAATCCTCCCCGATGAAAATTCCATAACTTTGAGGACAGAAAAACTTTCTTCCCTGATATCTGTTATGGACGATCTCCTTATGAATGCCAAAATTGCCGAAGACCTGGATTTCAATGGAGCAAAAAATGATTAATTCATTCAAAGATTTAGAGGGAAAAATAAATTCATGTACTGCATGCCAGCTCCATGAATCTGCAACCCACAAAGTAATAATGAAGGGGGGGGAAAATCCAAAAGTACTTTTCATAGGTGAAGCCCCCGGCAAGAATGAGGATGCAAGTGGAATACCTTTCTGTGGCAGGGCCGGCAAAATCCTGGATGATATGATAGAAGATATGGATATTCAGCAGAATGATTGGGCGGTGATCAATACAGTCAAATGCAGACCTCCTGATAACCGTAGGCCACGTAAAGGAGAACTTGCCGCCTGTCGGGCTTTTTTTGAAAGGCAAATCGAAATGCTTGATCCAGATGTGATAATTCTGCTCGGAAATACTGCTGAGGAAGCTTTTTTGGGAAACAGGCAACTTCAATGGGGTGAATGCAGGGAAATAGATGGGAAAAATGTGGTGAAATTCTATCATCCTGCAGCCCTCATCTATACCAAAAGTCGCCAGTCTGAACAGCAAGAGTTTATAGAAAAAAACAGTGCATTATGGTAAGTACATTCTTTTTCCAACATGCTGGTTTGTGCCATCAGGTAAAACTTATAATAATTAGTAACAATAACTGAGTCGCTGTAAGGACTTTATTAATCATTATTTAATCATTTCGAGGAAATATAATGGATCTGGAATTCAGATTAAAAGCTGCCTTCAAAACTAGCGGGGACCCCGCACCCGCCGTAGATACCATTCAGGAGTTTCTTGAGGGAGAAGCCCCAAAGATACTCGCCAAAGGAGCACCAGAAGGGGAAGGAGCAAGAATTAAAAGATGGAATGTAAAGGATAACCGGATAAACATTGAGATAGTCTCCGGCCGGTATGTCCGATCTCATGATGCAATTATCCGGCTGCGTAAACCTCTTGCTGGCAAAATTGGAAAGGAATACCATCTGGGCATCCGGGGTATTGATGTTGATGAGTTTGTCATAAAAATGGCTTCTGAAAAATCAGTCGGAGATCTGAAGATACCACATGTCAGTTCAATGGATTATGACGGAGAATACATCACACTCAATCTGGATGTTGGAGAAGCAGAACTTGAAAACCGTATTCCTGACAGAATACTTACCCTTATGGAGGACAAGATAAGAGAAAAGGTCTATGGCGGCAAGACCGAACACTGGAACCTTCTGTGGCAGAGTGAAAAAAAAGCACACCCATTTGAGAAGGATCCTACCCAGGAAATGCTAGAAAAAGGGTGGATTAAAAGAGGGGCCAGCAGAGGACAATGGATCCACGGTCCCCAGTCCACGAAATTGTTCCGCACTTTTGAAAAGATTGTTCTTGAGGAACTTCTTGAACCCCTGGGATACCAGGAAATGATTTTCCCGAAACTTGTTCCCTGGGATGTGTGGAAAAAATCCGGGCATGCCAAAGGGGTCTACCCCGAAATCTACTATGTATGCCCCCCGAAGACCCGTGATCCGGAATACTGGGAAGAGGTCGCTGACTACTACAAGGTTACAAAAGAAGTGCCTACAGAACTAATCAAGGAAAAAATCGGCGATCCTATAGGTGGTCTGTGCTATGCCCAGTGTCCCCCCTTCTGGATGTATTTACAGGGCGAAACCATACCAACAGACTCGTTCCCCCTGAAGGTATTTGACCGCTCCGGGACATCCCACAGGTATGAAAGTGGTGGCATCCACGGCATGGAACGTGTTGATGAATTCCATCGTATCGAAATTGTCTGGCTGGGTACAAAGGAACAGGTAGTCAAAGCCTCAGAAGAGCTCCACGAACGCTATATGCATATCTTCAATGAAATCCTGGACCTTGAATGGAGAAAGGCCTGGGTCACACCATGGTTCATGGCACAGGAGGGACTTGCAGGTGTATCGGATGAGCAAAGTGCCGGTACTACAGACTATGAGGCGCCTCTGCCGTACAGGGGAGAGGACGGCGAATGGCTTGAGTTCCAGAACGTGAGTGTCAACGGGGATAAATATCCTTCCGGTTTTAATGTGAAAAGCCAGTCGGGAGACAAACTCTGGTCCGGATGTTCGGGTGTTGGGCTGGAAAGGTGGACCTCGGCTTTCCTTGCACAGAAAGGCCTGGATCCGGAAAACTGGCCGGCAAAATTCCGGAAGCGTTTTGGAGAAATGCCTGAAGGAATAAGGTTCTTCTAAACTGGATAACCGATTTGTTTATATATGGACATGTCTAGTATAGAAGGCCACTAATAGCCTATATTATAGAATTACATTGATCATCGACAGAGAAATATCACACTAACACTGGAGGAAATTTATTGGCAAGAAAAGTACAGAGAAAACTGGACAAATGGAAGAACAAAACCTGGTATAACATTGAGACTCCTGAATTTATTGGCAGGACCGTTATTGGGACAACCACTACTGATGATAGTGAGAAACTGGTTGGAAGGACGATCGAAACCACTGTAGGAGACATTACCAATGACTTCTCAAAACAGAACATCAAACTACGTCTGGCTATCGACAACGTAACCGGCGACACTGCAAACACTGCTTTCATTGGTCACGAGATCACTACAGATTACCTTCGTTCCATTGTAAAACGCCAGACATCCCGTATAGACAATAACCTTGAGGTAACAACCAAGGACGGACGCAAGCTTCGTATCAAGCCCATTGCATTTACTGTAAAGAGGGCAAGAAGCAGCCAGATAAGAGCAATCCGGGAAATTATGGGTAAAATCGTCCTTGAAAGAGCTGCAGAACTTGACTTTGAACACATTGTCGAGGAAATCGTAACCGGTAAACTTGCAGCCAATATTTACAGGAATACAAAAACCATCTATCCAATCAGAAGGGTAGAAATACGCAAGACAGAAGTTCTTCCTGTAAAGGCTAATGCTTCCGCAGCAGCCTGAAAGTTAAAAAATTAAAAAGTAGCCTTTCACTTATGAGTGAAATAGGCTACTACTTTCTTTTCTTTTACATCATCTATCCTGCAGAACCCAAAACGCTCAAACTGCACAACTTTATCTATCTCATTTGCAATTTGTAATTCCCCCAATCCTGTGAATCTACCCTCGGGAGACAAAACTTCCACGTCCAGATTGTCTTTAGCTACCCACTGGACGATAGGTGGGCGTTTTTTTCTGACCTCATCCATTGTATCACCAATATGTTTTGCCCGGAGAGGTTGGGTTGATACAATTTCAATGTTGTACAGGTCCTTGAGTCTTAATAGAGATCCGGGAGATAGTTCTTTTGCATCCTCACCACTAATATAAACAATATTATCCACCTCTATACTCCTGTTACCCATATCTTCCACGGGATGCAGAGGTGGAGTGGCAATAGTGTGTTTTCCGTCTATAATCTCAATCTTTTGAGGGTCGGGGACAAAGAAGAAACGCTTTGTCTGTGAGTCAATAAGTTTTCGGTTTTCAGAATAAAGGGAATCCATGCTTATACTCACATCAGTTTCCCCGACACCCATGTCTACCATAAATTTACGCAGGGCCTCTGGTTTGATGCCACGTCTGCGAATTGCCCTTATTGTTGGAAGCCGTGGGTCATCCCAGCCTGTGTATTCGCCCTCTTCTATAGATTTCCTGAGTGCACTGGTGCTGAATTTACCGAATTCATGCATTTTAATGCGACCCCAGTGGGTGGTCTTTGGATATTCCCAACCCAGGTAATCATAGATATACTTCTGACGCTTTTCACTGTCCATCAAATCTTTGCCCCGGATAATATGGGTCATGCCAAGTTCATGGTCCTCGATTGCTCCCTCAAAGTCAAGAAGGGGCCATACTACGTATTTATCACCCACTTCCGGGCGGGGATGTGTAGCTTTTACTATCCTGAAAGCACCAAAATCCCTCAGTGCAGGGTCCTTATGGTCGATTTCTGTCTTGATACGCAATACAGCAGATTTTTCTTCGTAATCACCCTCAATCATCTTGTGCCAGTGTTCCAGATTCTTGGCAGGGTCCCTGTCACGATCAGGACATGGGGTACATGAATCTTTATACTTCTTGAAATCAGCCCCGTCACAGAAACAGACATAAGCGTGCCCCATTTCGATAAGTTTGCGGGCATATTCGTAGTAAAGGGTTATTCTGTCTGAGGCCTTTACCACCCTGTCAGGTTCGATACCCAGCCAGTGACAGTCATCCAGGTACCATTCATAGGCTTCAAGTAGCGGACGCTTGGTCTGGGGATCGGTATCGTCAAAACGTATTATGAAATCCCCTCCATACATTTTGACATATTCGGAGTTGATTACCATACCTCTTGCACTACCCAGGGTAGCGGGCCCGTTGGGATTGGGCGCAAATCGCATAACAACCTTTTCTCCTTCTGCAACATCAAGGGGCTTGAGACCCTTTTCAGGTTCCTTCTTTGTATTTAGTTCTTCAATAAGTTCAGGTGCGACTTCCTCAAGTCTCTGCTGCCATTCATCCGGGTTGCCTTCTGCAACCTGGTCTATAACTTTTTGTACTTCTGCCGTAACATCTTTGGCTTTGGGGCGCAGGTGGGGACACTGCCCCATTACACGACCCATGACAGCGCCAACCTGGGGGGGTTGTCTGTATTTTACAGCATTGTGCAATGCAAATTTTTCAATCGTTTTTATATCTTCATCCTCTAATGTCATCTGGCTGACCTCTATAATAGTAAAAACTTATGCAAATATTAAATTGAATTTCTTATCTGCTGGATATGAGATGCTTTTGCAATGATGTCGGCTATTTGTCCGTCAAAATCTTCAAGGAATTTTTCCGTATTCTCACCGGCAACTGCTCCGTGTGATGAAGGCTTGATGAGATGTTCCTGCTCAAGTACTCGCAATGAATATCTTACTTTATGGGTTGGCATCTCTGTTTCATCCGAAAGTTTAAGGATACCGATTGGGCCTTCCTCAATAACCTTCCTGAGAACGATAAGATGTCTTTCAGTTAATTCAAGTTCCCTGTAAATTTGATCAAAAAGCATTATGATACCTCATTGGATAATGTGCCTATACCCTCAATGGTTACGTCTACGCAATCACCTGAATTAAGTTCACCCACACCCGGCGGGGTACCTGTGGCAATTACATCTCCCTTTTCAAGGGTCATCACGGAGGATATGAATTCTATCAGGAAATCAACATCGAATATCAATCTGGAAGTTGATGAATTCTGTCTGGTCATGCCATTAACACTGCACTTAATCTTTGCTGCAGAAGCATTGAAGTCTTCCACAGGAGTTATGAATGGGCCAATCGGGGAAAAAGTATCAAAACTTTTTGCTCTGGTCCACTGTCCATCCCTTTGCTGAATATCACGGGCTGTTACATCATTAAAACATGTGTATCCTTCGATGACATTTTGTGCCTTTTCAGCATGAATACCATGGCATTGCTGTCCTATGACAACAGCAAGTTCTGCTTCATAATCAACACGATTGCTGCAGGAAGGATAGATTATTTTTGCACCATGGCCAATTACAGAAGAAGGGGGTTTCATGAAAATTATTGGTTCATCCGGGATGTCCATATCCAGTTCTTTGGCGTGATCAATATAATTTAACCCCACACAGATAATTTTGGAAGGACTTGAAGGCGCAAGTATATCAAGTGAATTAACATTATAAACATCTCCCCTGGGAGATATTACCTTTTCATCCTGCACATTACCCTCAAATATCTCAGTACCGTGTTTGAATTTTCCGATCATGTTATCCACTTGCTAACAATAAGGAGATGCATTATCCTGGCAGACAAATTAGGAAGATATGGTATAAATATAAATCCTTTTTCTTATCAATTCCGGCAAGGAGTACAAATCATCTCATCATTATCCTATTCTAATTATTTTGTCTGATATTACCCTATTTGTCGGACAAACACATTCTAATTAGTCTTTGATATGGAATAACGTGAACAAATAGTATTGTTTAGATGATCACTAAATTGCTGTATATTATAATTCGCCCTGTAATTTTCTAGGATTTGACAAAAAAGAGTGTTGCTGTGTAAATTTGATGAATAGCTCTGTTATTAAAGAAATTTGGTGAAATTATATTTTTGTTTTGTAAAGGAAATATGGGAATCTTCGGGCAAGGATTCACAAAAATAAGCTTAAAGAATTCAAGTTGAAATTATCAATTTATGGTATTGCATGTATATTTGTGTTTCAATTAATTTTAAAGTGAGGATATCTATAAGGCATATATTAGAAAAATATAATTATAATAGCCAAACAATACTAAAAAATACAAAAGATTTATTTATTCTAGAGATTGTTTCATATTATATATTTACTGATTATAGCAAAAAAGCAATTTTGTGGCTTGTTATTAATTATAAAATAAAATTTTAGTAGGTCACTACTCCATGCAATCGTCTAAATCTAAATAGAAAGTGATTCAATGCAATTTAACGAATTTAAATTAATTTTTCAAAATGCTTTAAACCAAGAAATTGAATCTATTAAAAATAATGAAATTGAATTCAGTTTAAACTTTCATGAGTTACATCCCCTGACTGCAACTTCAAAGGGTTTCGTTTACAGAATTTTAACTGATTCAAGAATTGATATGCCTGATGACACTCCTATTCATATTTTCGTTGGCAATAGATGTTTAAATGGTCAAATTGTATCGACAGATTTAGAAGGAGTGAACATTTCTCTTGAAGAAAAGTTGATATCTGAAGATTCAGTGATTACTATCAAAACTTCAATATCAAACTTGTATGAGTTACTTTTAGATAGATTTAACCAGATAAGTTTAAAAGAATTATCATTTAATGAAGAAAATTCCATGAAATTATTTTCATTAATTGAATCAGAAAATATAGCATCTTCTACTTTAATTGATAAACCCTATGAATACAATAAATACTACACTAATAAAGATAAATCGATTGCACACTCACAACATAAAGCAGTTACATATTCACTTGAAAAAGAAATAACTTTCATGTGTGGACATCTAGAAACAGATAATACAAGAATATTAAATATAATTATTGATTACCTAGTTAAATCTAAGAAAAAAATATTACTTGTTTCTATTACTAATTCTGTAGTAGACATGATGTTACTGAATTATTATAATTATATAAAATATAATGGTGATAATAATTGTAACATAATTAAGTGTGGAAATCCAGTAGAAATTCCACAAATTAATGATTTTATTTTTGAAAATATTGTACAAAAAGAAAAAGAAAAAAAACATGATCAAATAGAATATCTTAAAAATAGAATAAATTCTCTAAAAATAGATTTAAATCAATATCAGAAAATATCTAATAAATTAGATGAATTGAATTTCCTAGAACATAAGGAATCACAAGCAAAAATTGAAATCTCTAAATTGGAAAAATCAATTCAAGATTTAGATTCTGAGATGAATACAATATTTAATTCAATATTCAAAAAAGAAAAAGATTTAAAAAAAATAAAATGTAAAAATTTTGTTAAAAGAATTTTTTTGATAAACAAATCTAAAAGAATAAAGGATAGTATAACCAGGGATAATAGCAATTTATCCAGAAAGCATGAAATAAAGAATATTTATAAGGATAATCTTGAGCAATATAAACAAAATAGAGACTTTAACTTTACAAAAAAAAATAATATTAAAAAAGAATTAAGTGAATTTGCTGACTTATTTGACATACCAAATATAGAAATACCCTCTCTTGATATTGTTATAGAAGCAAAACGGAATACGTATTCGCAAATTCTAAAATATACAGAACAAATTGATACAATATCTAGTAAAATTAGTGGAATTGAAGAAAATATAATTAATAATGCTTCGGTAATAGGTTGCACACTTAATAATACTTATTTAGATTCAAAGATATTTAATCATAATTTTGATGTGATGATACTCTGTGAAGCAAATATGGCCAATTTACCATCTGTTCTTTTTGCATCTGGCCTAATTAACAAGACACACTATATTATGGCTGGAGATTGTAAACACTTGCAACCTCTTGTAAATAGTAAAGAATATTCTGCTAAAAGATGGTTATATAGCAATATATTTTCATACGCCGGTATTAAAGAGAAAATGTATTCTGGAAAAGGCGATGATTGTCTTGTAGTCCTTAATGGTCAATATTTGGGACAAAATATCGAGCAATTAGAAAAAAGTGATGCAAATCACTTTGATAAGAAAACCGATTTTGAAGTTCATAAAGAATCTTTGTATTCACTAGAAGTGCCCAGCATCTTTCTAAAAAAAGAACACAACTTATTGGTTGCACAACATAATATATTTGTATGTGGCGTCTATCAACCTTACAGAAATGGTACCAACCCTGATTTTGATAGCTTTTCAAAGAGTATATTAAATTTAAAAAATATCAAGAATCTTAATATCAAATCACAGGAAGAAGTTTTAAAATATTTCTATTCATTGATTATCAATAAATTAAATGTTTTTGAAAAATTTGTTTTCTGTATTGTACCGTCTCATAAAGAAAAAGAAACAGATACAGGTATAAGTAGACTAGCTCAATTTATAATAAATAAAGAATATTTTGATACAAAAGGTAATATATGTAAAAGCCAAATAATTGATGGAACTGATATAATAAAAAGAGTAAAAACAGTTCCCAAAAAATCTGCTGGAGGAATAAAAGAAGAATCTTTAGAGATGTCCTCTCTTGTTATTACCAATAGATTTAAAGTCAAGGGACAACAGATTCTTTTGTTGGATGATGTCACTACAAAAGGCTTTTCTCTAAATATATGTAGAAAACTTTTAGATAAAAATGGAGCTAAAATTGTTGTCCCATTTGCATTGGGTGAAACATCAAAATATGAAATGTTTGGTAATCAAATATGAAATCTAGTATCTTGATATTAACATTGCAGAATATTTCTGGCATAGGGAATAAAAGTATTCAAACCATGCTTTCCTCAGAAGATGCAAGGAAAATAAATGATGTAAATAAAATTATACAGTTAATTGAAAATGCAAAACAAAGTTACAATCGGATTGTTGTTCCAGATTTTGAAACGGTTGAAAAATCTTGGTATAATGCAACCAAAATATACGAAAAATCAAATTCAATAGGCATTCAAATTATATCGATCTTTGACAAAAATTATCCTGAATCATTAAAACAAATAACAAATCCTCCTTTGTTATTACATGCTATGGGTAATATTGAAGCACTAAATGACCATTGTGTCGCCATAGTCGGTACAAGAAAGCCTACTATATCTGGAGCAAAGAAAGCAGAATGCTTAGGATTTCAATTTGCAAAACGAGGACTAAATGTTGTATCAGGACTTGCATTGGGAATTGATGCATCTGCGCATAAGGGTGTACTGAAAAAAGGCGGAATAACTGCCGCTGTTTTGGCTCATGGTTTAGATTCAATAAGTCCAAAATCCAATAAGGAATTAGCTGAAGAAATAATCAGAAAAGGTGGGATATTGCTTTCGGAATATCCTATTGGAACAAGAGCAAAAAAGTATACATACATTGAAAGAAATAGAATTCAAAGTGGCTTATCCCTTGGAACTGTTCTTGTAGAGTCCAAAAGTAAAGGGGGAAGTATGAAAACTGCTGAGTTCTGCAAAGAACAAGGTCGTTTATTGGGTGTTGTCAAACCTCCTGAAGATATGGCCGATGATAGTCATTATCAGGGCAATCTACGTTTGATTTTAGAGCCAGATACGGAAGTAATAACTGGTGATCTTAGAGGATACACAAATAAGTTACTGAATTCGAATAAAAAATCATCAAAAAATGTTACATTAGATTATTTTGCATAATATTGCTGTTCATTAATGAAATTAAATTATCTTTTGCATATCTCTTCAAATCCTTGCTTTAAAAGGCGGCAATTATGTTTATCATTGCAGGTAATACATTTTTTTGGAATATTGCAGTGTGTATTTGAAGTATTTTCAGAATTACTTGAAAATAAATGATTTTTATCTGCTGTATGATTGGATGATTTTATAAAATCAGCTAAATCTAATTTCAATTCATTATTTTTTATTTTGTCCTTTTGGCTTGTTGGCTTTACATAATTATTTTTTCTGAAACCCTTCTTCTTTTTTAGGCTATCTGAATTTTTGAATGACCTTTTTTCCCTACTTATAGGTGTTTTTTTTATGTAGGTACATTTGTTGTTGACTAAACGATTCTTTATTTGATACTCAACAAAATGAAAATCTATTACACAATTATAAGGATAAGCACTTCTTTCCTCAAATGAATCATATCTTACTGGTTCTTTTGTCAATGAGCTAATGATTAATCCTGAATTATCATCAGCTTCGAGTTGCCTCCTTTCTCTTCTAATCATTGCCTAAACATCGAATAAGTCTTCCATATAAGCACTTCTTTTTATTTGTAAAAACATCTGTAATTCTTATATTATATAGCAAACAAGTCTTATTTTAATATTTCATAAAGCATCTATATTTTTGAGAATTGCTAATTTATTTGTGTACTGAATTTCATGGGAGAATTATATTTGAGATGGAATATACATAAAGGTTTAAATTAATATCATTATTTTTATAGAATTGAGACCTTAATCTGCGAATATCCAATGATAACTTATTTGACTGTTTGGAAAGAATACTTTATTGGGGAGTGGATATGAACGATCTTTACTGCACAGAAGAAATAAACCATGTACGCAGGTATGTGAATAACATTCCGATTTCGGGTAGATATCGGACCGAACTGGTACGATGGATAAATACCTATCTTGATGAAGAAAATGTCGAAAAACACCTTTCAAGTACAAAGGATACATTTGACATGTCGGTAAAACAGGCAGCGCAAAGAGATCTTGAACTAACTATCCTTTTTGCCAAAAAAGAAGACAGGACCAATTCAGGAATAATTTTTCTGGAAGGGGAATTGCTTTTTCTGTTTAACCTGCTCTATGAAAAGGTGAAGGCACAAAAACTTGCTGCCTGATAATTAAAAATGGCATTTGCAACCTGAAGAATCACGTTCATAATGTCCAAATTCAGATTTTTCAAGTTCACCGCCATTGAATACAGGCCCGTCCCTGCAGACACGCAGGCCATCGGGATCCATACTGCAGGTTCCACAAACTCCGATACCACATTTGAAATACCTGTGCAGGCTGAACTCTGACTTTACCTGAACATTGCGTGCTTTCAAAATTTCAAAGACCTTATACATCATAATCTCCGGGCCACACACATATATCCTGTCATAATCAGAGGTATTCGTATCTGCCAGCTGATCGGTCACAAAACCGCCCCTGCCTTCGGAACCGTCATCAGTGGTAATATCCACCCTGCCACAGGCAAAGCGTTCCCTGAACAAAAGTTCATCACAGCATCTGGAACCCAGAATTGTGCGGCCTTCAATTCCTCTTGCCTTTACAATATCTGCAAGGGGAGCAATCGGTGCGGCTCCTACTCCTCCTGCAATGAAAAGTACGTTTTCACCCTTTTTGGGAATGGTGAAACCTCTGCCAAAAGGACCCCTGAGCCCCATATGGTCACCTATTCCAAGTTCGAACATACGGGATGTGGCATCACCTACCTTCTGGACTGTAATGGAATTTTTACCGGAGAGGGTCATAGGGACCTCATCGGTTCCATGTACCCAGACCATTACGAATTGGCCGGGAATGGCTTCGTCGAATTGTGTGTCAAAGAAAAAAGTACGCACATTGGGTGACTCTTCGACGATTTCGGTGATTTTTGAATGAATGGGACGCATCAGATCATCTCGTGTGATAGGCCTGCTATATCTTCAGCTTTTGAATATCCATACTTTTGCAGGTATGTATCAATACCTTTGCTTATTTTTTCAAAAATTTGAGTGTCTTCATGTACGGCAGATCCGATCTCAACAGCACTTGCGCCAGCCAGCATCATTTCGATTGCGTCTTCCCAGCAGGTAATACCTCCCACTCCTATCACGGGCACATCAAGCACTTCATACAGGTCATAAACACATTTTACAGCCACCGGTTTTATTGCAGGACCGGATAGTCCTCCAAAACGGTTGCCGAGTATCGGATACCCGGAATGGATATCAATGGCCATGCCTCGCACTGTATTGATAGCAACGACTGCCGATGCACCTGCAGATTCTGCTGCCCTGCCAATAGAAGTAATATCCGTAACATTGGGTGTGAGTTTCACCCATACGGGTACATCCACAGCATCAACTACCGCGGCCGTGATTTCATGTACAAGATCAGGATCAGTTCCCACCGAGGCTCCATAACCTTCAGCATGGGGACAGCTGACATTAAGTTCAAAGCAATCAGGCTTTGAGGAAAGCAACCCTTTCGCAACTTCAGTAAATTCTGCAGCGTTCCCGCCGAATATGCTGGCAATTAACGGTGCATCCGTTTTGCTTTTCGCAATTCCGATTTCCTCACAGAAACCCGAGTAGGAAGGATTGGGCAGTCCCATCGCGTTAATGTATCCGCATTCCAGCTCCACCATTGAAGGGTTATTATGGCCTTTTTTGGGAACCGGGCCAATTGACTTGGTTACCACTGCACCGGCACCGTTGCGGCTCATTCTTGCAAGGGCTGCTCCTGTGGTTCCCATTATGCCTGAAGCCAGGATTGTAGGATTTTTGAGTTCTATGCCTGCTATCTTCATGAATGATCAATCATTTTTTGGGGACAACTGCGAGATGGCTTCTTTTACCAGCTCTTTTCCGCCCAGAGCAACAAGTTTTTGACCCAGCTCTTTAGCATGCTCTCGATAATTATCTACCGGGATCATTTCATCCAGGCGGATATCCCGCTTTCCGTCAAGGGATAAGATCTCGGCACGTATATGTATCGTGTTGCCGTTGTCCACAAATTCTGCAAATGAACCAACCGGTACAATACATCCGCCTTCCACATCCCTGATCACCAGTCTCTCGACCTCTGTAGCGATGCGGGATTCGGCATGATCGATCTGGGAGCAGAGTAATTCCGCTTCACTGCCTGCCAGGGTAACCACGGCAATGGTTCCCTGATTGGCTGAGGGACAGAAACCATCGGCGTCCAGCCTATGACATTCGATGTCCCAGCCCATGCGTTGTAAACCCGCTTCTGCCAGTATAATTGCGTCATACGTACCGGATTCAAGTTTTTTAACACGGGTATTTATATTACCTCGCAGGTCCTGGACGTTCAGATCCGGACGGTAGCGCAAAAACTGGGCCCGCCTGCGCATGGATGTTGTCCCTACAATCGCTTCCTCGGGCAATTCGTCAAGGGTTGAACCATCATTCGTGAGAAGTACGTCATGAGGAGAATCACGTTCGATAACTGCTGCGATGGAAAGTTCTGCGGGTCTTTCAGTGGGCAGGTCCTTCATCGAATGGACTGCAATATCGATCTCCCCGGAAAGCATCCGGTCATCCAGTTCCCTCACAAAGGCACCAACACCTTCCACTTCGTGGAGGGGGCGGTCAGTGAAGGTATCACCGCTTGTCTTTATAATCTTGCGGGTAGTGGGGAATCCCCGGTTATCCAGGAGGCCACCAACGGTCTTTGCCTGTGCAAGAGCCAGGTCACTTCCCCTTGTACCAATTATCAAATCAACACATCCTATTACAGGCAGGATTCATAAGTTTCAAAGGTCGCTTCCAGATCATCTTCGGTATGTGCCAGAGAGAGGAAGTTTGTCTCAAACTGGGAAGGGGGTATAAAAATTCCCTGGTTCAGCATTTTATGGAAGAAATTAAAATAGCCTTCCTTGTCACATTTGAGTACATCCTGATAATTTGTTGGCATATCTCCAAAGAAGATCTTGAACATGGAACCCACTCCTGAAACACTGTAATCCAGTCCTTTATCAGTGACCATCTCGGAAAGTCTGCTGCGTACATCTTGCCCCATCGTATTGAGTTTCTCATGAGCATTTTCCTTCTCAAGCACATCAAGCACTGCATGTCCTGCAGCAACAGATGCCGGATGACCGCTAAAAGTCCCTGCCTGGTATACCGAACCCGAAGGTGCAATCATTTCGATGATATCTTTTCTGCCCCCGAAAACCCCTATTGGCATTCCTCCGCCGATAATTTTGCCCAGCGTTGTCAGGTCAGGTGTCACACCATAATACTCCTGTGCACCGCCCATTGCAAGTCTGAAGCCGGTTATTACTTCATCGAATATGAGCAGAGTATCATATTCCCTTGTAAGTTTCCTTATCTCTTCCAGATAACCTTCCTGTGGCAATACCGGACCGACATTACCCATTACCGGTTCCATGATGACAGCTGCTATATCATCGCTTGATTCAAGCAGGTCTGTCATGGCTTCGATATCATTATAGGGTGCCTGAAGAGTATGTTTGGTGAAATCCTGTGGTACACCCAGAGAGTCGGGTTTACCTAATGTGGAAGCACCTGAGCCAGCTTTGACAAGTACTGAATCGTGAGCACCGTGGAAACCGCCTTCGATTTTAACAAATTTGTTCTTTCCTGTATAACCACGTGCTGCCCGCAGGGCACTCATTGTGGCCTCGGTACCTGTGGATACAAAACGAAGCATATCGATGCCTGGATATACGGCTGCAATCCTTTCGGCCAGTTTGAACTCGGACTCTGTGGGGGTTCCATAGAGCCACCCCTTTTCAAGTTGATCACTTATTGCTTGCTTGACCACGGGATTTGCATGACCCAGCATATTGGGCCCGTAACCGAGGCAGTAATCGATGTATTCATTACCGTCAACATCTGTAATACGGCATCCGGAAGCTTTTTCGGTGTAGAATGGATAGGGTTTGATTGCTCGTACCGGACTGCTAACACCACCAGGGAGATATTCCCTGGCCTTTTCAAACATTGCTTTTGATTTTTCCAGATTGACCATGTAATCACATCAGTAAATTTTATTCATTCAGTAATTGTGCCATTTCCTTGGCAAAGTAAGTAATTATCATGTCCGCTCCGGCCCTTTTTATTGACATCAGGGATTCGTACATGACCTTTTTCTCATCCAGCCAACCCTGCTGGGCGGCTGCCTTGAGCATGGAATATTCTCCGCTGACACTGTAAGCCGCAGTTGGCATACCAAACTCCTGTTTTATCCGGTAGATAATATCAAGGTACGGAAGAGCCGGTTTTACCATGACGATGTCGCCACCTTCCATGATATCCAGTTCTACTTCCCTCAGGGCCTCATCAGAATTCGCAGGGTCCATCTGGTATGTAGAGCGATCACCGAAACAATAGCATGAATCAGCAGCATCCCTGAAGGGGCCGTAAAATGCGGAACAGTATTTTGCAGCATAGGACATAATTGGCACATCACTGAAATTTTCCTGATCCAGGGATTGCCTGATTGCACCCACCATGCCGTCCATCATACCCGAGGGGGCTACCATATCTGCGCCCGCCCTGGCATGGCTTGCCGCAATCTTGCCCAAAATGGGTAGAGTCTCATCATTGATCACATCATGGGTTTCATTATCAATAATACCGCAATGGCCATGGGATGTGTATTCACACATGCAGACATCGGTAATCACAACCATGTCGTCACCAAGTTCTTCCTTGATAGCACGCGTGGCCTGCTGGACAATATCATTGTCCCCGTAAGCACTGCTTCCCTTTTCATCCTTCTGTGAAGGAATGCCGAAAAGCATTAAAGAACTGATACCCAGGTCCGCCACGTTCCTGGCCTCACTGACAACCTCGGAAAGAGGCAACCTCAGAACTCCTTCCATGGAAGGTACTTCAACTATGGATTCTGCGGTTTCGTCAACAAACATCGGATATATGAGGTCATCAACCCCCAGGGAAGTTTCACGTATAAGATTGCCTATCTTTCCGTTCCTGAGCCTGCGCATTCGAATATTTGGGTACATTGGTATCACAAGTCCTTATTTGCAATTTTCCTTTTCTTTTTTAGCATAGGGTTTGATGTTAAAAAGCTTGCAGGCCGAATCAAGAAAAGCCTCATCATTGTATTCAGCTGCATTACGCAATACCTTGGTAGGCTCTGCCAGGACCTTATTTGCTATGGCCCTTGTCAGGTCATCCAGGACTTTGCATTCCACATCCCCGATTGTGTGATAAGCTCCCAACCGGTTCACAGCCCTATCCATCTCATGTTTTCGCAGAGTATATATCTGGCTGTAAAGTTCGGACAAAAGAGCATCTGCCTTCTGTCTTTTGTACTGGTTTATGAGCATTTTGTATTCTTCATCAATTATAGTTTCAACTTTCTTTGCCTCTTCCATTCTCATCTGGAGGTTACGCTCATTAATTACCCTCAGGTTGTCGATGTTACGCAGGATAACTCCTGGAAGGCTTTCAATTTCGGGATCTATGTCCCGGGGGCTGGCGATATCTATCAGCAGAAGATTATCGTTCCTGTTCTTAAGGGATTTTTCCACTGTTGCTTTCTTCAGGACATAATGGGGAGCAGATGTAGCACTGATTATGACATCGGCCTGCTGTGTATAGCGATCAAGACTCATGAAATCCACGGCCTCACCCCCCAACTCATCTGCAAGTACTTTTGCCTTTTCATATGTGCGGTTTGCCAGATACACAACATTCATGTCCCTGTGTGATAATGCCCGGGTCACAAGAGTGCCCATCTCACCGGTTCCAATTACAAGTATATTGCGTCCCTGCAGGCCTTTTAACATTTCATCGGCAAGATCCACTGCAGCAGATGCAATAGATACAGAACCTCTGTTGATGTTGGTTTCCGTACGGGCTCTTTTACCTACCTGGATTGCCTTGCTAAACGCGGTCTCCAGTATTTTGCCCATGGTGCCTGCATTTTTGGAGATGGTATACAAATCCTTTATCTGTCCCAGGATTTGATCTTCTCCTATTATCATAGATTCAAGGCCACAGGAGAGTCTTAAAAGGTGGTATAAGGATTCTTCATGGTCATAGAATTCGACAATGCGGGAAGAAACACCCATTTTTTTTGCAAAATGGAAAAGTACGCTGCTCCCTCTGGGGGATACCACATACATTTCCAGTCGGTTGCATGTCTTAAGGACTGCGCATTCGTACACGAGCTCATGGGAACTTAGCTGGGAAAGTATATCCTCGATTTCACCCTGCCAGGCATCTTCCATTTCCTCCACTGTTGCCTTTGCATGGGAAATAACCATGCTAGATATTTCAGTCAATGTTATCCTCCGTTATTCAAGTGATTAATCCAGCTGCTCCTTTGAATCTTTGTCTGCGTGATTCCCAATGTGCTCCAACATTATATCATATGCTATATTATACGCTTTTTCATAGGACTCTTCAAAAGCATCCCATATCCTATCATCTTCAAGCACATCCCACAGAATTTGTTTCCTGAGGGGCTGGTTATCAATTCGTTCTTTTAGATTAGTGCGTAATTCATCCTGCAGATGTGCCATGTCTGCGTAATTCGGAGTGATAGTATGTTCGAGTTTTATGCGCGTATATCTGGAAAGAGCAGGGCTGTGGCCCAATGTGGAAATACCTACCGTTACAGGTCCGCGTTTTATCACCGAAGGGACTATCACATTCCCTTTAGAATCCACGGAATTCACGAATATATCCATATCAGATGCTATCAGGTGTATTTTCAGGTTTAATTCCCGGTTGCTGGTAGCAGGTATGACCAGAAACGCCCCTTCCAGATAACTGCGAATCATATCAGAGGGTATTTCATTTACATTTATTTGTACAATATCGATTTTATTGGATTCGTGCAGGGCAAGGATCTCTTCGGAAAAATCTTCACTGATAACGGTCACTTGAGCAAACTTGGAAAACAGTGATGCTTTGCGTTGTCCTACACTACCCCCTCCGAAAATCACTATCTTCTGGAAAGATAAATCTAGAAAAAGTGGCATATATTGGCGATCATACATTCTTGGACCCTCTCACATTACAGTTACAGCCTTACACCTGTTTTCTTGAACTCATGTTCACTGAACAAAAGACGATAATCATATATCCCGGTTGCATCTGCAATTTTTCCGGCAATTTCCTCACAGTCTTTTTTACTGTAGGAATGGACCATTGTAAAAAGATTGTATGGCCAATCAGGGTATCTGGGTCGCTCGTAACAATGAGTTACTTCGCTAAAACCGGACATCACTTTGCCTACGTCTTCCACCCGCTCGTCCGGTACATTCCAGATACACATGGCATTGGCAGTTATGCCGATGGTACGATGGCCTATTGATGCACCAAAACGACGTATGATTCCCTGATTTTGCATTTGCTTTAGTCGATCTACAATTTCCTGTTCACGTAATCCCGTCTCCTCTGCTATTTTTTTGAATGGGGAATGGGTAAATTCAATCCCGTGCTGTGTTACTTCCAGGATTCTGCGCGAAAGTGGATCGAGTTTATCGGACATCGAATTTCACCCCTATCTTGAAAAGACGTTTTGTGGGCAGGTCAAGTATAGGGCAACCTGTTTCCTCTACAATCTGTTTGATTATAGTGTCAAGGCGTTCACGATTTGCTGCAGAGATGGTAAACCATATATTATACTCCGCCGGGCGCAAATAGTTGTGAGAGACTTCCGGATGTTTATTAATGATTTCTCCAATCTCATGGGTTTGTGAATCCGGGGCTTTCAGGGCTATGAGGGTACTGGTTCCCCCGATCTTGCGGGTATTTATTATAGGGCCAACACGCCGTACAGCACCCTGATTATTAAGTCTCTCCAGTCTTTTTAGCAATTCCTCTTCAGGAATACCTATTCTTTCAGCCAGTACTGCATAGGGATTAACGGAAAGGGGAAATTCAAGCTGGATCTCATTCAATATCTTTTTGTCCATTTCATCAAGCCGGATCATGGGGAACTCACATTTATTCTTGAGAATAGAATAGGTTACGAGATGTAATCATGGATTATAATGTTTTCTTTCAAATTATCTGAATATTTGCAACAATAGTACTCTATATGGCACTCCAGTCCGAAATTATAGATTCATAGGTGAAAACATACTATATAATCAAAACAGCGACAGAAGGCAATAAATTACCGCATCGACTACCAAAAATAAAATGGGACTTTTCACCCACTTATAAACCTGTTTTATTTTTGGCGCGGATGATAGATACAATAAGGTTCTTCTTCCAGATAATCCCCGGTTGCCGCAAATGCCCGGGCACGGCACCCGCCGCACACATTCTTGTATTCACACTTGCCGCATTTTCCCTTAAGGAGACTGAAATCCCTGAGTTCGTTAAAGAGGGTTGAATTGTTCCAGATTTTCCCGAAAGATTGGTTCCTTATATTGCCGGCTATTGCAGGAAGGTAACCGCAGGGCTGCACATCCCCGGTACTTGAAACAAAACAAAAGGCAGTACCTCCCAGACACCCCCTGCTCACAGCATCAAAACCATGGGTGTTGATTGAAACTTCCATACCTTCTTTTTCCGCACACTGGCGCATTATCCGGAAATAATGGGGCGCACAGGTAGCTTTGAGTTCAAGGGAAGTATGCTTTTTCTGTTCATAGAACCAGCGCAGTATCCTTTCATACTCTGCCGGAGGTATCTCTTCATCTGCAAGGTTTTCTCCTCTGCCTGTAGGCACAAGCAGGAAAATATGGAGGGCTTCGGCGTTCAGGGAAATAGCCATTTTAAGGATACGTGGGATTTCCCCCAGATTTCTTTTGGTTATTGTAGTATTAATCTGAAAATCCATGTCTTCTGTCTTCAGGGCATCAATTCCTTCCATGGCTTTGTCAAAGGCGCCTTCAACTCCCCGAAATCCATCATGGGTTGCAGAGTCTGCCCCATCAAGACTTATGCTTACTCTCTTAATTCCCGCTTCTTTGAGTTTTCTTACAGTTTTCCTGTCAAGGAGGGTGCCGTTTGTGGCAAGTACCACCCTGAGGCCTTTGTTTGTGCCATAGTGGGCAAGTTCATATACATCAGGGCGAACAAGTGGTTCACCTCCACTGAGAATTAATATCGGGGACCCAAGGGAAGCGACCTGATCAATGAATGTTTTTGCCTCGAATGTGTCCAGTTCACCAGTAGCTTCTTTGTCGGTGGATGCACCTCTGCAATGCACACATGAAAGGTTGCATCTGGATGTCAACTCCCAGGCAATTAATCTTGGAGGAGTGGGTTCTTCTGACATAGTCATATCACAGTCATTTCAATTTATTTAAATAATGGTATACTGATTGTACCATTGATCAAATATATAGAATACAGGACCACATTACACATATAAGAGATAGGTAATCTAGTTAATTGCAAATTGAGTTGCGGTGTGAAATATGGACTCACTGAATACAGCATTTTTGATTGTTATCATAGCAATAGTTTCATATACAATATTCCTGATTCGAAAACGTTTACAGCTTCTTCGTGAATTTGAAAGGTTAAATCCTGAATGAAGGGAAAGTGATGGATAAAAAACAAAAACAAATTCTTGCAGTTATTACAATATTTGCCTTTGCTATCCTGGGCTTATGGGGCATAGATACCGGCCAGACTTATTACATGGTATCAGAAATTAAGGAAAATCTAGATGATTTTGAAGGGAATGACATCAACACAATGGGAGCCATCAAGCAAGGAACACTGGATGTAAAACCCGGTAATATAACTTTCATGCTCCAGGACATAGAGCAACCTGAAAAGTACATTGAAGTTGAATATACCGGTGACCTGCCGCCCAATCTTGAGGAAGGTAAAGAACTGAGTATTGAAGGAAAAATAGATCGGCAGGGAAATCTTAAAGCAGAAAAAATTGTCATGGGTTGCCCTTCCAAATACTCCGAATAACCTATGGTCATATTAAAGGGGCAAATCGATGGATATTGAAAAATGGGACGAATATCGGAGTATAAACAAAGCACTAATTGACTTTGTGGAAGAAATTGACCACGGTTCCAAAATGAAGAAAGTAGTTGCCCACATATGTCAATCCGGCGGGAAAAAGACCCGTCCTGTGGTTCTCCTCTTGTCATCCCGTATATGTGGCAGTGAAATTGGAAATGCCCTTGATGCTGCTCTGTCAATTGAACTTATCCACTCTGCATCCCTTATTCACGATGACCTGCTGGACAGGGGTATATTGAGAAGGGGAGCTAAGACCGCCCATGAAGTATATGGTATCCCTGCAGCAATGCTTGCGGGAGATTACCTGATATCCAAGTCCATTGAACTAATATCTGCATACGGTAAAGAAGTAGGCATAGAATTTGGCAGGGCAGGTATGGAAATGGCCGAAGGCGAGGCCATGGATGTAGATTTGCTGGAAAGAAATAGCAACAATCTAGCTGAGTATTTCAATTGTATTGAAAAGAAGACTGCTTCACTTTTTGCTGCCTCGGCAGCGATGGGGGCCTATGTTGCAGGAGCGGATGAGGATACAGTTTCTAAATTCAGGCTCTTTGGCAATAAACTCGGAACTGCCTATCAAATCGTTGATGATATGCTGGAATACACCAGTAAGGTAAATAACAAGGAATCAATACACATGTCCCCTTCGCTGGTAGATGTATACAGGCAGGATATGGCGGATTCAAAAGCAATAGCAAAAACCAGGGAAATTGTTGAACAACTAGTTTCTGAAGCACATGAAATAATAGATCTTTTCCCGCCTTCCCAATCCAGAAATAGATTACATGAGATAACCACTTATGCCACAAAAGGCCTTTTCTCTGAAGTTGGAACAAGGAAATGCTAAAAAGGTGAATTTATGAGAGTATATGAAAAACCCATGATTAAAGTTGATGCAAATGTGGAAGATGATAAAGTTGTACTCACCAGTGAGGGTCCCCTTTCCACCATTGCAAAACCTATTCTGAAACGTATTAACCGTATTTTTCAGGAAGAAAAACCCATTACATTTAATGATGAAGAGATCATATTTTCGACATGGGCCCCCCCGATTCCCAGCAATGCATTCAACAGGATGATCAGTTCCCAGATTGCCGCCATCATGAAAAAACGTGTGCCTGACCAATTCTCAATAGCTATTACCGATAGGTGCCCAAATAATTGTATTCACTGCGGAGCTGCGGGTTTCCTTACTGAGGAAGAACTAACTACCGAACAGATCAACAGTGCTATCGATCAATCCCTTGATCTTGGTGCTTACCTTATTTCTTTCGATGGCGGGGAAACAATGCTTCGAAAGGATCTTCCCGAAATGGTGAGGGCAGTGGATAAAGACCGGTGCATTGCAACCTGTTTTACTTCTGGCTTTGGCCTTACACCTGACAGAGCTGTGCGGTTGAAGGATGCGGGCATGTATGCCATGAGAATAAGCATCGACAGTCCTTTTGAAAAGGAACATGACCGTATTCGTGGCAGGGATGGGGCATACAGGGATGCTATTGATGGTATTAAGAACACCCTGGGAGCTGACATGCTGGCAGATATGTTTGTGGTGATCTCACCCGATAATATCGATGACCTTGAAGATTTCTATGGTCTTGCTGCAGATATGGGCATGCAGGAGATGTCCATCTATGAGATCGTTGCTGTGGGTCGCTGGCTTGAACATGAGGATGAAGTCATCACTCAAAAGGATGTGAAGACCATGGAACGTTTCCAAAAACGGATGAACAGTGGGCCAGACGGGCCACGTGTTACTTCATTCCCGTATTTCATGGGTCCGGATATGTTTGGTTGCTTTGCCGGAAGGCGATGGATGCATGCTACACCTTCAGGTGAGGTCATGCCCTGTGCTTATACACCGCTGTCCTTTGGGAATATAAAGGAAGAAAAGCTTTCTTCAATATGGGATAATATGGGCAAACACCAGGCATATCGTTCCAATTCCGATTATTGCATGATGCGGAATCCTGAATTCAGACAAAAATATATCCATACGATACCCAAAGATGAAATATTGCCATATAGAGTAAGAAATGAATAATTCTGTATTATATTTCTAAAAAGTAGTCATGTTTTTTCATGAATAATTATTATAATCGGTAGGTTACGAACCGGTAAGAACCGAATGGCTTATATGCAAAGTTGCTTATGGGTATCTGCTGTTAACTTGAACTCCCTATACGAATGATTAAACATTACAATTATTCAATAGCAATCACCTGAAACCGAATAACTTATATGCGAGGTTGCTATAAGGGGCATAAAATCACGCTGCTTAACATATCACAGACGCGATGAGGATTCACATGGCCAAGGACAAAATCTTATCCGAGATAAAAGAAGCAGAACAAAGTGCTGCCAAAAAGGTGGAAGCAGGCCTGAAGGAGAAGGAGGACAAAATCGCCAGTGCCCGTGCAGAAGCCAGAGAAATAATTAAAGAGGCAGAATTAGATGCAGAAAAATCTGCAAATAATGCACTTAAATCTGCACAGGAAGACCTCCAGAAAGAGCACGAAGAAATCGTCAGCAAAGGCAAAAAGGATGCAGAAGAGCTGATAAGCAACGCAGAATCCAATGTTGATAAAGCTGTTGCAATGCTAGTGGAGGAATTCGAGAGGGCGATCTATGCTTAAGCCAAAAAGTATGACCCGTGCTGTTATCGTCGGACACAAAGAAGTCATGGATGAAACAGTAGACACGCTACACGATATCAATATCTTCCATATTGAAGAATATAACGAAGAAGATTCTACTTTCAAGATAGGGAAACCCTTTGAGAATGCAGGGGAAGTTTCCAAAAAACTTGTTCAACTGAGGTCAATTTCCAGTTTTCTTGGTATCAAGCCAAAAGAAGTTCCAAAACAGGACACAAATGTTTTGTGGGCAGAGCTTGATGAAAAACTGGCTCGCCTGGAAAGTGAACTTGATGAAAAGACCGAAAAAAAGAACAGTTATGAAACAAGGTTAAAAGAACTGGATTCTCTCCAAAAAGAACTCGAACCATTTGTTTCAATCCCCATAGATCTTAAAAATTACAGAGGTTATGAGAGCCTATCTGTGTTTGCAGGTACTGTAAAGGGAGACATCAGTTCTGAAATATCTGGAATTACAAATGATTATGAACTCGAATTTGATCCAAATACACACACTATTGCTCTTTTTGTCAGGAAAGACAAAGAAGAAATCGTGGCTGAGATGTTGGCTGATTACGAGTTTCGTGAGATACGTGTTCCAAATATGGAAGGGACTCCTTCGGAGATAATTGCTGATATAGAAAGTGAAAGAAACACTATCAATGAGAAAATCACTTCACTTGAAAAGAGTATTTCTGACATAAAGGAACGTTATTCTGATTTCATACTTGCAAGTGATGAAATTCTATCCATTGAATCCCAGAAATCCGAAGCACCTCTGAAGATTGCCACATCAGAGCATACTTTTGTAATTGACGGATGGGTTCCATCAGATGAGTACAACAGAATGACCCGGACACTTGAATCTTCTACTAATGGAAGAGTATTTGTTTCCAAGCAGGAGGTTACAGAAGAGGAAGAGGAGGAAGTGCCGGTAGAGTACAATAACGCAGGGATCATAAAACCTTTCGAAACAATAATGAACCTTTACGCAAGGCCCAAATACAAAGAAATTGATCCAACTGCATTAATATTTATCAGTTTCCCACTGTTTTATGGAATGATACTTGGAGATATTGGTTATGCTTTAATTCTTCTGGGGTTGGCATTTGGAGTTAAAAAACTGTTTAATTCCGATGCAATAAAACCCCTGATGAATATATTGATATACTGTCAGGTATCGACCTTGATCTTTGGTATCCTTTATGGAGAATTTCTGGGATTCCCTCTTGCAAGCCTGCATGGGGCACATGGAATTGAACCCGGTCTCATAGCCGGATTTGAAACTATAAACCTGTTCCAGTCTCCTATCGGTGGGGAAATGATCACATACCCTATACACAGAACACATCTGGTAATGACCCTTATCGTGCTTACTGCTCTCATTGGTGTTGCTCACATAAACCTGGGGTATATCCTTGGTTTTATCAATGAGAAAAAGAAACACGGCTTCAATGCAGCGATGCTTGAAAAGGGCAGCTGGATAGTAGTTGAGATTGGCATTGTGCTTGCAGTTCTCGGATATGTAGGATACCTACCAATTGCTGTAGGCGCCGCAATATTCGTGATAGGTTTCATAATGCTGACTAAAGGAGAAGGTATTAAAGGTCCCATTGAGTTACCCGGTTTGTTGAGTAACTCCCTGTCATACACACGTTTGATAGCCGTGGGCCTTTCATCAATTTATATTGCATCCACTGTGAACCTCATCGCTTTTGAAATGATCTGGCCACAGGGAGGTATAGCAGCGGTATTTGCAATATTGGTATTCATATTCGGACATGCGCTCAATACAGCCTTAAGCATAATCGCCCCCGGTCTACATGCTTTGAGGCTTCAGTATGTCGAATTCTTTACTAAATTCTATGAAGGCGGGGGCAAAAAGTACAGTCCATTTGGATATATAAGAAAATACACGGAGGAATAATAATATGGTAGGAGAAGAAGCAATAATGGATCCGGCAGGACTTAAAGCAATTGGTGCAGGACTCGCAGTTGGCCTTACAGGACTGGCATCCGGTATTGCTGAAAAAGATATTGGTGCCGCCGCTATCGGCGCCATGGCCGAAAATGAAGGACTTTTTGGTAAGGGCCTTATCCTTACTGTAATTCCTGAAACCATTGTCATTTTCGGACTTGTCGTTGCACTGCTGATAAGCTAAGCGAAGTTTGAGAGCATTCAAAAATGCTCTTAAATTCTTTTTAAGGTGTGAGAGCATGGGACTCGAAACAGTAATCAAAGACGTCATGGATGTTGCGCAGGCGAAGGTCTCTGATATCAATGCAGAGGCAGATGCCGAAGCGTCCCGTATTCTAGAGGATGCAAAGCAATCCGCCAAAGAAATCAAAGGGAGACGTCTTGCCAAAGCGGAAGATGAAATTCAGCGTATGAAACGGCAAGAATTGTCCAGTGCAAATCTCGAAGTCAAAAGGACAATGCTCAATGCACGTAAAGAAGTGCTTGAAAAGGCCTATAACCAGGCATTCAATGAGATTGCAGGGTTATCTGCGGATAAACAGGAAACACTTCTCAAGAATATCATAGAAAATCATGAATCTAAAGGCAGCCGTATCTATTCCAATAAGGAATCAGAAGATTTGGTGAAAAAACTGTCTTCCTTAGAGTATGCCGGCAACATCGATTGTGTTGGAGGTGTTGTTATAGAGAATGAGGATGGTAGTATCAGGCTTGATTATACCTATGATGGAATTCTTGACAGCGTGTATGAGCAGAACCTGAAACAGATTTCAGATATCTTATTCGGGTGATATCAAAATGAGGCTTTTCCAGAGACTCCGGAATAAGAGCTCCTCTGCAACAAGTAGCGGGGGCTCAAATTATGCTTATGTCACTGCGCGCGTACGTGCAATGAAGAGCAATCTGCTTCCAAAAGAGACATATTCACGGCTTATGAACATGGATCTTGATGAAATTACCCGTTTTATCGGAGAAACCCAGTATAAGCAGGATGTAGATGAACTTGCGCGGAAATTTAAAGGAGTAGATCTCATCGAGCATGCATTGAACAGGAATCTTGCAGTCACATTCTCTAAATTGATTGATATTTCCGAGGGTGAACTCAACTATCTCATCACGGAATATCTGAAAAATTATGACATCTGGGATATCAAAACGATTCTCAGAGGCAAGTATTACAATGCAACTCTTGAAGAGATCAAGGATAACCTTGTTTCTGCAGGCCAATTAAAGTATAATTTCCTGTCTGAACTTGCTGAAAAGGAATCTTATGAGCATGTTATAGATACACTCAGCAACACTGATTATTATCCAATTCTTAAGAATTATGACGGGACTAACCTTCCTGAAATTGAAAATCAGCTTGATAAGTTATATTATCAGAGGCTGTTCAATGCAATTGGCACACCCAAGTCCAGTGATCGTAAATTATTCTCCAAACTTATTCGTACTGAGATTGACATAAAGAATATTAAAACAATGTTCAGGATGAAGAAAGAAGGTGTTGAAGATGGTGAACTTGAAGATCTGGTTCTAGATGGTGGTCTCCGGCTTAGTCTGAAGGAAATAAACTCATTGGTTCCTCTGCCTTTTGCAGATTTTATAAATTCACTTGAAAAATATCCATACTGGGATGCGATCTCAGATTTTGCATCTCCTGATATGGAATCTCTTGTCGATCTGGAAACAAGCCTCACCAAGTACAGTATAAAGTCCGCTGCCAGTTTTTCACATGAATATCCCCTTTCAATCGTTCCGATCATGGATTATATGATCAATAAAAAGAACGAAGTAAACAATCTGAGAATAATCATCAGAGGAAAGGCAGTTAACCTCGATGACGAGATAATCAGAAATCAATTGGTGATTTGATGGATCTGGCAGCTGTAGGTGATGGTCAATTTGTAACCGGTTTCAGATTAGCCGGTGTGCATAAAGTGTATGAAATCAATGATGATAACAGCCTGGAGGAAAAGGTAAAGGAAATTTTCAATGATTCCTCCGTAGGCATCCTTGTAATGCACAGTAATGATTTTGATAAACTACCGGAAACCTTGAGAGACACTTTAAGTGAATCCGTCGAACCAACATTGGTAACCCTTGGCGGAACCGGCCAAAGTTCCAACTTACGGGATAAAATAAAACAAGCGGTAGGTGTAGATTTGTGGAAATGAATGGTGAAATTTATCGAGTGGCAGGACCTGTTGTCACAGTCACCGGTATCAAGCCGAAGATGTATGATGTGGTAAAAGTAGGTCATGAAGGACTGATGGGTGAAGTAATCCGTATAGAGGGTGAAAAGGCTACAGTTCAGGTATATGAAGACACATCCGGCATAAAACCGGGAGAGCCTGTAGCAAATACGGGAATGCCTCTTTCAGTAGAACTGGGTCCAGGTCTTCTGGAAAGTATTTATGATGGTATACAGAGACCTCTGGAAGTTCTCCAGCAAAAGATGGGAGACTTCATTGAAAGAGGAGTAACAGCAAACGGTCTTACCAGGGAGAAGAAGTGGGAATTCACCCCTACAGTATCCAAAGGAGACAGTGTCAAAGGCGGAGATATTATCGGTGTCGTACAGGAAACACCCAATCTCGAACACAAGATAATGGTCCCTCCAAGAAAGTCAGGAACTGTAGAAGATATCAAAAGTGGTAAATTCGTAGTCGATGAAACTGTTTGTGTACTCTCTGACGGCTCTGAACTATCCCTTATGCAGAAATGGCCTGTAAGAGATCCCAGGCCGGTAGACAAGAAACTCTCGCCAACAAAACCTCTTGTAACAGGACAGAGAATCCTTGATGGGATGTTCCCTGTGGCAAAAGGTGGTACAGCAGCTATCCCAGGTCCTTTTGGATCAGGAAAAACTGTTACACAGCAGCAACTTGCAAAGTGGAGTGACACTGATATTGTGGTTTATATCGGATGTGGAGAACGTGGAAACGAAATGGCCGATGTACTGAATGAATTCCCGGAACTGGAAGACCCAAAGACCGGAAGGCCACTCATGGAACGTACAGTTCTTATCGCAAACACATCCAATATGCCTGTAGCTGCTCGTGAAGCATCTGTTTATACAGGTATTACCATTGCTGAGTATTACCGTGACATGGGTTATGATGTATCTCTCATGGCAGATTCAACTTCCAGATGGGCAGAAGCAATGAGGGAAATTTCTTCCAGGCTTGAAGAAATGCCCGGTGAAGAAGGATATCCAGCATATCTGTCCGCCAGGCTTTCTGAATTCTATGAACGTGCAGGAGCAGTCCATTCCCTGGCAGGTCTTGATGGTTCCATTACTGTCATCGGTGCAGTCTCACCTCCCGGTGGTGACTTCTCCGAGCCGGTTACACAGAATACCCTGCGTATCGTAAAGGTATTCTGGGCACTGGATGCAAAACTGTCCCAGAAGAGACACTTCCCTGCAATTGACTGGCTTACCAGTTACAGTCTTTACAATGACAGGCTTGCAGGTTGGTTTACAGAAAATGTCGGCAGCGACTGGAATGAACTAAGGGATAATGCAATGGATATTCTTCAGGAAGAAGCAGAACTTCAGGAAATCGTGCAACTCGTAGGTTCAGATGCACTCCCTGAGGACCAGCAGCTTACCCTTGAAATTGCCAGGATGCTTCGTGAATACTTCCTGCAGCAGAACGCTTTCCATCCCGTGGACACATTCTGTCCCTTTGACAGGCAGTATAAACTTCTGAAATCTGTATCGCAGTTTGGTGAAAAGGCAACCGATAAAATGGAAAATGGTGTCCCCATCAACAAGATCATGGAAATGGAGTCCAAGGATGAACTTGCCAAGGTCAAATATGAAGAAGACTTTGATGCAGCCCTTGAAACAATCATGGCAAAGATGGATGAAGAGTTCACACAGCTTGGAGGCAACTGAAAATGACCAAAGAATACAAAACCATTGTAGATATTGCAGGACCACTCATATTCCTTGAAAAAACAGAGCCTGTAGGATATGGGGAACTTGTTCAGATTAATCTCCCTGATGGGACCACCAAGAGAGGTCAGGTCCTTGATACCTCCGCAGATGTGGTTGTTGTACAGGTTTTCGAAGGAACTCAGGGTCTGAATGATGAATCCGGTGTAGTATTCAGTGGAGATACCATCAAACTTCCTGTTGCAAAAGATCTTCTCGGTCGTATCCTCTCCGGGTCTGGAGAACCCCTTGACGGCGGTCCAAGAATTATCCCCGAAAAAAGGGTAGATGTGAATGGGGCTTCAATGAACCCTTTTTCCAGGAGACCACCTGATGAATTTATCCAGACAGGAATATCCACGATTGACGGTACAAACACTCTTGTAAGAGGACAGAAACTTCCTATCTTCTCTGGATCAGGTCTGCCACACAATGAGATTGCTCTTCAGATTGCAAGACAGGCAAAAGTACCCGGTTCTGAGGAAGATTTCGCTGTGGTGTTTGCTGCAATGGGTATCACCAATGAGGAAGCCCAGTCATTCATGGAAGACTTTGAGAAGACAGGTGCTCTTGAAAGAGCGACAGTTTTCCTCAATCTTGCAGATGACCCTGCAGTCGAACGTATAATCACCCCGAGGATGGCACTGACAGCAGCAGAGTATCTTGCATACGAACACGATATGCATGTACTTGTAATCATGACTGATATTACAAACTATTGTGAAGCACTTCGTCAGATGGGTGCAGCCCGTGAAGAAGTGCCCGGTAGACGTGGATATCCCGGTTACATGTACACTGACCTTGCATCCCTCTATGAACGTGCAGGTGTAATCAAAGGTAACAAGGGATCTGTAACCCAGTTTTCCATCCTGACTATGCCTGGTGACGATATAACCCACCCGATACCCGATCTTTCCGGTTATATCACCGAAGGCCAGATTGTAGTATCCCGTGATCTTCACAGGAAGGGTATCTACCCACCAATCGATGTGCTACCATCCCTTTCCCGTCTGATGAACTCCGGTATAGGGGAAGGTAAGACAAGAGATGACCATAAGGCAGTATCCGATCAGTTGTATGCCGGATATGCTGAAGGACGTGATCTTCGTGGACTGGTTGCAATCGTCGGTAAAGAATCCCTTTCCGAAAGAGACCAGAGAATCCTGGAATTTGCCGATCTTTTCGAAGACCGTTTTGTAAGACAGGCAAAAGATGAGGACAGGAATATCGAAGATACCCTGTCCATAGCATGGGAAATCCTTTCCGAGCTTCCGGAAGCACAGCTTACCAGGATAGACAACAAGTATATCGATAAATATCACCCTGCACATCAAAATGCAGAGTGAACAAAGAGTGATCCACTATGGGCACAAAGGATGTTAAACCAACTCGTTCCGAACTTATTGAACTGAAGAAAAAGATAAAACTGTCCCAGAGCGGCCACAAGCTGCTTAAAATGAAAAGGGATGGTCTTATCCTGGAATTCTTTGAGATTTTGAACAAGGCCAAGGGTGTAAGGAACGAACTGGATGACGCCTATGATAATGCCACTGAAAAAATAGGGATCGCTGAGGCAGTCGAGGGCAGAATGGTAATAAAATCCACTGCTCTTGCTCTCAAAGATGGACCAGAAATAAGTCTTGAAAGCCACAATATTATGGGTGTGGTGGTCCCTAAGATCGAAGCATCCAGTGTGCATAAACCCATCAACAAAAGGGGATACGGTATTCTCGGGACAAGCTCCTACATCGATGAAACTGTCGATTCATATGAGATCCTTGTTGACAAGATTATTCTTGCAGCAGAGATTGAGACCACTATGAAGAGGTTACTTGACGACATCGAGAAAACAAAAAGGCGTGTTAATGCCCTTGAATTCAAAGTAATTCCCGAAATGCAGGAAGCAATGGACTTCATCCGTTTCCGGCTGGACGAGATGGAACGTGAAAACACCTTCCGCTTAAAGAGGATTAAGGCATAATGCCTACCGCAGCACCTGATCGGCCTAGACTGGCCGACAGGCTTTTTTTTAGAATCACACAACCCCACAACCTTGCGCGTATTCTGCGCTGGGCATGGTTAATATCCCTTATGATGCTGGTATTTGGTTATCTTATCATTTATTTCAGGATTTCAGATTACTTGAATATCTGATTACATAATTGATTGGAACCATTCAGTAAAGTATATATATCTTCTTCCACTATATATAAACCGATAAATAGACAACATGCGGTTCTACTAGTTGTGATATTTTGCTCAACAAAGGTGATATACCTATTTAATTTCATTTTGCCTGCGTTATTTTTTAGCTGTGCGTATGGTCTTATGCAACTTTTGCAGGCAAATTCATTCAATAAGTAATTATAAGTTAAAAATGTGGTACATTTATGACACAGCACACACAAACACAAAAAGAAATAGCTAAAAAAATCGATTCTGATACTGTTATTGCCAACTGGAAGGACTGGAGATGGCAACTCAAGCATTCCATCGGTGATATAGATACATTTGAAACCTTGCTTGGCATCAAATTCAAACCCGGGGAAAAGGATAAACTCAAACAAACCCTGGAAAAATTCCCATTATCCGTGACTCCTTATTATCTCTCTCTTATAGACACCGATGATTTCAGGAATGATCCCATATTCCTGCAGGCTTTTCCTTCACCAAAGGAGCTGGACATCGATGAAGATGACCTTGAAGATCCTCTCTCTGAGGAGGAGGATAGTCCTGTTGAGGGGATCACACACAGGTATCCGGACAGGGTATTGTTCCATATAAGTAACACCTGTTCGATGTACTGCAGGCACTGTACACGTAAGAGAAAAGTGGGAGATGTGGATTCCATTCCTACCAAAGATGCAGTCTCTGAAGGACTGGAATACATCAGGAATACCCCACAGGTACGGGATGTCCTGCTTTCGGGCGGAGATCCTTTTATGTTGCCTGATGCTTATCTGGACTGGATTCTGACACAATTGAGAGAAATACCTCATGTAGAGGTAATTCGTATCGGTACAAGGATGCCTGTGGTGCTTCCTTACAGGGTAACTGATAATCTTGTAGAAATACTCAAAAAGCATCATCCTCTCTGGATCAATACCCACTTCAACCATCCACGTGAAGTAACAGAATCTTCCAGAGAAGCCCTGCGTAAACTTGCAGATGCAGGAATCCCCCTCGGAAACCAGACGGTGTTGCTTTCAGGAGTGAATGACTGCCACAGGATCATGAAAAAGCTTGTACAGAAACTTGTGCAAAACCGTGTACGTCCTTATTACCTCTACCAGTGCGACCTTTCGGAAGGCCTGTCCCATTTCCGCACTCCGGTGGGCAAGGGTATAGAGATAATGGAACACCTCATCGGCCACACAAGTGGTTTTGCAGTTCCGACCTATGTTATCGATGCTCCCCACGGAGGAGGTAAGATACCTGTCATGCCTTCCTATCTCATATCCTGGTCCACCAACAGGGTTATTTTGCGTAACTATGAAGGTGTGATCACTTCCTATAAAGAACCGGATTCCTATGAGCCGATATACTGTGACCGTAAATGTGAAGAGTGTAAACTCCAGCTTAAACTTGATGATGCAGCTGAATATAAATCTACAGGAATTGCAAAATTGCTTGCCGATCATGATGAAGTTGTAAGTCTTGTACCGGAAGATACCGAAAGAATGGAGAGAAGGGACGTTGAGTGATATAATCGAAAAAATAGGCAACTCCCTGATCCAGCACGGTACGTACAATAATCGTATTTACCTTATGAAACTGGATATTGGCGATCTGCCGGATCTTATACCTGAAATGGATCGGTTGGCAGAAAAACGCGGCTACAACAAGATATTTGCAAAAGTCCCTGCAGATTCCAGAGATGTTTTTGAAGCAAAGGGATATGTGAAGGAGGCCGGAGTACCCGGCTACTATTCCGGCAAGAAGGAAGCCCTGTTCATGTGTAAATATTTCACAGGGAACAGGCAGGAAGACACACAGGTTGAGGATGACCGGATTATCTCCACTGCCAAAGATAAGGCAGGAGACATCATGAATCCTGAATTACCCGAAGGTTTCCTGATACGGATGTGTACGGAAGCGGATGTACCTGCAATGGCAGAGATCTACGCCGAAGTATTTCCTACATATCCTTTTCCTATCCAGGACCCGGCCTACCTGAAAAAGACCATGGAAGATAATGTTGTATATTTCGCAGTTGAATATAAAGGTAACATAGTTGCCCTTTCCTCTTGCGAGATCGATTTTGAAAACCGGAATGCGGAAATGACCGACTTTGCTACACTCCCTCAGTTCAGGGGAATGGGGATGTCCACTTCTCTCCTCTCAAGAATGGAAAAAGAAATGGATAAGAAAGGGATCCTTACCCTGTATACCATCGCCCGGGCCGCGTCCTATGGTATGAATACTGTTTTTGCAAGGCTTGGGTATGAATTTACCGGAAAACTTGTTCAAAATACCAATATATCCGGTAATCTTGAGAATATGAATGTATGGTACAAGCGTATTTGAGTAACTCTTAAATAAACATTCTCCATATCATTCAGTTTATTATATCCATTTCAAGTTCATTCTGTGTTACATGTAAATAAGTGATTCCTCCGGCCTTCACATCATAGTCTATTGTCACTGAAGAAGTGTCATAATCTACCGGATCACTATTACCAGGACTATTAATATTAAACACCACAGAACCATCTTTTGTCAACAATTTCAAATAGTGCTGTGTGAGATTATTAAGCGAAAATGATGTATTTGTGCTATTGATAACAACATCGGGAAGTTCAGTTGTATCTCCCGAAAAATTCCATGAAAAATCCGGGTCTGCACCATTTTGGTTGGGAGGAGCATATTTCATCATAAATGAATCATTTAGGAAATCCACTGTGCTTTCGCCGTTATTTACCTGAAATACATCCTTCCCTTCCCATTTTTCTATATACTCAGATCCCACGGATTTATCCTTATAGGTAACTTCAATCTCCAACTGGTCATTACCACCACTTTTGGAAAGGCTGTATATCAGAGTCTTTGTACCCGAAATTGCTTTTATTTCGTAGTTGGATGGATTCAGGCCCTGACTGCCAGCCGCTTCTAAATTCATATAAAAATCATAGATAGGCAGAGTATTTGATGAATTAACAGCCCCTATTTCAATCTGGTTTGTAAGGGTTGTTGTTCCCATGGGGGGAACTACATCCAGTTCAATAATTGCGGTCTTATTCACATCATCTTTTTCTGCATTGGTATAGGTCATTGACTCCGCATAATTGGCCCATGCATCATAATATTCACTTTCAATATAGATATAGACCTTGTCAGAGGTCACGGGATTTGTTCTTGACGGCGATATGGATGTGTTGGGATACAAGACAAAAGGCCTGTTGTCCGATGTTACGGCAATGTTTACTTCTCCTTCTCCTGACGTTGAGGAGGAGCCATTGATCGTCATTATAGGTAAAGTGAGTGTTTCCCCGTTGTAATGAAATTCCGGGGGTGAAACCATTACAGAACCGCCATTTTCCCTGTACTTTGACCAGACGCCACCACCTTCATAAGCAATCTTCCTTTCATCGAGAGTATATTCAAAGGTACCCAATGAGCAATTGACTATAGGGGTAGAATTTGTAGTGTTCTGGATGACGATTCTTATATTACTGTTGTCGGAATATTCACCGTTAACACCAACTTCGCCTCCCATGAGGGAAAACGATGTAGTCTGGAGAGGAGATTCTCCGAGGGCTACTTTACTCATACGGGAGTCAAGAATCGTAAAAGCCTGTTCTACGTTTTGTGATTTGGAATTATCCTTCAGTTCATCAATTGCAGGGACGCTGTAAACCATCATTGCACTGATGGATACCACAGTAAGAGCAAACATGAGCAGAATACCAATAACAGAAGAGACTGCCTTACAGGAGAGGGATAGGTTACTTATTCGTATCATATATCCACCATTATTCCACTCTCACCTTCATAGGTGAATGAGTTATATATACGTCTATATTTTCGGAAAAATCCTCTTTCCTTAAATGTACAGTTGTATTTGTTTCGTCTCTGTTTATTACCTGCATACCCATTGTTTCATTCAGGTAATTTTCCCAGCCAGTATAATAATCACTTTTCACAGTAATATCTACAGATGATACATTTTCATAAGAAAATACCGATGAATACCCTCCGTCTGCAATAACTCTGATCAATCCCTCTCCCGAAATTCCATTTGAACCCATTACTGCAGCAACAGGTATTATCATATTGTTGTCAGAAAGGACAAAACCGGGTTTTTTGACCATAATTGTGCCTTCATTTCCATATTTTGCCCAGACACCCGTATTTTCATAAGCTACTGCAGTTTCTTCATAAGAATGCTTTATTTCTCGCATTTGCCTTTTGAATGTTTGATTCTCCAAACCTGCAGATGAAGAATTCCAGGTCTGCATTGTTACATTGATAGTACTGGTGCCGCTGACCAGGGCATTGCCTCCATACATTTTTAGTTCAACTGATTGTGAGGGAGCCATATCGAAAACGACTTTGTTTATATTTTCACCTAGTACAATATGGCTCTGCTTTATATTTTCGGTATGGCCGTGCTCCTGGATATTTTGAAGAGCAGGATAACCTGCAACTCCTATTATAGATATGGCTATTAGCATTATTCCAAGTATCAATATGGTATCAACTACTTCTGACACTGCTCCTTCGGACTTGAATATTTTTTTGGGAACAATATGCATGAGATCGCCATTTTTTAGTGGACTTCTATTATCTCCGTAGTACTGTTGTAAAAGAAGTAATGCTCACCTGTTACACTGTTTATCGTAGCGGATTCTATATCTGTTGTTGTCAATTCATAGGGTATCTGGACCCTGGTTTCAGCAATGCCGTCGGATTCAAATATTATTTCATGTGTTTGGTTTGAAATTTGCATATAATAATATTCATCCGCTATTTTCATAGGTAACACAATATCGGATTGTATTTCTTCAACATTACCTCCGGATTTTCTGGTAAGGTTTATTGTTGTATCAATCTTAGTAAGCTGAAGAGCAATGCTACTGCCATGTATTTCGAATTGTTCCCGCATAACGGAATGTTCATTCCGATCCATCATTACATAGGAAGAATTCATCACAGACATAAATACCATGATCGTTATTACAAATGTCAATATAAAACCAACAGCTGTAGAAACTCCCCTCCTGTCATGGTATATTTTTTGCATATTAATCACTCACGGGACCGTTACGGGCAAGGTCACATTGATTTTGTTTTTACTTGAAGAGATAGCCACCGTTGCATTGATCATCTTGTATCTCTCACACCTGAATGATTCCCCGGTGGCGAGTTCTCCTGATAGTGAATACAGTCCAATAACATTGCTTGAGTTTAAATATTTCAAACTGTATGTCTTCTCTGCTGTACTGTTGTCAAACTGGTAGGATTCATTGCCTTTGAGATCTATAAAAAACGGGTCGATTTCATAGGTTTGATTTGAAACATTAACCTTTATATTACTCCCCTCCTCATACATTTTCATACACCAGATGGATGAACCGGATTGATTTAAGGCATGCACTTCGAAAGGTTCTGATATATCCCCCAGATTACTGGTATCGGTTAATTCCATTGTGAAATTATCCGTATTATTCACATTATCGATTATCGTCCAGTTCTCCTGCCCTGAGGATAAACCGTTTTTTGTAAAATATGCATCCTGGAGAGTACTGTTGGTAAATGAAAACGATACTCCCTGATATGCATATAATATTGTAACTTCACGGGAATAATTTTCGAGATAGCGACTGAAGACTGTATGATTGAAAGAAGTACCTGTGGTGGCATTGTAATAGGCTGCCTTTGTCGCTTCATCGGTCATACGGGCAATATTGGATACTTCAAAATAACTTATATCATTATTTGATTCAGAGGCTATGTTACTTGCATAAATAATATTATTTAGCATTACAGTTGAAACTACAACCATAAATCCTATGGTAAATGCAGCGAGCAGCAACATCTGTCCTGAATCATTAGATTTATCCATCATTCACTCCCTTTTTTACATACGCCACATTGTGAGTTTTACATCAACTATATTGTAGAAATCCGTTGTATTGTCCATATCTGGAATTGAAGTTCTGTTCTCAAAGGAAGAGGGATTTGCAAGATCGCTATTTGAAAGTACAACTTTCCTTGAAACTATCACAGCATTATCAGAGGGGTCACCGTTGTATATGTAAGGCGATGTGAGAGTATTCTCTGAATCCAGCCTGAATGTAAATTCCATATTGTGGCCGATTCCTTTTGCTACCAGAGTTTGCTGCAGTAATTCTTTGACCGGACCACTGATAGTATCACTGCTGTTTGTCCTGGATATGTAATGAGTAGCGTTCCAGACATATTCATCACCACTCCACCCTATGATCTCTTTTTTGAGTTGAGAATCCTGATCATATTGTGAATGATCAAGTGCCATTACCATATCCTGGCCCAGGGTATATAGCTGTGATTCAATATGTGCATTTGCTGTAGAAGATGTCAAAGGAGTAATTGTGGTTGCCTGAACGGCAAATATGAGTACCCCGATCATTACCATCGCTGCCATTATGGCTTCAAGTGTGTGAAGTTGTGCCGAATCATCATTACGAAAAATAAATTTCAGTGCCAATTTACCACACCCTGACAGATATTGTGGCGGTTTGCACATTATTGTTTTCTGAATTTTCAAAAAGAACAGTTCTTTTTGTTTGTCCTATGTTTCCAACAGAAGGCAGTGGCTTTCCAGCCATGTATATTGTCGATGAATTATGTTCGAGAGTTATATTCAGATCATAACTACTAAATTCCCCTTTTAACCCGAGAGAGGACAAAGTCGTTTCATAACTGTTATTTAACAATGAAAAAAAAGTTTCCGTATTTTCGCGGTTAATGAGGTTGGTAGTGGTCATATCTCCAGAACCCATTTCTTTTTCTGTGATAGTTACTGCCACACGATCTGCAATCAGGGTTACTTCATCTGATTCAGAATTAAATGGCGTAAACAACCCGGAAGTATAATTGAACACAAAAAAAATTGCAAATATAAAAATTGTAATTGCGGCCAGATAATCGATTGTAATCTGACCATCCGGGTCTGTTTTAAACGTATTATCTTTCATTGACCTGTATGTCATCATATTTCAGTCCATTCAAAAGATGCCAGAATATAGTTATATGTCACCGATTCCTCAAGCATGCTTATTTAATATTGTGAATTATAAAAATATGGCGATGAATGTTGATGGTATTGAAAGTGCCTTCTGTGTGTACCAGTATGTAAGATTTATGTACACAAAAAAACAAAAGAAAAAAGATTAAAGGGGCCTCTGTACCCCTTCATTTGTATCAGATGAGGTATCATCAATTTCTTCAAAATCTGCCACATAGGTATATGCGGTATCATTATTTTCTATCATACGATATGTGACTACCACAGATGCGATCACAACAATCGGAGTAGTAATCAGTGAACCAATAACTACATAGCTGCCGATGGCACTGATTATCCAGAGAATGATGGAGATGATTGCCGTATCCAGGAAATTGTTTTTTCCAATCTTCAATACTTTCCTTGATGGCATCAACTCCACTGTAGCCCCTGATGACAAGTAACGGAAAAGCATACAGTAACAGTATGGAAAGGATAATTCCCGGTATTATGAGCAGCATATAGCCAACTAATAACAGAACAGCCGCCACAATAGCGAAACCCCAACTTCTCACGAAATGATCAAATCCACTGAATACATCTTTGTAATCAATAGGCTCTCCCTTAACGCCCCTGACAGCCATATCAACCAGCCCATAGAACAGCGGGGCAATTGTCACAATAAGAATCGAACCGATCATGGCGACCAATGTAGCAATGATGTATGTCATGAAGTTTTCTTTGAAAACATCCCATGTGTCTGAAAATATCTTCTCATAATCCATAAATGATCTCCTGAAAATTGTGTATAATTATGTCTCTAAAATATATAAGAACTCTATTATATAAATATATAACCTGTCGATTTATAGTCGGTTTTGTGGCATGGAGTGGAACTGGATTGCTCAGGCTGTATTCTTTTGAAAAGCAATTTAACGTAAAACGTACATAGTAAAGTCAGGAGGGTAAGAATGAAAAATACCATTACCAGGAGTTTTGAACTTGGGGATTATGCAATAAAAGGAGCACAGATTGATGGATTTTCCATGACGCTGCATGACCGCGAACATTTGAGCACTGAAGTTAAATATGTGCCCGCCTGCTGTGACAGCTTTACAAAAGACCAGATAGAGGAACTGATCCAAAGAATTATGGAAAAAGCAAGTTATTTCATGGAAAAACTTCATGAAAACATCAAATGCAATGTCATTTTCGTGGATTTTGAAGAAACGGGTTTCACGCCTGATAGTGACATGCCATCAATAGAAGTGCGCTCCCTGGAAAAGTTGCACGTAATATACAGGTTTTCAGTGGAATATTATATCTAAAAAATAAATTACAGGAGTTGGGTAGATTCTTCCTGCTTTTGCATTTTCACAACCAAAAAACGCAGAATTCCGCCACCTGCGTTACCTACCAGATGTGGGATCTTTGCAGGACTCTCAATAATTGAATCCTTCTCCACAATCTCGGCTTCATCGCCAATTTCAACTCTGGCCTTGCCTTCAAGTATATAGAAAAACACATCCACCGGAGTAATATGTTTTTTCAGAGACTGTTTTGGTTCAAGGGTTATGTGCATTGCCTGGCCATGGTCTGATGCATACATCTTTCGCACATCTGCACCATGCGGATTCTTTTTTTGCTCGGCATCTTTTACGTATCGGATTTGCATATTAAATTCTCCTATAGAGGGGATGGGAGGCTTTAGAGCAGCCTCCCCAGATCATTTTCTACAGTTGTGTTCTTGCTGATGTTGAAATTTTCAACCAGCACGTTTAACACATTCGGGGAAACAAACGCCGGCAATCTCGGCCCCAGTACAATGTTCTTGACGCCAAGACTTAGCAGGGCAAGCAAGACAAGGACTGCCTTTTGTTCATACCAGGCAATATTGTAGGAAACCGGCAGATCATTTATGTCATCCAGTTCAAAGGCTTCAGCCAGCTTCTGGGCAATGACAACCAGTGAGTAGGAATCATTACACTGGCCCGCATCCAGTACTCTGGGTATACCGCCAATGTCTCCCAGGTCCAGCTTATTATACCGATACTTGGCACAACCTGCTGTAAGAATTACCGCATCCTGTGGCAGTTGTTTTGCAAATTCAGTATAATATTCCCTGTCGTGCTGTCTCCCGTCACACCCTGCCATGACAATAAACCGGGATATCTGGCCGGCTTTTACTGCATCCACGATCTTGTCGGCAACTGAAAGGGCGGCATTGTGTGCAAATCCGGCAGGTATTGCGCCATTTTCCAGTTGTACGGGTGGTCTGGATTGTTTTGCCATTTCAATGATTTCAGAGAAATCTTTTGTACCGTCTTCTTTCTCTTCGATGTGTTTGAGTCCTTCAAATCCGACCATTGCTGTTGTGAATATCCGGTCTGAATAGGAATCCCTGGGTGGTACAAGACAGTTTGTGGTCATAAGTACAGGACCATTGAATTTTTCAAATTCGGTTTTCTGGTGCCACCATGACCCACCGTAGTTGCCCACCAGGTGTTCGTACTTCTTAAATTCAGGATAGGCATTGGCAGGAAGCATCTCACCGTGGGTATATACATCGACACCGGTGCCTTCAGTCTGTTTCAGGAGCTGGTCCATGTCCTTCAGATCATGCCCACTGATAAGGATTCCCGGATTGTTCCCGGTTCCAATGTTAATTTCTGTGGGTTCCGGATGGCCATAGGCTGCAGTATTGGCTTCATCCAGCATTGCCATTGTCTTGACACCGAAACTTCCACATTCCAGCACCAGGCCTGTGAGGTCATCTACTGACAGGGAGTCATCAAGAGTGGCTACCAGTGCCCTGTCAACAAAAGCCTCAATATCTTTATCTTTGTGACCAAGCACACGGGCATGGTATGCATAAGCAGCCATACCTTTTAGACCATATACCAGTAATTCTTTCAGGGATCTGATATCTTCATTTTCAGTTGCCAGGATGCTGACTGAATCCGTGTTTCCAAGTTCATCCGGGTTGACCGTTGCAGCCTGTGGAAGTTCGCTCAGGTCCACTCCATGTGCCTGGAGTTCGGATTTAATCTGTTCCCTTTTATCATATGCATCCTGAATCCACTTCTTGAAATCAGTGGCACTGAAGTTGACATTGGTTACTGTTGAGAAAAGGGCTTCTTCCATGAAACGGGAATCAATATAATCTTCTGGTTCTCCTTCCTCTTGCTCATTTCCTTTCAGGGCATTTATTAATCGGGTTTTCAGTCCCGGATTTTCGGGAACTGTGTCTCTTGCTTTCTGGTTGACAGCGGCAAGACCTTTAAGCATATAAATAAGCTGGTCCTGCAGATCTGCAACTTCATTTGATTTCCCGCATGCTCCACCCTTTGTACAGGCTTCTCCTTTTGCTGTTTCTTCACATTGGTAACAAAACATATTTTCCTCCACACTTTATAGATATTTTGCAACATTTATATCTAGCAAAGTATCTTCTTGATACTAAGTATTATTAGGATACTGGTTTATATAATAGAAGGTTTCTAACTAGATACTATGAAAGATTGCACCCTTTACAAGATGATGGACATAATTGGCAAACGCTGGACGCTGTGTATTCTACTGGAATTGCATAAAGGAGATAGATACCAGAAACAGTTCAATGAACTCAAAGCAATGTTGGGAGATATTACACCAAAAATGCTGTCTACCCGCCTGAAGGAACTTGAGTCACATGGACTTGTCGAAAAGAAAATTGATTCCTCGGCCATCCCTGTAAAATCCTTCTATTCGTTAAGTGAAAGTGGACAGGAATTTATCGAAATAATCAAGGAAATCAAGGGATGGGGTCTCAAATGGAAGTTTGACAATCCGCTTTGCAGTGTTTCCGATTGTAAGTATTGCGGTGTTGGAAAAACAGCCGGGAACTAAAACTGTAATTGTTACCGGGCGGATATTTCCAATATTCCTCTTGCCGCCAGGATTCCGGTTGCAGAAGCATTAACTATGTCTCTGGACAATCCTGCTCCGTCCCCGGCTGCAAACAGGTTCCTGGTACTTGATTGCATATTCCCGTCAACCTGTATTTTCATGGAATAAAACTTGACCTCCGGAGCATAGAGAAGGGTGGAGTCGCAAGCCACACCGGGGATGATCCTGTCAAGGGTTTCCAGTCCCTCTATGATATCCATAACTATTCTGTGCGGCATGGCCATTGAAATATCTCCTGGCGTTACATCTTTTAGGGTATTCACCACCGGATTTCTTGTAAGACGCGCTTCAGTGGAACGCCGCCCTCTTCTCAGATCTCCCATTCTCTGGAGGACAGGTTTGCCTCCTCCTATGGTGGTTGCCAGTTTTGCCACCGACCTGGCATACTTTATTGTGTTTTCAATGGGTTTTGTCAGTTCGATATGTACCAGGAATGCGAAATTGGTATTCTCAGAAACCGTGTCATGCATTGAATGCCCGTTGATGGCAATGAATCCTTCATACTCTTCCCTGACAACAAAACCGTGTTCATTGGTACAGAAAGTACGTATGAAATCGTCATATTTGCGGGTCTGGATGTGGAATTTCGGATCACGGTTAATTTTGGTCACAGGATCCATTATGATTGCAGGAACCTCCACACGAACGCCGATGTCCACACCTGCAAACCGGGCATCAATGGAATGTTTATCAACCATTTCATTGACCCATTTTCCCCCAATCCTGCCGGGTGCAAGAAGCGTATAACTGCATTCTATTGTCCTGCCGTTATTCAGAAAAACACCCCTGCAGACATTGTTCTCAATCCAGAGATCTTTCACGTCAGTATTCAGGAGAAAATCCACTCCATTTTCATCAAGTCTCTTTTTAAAGTTCCCAATAACAGCAGGTGCGTTATCTGTTCCTATATGCCGTTGTTTTATATCGATGAATTTTGCTCCCACCGACGCAGCCCGGCGTTGTAGTTGTTCTACATCTTCTCCCTTTGGTGAGATCATTTTTTCTGTGGCACCACACTGCAGGAATATATTATCCACATAATCCACAAGTTCCCATGCCTTCTCCTGATCATGAGTGAATTCTAAAAGATCTCCTCCGGTATCCGGTCTTAAATTCAGGGTCCCGTCAGAAAATGTCCCCGCTCCGCCAACTCCACACATGATATTGCAGGGGGTACAGTGCATACAGTGTTGAACGGATTCCATAGGACAATGTCTCTTTTCGACATCTCTGCCCCTGTCAATTACCAGGATTTTCAAACCATGACCGGAAAGTTCATTGGCTGCAAACATCCCGGCAGGTCCGGCTCCGATAATAATTACATCGTATTTGTATACCTAATTCATGTGCCTTTTAGACCTCATAAAGAAAAGCAATCTGGAGGTATATAATTATTTACCACATAATACCCGGGATGAAAATCTCTTACATTCAATTGTTGCTGACATACTCCCACGACTAAAGTGCGTGGGGTTCTACGGTTGATTGCTTTCTAATCATTGCCGCTTTGGGGATACCAGTATTCCCCTTTGCTACATCACTTTCTGTAGCAAATCGAACTATGTTTGGAGATAATGCAATGTTGAAAGCTGCATTAACGTCCGCATGTTCAACGTGTCCACAAGAAGGACACTGGAAGTTTTTGCCATTTCTGTCCCCTATATGACCGCATCTGCTACATGATTGAGAAGTGTATGCAGGGTCGATATAAGCGATAGGAACTCCAAGTAGTTTGGCTTTGTATTCTATCATCATTTGGAACTGATAGAAAGACCAACTATTCAAGGAATAACGGAATGACTTTGCTTGTTTCTTGTTCTTACGGATGCCCTTGAGTTCTTCGAGCTTGATTCCGTAGCCATTTTCATAGGCATTACCCACTATCTTCTTGCTAATTTTGTGGTTAATGTCTCGGACGATTCTACTTTCACGGTTTTTGAGTTGTTTTACTTTTCGATATTTACCTCTCTTTTGTAGATTTTTACGGATATGTTTGTATTTTTCATGAATATGTTGTCCTGATTTACCGAGTTTCATAATTTTTCCAGTATCAGGAGATGCTACGACTGCTATATGACCTGTAGTATTTCGGTCTACTCCTAACCATTCTGTAGCTTCATATTCTGAATTTTCTTTGTGGGTTACAGAAACAAAGAGATATTCGTTATCTACTTCAATCTGATTGATAGTGTCGAAGTAGATGGGGATTTCATGTTTAAGTTCCAATTTCAATGCTGTTATTTTGATAATTTGTGATGCAGGGGCATACTGGATTCCCTGTTTAGGGATTGTTAATTTAACCTTATTGACACGTTTTATCTTCTTATTACGCCCGTATTTACGAATAATCTGATTGCTCATCACTGATTTTAATCCGAATTGTTTTACATCTTTGGAACTGAATTTAGCTGAATGCGGATGATGCTCTAATACATAGTGGGCTACTTGTTTAGCCTTTTTTAGTTCATCGGAAAAATCTCGATGATGCTTGATTTTGTATGTGAGTATCATTTATTTTTCTGTTCCTCAATGTATTTTTTAACCGTTGTTTCCGAAATGTGACCTACAGATTCACAATAGTAGCTTCGAGTCCATAATGTCGGGAGTCTAGTTCTCATTTCTGAAAATTCTTGTCTTAAAATACGAGATGTATAACCCTTCAATTGTTGAACAATCCAATGAGGACTCATTGTAGGTGTAGTTTTCACAAATAGATGAACGTGGTCGGGCATTATTTCCATTTTTTCAATGATTACTCCGATTTCTTCTGCTTTATTATAGAGAAGTTCCTTTAAACGTGCTTCAATCTCATTTTCTAAAACATTGCGTCTATATTTAGGACACCATATTAAATGAAAACCAATGTTATACACCGTTGTATTGCTATGTTTCCATCTCTCTGTTGCCATGATAATGTATTATATGTCTGACATCTATATAACATTTGTGATTAACTAAATGAGTGGGGTACGATTCATCCTATGACTAAAGTCATAGGCTTTCTCTACCCCTACGCCCCATTAGTCGTAAAAGGCCAACTTATTCTTTTATAAAAATAGATTTATAGCCATACTACATTGCCGCTTAAACTGAATTAGGAAATAAAACCCCGGGATAAAATATGCAACTCAGTAATACAATACCTGAAAAATGTACATCAATGGGCCAATTTTTGTATACCAATTGTAACACTCTTTCAGAAAAGGTTGTCGAAAGACAATATGCCCGGCAACCCGAATTGACTGCAAAGTATGGCAAAAAAGGAAAAAAACTGTCATTGCAGGATTGTAGATATCACATATTCTACCTGGGAGAAGCTATCTGTGTTCATAGTAAACCTCTATTCCTGGATTACATGCAATGGGTCAAAGTCCTTATGCATAACCTGGGAATTCCGGAAAAATACCTGATCACAAACTTTCAGATTATAAAAGAAGTTGTTTCCGAAAAAGTTGCTGAAAACCAGTTTACAAAGGAAGAAGCAGATATTATACATGAATATCTAGATGCCGGGTTAATGGCATTTGAAGAAAAAGAAAATGATACAGTATCTTATATTGATCGAAATACATATTATGGTAAATTAGCAGGCAAATATATTGACCTGCTTATTGAAGGAAAAAAGAATGCTGCATCCGACTTAATTTTCAGTGCTCTTGAAAAAGGAGCGACTATAGAAGATATCTATCTTAATATATTCCAGCCTTCACAATATGAAGTGGGAAGACTCTGGCAAACCAACGTGATAAGCGTTGCCAAAGAACACTATATTACTGCTTCAACTCAACACATTATGTCCCGGCTTTATCCAGAAATGATTTCACAGGGAAATAAGGATAGGACCGTTGTGGCTACCTGCATAGGTAATGAATTACACGAATTGGGCGTGAGAATGGTTGCAGACTTCTTTGAGATGGATGGCTGGAATAGTTATTACCTGGGAGCAAATACGCCTGCAGAAAGTATAATACAGACAGTTAATGATACAAATGCGCAGGTTGTTATTGTTTCTGCTACCCTTTCAATCAATGTTCATAAGCTAAAGGCACTGGTTCAGGAATTGAGGAATTCAAAAGATCTGGAAAATACAACTATCATGGTAGGTGGACATCCATTCAACATCGATCCTGAATTATGGGAAAAAGTGGGTGCGGATCTCTATGCTCCGGATGCAAAGCAGTCGGTGGCGCTGGCAAATGAATTATTTGACAGGAAATAACGTTTGAGTGATTTGTTGCTGAAATAAACATAGCAGAAGAAGCCGGATTTGTATATTCTTGTGAAGGGATAGGCATGGATGACAGTGAAATATATGATCAGATGTCACAGTTGAATAATGAGTTAGTAAATACTCAACGTGATCTTGTAAAGACAAATAAAAATCTGGAATATCAAATAGAGAGATTCAAAGTCACACTTCAAAATATTGCAGATCCTGTAATTGTGACAGATGAGAATTTTATTATTACACTGGTTAATCAAAAAGCATTCTCTTTTATTGGTAATAACCAGGACATCATCAACAAACCAATCGATGAAGTTTTGCAATTTAAAGAAACAACATCAAATTCTGAAAATGGTGTATTTACATTATCACAGCAGGAAAGCATATTTCCCTTACATCATAAAGAACTATTACTTTTCTCCTATAGCCAGGAACCGTTTTTTGTAGAACTCAGTATTTCTGCAATTGAAGAAAAATCCGGAATAACAAGTGGGTATGTAGTGGTAATTCACTCTATTGCTGAAAGAAAAAAGATAGAAATTCAACAAACTGAAATTAAGGATATTTTACAGGTAATCAATCGAATATTGCGCCATGACATATTGAATCATCTAAACGTGATTCAGATGGCAACATACCTGTCAGAAAAAAAGGGCGATTTTACTTATCTGAGCAAAGTCATGAAATCTGTAGAAGCCAGTATAAAATTGGTTAATGACATGAAAAATCTGGAATATACGGTATCCAAAGGAGGCAAACTTGCAGTATATGAAACCCGTGAAATAATAGAAGAAGTAAGTTCCAATTACCCCATCCAGTTCAATATTAGCGGTTACGGTAAGATTGTAGCTGATGAAGCATTCAGTTCTGTAATTGACAATCTGATTCGAAATGCCATTAACCATGGCAAAACAGAAAAAATGGATATTGTGATATCCCCTAACAAAGACTATAGTGAGATCAGTATCAGGGATTACGGGGCTGGGATGAAAAAAGATATCCTTGACAAAATATTTGATGAAAATTTCAAGGCTGGAAGTACCGGGAATACTGGGATTGGTTTATACATTGTCAAAAAAGTTGTTGAAAGGTATGGAGGTAAAATCAAGGTGGAAAGTGAATTAGGAAAAGGAACGACATTTACACTAACGGTGCCATCAAAAAAATAAAATTTGCAAAACCTGCTCCCGGGTATTGTAACAAGTAAGGGGTTTGCAAAAGATAAAAGCATGAACAGAATAATAGTGACAGATTGGTGTTTAATTATTATTATTCTTTTTCTTGTAACTACCTTTTATGAATACTTAATCTAGAACAGGCCACTGTTTTTCGCTAATTATATTTCCAACAATATTAGGGAAGAGCTTGGCACATATAATATAAAAAATTTCAAAAGCACAATTGTACATAATAAATACATTATATAATTTGCATATATTGGGTTTGGAATAATAAATTCCAGTGGAAACTATGGGGTTATTATAGGACGAAATATAAGAAAATAAAATCACATCTGATTCTTTGCCACCGGTATTTTAAGTAGGTGTGACAACATAGCTTATAGAGGAGTGGGTTTTAGAAGTATCAAAGTGGAAACTATCTCTATAAATAGTCACATCTCAGATATATCAGTGTTAACTTACAAGGTGGCAACCACAATCTCAAACAGATAAATGGTTGCATACCTACATTCCATAACTAAAAATAAAGGTGATAAAATGTTCTGTTATCAGTGTGAAGAAACAATGAACGGGGAAGGTTGCACTAAGAATGGTATGTGCGGTAAGAAAGGGGAAGTTGCAGACCTTCAGGACGATCTTATCTATGTGCTTAAAAGCATTTCATTCTACAACCAGAAAGCAAGAAAGGCGGGCATTTCTGAGACGAGCACTGATGATTTTATGTTCGATGCATTGTTCTCAACCATAACAAATACCGATTTCAGAGCAACCGGTATTCAGGAACGTATTGACAGGGGATTCGAGCTTCAGAAGGAGATCAAGCAGAAACTTCTGGATAACAATGCACTTGATGAGAACAATTTGCCCGGGATAGCAACTGTGACCCCGGAAAACCTCAATGACAGGAATACCGGCATACTTGCAACAGAGGATGAAGATATCCGGTCATTAAGAGAATTGTTGATCTTTGGTATCAAAGGAATTGCAGCATATGCCCATCATGCTATGATGCTTGGACATACCAATAAAAAGGTCAATTCATTTGTTGAGAAAGGCCTTGTGGCAACCACGGATGACAGCCTAACTGAAAAGGAACTCATCTCCCTGGTCCTGAGATGCGGGGAAAAGGGTTTTGATGTGATGGCAGCACTTGACATGGCAAATACCACTACATTCGGGCATCCGGAATCGACTCAGGTCAATATCGGAACTAGAAGCAACCCTGCAATTCTCATAAGTGGGCATGACCTGAATGACCTGAAACAATTATTGGATCAGGCAGAGGGAACCGGTGTCGATGTATATACCCACGGTGAGATGCTGCCTGCCAATGCCTATCCTGAGTTTAAGAAGTACGAACACCTGGTGGGCAACTATGGTGGGTCATGGTGGCACCAGAAGCAGGAATTCGAGAGTTTCAACGGACCAGTATTATTGACAAGCAACTGTATAGTTCCTCCGAAGAAGACCTACATTGACAGATTATACACTACCGGGTCCGTAGGTTATGATGGTGCCACACACATTGTACCTAAAGATGGTAAGAAAGACTTCTCTGCCATCATCGGGCAGGCAAAAGCCTGTGAACCTCCTGTGCAACTGGAAGAAGGTACCATTACGGGTGGGTTTGCCTACAACACCGTATTGTCCAATGCAGACAAGATTGTTGATGCTGTCAAGGCGGGCAAAATTAAGAAGTTCATTGTAATGGCAGGGTGTGACGGACGTCACAAGGACAGGCAGTACTACACAGATTTTGCAGAGGCACTGCCCGAAGACACTGTCATACTTACCGCTGGATGTGCAAAATATCGCTACAATAAACTTAACCTGGGGGACATTGACGGCATTCCCAGAGTACTGGATGCAGGACAGTGTAATGATTCATTTTCACTGGTAATCATTGCACAGGGACTTATGGCCAGACTTGGATTTGAAGATGTCAATGATGCACCTATCTCCTACAATATCGCATGGTATGAACAAAAGGCAGTCCTTGTATTGCTTTCTCTCCTGAGGCTTGGAATAAAGGATATCACGCTTGGACCGAGACTGCCGGCATTTGTTTCCCCTAATGTATTGAAAGTGCTGGTGGAAAAGTTCAACATAACACCGAACACTACTGTAGAAGAGGATATGGCAAGACTCTTAAAGTAAACTCTTAAAAATGAAGGCAGGACCATAAGGGTCAACTGTCTTATTTTTTCAATAATTCCAAATATGAGGAAGTCCTTCTCCCGCCTCATCAATGATGGGGAATCAGCTTGGCAGAAGTAAATTAGGTTGAATAGTTACACTAAAATAAATAAATAAATAAATAAATAAATAAATAAATAAATAAATAAATAAATAAATAAAGAACGAAGAATGAATTACATCATTCGCAACTTTTCAATTCTGTTACATAGTCATAGACAAAAGCAGCCACTAAAGCTCCAACTATTGGTCCGATGATATAGATTGGGAACTGCCACCAGAAGTTCGTACCTCCCAGCATAAACTCGGCAAGATACGGTCCGAAAGTACGGGCAGGGTTAAGCGATGATCCTGTTATGTTCCCAACAACAATTATGTCCGCAGCAACTACAAGACCGATTGCCAGTCCTGCAAAACCTGCTGGTGCTCTTTTGTCGACAGCTGAACCCATAATTGTCAGCATCAGGAAGAAAGTTGCTACTGCTTCACAAAGTATTGCCTGACTATAGCTGACACCGTCGAACATTGCAGTTGCCCCCAGGCCAGTATCAACTGCACGGGAACCTAAAATTGCCACAATTGTAAATGATGCAAGACTTGCGCCTATTAACTGAGCAACGATGTAACCCATCATATCCTTTGCAGGAAAACGTCCTGTGGCCCACAGTGCAATGCTCACTGCAGGATTGATATGTGTACCCGATATGTGCCCAAATGCATATATCATTGCAATTATCGCTATGGCAAAAGCAATGCCTATAGCAAACCAGGCTTCGATGTTTAGACCAACATTAAAAGAATTCTCCGGGATCCGGTTCGCACCTTGCACCAGCAACATAGCGGTCACTACAGATCCGGTACCAAGGAACACCAGCACATAGGTACCTATGAGTTCAGCAATGGACCTTTTGAACAAACTTATTTCTGACATAAAGACACCTCTCAAAATAAGATAGTGTTCAAAGAAGGCACACTATCTCTAGGCTTTTCACACTGCTTCCTTCCAGTTGCAATAGTTGCACTTGTAATCAAAGTAGTTTGCAGTGCAGAACTTACACACCCTTGCCGGGGAGTGTGGGTCCTCCTTATGCAGAGAAATTATATTCGTCATGAGGGTTGCGGTTACAGGCTCACTTGTGAGCAGGCATGGGAAGTCAGCAAGCCTCATAAGGGAGGAGAAACGGACAGTTATCGCACATGCAGGATATGCATAACGCTGCGGGTTATTTATCACATCATTGTTTTCGATCGCACTGTAGTCAATAGGTATGCCCTGGACTACCGATCCGGCTCCCCTTGGTTTGTGGTCGATAATGCGCTCACCCTTCTCGATCAGGTCTATGAAATCCACGTTATGCAACTCTGCTGCAGCATCCCTTGCAGGATTGGTGAGGACATAATTGTGGAATCTCTTTACCAGCAGATCATTGACCATCATTGTAGTGAAGCCATCCATCCAGAGAATTTTAGTGGTAGCACCTGCTGTAGCATCGGTAGCGATTGTCAGTGGAGAATACTCGTTTTTGAACTTGCCCATTGCACTTTCTAGTGTGTCATAGAGCACACCGCTGACAGCTTCCAGGATAGCCATCGTCATATCATCTTTTGTCATATTGAACATGGACTGAGATATGTGGTGCGCAACGTCTCCTACACCATATGCAGGAACGGTTACTATGTTTCCGTAGAAGATTTCCTCATCCATTGCAGCTTTCACAGTGCCTTCCATTTTTTTCCGATATCCTTCCATATATTTTTTGACATCGAAGGAGGTGTGGCCATGCTGCTCCATGAGAAGTGCCTGGGCTTCCACCGGCGTATCGTATATCATTTTGAGCATTTCAATTTCATCTTTCACTGCATCGGCAGCAGTCTTGCCTTCTTCCAAAGATGTCTGGAACTGAGCACCAATACCGTACGAGGTATTCATACCCCAGGATTTAGAGGAGAGTATTGTGCGCTTGTGATCATCAGGGATGTCCAGGTTCTGAAGAATCCTGTTGACGACATTGCTGGTACTTCCGGGACTGAATGCAAAATCCACAACACAGGTCGGACCATAGAATCCACCATATCTTCTTATTGATTCCTTCCCTATAAGGGCTTCAGCTTTTCCAATAGCATCAACAAATTTCTCGACGGATGCCCTGAATGCCGGGTCTTCATCATAGAGAATTTCAAGGACAGGGGGTGTCTGGTAATGCTCAACGAAGGGATCGTCTTCCGGCCTAACTGTGTCAGTAAGGGATGTCATGACATTATAGTGAGCATTGACCGAATCAATATGCAAATCGAATACTTCCTTGCTTTGCCCACCCTCTGGAGACATCTGATTGACAGCATCCACATACGGTTTTGCGTCAGTCACTTTGAACTCTGTTCCTCTTTTATCTTTAATCGTGCTTATAACAGCCTTCTGTGCATTTATGGCCTCTCTGGCCATCTTGTCGTATATTTTCTTCACTTCCTATACCTCCACTAATAGGTTTCATAAAAAAGTATATCCTGTGTAAATAAAAAGTTTATGGTATATCTTACCGTAACATATAAAACATACCATGTAACTTTATTTTATACCTCTAATTGGAGATAGCTCAGAGTAGAGAAATACATATATTAATATAGAAAATATATGGAGCACATATGCCGACTGAAGGATATTCGAGTACAACAATCAAAACCCCTGTATATGACATGTTAAAAAAAGTTGCAAAGGAAAGAGGAGTTTCTATTTCCGATGTTATCGAAGAAGCAACAATTGAAATGGGCGACCATGCACCTGAACTGGAGAGCATCGACTCGATATCAGCTGAAATGCAACATCTGATTAGCACCACTCAAAAAATGCAGGAAAGAGCGATCCGTAAAGTCGACAGAATAATCAGTGATTTTAAGAGGTCAAAGGAAAAATACCAGACACTCGTTGAAACAAACCCCGACCTTGTGTTCTCCATTGATCCTGCAGGAAACTTCACCTATGTCAATCCAGTGAGCTATGACTACCTAAAAATAAGCCCAGGTGAAACAATTGGACACAATATACTGGATTTCGTTCATAAAGATGACGCTGAAAAACTGGAAAATATTATTGAGAATCTCAAGAACGGGAATAAGAGCACAGGGATGCTGAAGTTCCTTGATGACGAAGGACACGATAAATATTTCAACATCAGCATCAGCCCTTTGATGAAGAACGGAAAGGTCCTAGAAGCGGTTGGTGTAGCAGATGACCTTACAGAACATCAGAGGATGATGGATGAGATCGCTTATCTCAAACAATTCAACGAAAGCATTGTCCAGAATGCGCCACTTGGTATTGTCACTTTTGACAAAAAAGGAAATATAACATATTTTAATGAAGTATTTCCAAAGTTGCTTCAGTGCAGCGAGGACGATCTCAAGGGCGGAAATGTGTTTCATGATGCTGTTGACGGCAGACTTGAAGAGTGGTACAGAAGATGCCTTGATGGCGAATATTGTGAATACAATGGTGCCTGCAGCATCAGTGAAAATGGATTAAAACGAATGTACCACAAATGGTTTTCACCAATCAAAATAGGGAGAGAGGTTATAGGTGGTGTCTGTATAGTAGATGATATCACTAAAAAAGAAAGTTCAGTAGTTCTCTAATTTTACCTCCATCTTTTTCCTACCCCTATTGAATTACCTTAAACACTGCACTACTAGCTGAATCCTTAACTTTCTCCTAAGCCATTCTTCAACAAACAAAATAAATCTGGCAAACCTGAACTTGTCTTCATCAATGGTTATTGGACCTGGTTTTACGATTGTAAAATGCTTTTTCTGGAGATATATCCATACATTTCTGAGCAGGAACGATAATATTGTAAAGAAATATCTGAAAGTTACATCTTTTGTTGATGTCCTTGGTTTAACAATATTTCTCATCCTGTAAGATGATTCGATAGCAAACTCATACTTTTTCTCTGGTTTTAGAGTACTGACAGAACTGTGAAGCAGAATACTTTGATTTGCCTGGATAAGTTCTTCAAGACTTAGTTTCCTGAGATGATATCTCAAAGATGTCTCACATGGAATCTCTTGATAGTGTTTTGATGCAGAATGAACTGAACTTTTATCCACTGCCATACATATGGCAGTGTAAAATAGATCTTTGGAGCTGAGTTGACCGTTTATCTTGATGCCGATATTATCGAAAAATGGTTTAAGAATGGTATCAATACAGTGTTTTGGTCTTAATTCGACCTTCTCACAGGTCCTTGAACTGAATGGTAGAAATGACATATGGCGGCGCTTTCGCCGCATATAAATCTAACGGGAGGTGTTGTTAAGTTCAGATGCTCTAATTAGCTAAGTACTGAAATATGGATACAGGACCCTTCCAGATCAATTGTTTTTTTATTCAATAATTCCCAATATGAGGAAGTCCTCCTCACGGCTCATCAATGGTAGTGGACAGCAAAAAAATGGGACTAAATTACTTATTTTTCATGTCATCCAAGACAATAAAAGGTACAATGCATTTTTTCTCCTATCCCTACAACGATCTAACTTATGTTTAAAAATCTTCTTCAAGGTCTGCATACTAAAAAGACAAATATTTTATTACTAAAAATCTTACTAAGGGCGGAATACTTCAAATAACCGGGAATTTAAAAATGAAAAGGATAATTGCTGTAGATATATCAGGGCGGCATCGGCATAATTCCAGATACCTGATGGTATGTGCCGCTGTATCCCTTTCGGTGTCAGGAGGGCATGTGAAACAGATACATGGTGTAAATATCAAACCATTTGTGAGTGACAACCCACCCGAGGTTGTGGATGTTGTACAGATGATTGAAAGAACAGTTGAAGGAATGGGAGGAGTAATCATAGTGGCAGAGGAAGGAGATCTTTTCAACCAGCCTGAATGGCTTTCAAACAGTATGTTCACCGCATCTTTCAAATATCCAGAATCCCTGAGTGAAAGGATGGGTGTTGAAATCGCTCACCATATATCCCTGAGCAGTCGCAATTTACTTCTTGATCCCCGGTCATGGGAACCAATCAAAGATAATCTATAAACTATATTTTCATAATCCAGAGTTAAACCATATGAAAGATGTAATTCTTGTACAGAGGAGAATTCCCCGTTGCAGTGAGTCGCAAAACCAACGCAAATTTGCTGAATTAAGGGAACTTGCCAGGGCTGGAAATTATAATGTAGTCTCTGAAGTGATCCAGACCCGTTACCCTGACCGACAATACCAGATAGGCAAAGGTAAGGCAGAAGAGGTTGCAGAGCTGGCCCTGTCACAAAAACCTGCAAAAATAATATTCTACAATCCCCTTTCTGTAACCCAGGTATATAACCTCTCCGAGATGTGCAAGTGCGAGGTAATAGATAAGTTTCAATTGATCCTGGAAATTTTTGCAAGCCGGGCCACCACCAGGCGTTCCCGTATGCAGGTTGAACTTGCCAGGCTGGAATATGAACTTCCCAGAGCCAGGAAAATCGTATCCCTGCTAAAAATGGAAGAGCGCCCCGGTTTCATGGGTCTGGGAGGCTATGAGGACTCCTATGAGCAGGATGTCAAGAAACGTATAAGCCGCATTAAAAAAGAACTCAGCACAGGACAGAGAGACAGTGAAAACCTGCGTGGTTACCGGCATTCCAAAGGTTTTTCCCTGTTGTCCCTTGCAGGTTATACGAATGCGGGAAAAAGCACATTATTCCGGAGTCTGGTAGATGAGAATGTGGAGGTGGAAAATATGCTTTTTACCACTCTTTCTCCCACCACAAGATATCTGAATATTAATGGCCGATGGACCCTCCTCACAGACACCGTGGGATTTATAGAAGATCTCCCCCATTTTCTGGTGGATGCATTCCGCTCAACCCTGGAAGATGTATTCAGGGCGGACATCATCCTGCTTGTGGTGGATATCAGTGAGCCGGTAGATGTTATAAGGAAAAAACTCGCCGTATCCCATGAAATATTCTGGGAACGTCTCGAAAAAGCCACAATCATCTCCGCTATCAACAAGGCTGACAGGCTTTCTTCCGAAGAACTCAGCTCCCGGCTCAGATCGATCGCCTACCTGGCTCCCAATCCAGTGGTGGTCTCTGCAAAGACCGGTGAAGGGCTGGATGAACTCAAGGATATTATTCACTCCCATCTGCCTGAATGGAAACGGTTTACCCTGGAGTTGCCTATGTCAGGTGAAAGCATGTCTGCTGTTTCCTGGCTTTTTGAGGAAGGAATCGTGCACAGTATAAATTATGGTAATACTGTTGTCATGGATGTGGAGGCCAGAAATGAGGTCTATCACAAAGCCAGATCTCTCGAAAAAAGATTAAGTTTCCGGTAATACGGCTGAAACCACCTCCAAAGATTTATAAATTCAAATTGCATAGCCTTTACTATATGTTGATCGATCTGCATGTGCACTCCTGTTTTTCAAAAGATAGTGATTCTCAATTTGATTCCATCCTAAAATGGGCTAAAAAAAACGGGATGGATGGGGTTGCTATATGTGATCATGACAGTGTTGAAGGTGGTTTTACCTGTGCACGACGGGCTTTAGAAATTGCTTCGGATATACTGGTAATCCCCGGGCAGGAAGTAAGTTCTGTTGAAGGCCATGTGCTTGTGCTGGGTGCATCGGAAAGTGTGCCTGCGGGAATGGATGTATTTTCCACGATTGAATCTGCACGTAAACTGGGAGCGGTTGTAATCATACCTCATCCCTACAAAAAAACCTCTCATGGGATCGGGCATCTGAAAGGTCTGGATGTGGATGCAGTTGAAGTTTTCAATTCTCGTTGTTTAACCCCTTATGCCAATACAAGGGCAAAGATAGTTGCCGAAAGGCTGGGATTGCCGCAAGTAGGAGGCAGTGATGCTCATGAGCCATGTATGGTTGGCAGGTCCTATACTGACATCGATGTAGAGGATGAATCGGTGGATTCCGTCCTCTCTGCGATAAAAGCAGGGCGTGTAAAACCCGGGGGTAAGTTGACACCTCCTCAATATGTGGTAGGACAGATGTTCAGGGGCATCAGGAAAAAAGTCAACAGTTATTGAATATCAGGTTTTGATGTAATCCTCATAGAACATTCTTAACATCAGCAGGAAGGAAGAAAGAACCAGTGGCCCAACTACGATACCAACCAGTCCGAATAGGTATATTCCTATGAAAATTCCCAACAGGGAAACAAAGGGATGGATTGCACCTACCTTATCCTGAATATAAGGACGCAGGAAATTATCTATGTTGCTGATTACCATTCCTGCTATAAAAATGACACCTGCAGCAAACAAATCTCCTTCGATTACTTTGAAAATAATTGCCGGGCCCCATACAAGAGGGGCACCTACAACAGGCATTATTGAAAGAATCAGTGTGACGAATCCCCATAGTATTGCTCCCTGGATGTCAAGCAGATAAAAGGTGAATGCAAGTAATCCGCCCTGCACGGCTGCTATGAAGAAAGTGGCTATTATTGTGGAATGGATGATATTCTTCATTTCCCCAATCAATTTATCCTTGTTGCTGTCACTGAAAGGGATTATATTGGAAGTCAGGTCCTTAAGTGTCTTATCATCCGTGGTAAACAGGTAGTACAACAGGAAAACCATTATAATCAGGCCGATAAGCTGGTTTCCCAGGTTCTGAATGGTTTCCAGCACAAGCTGGCTTACGAATCCCCCAATTGTTGTGACGAGATCCGATGCTTTCTGTTCCAGGTCCAGAGCCGGAACCAGTTCATTTATTTTTTGTAAATCCCCGTAGATAATATCCATATTTACTGTTACAATTTCCAGCACCTGCCCTACCTGCTGGGATAGAAGGATTATCAGGTAGTACAGGGGAATTATTATAATTACAATGGATAGCACGATCAATACAATGGAGGCAGCCCGGTTATTGATTTTCAGCCTTTTTGTCAGCAAATCATGCGCGGGTTTCATTATTACATAAATAATCAGGGCAGCAAAAAAAGCTTCAATATAGGGATACAGGGCATAGGTAATTGCAACTGCAAGTATTGCTATAAAAAGCAGGGCGATTGCTATTTTTGTATCCTTTTCATTTCTCATCTTATACCTTCGCTTGAGTTGTTCCCGGGATTGAAATAAGCTCGTCTTTTTTATTTGCCTGTGTTTTTGGGTCTTTACATTTTCACACGTGTAATATCAATATGACGTATTTCATCGGCTTCTATTGCAAAGAGCATTTTTTTACGCACACTGTTGGCCAGCCTGATTGCCCTTGACATAACCGGCAGGGAAAATTCATGCTGTGTACCAATCGAATGGGCCAGGTATTCGGAGTGGGCAATCTCTGATGGGGACTTCACTTCACTGTAGACCCTGAAATGTGTACCGAACTTGAATCCGGTTTTAGGTACGAGTTTTCGGGTCCTGAGATCTTCATATACCCTGTATTTCCTCTGGAAAAGAGGCTCGATATGCGCGGCCCTTTCGCAGAATTCATCAAAATTGAGTTTGTTGTCATCCTTTCGTGTGGTTACTTCAATTATGTTGTTCTTTAGCAGGAAAGCCCCCTCTACAAGGGACAGTTGTAGCCTTTTTTGATCCAGGGGTTTTCCATAAAAACCATTTTCGTACAGTTTACCGGAAGCCTCGCTGTTCCAGACAATGACACGATCCTCAAGCATAGTTGCAGGAGTATGCAGTGAAGGATACAGCTGTTCCATATTACCTGCAGGGTCTGATTCCTGCACTTCATAATAGGTAATGTCGCTTTCCTCGTCCACAACTGCAATTATGAGCTGTTTGTGCACGTTACATGCTGATTCCAGATTTTTCAAAAGAACGGACAGAGGAAGGGCAACTCTTTCCGAATGAACATACACATAACTTCTGGATGAGGATTTTCCGGGTTTGCCACCCCGTGGATATACTCTGAAATCCGCAACTCCCGGCTGAACGTAAAACCCACGCTCTCGAAGGTCCTTATACACAATATATTTGAGTTCAAAATTTGGGTTTAACAGGGATGCACTCTTGAAATACTCTTCAAATCCAAGTGATTTGCCTTCACTTTCAATTTCGAGTTTCTCACGGTAAAGCAGGTGTGCTGCTTCAACCAGGGTGAGTATTAAATTGTCTTTTTTGGGCCTGCCGTAATAACTGGTTTCATATATCTCTTCAATTGCCTCTTTGCCGGCAACAACCCTGTCTTCTTTCAATTTTCCAATCAAGCCGAGCACCCGGTAAACAGTAAATAGCGATGGCACAATGAGATTCGCTTTTATTTATAGGTTGGTTTTACTTCAGTATAGAATCCACAAAGGACCTGGCAAATTCACGGTAGGAAACGCCTTCCAGATGTGCATAGGATCCCAGTGTATTTTCTACTGTCATCCCGTCCCATTCACCTTTGATTCCGATGCCCCGGGAAAGTTTAATGGCAAAATCCGTGCTATCCGGGATTTCCCTTATCTCGGAGTGGTGGAATTCATGGCCCCTGAATGTATTACCCTTTTTGCCTATGATCGCATCCTTTACGATTTGACCGTTATTGTAACTAACCACACGTGTATGTCCCATAAGGGTGTGGCCGGGTAATGCTCCCACCATTTCGGTTGTGGCTTCGGGCATTTCTGCCATATGGTATGTGCCTTTTCCTTTTACGCCGGTGGTGAGTTTCTCTGTCAGGTACATAAGCCCACCACATTCTGCATAAATGGGCATTCCTGATCTGGATGCTTCCCGAATCTCCCGGCGCAGGGATTCATTGTCCTGAAGCTGGGGGGCAAAAAGTTCGGGATATCCTCCTCCGATATACAATCCATCAACATCCGGTAACTTACCATCATGGACCGGGCTGAAATATTCCAGGTCTGCACCTGCCAGCTGGAGCAATTCGATGTTATCATAATAATAAAAATTGAATGCCTCGTCAAGTGCCACACCGATTTTAGGCCTTTTTCCGTTTATGTCACGGGATGTGAACATGCTCCTTGGAGGTTTTTCGACAGGTTCTGCAGAGTTTGCAATTTTAAGTATCTCTGCAATATCCACCCCCTCGTCCACCCTGTCCCGGATAGTTCCGATTCGTTGGTCCAGGTCACTGATACGTCTGCGTCCTTCAAGAGCCGGAATCAGTCCGAGGTGGCGCATGGATATCTGCATTGCATTATCCCTGCGGATGGTTCCAAGTACGGGAATCCCGGTGTAGTGCTCAATGGCTTCACTGGCCTTTTTTGCATGGCGGGGATTTCCGATATTATTCAGGATTACTCCTGCAATGTTTATATTTTCATCAAAAGAGGTGTAACCTTTTACAAGGGCTGCGGCTGAACGTGTGATACTGCGGGCATTGATTATCAGCACTACCGGACATTTGAGTATTTTTGCTATCTGGGCAGTACTTCCAGTGTCGGTGAAACTATCAAAGCCTTCATAGAGACCCCTTACGCCTTCGATGATGGCAACATCTGCCTTCTTGTCAGTTTCACATCCATGGGTGAACACATCACGAATTCCTTCCTCATCCATGAGGTAGCCGTCAATATTGCGGGCATTACGACCAGTGATTTCAGAATGATAACTCGGATCGATGTAGTCCAGGCCGACCTTGAAAGGCTGTACCCTGTATCCCCTTGCAGTAAGGGCTGCCAGCATTCCGGCAACAATTGTTGTTTTACCGGAAGAAGAACGATCTGCGGATATCAGCAGACGGGGCATCTCCATAAGATTTTGATCGGACATACAATTCCTTACCGGGTAAGTTCCCTGAGCCGCTCATCTGTCAGTGCCCCGGGATCGACCGCACAATCGCTGGCCATTATATTTCTTGCAAGGCTGCGATACACTTCGGCAATAGGTGTCTCTCCCGCCTTTTCAAGCACGGAATAGCCATCCCTTTCGCAGTCCTGAACGATCTGCTCCTTTGGTATAAAGGCCACCAGGTCACTTCCAATTTCATTTGCAAATCTGCTAACTATCTCCTCTTCCCGACTGACACTGCGTGAGTTGCAGATTACACCGCTAAGTTTCGTATTTATACGGGACAATCCCTTGCAAATGTTGTTGGCTGCATACAGGGGCATGTATTCCCCGGATGTAAGGACATAGGCCTCATTGACCAGTCCTTTCCTGATCGGGGCGACAAATCCGCCACATACGATATCCCCGGGCACATCATAAATGATAAGGTCCATTTCTTTCATGGATTCGGATATCTTCTTGAGTTTCTGGATTGCAACAATGATTCCCCTGCCGGCACAACCTATACCCGGTTCAGGTCCACCGACCTCTACACACTTCACTCCCTTGTATCCCTCAAAAACCACGTCGTCTTCCTCTTCTATTTCCATACCCTCCCTGAGTAGATCCAGGATAGTGGGGATACGTTTTCCTCCCAGGAGGGTTATGGATGAATCGCTCTTGGGGTCACATCCGATGATCATGACATTATAGCCCTCATCGGCACACGCAGCGGCTACATTGGATGCAGTACTTGATTTCCCGATGCCGCCTTTACCGTAGATTGCAATCCTTTTCTGTGGATTCATTTCACTCCTCCCTGGCAAGTTGCCTTAATGTGGCTCCGAATTCAGATTCCACAATATTTGTCACACCCAGTGTTTTTGGATGGAGGTCTATCTCCACAAGCACATGTTTATGCCCCATATCTTTCAGGGGATGAACCTGTCTGGGTCCATTAGTGATAGATATAAGTTCCATGCCTTCAAGCGCTTCCATTGGTATTGCATGGGGTACACCGGCGATCACGGCAAAATCGAAATCTTTGTATTTTGATTTTATAAGTTGCCTGACCTGCTGGCCTGCAATGGGATATTCATCCAGTCCGCCTATTATTTCATCTATTTTTACGTTATCATGCATGTCTGCAAGAATATGTTCTGCATGCTGGCGTACCCGGGGTAACCCAAGCTCCGTATCAAGATTTGCGAAATTGACAATGTTGTCCTCAACACCGAGTTTTACGGCCACTTCATGCAGGGCCATCGTTATATCAGCAAACATGTAGGCGGTCTCTTTTTTGGCATTGAGGATGCAGATTCCTTTCTTGCCTGCTTTGAGCATTTCTATGACTCTTTTTGCCACAGTATATTTTACATCACCGCGGGATGGTTCAAGATACTCTTTGCTTGCTGCTCCATATTTTTTTTCGACATTTGTGGCTTCATTGAGAAGATGTTGCTGTCTTTCAAATTCCTGCCTGTCGATTATTCCTACATCAAGGGCGGATTCCAGGGCAAACAATACTCCTTTGGTGTTATCATTGTAGCCGGCATGGACCTCTACTTCGATTACAGGGGCATCCAGATTTGCTTCCATGACCGCTTCATGGAGTTCCTCGCCGATTATCATGCTCACACATGTCCCGACGACACCGATGCGTTTCGGGCTGAACCTTTCCTCTACTTTCTGTAACATATCCACAAGTCGGTCATGTCCTCCGAACACGAAACCGTTTTCGTCCAGGGCAGTGGTCACAACCCGGATCCCGTCCTCTTCCAGCAATCTTGCATGCTTGAAAGAACAACCCGGTGGCCCGTGGAGGATTGCGACTTCAACATTAAGGTCTCTCAAAGTGTACAGCGCCGCGACTATGGAACTCGGGCGGGGATGCATGATAGAAAGGTTCTTCTGCTGCATTTTTCTCCTCTTTTTTACCTGAAACATTTAACGCAGGATATAATGGTGTCGCCGCTGTCGGTTAACGAAAGGGCACTTTCCAGGCCTTCCTGCAGGTTTTTCCTGTGAATGATATCCTGTGAACTTAAGTTTTCCATGCGTTTGCCTATCAGGATCACATGGTCAAGGAACTGTCTGTATTCTGAAAGCAGGATCTGGACGTTTTCCGGAGCAAAGCCTTCGCATACCTGTGCGGCATGTTCTCCGATAATCAGCACGTTTTTTGCAGATTTATTCAGTCCCATCTCAATGGCCGATCTTGCTGAATCAATATCCAATCCCGAACTGGAGTTATCAATGAGTCTCCTTTGTTGAAACTCCACCCGTTGCATTCTTCCTTCTAAACCACTAAATCCTTCAAAGGTTCTCTGGATGTCGTGCGGGTCTGCTCCTGCCCGCAGGCCGGCACATGCGCTGGCGGCAAAAGCAATTGCATATTCTTCAGGATTATAACCGGGTTGGAGTTTGCAGTCGATGTTTTTTTCATCATAAGTAATACTGATAGTTTCTTTGGATATTCTGCTGATAAGATCGGCGTTTTGATTGCCGTTAGCAAATGTTATGATCTCAGTCTTTGTGTTATTTTCTATGAGGCTGGTGTCCTGATGATTCATTATCACAACAGGATGTTGCATAATCTTCCATTTGGCTTCACTTGCCCATTTGCTGTTTGAAGCAATCCTGTAGTCAGGGCTGAGGGTTGTGAGTATGCCCATTTCACCCATGCCAGTTGTGCCCAGGGATTCTTCCAGCACATAAACCGATGGCTCAATTTCCTGCTCTCTGACAATATTAACAACTTCAAGTATGCTTGCGGGAGTTATACTGAGACCTTTATGGAGCATGATGTGTTGGTTTTCTGATAGGTATTCTATGCCCCGGGTTGTATGTAGTATGACTTCTTCCTTAAAGGAAAGTATCCTGGCCAGAAGGGTTGCAGTACTGGTCTTGGCTTTAACCCCGGTGATCTCGATTACTTTTGCTTGACTGAAGATACCCTCCTCACGCAGTATCCAGCCGGTGATGTAATGGTGAGAATAGATGGTATTTCCCTGCGATCTGGCTTTTGTAAGAACAGGATAGTTGGGGTCCAGATGGACAGGTGTGATTATAATAGCGTTTTTGTCCGGCAGAGGTGGCTTGCTAACCACCTCTACTCCAGCAGGCAGGTCAGAGATTTTTTTTGGGGGGAGTGTGCCGTAAACATCCACTGCGGTTACGCTGTATCCGTGGCCTGCAAGTTTACTGCTTATCAACAGGCCACCGTGATTCAGGTCAAGCACTATGAAATGTCTCTGTCCTGCTGTCATGTGGTCTCATAAATTATTTCAGATTACTTCCTTTGCCCTTTCAAAGACAAGGTCTGCAAGCATTTCGTGGTTACCGAGGGGTTTTCCGTAAACAACGGGAACTTCATTGCCATCGACCTCAAATTTTCCTTCGTTTGTTTGGGGGTCGAGTTTGAGAATCTCAGGAATATCTTCGGTGATGTGTACGCCGGATGCGAGGAATACGGGAACTGCTGCAATCCTGGTAACTCCGGTTCCCTCGAATTCTTTCATGGCTTCTTCTACGGAGGGGCCGCAGTTTTCCATGAAACCTGTACGGATTACATATTCAGGGTGTTTTTCTGCGATGGTGTTGGCGATGTTTGTAACTACTTCTTTGTTGTAGGGTAGTCTGCTTCCATGTCCGATTGCTAGAATTCCTATTTTTTCACTCATGTGGAATACCTCTTTTTTGTCAGTGTAATATGCATATTAAAACACCAGTCTTACTTTCGTAGGGTGTTTGTGTTACTCCCTATGAATGAGTGATTACATAAAAATAATTCGGATCGATCTTGCAGGGTGAACTTTAATTAAAAATAAGGGTGGAGGGGATCAAAAAGGGTGAGGTTCAGACAACTTCGTATTCTCCATCGTCTTCCTTGTAACTGTCAGTACCTACCATTGCGGCTTCTATGGAATCAATTCCGTCCATCCATTCGGCAACAATTCCATAGGGCATATCTTCCATTTCTTTGCCCGGAAGTTCCTTGCCATCCAGTACAAGGGCACCTATCCTTGCAACATATCCCAGGGCGGCCTCGAAATCCTCATCATGTTCGGCTTCGACTGCACTTTTTATGAGGTCGGATATTTTTGATTCCTTATCAAAGTCCCCGTTCAGGTAACATTCGAAGGAGACGAATGTTGCCAGCAAAGAATTCTGAAGGGATTCGATCATCATATCGGTGTCTTCGGATATGGAATCTACCTTTTTCAGAACGATTTCTTCGATACTGGAGAGGATATCAAGGGTTTCTTCTACAGAATTTTCTCCACGCTGGCAGGTAGCTATGACCTTCAGGCATGCCAGGATCACATCATCCTGCATGTTCACAAAAATAGCACTATCATTCTCGGGAGTATCCCCGGATTCTTCAAGCTTGAAATTGCTTTCTCCAACTTTTTGAAGCCAGTTGTTCCATCGCTTTTCCGTATAAAATTCATGAAATATCTGTTTATCACTAGTTTCTGGCATTCTAGCCCCTCGCATTATAAATTATATAGGGATTTTTCAAAACCTAAGTCTGACTTTCTTATATCCGCTGCATTGGTCACTTTCAATATTTCCCATGACTTCTGCAACTGTACATTTATCGCCATTTTTTATTCCTGCAGGGTGGAACAGGTCGTACAATTCCTGGTCATCTGTGTCACATTTTGGTTCCTTATAGCTGATAGTGGAACCCTGGACAGCGTTGCGTGAATCAATGGCAGCAATGATCGGAGCTTTTGCAACATCAACCACGTATGCTCCTTGTTCATGAACAAAACATTCGTGCAGGGTATTTGTCCTTACTTTCCGGACTACATACTTGCGTCCCTTTTCCAGATTCATGCATGTATTCCTGAGTTTGCATTTTTCGCATTCTGGAGCTTCCCCTTCAAATATGAACTCTTCCCCTTCCCGGGCAAGTTGAGTTCCGATGAGTGTAATCATGGTATCTTCTTCATCCATAAGTATCACCTGTAATGATCAATAATCATGAAATTACTCCGGTGGTCCTTGCCACCACCTCGGCTGCGTCAGGTGTTATCCCGGTCCCGAGTATTGTGTACCTTTCCGGCCTAATTTTATGAGACTCAACAAGCGCTTGTAATATATATTTATCTTCGATGCCCAATTCATGGGCCGTTGTGGGAGTACCAATTATCCGGAGGGCATCCCTTATTTCCTGCCAGTCCCCGCCATGCAGGTACATCATCATGATCGTCCCGATACCACATTGTTCTCCATGCAGGGCAGGATTTGGAGCGATGCGGCTTAATGCGTGGCTGAACATGTGCTCCGAGCCCGAAGCAGGCCGGGATGAACCTGCGATGCTCATGGCAACCCCGCTTGATACAAGGGCTTTGACAACCATCCGAACCGAGCTTTCAAGTTCAGGCTTTATGGAATCTGCGGATTCTATGAGAATGTTTGCGGTCATACTGGCTAAAGCTGCAGAGTACTCACTGAATGAAACATTCTGCAACCTGTGTGCCAGTTGCCAATCAAGTACTGCTGTACAATTGGATATAATATCCCCACAGCCTGCTGCAAGTAACCTGAATGGGGCTTTTGCGATGACTTCGGTGTCGGCTATTACTGCCATGGGTGCACTTGCCTGAATGGAGGCTGTCTCACCATTATGTGTTATGGAAGCCCTGGACGAGACGATGCCATCATGGGAAGCGGCTGTGGGTATGCTCAGGAAAGGTACATTGTGTCTGGTAGCAGCCAGTTTGGCTACATCTATGGATTTGCCGCTGCCAACTCCCAGCAGGAAATCTGTATCCATTTCTCTGGCAATTTCCATGACATTTTCCACTTCTTCCATGGAAGCACTGGCCGAGACATGGATCTGGACACTCCTGCCGGTTTCTTCAAGTTCTTCTGCGACCTTAATACCTGCGATATCCCGGGTTTTCTGGCCCGTTACGATCAGCGCATTGCGGCCGAGTTTGAGATCACTGCATACATCGGCTACCTTTCCTAACATGTTGCTGCCGACCAGAACGTCCCGGGGAAGTTGCATCCATTTGTTGCTCTTGAGTTCGTTCAATTGAATTACCCTGCTTTTATTTGTAAAAACACTTATATTATATCTATCTCTTTTATAATTGTGCTTCCAGCCGGATTCTTCTGTATATTAGCCCCAACGGGATTTTTCGGATTGTGATTTATAGATGAATACATTAACTGATAAGATTTTGCAATTTGTAAATAAGTATTATATTGATCCCATTATCTATGATAGTGGTTACAACCCGGTTAATACACTAACATGGGCCCTGATTCTTGGTGCATGTGTTTTTGGTGTTATAAAGTTGCTTGACCGGATGAAAGTTGAAGTGGATGAACGCTTCATTTTGACCATAATTCCCTTTATCCTGGCAGGTTCGTCCCTCAGGGTGCTTGAGGATGCCAATGTCTTCAGTGCTCCCCTGAAATATCTCTTTATTACTCCCAACATCTATTTTGTGGTTTTTGTTGTGACTCTTGCCTGTCTGGTAGTATCCAAAAAACTCTATGACCTGGATGTTGTAGGCGACTGGGAAAAGACATTTGCCGCTGCAGGAGGTTTGTGGTTTTTATTCAACCTGTACGCCCTGCTCTATTTTGAGGATATTGTAAGACCCGATGCGCTTGTCCTGATTCTGGTGATAGGAACATTGATTGCTTTTTCCATTTACGGCCTGGCACGCTGGCAGGGAATCGGCCTGATTACAGACAGGCTCAATTTCACCATTCTCTGGGTTCATTTAATGGATGCATCTTCCACATTTATCGGTATTGATATGCTGGGATATTATGAAAAACATGTTGTGCCTTCCTACCTGATCGATCTGACAGGCACGGCACTTGTGATGTATCCCCTCAAACTTGCGATCTTCATCCCGGTGATCTATGTGCTGGATACCCAGTTTAACGATAGCGAAGAATCAATATCTTTAAGAACTTTCGTAAAGATGGTTATTATTGTACTGGGATTGTCTCCTGCTACAAGAAACACACTGAGGATGGCACTGGGTATCTGAAATGAAACGCAATGATATTTTTCCCGGCTCTCTGGTTGCTGAAGACCTGCAGAGATACTTTATTTCACTGAAAAGCCTTTTTGTCCTGTCCATTGCGGTATTTTTCATCTCAGCATTGGCGGGTTACATTTATACTTCCATGAGTCCTGCTTCAGCGGACATGTCCCTGGAGGAATTACAAAGCCTGGTGGATATCATCAAGGAACTTTCTCCCCTGCAGATAATGCTCTTTATTTTCCTGAACAATGCCCTGAAAAGCCTGGCGGTTATCCTGCTGGGTGTGAGTATAGGTTTCATTCCTCTTTTATTCCTGGCCTATAACGGTTATGTGCTGGGTGCAGTGGCTTATGTGACCGGTGCTGAGGAGGGCCTTTCATATGTTTTACTGGCGATAATTCCCCATGGCTTGATCGAGCTGCCGATGATATTTCTCTCGGTTGCTATCGGAGTACGTATAGGATTGACCACTCTTGCCAAACTGCGGGGCCAGGCAGTATCGGTAAAACAGGAAATAACAGCAGGTGTGGCTGTTTTCATACGTTTTGTAGCACCTCTCTTGCTGGTGGCATCAGTGATCGAGACATTCGTGACCCCCATGTTCATTGCCTTTGTCTGAGGGTTTACAACAAATCTTTTATTGCAGATTCTTATTATGTTCCAGAAAGATTCACGAGGATTTTCCCATGATTGACAGGAAAGAGATCATCGATATAGTTAATGATTATAATACAGATAATATTCGGATAGGTGCAGTAGCTTCCCACTCAGCCCTTGATGTTTTTGACGGAGCTGTCGAGGAGGGGTTCCACACGCATGCTATATGCCAGAAGGGCCGTGAAAAGACCTATACGGATTATTTCCGCGCCCAAAGAGATCAGAATGGCAATGTTGTACGTGGCGTGGTCGATGATTATGTGAACTATGATAATTTCGATGAGGTCCTGCTTGAGAAAAACCAGAAAAGCCTTGTGGACAATGATGTGCTTTTCGTTCCCAACCGCTCCTTTACTTCATACTGTGGAATCGATGAGATAGAGAATGATTTTGCAGTTCCGCTTGTGGGTAGCAGGAACATGTTGCGCAGTGAGGAAAGGGGATTGGAGAAGGATTATTACTGGCTGCTGGAAAAAGCGGGAATGCCTTTCCCGGAGAAGATCGGTGATCCGCAGGATATCGATGAACTCTGTATTGTCAAACTGCCTCATGCTGTGAAAAAACTGGAGCGCGGATTCTTTACGGCTTCAAGTTATGAGGAATATCTTGAAAAATCCGAATCCCTGATCAAACAGGGAGTCATCACCCGGAATGGGCTTGCAGAGGCACGTATTGAGCGCTATGTTATCGGGCCGGTGTTCAATTTTGACCTGTTCTATTCCCCGCTTGAAGAGGAAATGAACCCGATCGAGTTGCTGGGCATTGACTGGAGATTCGAGACGAGCCTGGACGGCCATGTGAGGCTGCCCGCTCCCCAGCAGATGGCTCTGGCAGAGCACCAGTTGACACCCGAGTATACGGTTTGCGGGCACAATACTGCAACCCTGAGGGAATCCCTGCTGGAGAAGGTGTTCGAACTGGCGGAAATGTATGTGGATGCTTCCAGGAAATACTATGACCCCGGTGTAATCGGTCCATTCTGCCTGCAGACCTGCGTGGACAAGGACCTGAACTTCTACATCTACGATGTGGCACCCCGGGTTGGCGGCGGTACCAATGTGCACATGTCCGTGGGCCACCCCTATGCCAATACCCTGTGGAGAAAACCCATGAGCACGGGACGCAGGGTGGCTTACGAGGTCAGAAGAGCCATCGAAACAGAACAGCTGGATAAGATAGTAACCTGATCTGAAACTTAGTTGACAGGATAATGCGGCTAATTTGCCGCAACATCATTTTATTTATACCTTTGTGCTTTTCTTTCTACTCATAGTTAGCAAGACTCTTATACCATTATTCCATTATGATAATCATGAGAAGGGACCTGAACCTGTACTCACCATTTATATATTGGGAGTGTTATAAATGAAAATCGTACATGCTCAAACTGTACTGACTGACGAGCAGCTCGCGGCACTGAAGAAGAAAAGCAATGAAACTTCTACCAAGGATGCCCTCAGTATTGCAGTACAACATTACCTCGAGTGTGAGTACACTGACATGGATGATGAAATGTGGACTCGCAAGCTGGAGAAGGTCGTGCAGAAAAAGAATAAGAAAGACTGAAAAGGAGAGATTTAATGCAGATTCCAGAAATGTTTAAAAAAGACGATGCAGTATCCCCGGTCATTGGTGTCATTCTGATGGTCGCCATTACTGTCATCCTCGCAGCGGTTATAGCAGCGTTCGTATTCGGAATGGATACCCCAGAAGTATCTCCACAGGCAAGTTTGAAAGTAGATGACATTAAACTTGATGTTGGTGACAATCATAATAATTCCATCTATATCGACCATCAAGGTGGAGACAAAATCGACCTGTCTGAAGCAACCTTGACTGTAACTCAGGGAAATAACATTACTAAATTTTCACCAATGAATAATTCTGAAGTTTTCTTTGAGGCAGGGGACTTGTTGATAGTCAATATTACTGACTCTGACTCTAACCCGGATGATGTTAGTAGTGGTATCAGTTTAAATGGAGTTCATCAAGATCCTAACCTTGACACTGAAAGTTTAGTAGATATCAATTCTACAGGTGAAGACGTCAAGATTTCTGTGTCACATATTCCAACCGGTCAGATTATTGCTGATATGAAATACGATGTATAAACCTTAACCTAACACCTACCTCGCTGCACTTGCAGCACCACTTTTTCTCTTTTTCCCGAAACCTCTGTTTTGCGTATGCCATGAATTCAGGAAAGCTACCTCTGCAAAGGACACTATTCTGATAAAAAACATACCGGAATTCCTTTCCCTGGAATACCGGAAATAGGTATTGTAGAGAAAAACGATTGGTATTTCACTCTAGACTGCAATCCGAGATATCGTTAGCCCATTTTTCCTGCATCAACTTTTGGACTTCTGACAGGTCGGATGTCTGGCCCAGTACACACATAAGTTTTACAAGGGCAACTTCCGGTAACATGTCTTCGGCTTCGATTGCTCCGGCTTTGAGCATATCCGTGCCGGTATCATAGACACGGTCACAGACACGTCCGTGCAGGCACTGGGATGCGATCACTATCGGTATGTTTGCTTGTGTTGCACGCTTGATCTCAGGGACCCAGTCGGTGGACACATGACCCAGGCCAGTTCCTTCTATTACAATCCCCTTATAACCTGCATCGATGTAATGACCCAGGATTTCGGGTCTTGCGCCGGGTGTGAACTTGACAATAGCACATTCAGGCTCGATCTTATCCCTAAGGGCCAGTTCTGTCTCTCCGCGTGCGGTGTATTCTGATTCTGTGGTAATCTGTCCTGTGGCATAATCCACAAAACCAATCGGGCGGGAATTGATGGACTGGAAAGCATCCCTGCGTGAAGTGTGCATTTTCCGGACTCTGGTAGCGTAATGGATGCCGCAGCGATCATCGGAACTGCTCTCATGCATGACCGTACACACCTCAGCAATATCACTGACAGCAACTTTTGTTGCACAGATTGCATTCATCACATTGTCGCTGCTTGGCCTGTCTGCACTGCGCTGGGAGCCTACAAAAACAACGGGAACCGGCGTCTCAAGCATGAATGCCAGGGCTGCTGCGGAATACATCATCGTATCGGTACCATGGGCAATCACTATGCCGTCTGCTCCGTTGTCAATTTCTTCATATACGGCCCGGGCAAGTTCTGTCCAGATTTGTGGCGTCATGTTCTCGGATAGGATATTCGCAACAACCCGTCCTCTTATATTGGCAATATCATCAAGTTCAGGGATTGTGCGGACAATATCATCTGCAGAGCACTGTGAGCTCACAGCACCGCTACGGTAATCGATCTTACTGGCAATGGTACCTCCTGTGGAAATGAAAACCACATTTTTAAGCCCTTTATTTTTGGTAACCTTGACTTGCTTTTCAGGCTTCTGAATTTCCTTTTTAGGCTCCAGGAATGTGATCTGTGCACCATCCGGCTCGATTCCTACATTGTATCCACTGACCATCTTCAACACAATATGGCCGGTGACACTGGGCATTACAACCCCCTCATAGGCAGCTCCGCCCTTCTCGACCCTTATCCGGTCTCCTTCCTTGTAATCCATAATTATCCCTGCAATGAATCTATTATCTTATTTTTGTTGTATGTAATCTTCGACAATCTGCATCAGCTTTTCAATGGAATCTGTGGTATGGTCCTTGATCCTTTCAACCTCTTCTATCCACATTCTGGTTTTAATACCAAAATTGTCGATTGATGCTTTCATGGCTTCTGGTGCAGGTCCTCCAGTGACCTTTCTTTTTTGGATGTTGAGCATTGGGTCCAGAGCCTGTTTTACCATATCTTCATTCAATCCCTTTTCTGTAAGGCTTTCCCCGAGGACCGTGCGCCCCACCGCTTCTATATCTTCCAGGGTTGGTTCGACATCTCCTTTTGCCAGAATTCCCACTATCTGGTGTGCAGTCCTGAAAGGTATCCCGCATTCCCTGACCAGGGTATCGGCAAGTTCGGTGGCTGTAGTAAATCCGGTTGAAGCCTGCCATTTCATAGTATTCTTGTCAACCTTCATGCTATCCAGCATACCTGCCATGATCCTCACCGATGCACGTGTGTTTTCCACGGATTTCCAGATATGGGGGCTGGCATCCTGCATATCCCTGTTATAACTCATCGGCAGGGATTTGCAGACCGTGAGTAATGACATCAGACTTCCCACAGCGATCCCGCTTTTGCCTCTCACAAGCTCTGCAGTATCAGGATTCTTTTTCTGTGGCATTATTGATGAGGTGGATGCGTACTGATCAGATAGTTCAATAAAACCAAACTCCGTAGAAGACCACAGGACCAGTTCCTCTGATATCCTGCTCATCCCTACCATAATATTTGCAAGTACAGAAGCCGTTTCCAGCAGGAAATCCCGGCCACTGACTGCATCCATGGAATTTTGCATTACTTCTTCAAACCCGAGCAACTCTGCAGTCCTGCTCCTGTCGATCGGAAAGCCTGTGGAAGCAAAAGCCGCAGCTCCGAGGGGACAACGGTTGATCCTGTCAAGGCATCCAAGTATTCTTTCCACATCTCTTCCCAGGCTCTCCGCGTGGCCCATAATATGGTGGGCCAGTGTGGTAGGTTGGGCATGCTGCAGGTGTGTATATCCCGGCATGATGGTATCATAGTTCTCAGACGCAATTTTTGCCATAGTGGTAACAAGCTGCAACATCTCTTCTGCCAGTTCCAGTACTTCTTTGCGCAGTCTCAGGCGGATACAGGTGGCCACTTCATCATTGCGGGAGCGACCGGAATGCATCCTTCCACCTACGTCTTCTCCTGCCATATCAATAAGTCTGGCTTCCAGGGATATGTGTATATCTTCGTAACTATGGTCAAGGGAATCGATACCCTCTTCGCGGATGCGCTTCAATCCATCCAGGATTTTGGCACAATCATCTGTGGGGATGATTCCCTGCTCTTTCAGCATGATCGTGTGGGCAAAATCCACCAGGACATCAGAATCAAATATCCATTTATCGTCTTCCATGGATGAAGTATAACGCATTATTTCCTCGTCCGGGAGAGAATCAAGGCGTCCTCTTCGTAAAATATCACTCATGATTATTCCTCAAATGAACAATTTTAAGGGGTCTGCCCACATGAAAAGTGGTTTAATGGGACTTTCTGACTGCCCTTCTATTCAAGGTCTTATCAAATAAAAGTAGCTGTTCTGATAAAAGTAATTCTTTATTTTTCGCCTACAGGAAGTTTAATATGCACTTCTGTTCCCTTTCCTTTACCTTCACTTTCCACCCAAATTTCTCCATCGTGTGCCTCTACTATGGTCTTGGAGATATAGAGACCAAGCCCTGTACCACCGTATTTACGCTTCTGGGAAGAATCAATCTGGTAAAATCTCTGGAATAAGTTGTCTATCATATCTTTCGGTATGCCGATTCCCGTATCTTTGATATTGATATGTATGTATCCATCTTCTTTGTTTGCAAAGACAGTAATTGAACCGCCCTTTGGAGTGAATTTGATCGAATTATCTATTATATTGGTGAACATATCAGTAAGTTTGTCCCGGTCTCCTTTTATTTGAGGAAGGTTCGGTTCGATTTTCTTAATCATTTCCAGATTTTTCTCTTTAGTCTGGATCTGCAGGTCCTCTATAATCTGGTCTGCCAGTTCGGATATATTCAATGTTTCAAAATCATACTGAACAGTGCCTGCCTGTGTGCGACTGAGATATAGCAGTGAATCCACGAGTCTCTGCAGCCTTTTCGTATTACGCATCACGGTTTCTTCTGCATGTTTCTGTTCTTCTCCCAGTTCCCCGAGGCTGCCGTCATTTAGAAGTTCTGTATAACCCCTGATCGATGTGAGAGGGGTTTTCAATTCATGACTCACATTGGAAAGAAATTCATCTTTCATTTTATCCAGCGATTTCAATTCCTTATTTGCCTTTGCCAAGTCTTCTGCATATTTCCTGAGTTCTTCTTCGGCCCTTTTACGTTCGGTAATATCACGGGCCACAACCAGTATTGTAGGTTTATCATTATACTCTATCATACGGGCACTGATTTCTACAGGAATTGTAGTGTCATCCTTGTGTCTGTATGTAGCCTCAAAGATAGCATGCCCCTTATCTTTGACCTCTTGGATCCTTTGGGGTATCTCTTCCATAGAAAGGCTGGTGTTTATGTCCTTTGTCTTCATACTGAGTAATTCATCCCTGCTGTAACCCATGGTTTCACAGGCTGCCTTATTGGCCTCCATGATATTGCCTTTAAGGTCATGCACAAAGATCGCATCATTGGTGCTGGCAAAAATTGTGCGGAATTTATCTTCTGATTTTTCAAGTTCTTTTTCAGCTTTGCGGCGCTGTACGATTCTCCACATCCCCTGCATGAGGAGGGTAAGCTGTCTTACATCAGAACTGTCATAATTTTCATTCTTATTCCCCACTCCGGCAAGGGCTACAATCTTGCCTCGCTCAAAAATAGGTACATCCATATGGCGAATCAGTTCCACATGACCCTTTGGGTATCCGCCTTTCCTGGGATGTGGCCTATTGTAATCGTTATTTATAAATGGTCGTCTTTGTCGTATACTTTCTCCCCAGAGTCCTACATCTTCGATCTTGTATTCTATCTTCTTGTCCTTAATTTTACAGCGATTCATTGGAGTATCGGACCAGGATTTCAGTTGTATGGCACCTATATCTTCATCCACAAATGCAAGATAGCCAATCTTGCTTTCTGTAAGTCGCACTCCCTCAGCTCTTGCAAAATCGATGATTTCTTTCAGGGAGGCTTCTGTCATCTGGTTAAGCTTTACAAGGGTTTCCAGGCGCGATTCATCCAGGTGGAGGGCTTCTTCGGCTTTCATGCGGTCACTGATATCTTCAACAATCCCGACTCCTCCCAACAGCTCGCCATCTTCTGATATGTAGGGGCTGTAATCGGCTTTTATAGGGGTTACTTTTTCACTTGTGGTGGAATGATATTTTCCCTCATAATGACCAGAACGTCTCAGGAATACAGCTTTTACAGCTTCATACATCTTTTTGTCTTTTAAATCCTTGAGTATGTTGAAACCGATTATTTGGTCTCTGGTCATCTCGAGAATATGCATTATATTCTCATTGCAGTGGGTTATCACACCATTTTCATCGAAATGGAATATTCCCAGGGGAGAATTTTCAAAGATCAATCTGTATTTCTTTTCAGATTCTCGCATAGCCTCTTCGGCCAATTTACGGTCTGTAATATCAATTATGATGCCCTGGTAGTACGAAGGTTCTCCAACTTCATCTCTTCCTATAAAGGACCGCTCAATCACCCAGCGTATTTCTCCGGATTTGGTGAGTATGCGGTATTCCTTGGAAAAAAAGATCTTGCCTTCAATTTCATGCTCGCTGACCTCGCTGCGTACCATATCGAGGTCATCGGGATATATTATGTCTCCATAGATAAGTTTGCCGGAAGTGAAATCTTCGGGCGTATAACCAAACTGGGAAATGTTTCCGGATACGAATTCCACAGGCCAGTCTTTCTCTGCGGTCCACAGGAAGGCCACAACAGGACTGTTTTTATAGATTTCCTCGAGTTTCCTGTCCGAACGGAGTCTTTTACGTAAGGTTTTCTGGCTTATCTTCTGCTCGCTAACGCTTTCTACAGTACAGATCATCCCGTCATAATTTCCTTTCTGGTTGAGTAAAGGAATCAATCTGCCTGTCTGGAAACTTAAGTTGCCGCCCTTTGTAACGATTGGCATGGTTTTGTAGGGTATGGGTTTCAGAGAATCTTTTGCCCTCAGGAACATTTCCCTGAAATGGGCTTCATCACCAACACTGTGGCGGGAGGCAGACATATATTGTTCCAGTTTTTTGTCTATCACTTCCTCGCTTTTGATACCGGTGATTTCTTCCATTCCCTTGTCAAAATAGATAAAAATCTCGTCTTTGTCAACGACCCATGTGCCTTTGCAAATAGTGTCAAGTATTCTTTCCAGAAGATTTTGCATTGTAGTACCCTTTGTCATCTCGCCCATAAAAAGATTACAATATTGAATATCTGGCTGATTCAATTAATATTTTATCATTAATCTTATGCGGTTTTTTTATTTTTTCCCTTGAATGGGAAATGCAGCATATAACCAGCCGCCATTGTTAATATTATAGTGGCTCCGGAAGGTACGCTTAAGTAGTAGGATAAAAACAGGCCTATAAAGGTAAATACCGTGCCGAATATAACAGCAAGCATCATCATCCTGTCAAGTTTATCTGTAAATTCACGGCTCAATGATGCCGGTATCGTTAACAGGGCTATAACAAGAATCAATCCTACAACTCTGATCATGACTATTATGGTAAGGGCTATCAGGCAAAGCATGTACAGACTAAGCTTTTCAACCGGCAGTCCTGAAACCTGTGCAAATTCTTCATCAAAACTTATGGCCATGAATTCTTTGTAAAGCAGATAGACACTTGCAATGATCAGGATATCAATTACTAGCATCAAATAGATATCATTTACAGGGACTGTCAGTATATTACCAAAAAGGTAGGTCATAAGATCCGGTGCATATCCCGGTGTAAGGCCTATGAATAGGACTCCCAGTGCCATACCTACAGACCATAGTATTCCGATTGCGGTATCTTCGGCTATATTGGTACGTCTGTTGACAAGACCTATTACAAGTGCAGAAAGCAGGCTGAAAGGCAGGACACTGAAAAGGGGATTAATTCCCAGGTAATAGCCCAGCCCAATACCGCCAAAAGAGGCATGTGCAATCCCTCCGCTTATGAAAACGATCTTCCTGACAACCACATATACCCCGATAATCCCGCATGCTATGCTGGCCAGCAGGCCTGCAACGATAGCATTTTGCATGAATGTGTATTGTAAGATATCCAGCATATTCAATTTCCTCAATGGGCTTTCAATACCCTATGGGGTACACCATGTGCTATCATTTCTACGGGACACTTATAGGCTTCTTCAAGGTCCTCGGGCTTTATTTCTTTAGTACCGTGATAGTAGAGTTTCTGATTCAGGCAGGCCACTTTATCTACATAGACAGAGATCGCACTAATATCGTGGGATACCATAATGATTGTAACCCGGGATTTGAGTTCTTCAAGTATTTCATAGAACTCCTTTTGCATAGTTGTATCTATTCCGGCCATAGGTTCATCGAGAAGTAACAGTTTTGGTTCTGTGACAAGTGCCCGGGCTATGAAAACCCTTTGCCTCTGCCCGCCGGAAAGTTCGGCAATGTGGCGGTCCCTGTATTCATACATTTTGACCTTTTCAAGGGCTTCCTTCACCACTTTCCGGTCATCAGGACTGTATTTTCTGAAAAGGGTTGTCTTTCCAATGCGTCCCATCATAACAACATCCCATACATTGATGGGAAAATCCAGTCTGGATGCACTGTGCTGGGGGACATAACCTACAATGTTTCTCCCCTCCTTCGGTTTTTTACCGAATATGCGTACATCACCTCTGTCTGGTTCTATCAGGCCGAGAATTACTTTTAATAAAGTACTTTTTCCCCCGCCGTTAGGTCCAATGATTCCCAGGAAAGTTCCTTCCTGCACGTCAAGATTTATCTCCTTGAGGGCAGGTACATCGTGGTAATACGACCACATATTTTTTATTTCCACTGCATGCTGATGGTTATTTAAGTCCTTCACGGAAAGCCTCTGTTACTTTATACATATTGTCTGTATAATTGCGTGCAAGGGGGTCCACTTTCACAACCTTGCCGTCAATTTCTTCTGCAACGGCTTCTGCACTCTGTGTACTGAATTGGGACTGCACAAAGATAATAGTTATGTTTTCCTGCTTTGCAAAAGTTATGACCTCACTGAGCTGTCTGGCACTTGCTTCCTTACCTTCGGTTTCGATGGGTACCATATTAAGATCGTACCTTTCTGCAAAGTATCCCCATGCAGGATGATAGACCATGAAACTATTCCCCGATTTGTTTTCAAGTGTTTCCTGAATCTCCCTGTCAAGAGACTTAAGTTCCTCGGTGTAGGAATCCCGGTTTTGTGTATATGTTTCTTCGTTGGATGGGTCTACCTCAACCAGGGCTTTGTATATGTTATCGACCATTATAATTGCATTATTGGGATCATTCCATACATGGGGGTCCATTCCTTCTCCCATTGGCCTCAGATCAATGCCTTTGGAAGAATTCACAAATAACATGTCATCATTCAGGTCCTTTATTTTTTCCAGCCATACTTTTTCAAAAGGTAATCCGGAATCAACCTTTACGTATATTTCCGCTTTGCTGAGTTCTTTCAGCTGACTTGAAGTTGGTTCATAGGTGGCAGGACTTGCACCAGGCGGAATCATTACGATTGTTTCAACATGCTCTCCTCCGACCTTTTCCACAAATTCGGCCTGGGGAGGTATGCTTACAACAACCGTTGTTTTTTCAGGCTGGTCTGAACTGTTTTCCTCCGTACAACCTGTAGTGGCAATTATGGCTAGTATTAATATAAGCAAAAATGTTTTTTTGGTATTTGGCCAAAAAACAATATTCCCAATAATTTCTCTCATTTCTCTCTCTCTCTTTTCACATTCTTTATATATAAATGATTCTGGTTATTCACTCATACATTGTGTTTCAAGTTTAAACCTTTTGGTATTTTTGGTATAGTACAAAAAATGGATTTGTAAATTGTTATGAATGCAGCGGCACATTTATGCTTCCAATGTTGGAAAAATGGAATTTTACCCCAACACAAAAAAAATATTTATACTTTTATTTTCATACACTTCACTATGAGTAATAATATCTGGAGTATTGTGCTGCTGGGCATTCTGCTATTTCTTACTTTTTCAGGTTGTACCACAACAACTGATGAACCTGCCGTATCCAATAATGATGTTCTTTTCCAGACATCCACAATTGACTCTTTAATTGCCGGCTCCTATGATGGGGATATGCAGGTTCGCGATCTTAAGGAACAGGGTGATATTGGATTGGGTACCTTTGATCGGCTGGATGGTGAAATGATAGTTATTGACGGTGAAGTTTACCGGGCAAAAGCAGATGGTTACATTTATCAGGTAAACGATACGGCTACAACTCCTTTTGCGGCAGTGACCTTCTTTGAAGCAGATGACACGATCACAATTGGGTCAAATACGGATTATGCGTCTCTCCAATCCATGATTAAAGAAAACATTCCCGGCCCAAATCTCCTGTATGCATTGAAAATAGAGGGAACATTTGAAAACCTAAGTATACGAAGTGTACCTGCCCAGAGTAAGCCCTATCGCCCTCTGCTGGACGTAGTGGCAGAAGAGGAAGCTGTGTATCATCATGAAAATATTAATGGTACAATGGTTGGCTTCCTTCTTCCCTATTATATTGAAAACATCAATGTGCCGGGTTATCATTTCCATTTCATAGATGCAAACAAAACAGTCGGAGGCCATGTTCTTGCCTGTAATCTGACTTCTGGTTCAGTTGAACTGGATTATACATACGATTTCACCCTGTCACTTCCCGAATCATCATCGTTCTCTGATGCATCATCCGAGGATAAAGATACCCTTAAAGCCATTGAGCAATAATTTACATTTTTTCGTTTTAACCACCCATGATTCTTAAATAGCTTCATTACAATATGACTTCCGATACTGCTATATCAAAATTTTTGATTGTAATTCAGGTGAAGCAATGTACTCAGACAGAATAAATGCACTACCACCGTATTTGTTTGCAACGATAGATGAAGCCAAAGCCAGGGTAAAGGAAAAAGGAGTGGATGTAATAGACCTTGGTGTCGGTGACCCTGATCAACCTACCCATCAGCATATCGTTGATTCCATGTGCGAGGCTGTCCGCGATCCCTCAACCCACAGGTATCCATCCTATTCTGGCATGCCGGCTTTCAGGGAGGCAGCAGCCCGTTGGTGTAAGGAGACAAAGGGAATTGATGTTGATCCGGCCACTGAAGCCCTCACAATGATCGGTTCCAAGGAAGGTGTAGCACACATCCCTCTTGCTTTCCTCAATCCCGGAGATGTAGCCCTTGTGCCTGATCCCGCATACCCGGTGTACAAGATAGGCACCCAATTTGCAGGTGGTGTACCTCATATTATGCCTCTGCTTGAGGAAAATGATTTCCTTCCAGACCTGAATTCGATTCCGAAGGATGTACTTGAGAAAACCAAACTCATGTTCATGAATTATCCCAACAATCCGACTTCAGCCACAGCAAGCCTCAAGTTCTTTGAAGAGGTTGTGGATTTTGCACGGGAAAATGATGTTGTGATAGTCCATGATAATGCTTATTCCGATATGGTTTATGATGGTTATGAGGCTCCCAGTTTCCTGAGTGTTGATGGTGCGATGGATGTAGGTGTTGAATTCTATTCCCTTTCCAAAACTTACAATATGACAGGCTGGAGGATTGCCTTTGCCGTGGGTAACAAGGATATAATCACCGGCTTTGGAAAGGTCAAGTCCAATATAGACTCGGGTGCATTCGAGGCAGTCCAGAAGGCAGGAATTACTGCACTGGACAGTTCCCAGCAGTGTGTCACAGATATGAATAGTGTATACAAGCAAAGACGTGATGCCCTGCTGAAAGGTCTTGACGCGATGGGTCTTGATGTGAATCCGCCAAAGGCCACCTTCTATGTATGGGCCCGGGTTCCCGAAAAATATAGTTCAATTGACTTTTCTTCCCTCCTGCTTGAAGAAGCGGGAATTGTCGCGACTCCGGGTGTAGGATTTGGCGATTATGGTGAAGGCTATATCAGGTTCGCTCTCACCCAGACTGTTGAACGTATAGAAGAAGCCGTAGGAAGAATGGAAAAACTGGATTTGTAATCTTTTCCTTTCTCCTTCTTTTCATTTTTCAGGCAGTATACTATCCGGATTTATACGGCCGCTCTGTATCATATAATCGGCCAGTACAATTGCCATCATGGCCTCGGCGACAGGTACCATTCTCGGAGGGATAGTCGGATCATGTCGCCCCTTTATTTCTATAATTTCTTCTTTTTTGGTCACCATATCTGCCGTATGCTGGGGCAATGAGATTGATGGGGTGGGTTTTACAGCACAGCGACAGACTATTGGCATGCCTGTGGTAAGTCCTCCGAGTACTCCGCCTGCATTGTTGGTAAGGGGTTTTATTGTTTCATTGTCAACTTCAAAGGCATCGTTCATCTCACTGCCCCTCATTCGGGCAGCCTTGAAGCCGGCACCAAATTCAATTCCCTTGATTGAACCAATACCCATCATTGCAGCCGCAATATCAGCATCGATCTTATTGAATACCGGTTCTCCCAGTCCTGTCGGTACACCAGTGGTAAGGATTTCCACAATTCCTCCGGTGCTTTCCCCGCAGTTGCGCATTTTCTCTATCATTTCAAGCATTTTTGTAGCAGCTGAAGGGTCGGCGCAGCGTACAGGATTTTTTTCGATTGCAGTTTTGATATCTGGATCGATATTTTCTGCCCGTATTCCTCCGAGTTCGATTACATGTGCAACTACTCCGATACCGTATGCTCCAAGTAATTTTTTTGCAATTGCGCCGGCTGCTACCCTGCCAATGGTCTCACGTCCCGACGACCGTCCCCCTCCCCTGTGGTCCCTGTGGCCATATTTTTCCATATAGGTAAAATCCGCATGACCGGGTCTGGGTTTATTGCGCAATTTGTCATAGGAACTGGAATTTGCATCCTTATTGTAAACTATCAGTGATATTGGGGTGCCTGTTGTAATACCTTCAAAAATTCCCGACAGAATTTCTACCCGATCTTTCTCTTTGCGGGGTGTTGCAGCGCCACTCTGTCCCGGTCGGCGGCGATCCAATTCCTTCTGTATATCCGCTTCATCAAGAGCCAACCCCGCAGGAGTTCCGTCCACAACTACTCCTAATGCCTTTCCGTGGGATTCTCCCCATGTGGTTATCCTGAATGAATGGCCAAACGTGTTTCCTGCCATGCTATTATGTTACACATTCCGTTATTTATCAATTTGCTTCAATCCTGCTTTTCATGTGGCTCCGTATGCACAACTACATCCTTTACATCTTCCATGTACTGCTTTATTTGATCGCTCACCTGATGGGATATAGCATGGGCCTGATCAACCGGCATTTTTGGATCCACCTCTATATGCAGATCGATATAATATTCTCCTTTTGTCCCTCGTGTGCGTATCCGGTGGCATTCCATGACGCCATCTACTTCAAAAGCTATGTTACATATTATATCTTCATCAATCCTTGATTCGTCGCATAGGGTTTTGCTGCTGCTTTTGATTATATTGATCGCTGCGCGGATTATAAACAGGGAGATAATGACAGCTATTATCGGATCGATAAGGGGATATCCACCCTTTACGGCAAGCAGGCCTGCGATGACTGATATGGAAACATAGATGTCGCTTCTCGTATGCATGGAATCTGCAATCAGGATGTCGCTTTTCAGTTTCTCTCCTTCTCTTTTCTCATATATTGTTACAAAGAGATTGACTGCAATGGTAAGTATCATTACAACAAAACTTAAGGTGGTGATTTCCGGTGTGGATGGTGAAATAAAACGATCAACTGATTTGGAGATTATTTCCACCGCTACTATGAACAGCAATACCGCAATAAAAACTGAGGCCAGGGATTCATATTTTTGGTGTCCGTAGGGATGACTGCGATCAGGCGGTCTTGCTGCTATCTGTATTCCGATAATACCTATTATGTTGGAGATGCCATCAAAAAGGGAATGATAACCGTCGGATTCCATACTTAAGGTGTTAGTAAAAATACCATAGCCGATTTTGGCAAAGGATACAATCAGGTTAAGTACAAGTATCTTAATAAGTATCGATCTTATTAACCGGTATTTATCTGTAGGAGAATCCATCATAATTATTTACGTCCTGTTTGGTATATTTAGATACTACTTTAATGAAGATGTATATTGGCTTTCCGTTATTTTGTTAACAGGGTGACTATAAGATGTTCAAGGTTGCGATTACAGGCAAAGGCGGTGTGGGAAAAACCACCATCTCAGGTACGATTGCACGTTTACTGGCCAGGGATGGCTATGATGTACTGGCAATAGATGCGGACCCGGATATGAACCTGGCTTCCTCACTGGGTATAACAGTTCCTCCCAAACCATTGACCGAATACAGGGAAATGATCGAGGAGCGTGCGGGGCAGACAGGAGGCATGTTCAAATACAACCCGAAAGTGGATGATGTAGTTGAAAGATTCGGGGCAGTGGGCCCTGATAATGTGAAAATGCTTGTCATGGGTACGGTGGAAAGGGGCGGAAGTGGCTGTATGTGTCCTGCATCAGCATTTTTGCGCGCCCTGCTGCGACATGTGGTACTCAAGGACAGCAGTGCTGTCATAATGGATATGGAAGCCGGCATAGAACATCTGGGCAGGGGAACCACAAAAGGCATTGATTTAATGCTGATCGTTGTGGAGCCGGGCAGACGTTCCATTGAAACCGCATCACGCATAAAGAAACTTTCTGACGAGATTGGTATCAGACATATTGCTGCGGTCATTAACAAGAGTAATGAAGCTGACATGTCAACTGTGCTGGAGGATATCGGTGTCCCGGTAATTGGCGAGATTCCTTTTTCATCGGACTTTATAGAAGCCGATCTGCAGGGTCTGTCACCCATTGATTTGGGTGGGGATGCATTGGAATCTATCAAAAATGTCAGGGACAATATGGTGGATATGATTACATCCTTTGATGATGCTCAAATGAAGTAAAGGATCACAGGCAGCAAAATCACTCCCATAAGGTGACTTCTCCTGACCTTCATGAAAGGGGGAAGCATGCCTATTGTAGTGGCTGTCAAAAAGAGCAGTATTCCGAAAATCCCGGTGAAAAGGGCTACCATAATAGTAAGTCCGGCTATGACAACAAAACATAGTTTCCTGTATTCTATTTTCTTCAGGACATGATGTACGTTGTTTCCAATGGCTATGGTAGATAGGTAGGATAGCAGGGCTGCTGCAACTATTGCTGTCAGGAAAAGAATTATTGAGCGGCTATCAATGGTTGCAGAATCAAGCAAACGGTTGACTGCTACCATAGCACCGCTTCTTGTTTTACCGATCATCGCCAGGGCAAAAAGGCCAAAAATAGAGTTTGCTGTATTAACTCCGGATATAGATACTATAAACTCTTTTGAATCTTCCAGTTCATCTTCAATATCGTCCCTGTCAATTTCTTTTGGAATAGTAAATCTTGCAACCACTGTGGCAATTGAAGCCGAGATCCCGGGCAGCCACGCAACAATTGAGCCAGCAAAACTGCCGGATATTATGCCACGTAATATTCTCTTTACTGAAAGTTGCATGCGGGATATATTTTCAGAAGGGATGTGCGAATCTGACATCAGGCTGATTGCTAGTTGGGAGGCACCGAATAATCCGCTCAAAATAGGTAACAGAATGGACGTTTCACCAAATTTTAAGATTGGCGTTGCCAGATATTCCATCTCAAATGCAAAATATCCCAGCAATCCGCTTAGTATAAAGAGACAAAGAGCATAACCTTTGTATCTAAATGAGGCAAGTGATCCCTGCCCTGTGACATATTCTCCTTTCTCGGTCAGGATAAGTATGGCTGATATGGCTATGAGTATCCAGGCCATATTTTCCTGTATGGTATCATAGGAATTTGTGAAGAAAAATACCAGAGGATATGCCATTATGAGGGCAAAAGCAACAGAACCTGCACTTCCCAGGGCAGAAAGTCTGACAGCTTCAGCACCATATCCATCCAGGAGCAACCTATGGCCAGGCAGGACTGCAAGGGCCATGTCATCGTTAGGTGCGCCCAGAAAGATGGCAGGTATTATGTCGTGGAAAGTGTGAGATATGGAGTTGGATAATACAATTATTGCTACATAAAGAGGTTCGATTCCCTGATTCAGAAGAATGGGGCTTACTCCTACCAGTATCAGGGCGAAATTGTTTGTATGTATGCCCGGGATAAGGCCGGAAACAATTCCCAGCAGAAAACCTGCAAGGATTGACAACAGTATCAGGGATATTTCAACTGTCATGATTGCCCGTTATTCATTCATAACAATATTTATATTTTTGTTTATATTAGAATATTATCCGTTTGTTATTTTTATTTGTATTCAATGTGTAACGTAAGTATTTATACGAGGTCAAATTGAATGTGGTCACATGACCGAAGAAAAAACCAGGTGTATGAAATGCAATCATGAAGCTATCATTTACCAGCCATATTCCGGTATGCACCTGTGCAAAAAACATTTTACAGAAGATGTAGAACGCAAGGTCAAGCTTACGATTCGCAAGAATTACAATATAGGTAAAAACGAAAAAATTGCAGTTGCCTTGAGTGGTGGTAAGGATAGCTGTGTGGCCCTGTATATTTTGAACAAGATTTTTGGCAAACGCAGGGATCTGGAACTGGTTGCAATTACAGTTGATGAAGGTATTTCTGTTTACAGAAAGCGCTCAATAGGCTATGCCAAAAAACTGACATCTGATATTGGTGTAAAGCATCTTATCCATAGTTTTGCTGAGGAATACGATACATCCCTTGATGAACTGGCAGCAAAAGAAAGGGTACATGGTGCATGCAGTTATTGTGGTGTGCTGCGCAAATCCCTGGTTAACAGGATAGCTCTTGATATCGGGGCAAAACGACTTGTGACAGGCCATAACCTTGATGATGAGGCCCAGACGATAATGATGAACCATCTGGGGGGTGATGTGGAGCGGATGATACGTCTTTCTCCGCCAAGAGAACTCGAAGGTTTGGTCCTGCGTGCCAAACCCTTACGCAAAATCCCTGAAAAAGAAGTGGAATTGTATGCAAAGGTCAATGATATTCCGGTAGATATAAGCCTGTGTCCTTACAAACACGAGGCCTTGCGTAACGAAGTAAGACTGATGCTTGATGATTTTGAGCAAAAACATCCCGGTACGAAATATTCAATCCAGAAGGGCTTTGATAAAATGGTGGGAATACTTGCAAAAGAATTCCCTCAGGCGGAAATTAAAAAATGCACAATTTGCGGACAGGCCTGCACTGCTGATGTCTGTCAGGCATGTCGGCTTCTTGGCAAGACCTGATCAACGCTTAAACTCCAGATAGTCATCAATATCATAAAACTGTGTGCTTTTACCGCTTAAATACATCCTTGTCCACCACAGTACTGTCAGGGGCTGGATTACTGCAAAGGACAGGACAAAATCGGCAAATGACCAGAATGTGCTGAGTATTTCGATGGAACTGAGAATTTCCCCGGCTACTCCTGTGAGTATTGACAGGCCAATCAGAACCAGCCAAAGGATAACTGTATCAAGTTTATTGTTCATGAAAAATGAGAAACCTTCTTCCAGGGCTTCCAGGGGTTCCAGTCCACCAACAACCAGTGCATATTCTGCAAAAGTAAAAATCAGTTTGACTACGATTGCATAGAATATCCAGACAAATATTCCAAAAACAAGGATTAATGTTCCCGAGAGTGCTTCTTCAGGGTTTTGTATCAATATGTTCAGGTTCCCAATGGCCAGTATTCCGGGCACCACGAAGATTATTCCTGCGAGGATAATCAGTATTACTATGAACCTGGTAAGGAAGAGGTTGATCAAGTTCTTTTTTCCTGATGTAAACATCTCATTGATGCTGGTGGACCCATTTTGAAGAGCTTTTTTTGCCATTCCTATGGCTCCGCCGTAAAAATAGGAACTTATCAGGGTGGATACTACAAATGCTGCGATGAACAGGAGTATGAACAATCCCATATTTTCATAAAAGGCAGTTGTGAGGACTCCAAATGCCATTTCAGGATTGATATTTGTGGGGTCTGTTGTAATGTCCTGCATTGCAGGCATAACAAATATGATGACCGCAACCATGAAAATAACAAACATTGCAAATATACCTGCAAATATGTTCAAAAAGAAGGGGATGCAAATATTGAGATTGTGTGTCCAGGTCTGAAAACCTTTTCTCAGAACCGTATTTATATTTTCCATTAAATATTATCTCCCGATTACCATGTCGTGATAGTTATATGGAAGTATCCCTATGGATATAACTGCGTACCCATAAGTCTTCTTATTGTATAAAGATTCTCATGCAGGTGATTCAATGGATGCCGAAAATGATAAAATTATGGTAGTTTCTCACTGTCTTCTCAACCCTGAGTCGCGTCTGGCAGGGATTAAAAATCCGGGAAAGTTTTCTCCCGGGAAAAAGAATGTAATTCAACTTCCCTGTCCGGAACTGATATATTTTGGTTCAAGTCGCCGGGAAATTACCAGAGACCAGTTAATCCATTCGGCCTACAGGAAATTCTGCAGGCAATTATTCGACCCCTTTGCAGATATGATTGAGGAATTTTATCGCAGGGGTTTTTCCATTGAATTTGTGGGTGTAGGGAAAAGCCCTTCCTGTGCTGCAGACCTCACAACCGTGGCTGGTCCTGCGGGCAGGGTATCAAACTTCACACATGAACATGTTGCTGGCAGGGGTGTTTTTTTTGAAGAAATCGAGATGGAACTTGTCAGGCGTGGAATATGCTATAGTATGCAGGATTGCCACAAACAGTAAAATATATATAACATGTAGTCATCACGAGGGTTGCTGACGGGTTGTCTTTCTTTTCCTAAAACCCCACTCCCCAAATATTAAACCCCCCTTAAAACCCGTCAGCTTTTCCCCATTAGTAATTCTCAATAGGGCAATCTCTATTATCTTTATAACAAATAAGTGTAGGATAGCTTTTACTGTTTTATTATATCAAAAAAAAGAAAATGAAGGTCAAGAGACCTTCAGAATATTCCTGCCCCTATAAACAGGGAGGAGAACAGGATTGCAATCATGTTGACTACCTTAATAAGGGAGTTCAGTGCGGGTCCTGCGGTGTCTTTGAAAGGGTCTCCGACGGTATCTCCGACAACTGCTGCTTTATGAGCTTCGGAACCTTTTCCGCCATGATGTCCATCCTCGATAAGTTTCTTGGCATTATCCCATGCTCCTCCACCATTGTCCATTGTAAGGGCAAGGAGAAGTCCTGATGCGATAATTCCTATAAGCAATCCTCCCAGGGCAAGTGGTCCGAGGATATAGCCTATAAGTAATGGAGTTGCGATTGCAAGAATACCAGGAATTGCCATCTCGCGGATTGCAGCGGCTGTTACAATATCCACACATTTTCCATACTCTGGTTTGGTTGTACCTTCCATGATACCAGGTATTTCCCTGAACTGACGCCTAACTTCATTGATGATGCCAAAAGCAGCTTTTCCAACTGCCTGCATCGTGACAGCACTGAAGATGAATGGCAGGAGAGCACCGATAAACAATCCGACAAGTACGATAGGATTGTCAAGACTGAGTCCGCCTGTTTCAATGTTTACTTTGTGCCTGTAATCGGCGAAAAGAGCCAGTGCTCCCAGTGCAGCGGATCCGATAGCGTATCCTTTTGTTACTGCCTTGGTGGTGTTACCTACAGCATCCAGGGCATCTGTGATCTCACGCACCTCGGCGGGTAGACCGGCCATTTCGGCTATTCCGCCGGCATTATCCGTAATTGGTCCGTAGGAGTCCAGGGTAACGATCATTCCTGTGGTAGAGAGCATTGCTGCTGCGGCAATTGCAATACCATATAGCCCCATTGCAGGATTTACAGCTCCGCCTGCAACGAAGAATGCGGCAAGAATTCCGATTACGATAATTACAACAGGAAGGGCAGTACTTTCAAAGCCCATTGCAAGTCCTGAAATTACATTTGTACCGGCACCGGTCTCAGAAGCCTCTGCTACTTTCTTGACAGGTCTGTAACTCGTTGAAGTATAATATTCGGTGAAAACAACCATCAACACCATAATAGCAACACCTACCAGGGATGCATAATAAATGTTGATGTCTCCAATGAGTATGTCTGTTACGAAGTAGAAGGCAACAAGACACAACAATGCGGCTACAGCAACTCCCTTGTAAAGGGCTTTCATGATCTTGTTATCGTTTCCGACACGCACGAAGAAGATGGAGATAATGGAGGCAAAGATTGCCACGGCACCGAGAATTAATGGGTAGATTATTGCATTGGGATATGACTCGAGTACCTGTGCACCAAGCAGCATCGCTGCAAGGACTGTTACTACATATGTCTCGAAAAGATCTGCTCCCATACCCGCACAGTCACCGACATTATCACCGACGTTATCAGCAATTACACCGGCATTTCGGGGGTCATCTTCGGGGATTCCCGCTTCAATTTTTCCTACGAGGTCTGCTCCCACATCGGCTGCTTTGGTGTATATTCCACCGCCAACCCTTGCGAAGAGACTGATTAGACTTGCACCGAATCCGAATCCTACTACTTGATCGACATTGCCGAATAATATGTAGAATATACTGGTACCCAGAAGGGCCAGTCCTACGACGGCAAGCCCGGTTACTGCTCCTCCGCGGACAGCGACCTGCATGGCTTCATGCAGTCCTCTGGATGCGGCGTTTGTTGTCCTGACATTTGCTCTTACAGATACATTCATTCCAATGTATCCGGCAATAGCTGAACTGGCTGCTCCTACTATGAATCCTATCGCTACTTTTCCGCTGTTTTCTCCCAGCAGGGCGTAGATTAAGAAAGCAAGGATTACAGCAACTATGGCTATTGTCTTGTACTGGCGATTCAGATATGCCATGGCCCCTTCCTGTATCGCAGTGGCAATTTCCTGCATTTTCTCGTTACCGGTTCCTTCCTTGAGGACACGGGTCGCGAAAAATGCAGCAAATACCAGACTTACGATACCTGCCAGAGGGGCGAGGTATATAATATCCTGCATTATTGTTCTCCTAAATTTGTTTAACTGTAATGATAATGCTTTGATTGGATTTCAGGCAGATTTGCTGTTAAGCTGCCCTTTTCCTGAAATAATACTTTGTAAAGGCGCCGGGAAGGCAGATTGAAATAGAACACACCTGATAATAAATTAACGTTTCAAAATTTTTAGATTGATGTGTGCCATGTTCGATTTGCCCTAACATATTTTTGTTAGTATTAATGTTTTCCCTTTTATATGCACCACAGATATGAATAGACATATTAATCATAGCGTATTATCCTATACCAATGAGGATTTCAGGGCTTATACTCGTAACTTTGCTGCTTTCGTGCTCTATATCAGGGGCACTTGCGGCTGAGGATGGCGGGGATTATATACATATTTCAAGTATGCAGGTCCGATTTTCAGGTACTGATGCCACAGTTGATCTGTTCTATGACCTGGATTTTTTCGGAGACATGTATGTTTTTGCATTAGGCAGTCGTCATCTTAAACCTGAGTTTGAGGCCTTTTTTTATGATTTTGAAAAATTAAAGATCGTAGAACTCGGAAGGGCCCATTCCAGATTCTTACTCAAAAATGTATCCCGGGAAAGTGATAATTTCTATCTTCATGATGAGAAGAAACTTGGCAGACAAGTTGATTCTCTTGTAGTTATTTATCCCGCAGGCTCTTCAAAAACTATGGGTAGTATGGATTCGATCCCAAACCTGTTTTATGAAAAACCATGACTCTGCAGTAATTGATTATGTGTGATCTTTATGTCCTGCTATCCTTCTGTTTGGAATTCAATCTGTTCTTGGAGTTAAATTTATATAGTTATGCATTATAATGCAATATTATGGTGCGTCCCAAGAAAAAGAGAATGGTAGGCTTCCATTACAGGTGTCGGCGTTTCAGTCCCGATGATACGAATGAAAGTATGCCTGTTGTTGATGTCGGTGTAGATGAATTGGAATCCATGAGATTGAATATTTTGGAAAATTTGTCTCAGGGAGAGGCTGCACAGAAAATGGGAGTCCATCAGTCTACATTTCAAAGAACCCTTCGTAGGGGTCTTGAAAAAGTTACGGATGCACTGGTTTATGGAAAAGGTATTTCTTTAGAAGGAGGTGAACTCAATATGCCTGGAGGAGATGGCACGGGTCCAGATGGAAATGGTCCTATAGGGGCCAGAGGACAGGGTCGCAGAGGTGGTGGAAATCGCCCGGGCCGTGGAGCTGCAGCTCCGCAGAATTGCAGGTGTCCTTCATGTGGACATCTTGAACCTCACCAATCGGGCTTACCATGCAGTCAGGCCAAATGTCCTGAATGCGGTTCCCAGATGGTGCGAGGTTGAATTTATAGACTAGAATCAATGCTAGAACGACAAAGGAGGTTGTATTAATATGCCAGGTGGAGACAGAACCGGTCCCAGGGGAATGGGGCCAATGACAGGAAAGGGTGCAGGTTATTGCACCGGATATGATATCCCAGGATGGCAGAATCGATTGGTAAGAGGAAACTCCTTCAGGGGAGGTTTTTACAGATTTGGTGGCCCTTTCAAACGAGGTATGGGTTACTATAGAGGGGGTCCCATTGCGACTCCTCCTCAGCCTGTATCCCCGCAAAGCGAGCTTGAAGCGCTTGAAAGAGAAAAGGACTTGCTTTCCCAGCGTATAGAACAATTGAAAACCCAACTTTCTGGGAAGGGATCAGAGGATGTCTGATCCTCTTTTTATTTTAGGGGAATGTCTGTGGGAAAGCGAAAGTCCAGAATAATTTATGGCCCAATCCTCTCGCGAAGATTGGGCAGGTCCCTGGGTGTGGATGTTATCCGCAATCCTTCCAGCCGGAAAAACTGCAATTTTGACTGTGTCTACTGTCAGCTGGGTCCAGTTACAGATAAAATCCAATCTCCAGAGGATGCTGTGGGATGTGTTACGTGTTCCGAAGTTGTTGAAGGTATTCGGCATTATCATCGCAGTATAGAAGATATTGATTATATTACATTCTCAGGAACCTGTGAACCAACCCTCAATCTATGGGTTGGGGAGATGATCGACGGTATCCGTGATATTTCTGATGTACCCATCTGTGTCATTACTAATTCTTCCCTTGTTGGCAGAAAGGATGTGCGCCAGAATCTTGCAAAGGCTGATCTAGTGGTTGCCACTCTAGTCTCAGGTTATGAGGATACATTCCAGAATATTAACAGACCTGCTTCGGGTATTCATCTGGAGGAAGTTATAGAAGGACTTGCGGCTCTTTCTCTGATGGATGGCTGCAAGCTTTCCATTGAGGCTATGTTTGTAGAAAGTAACGAGTTTCCAGGCAACTCATCCGATAGAGAAATTTCACGTCTTGTAGAAGTTCTGGAGTACATCGATCCGGATGAAGTTGAAGTCTTGACTGTAACCCGACCTCCCGCTGAATCTTCCCTACATGCTGTTGATGAGAAAAGGTTGAAGGAAATTGCCAGCTATTTTGACGGTAAATTTGGCAGGAATAAAGTGCGCCTTGTATTGCAAGGTATAAAAAGAGGCCGCTCCGTCCTCAAACATGAGAATATTGAGGAGGAAGTGTATGACCTGATTTTGCGCCGTCCCTGTACTGCTGCACAGGTGCTTACATCCCTTGGAATTGAGGAAAACACGCTCTCTCCTATTCTTGAGAAACTTGAAAACAAGAGCAAAATTGAACCTGTCAGGGAAGGTAGGTATTGTTACTACAGGGCTCTGTGATTGATACAGAGCTCGCCTTTCTGTTGATTTTTATCTTACCGGGACCATTACATTTATACATGATTAATCATTAGGGTTATATATACTTTTAAGGAGGTCCACTAGCATGCATGAAATAATAGAATCATCACTTGCAGAGGAGCGTGTATTTCAGGCATCCAAATCTTTCCGGATGCAGGCGAATATGAATGACCCCGACATCTACAAGAAGGCTGAAGAGGATTTTGAAGGTTTTTGGGCTTCAGTTGCAGAGGATATAGACTGGTTTGAAAAATGGGATAAAGTCTTAGAATGGAAACCTCCGCATAGCAAATGGTTCCTTAATGGCAGTCTAAACGCATCATATAACTGTATTGATAGGCATCTTTCTTCAAAGGGCGATAAGACAGCGATTATATGGGAAGGGGAAATGGCAAACAATCGTACCTTTACCTATAATGAACTCTTTTACTCCACATGTCGCTTTGCCAATGCATTGAAAGAATTGGGGGTGCAGAAAGGAGATATTGTAACAATCTATCTTCCGATGATCCCTGAAGCTGTTATTGCCATGCTTGCCTGTGCAAGGATTGGTGCTCCTCACAGTGTGGTATTTGCCGGATTTTCCCAGGAAGCACTAGCCCAACGTGTTGAGGACGCAGGCAGCAAATTTGTAATTACCTGTGATGGTTACTATCACAAAGGTAAACTGGTTAACCAGAAGGAAAAAACCGATAATGCACTTGAAAAATTAGATGACATAGAGCATGTGCTGGTTGTCAATCATGCGGCAAATTCTGTATTTTTCACAGAGGGACGGGATGTGTGGTGGCATGACATCGAAAAACAGGTGGATTATGAATGTCCGCCTGAACACATGGATTCTGAAGATACACTTTTCTTAATGTATACTAGCGGAACTACAGGCAAACCCAAGGGTGTGGTCCACAGCACCGGAGGCTATCTTGTCGGAACAGCGATCTCTGCTAAATGGGTCTTTGATCTGAAAGATGATGATGTTTACTGGTGTACCGCGGATGTGGGCTGGATTACAGGTCATTCCTATATTACATATGGTCCCCTGCTGAACGGTGCAACTGTGCTGATGTATGAGGGAGCACCGGATTATCCAGAAAAGGACAGGTTCTGGAGTATAATTGAGAATTATGGAGTGACGATTTTTTATACTGCACCTACAGCTATTCGTACATTCATGAAATGGGGAGAACAATTACCTGCAAAGCATGACCTTTCTTCGTTGCGGCTTCTGGGAAGTGTCGGTGAACCCATCAACCCGAAGGCATGGCTCTGGTACTATGAGCACATCGGGGACAAGAAATGCCCGGTAGTTGATACATGGTGGCAGACAGAGACAGGTATGATAATGATCACACCCCTGCCAGGCATTACTCCGATGAAACCCGGTAGTGCTGTCCGTCCGTTCCCGGGAATCGAGGTATCCATTCTCGATGAAGAAGGAAATGCGGTTCCAGAAGGGTATGGGGGCTATCTTGCAATTAAAAAACCCTGGCCCAGCATGATCCGGACCATTCATGGGGATGAAGAACGCTTCATTGAAACTTACTGGAGTAAATGGGGTAATGACATCTATATGTCAGGAGATGGTGCCCGTACTGACAGGGATGGCTATATCTGGGTACTTGGAAGACTTGATGATGTGATCAAGGTCTCCGGTCACAGACTGGGTACCATGGAGATTGAAAGTTCTCTTGTGTCCCATCCGGCCGTTGCAGAAGCTGCTGTTGAGGGGAAAGAGGATGAAATTAAGGGGGAGGTAATAGTCGGTTATGTTGTGCTTGAAGCCGATGTTCCTGTTAGTGATGAGCTGAAAGAGCAACTTAAGGGTCATGTTGTAGATGAGATTGGGCCGATAGCCCGTCCGGCGGCGATAGTTTTTGCAAGGGACCTGCCAAAGACACGTAGTGGAAAGATTATGCGCCGGGTCCTGCGCGCAATAACAAATAATACTTATCCCGGGGATGTGACTACTCTGCAGAATCCTGAAGTGGTCGAAGAACTCAAAAGAAAAGTTCATCTATCAGATTAACATTCAAACTGCTAGAGGTTTAATTTTCATGGAAAGGAATACCGGCCTTATAATTGCAATGGATGTTACGCGTATGGATCGCGCCGTCAAGATTGCCAGCGAAGTTGCTGAATGTGTGGATGCAATAAAGGTGGGCTATCCGCTGGTGCTCTCAGAAGGTTTAAGTGTAATTTCCCGACTTGCCGATTATGCTCCTGTCATTGCTGATTTTAAGGTTGCCGACATTCCATACACGGATGAACTTATCTGCGAGCAGGTATTCAAGGCAGGTGCCAGCGGTCTAATCGTGCATGGTTTTACAGGTGAGGATAGCCTGAAAGCCTGTATAGGTGTGGCCCGACTTTATGATGGGGATATTTATGTAGTCTCTGAAATGAGCCACCCGGGCGGTGCGAAATATTTCCAGCCGATAGCCGATGAAATTGCTTCAATGGCGTATGAATTCGGTGCTACAGGTATTGTCGCACCGGCTACCCGGCCAGAAAGGGTAAAGCACCTGCGTTCTATAATAGGTGATAGCCTTTCTATTATATCTCCCGGTGTAGGTGCACAGGGAGGTAAAGCATCTGATGTGATTGCATCAGGTGCGAACTGGATTATTGTGGGTCGAAGTATTTATAATTCAGAAAACCCCAAAGAAACAGCCATGGAACTTGTTACCGGGATTGGTATCTAAGGAAAAAGCCAGTGATGATATACTCTTCTGAGATAGTGATGAGCCCTATGAGTTCTGAGGCTTTTACTTTTTACTTCAGGTCCGGTGTTGATCTATATTCAGGAGAAGGTGCATGACCAAAAATGAGTTGACCGTAAATTGTCGGGATGGGGGCTGTGAACCTCTTCTTGAAACATCTGCCGGTGAAAAAGTTTTCAGGTCAGGCACAGATTCCGTTATAGTTACACTGCCAAAAGACAGGAGAATAATTTCCAATTCCTGGCTCAATGGGGGTATCCGTGATGATATCAATGTCCTTATCAATCAGCGGATAGGAAGGCATGTTGGAAGTGAGAATGAGCTGGAAGAAGGAAGTGTTGAAGGCTATCTCTCCCATGTAGTGGAGCAACTTGGCTATTCTGCATCAAATGCAGCTGCATTGCTAACTGCTGCAAGTATGGAGAATGTTGCTTTTGTCACGCACTCTTTCCGTGGCCTTGAAGTAACAGCAATTGCAACCGCGGGCGTTGAAGTAAATGCATGCAGTCCTGCAGACCCTGCTTCCTATTATCAGGAAAATGGTAAATGGCAATCTCTTGGCGGGACAATAAATATGATTCTTCTAATAGATGCAAATTTACCAGCATATGCTCTTACCAGGGCCTGGATGACTGCTACTGAAGCCAAATCAGCAGTTCTGCGTCAATTAATGATTCCAAGTCGTTTTTCTGAAGAATTGGCTACCGGAACCGGGACTGATATGATGGCAATTGTATCCAATGATTCTGCTTCTCTGCAGTTGACTGACGCAGGTCCTCATTCCAAACTTGGTGAACTGATCTGTAAATGTGTAAACCAGGTCCTTTTAAAGGCCCTGGATCAGCAATCAGGTATATCAACTGTTTCCCAGAGGGATATGCTCGTAAGGCTTGATAGGTTTGGGATTGATGAAAAATACTTCTGGAAAGTTTCGACATCCCTTGAAGGGGAAAACAAAAAAGGTCCATTTTATGACAATCTCAGGAACATTTCACGTAATCCTGTTATGGTTGCATTGATTTCTTCTATTCTCCATCTTGTCGATGAATTGAGGTGGGGTTTGATCCCTGAAAACAGTGCAAAGAAAGTATCTTTTTCCCAGATGGTTCAACTTCACAATATTTTGAATTTGGGTGTAGATGTTCCTTATGATTATTTGCTGGATCCGAAAGAATCAATAATTGAGAACTGGGTAAGAGTTACTTCCTGGATTGTAAAAAGAAATGTTTAATTCCTTTACTATAATATTAATATAAAAACGGGATTTACCATGAATCTGAGAAATTATATAGCCACTTATTGTACCGATTCTAAGAAAAAGCCAACAGGTGTCATAGTTCATAGCGCAGAAATAGGAGAACAACTTCCTGAATTGCCGGATCGCTTTTTCTACATGGCCGAGTGGTCTGATGTGCCTTCCAGGCGTATATGGAAAAGTGAACCTTATCAGTCAGTATTGATTCATGAAAATGGGCAACTCATCATACACGAACACCTCAGAAAAGCCAACTTCCGGATTCATCTGCTGGAGCTGGAAGAGAAATACGAGACCTCCTCACGAGCGGGACATTTCGTACTTTCAATCCCTGAAGCTTTCGAGTTTGCCTATAATGCACATCGGGATACAGCAAGACGATGTTCCAGGACACCCTATATCTCTCATCCAATGGACGTTGCATCCATCCTCTTAAAGAACAGTGCCCCTGATATAGTTGTAATTGCAGGTCTGCTGCATTCGATCAAAAAAGAGTCTAAAATAGATATGGTTGAAGTGGAGAATAAGTTTGGTGAGACGGTTGTAAATTTTGTAAGAGCAGTATCTGAATTGGACCAAACAGATGATCCCTCCCTGTTATCTGTTGATGAAAATATGTGGAAGGAGCGCAATGAAGCCTGCCTGAAGGCACTTGATGGTGTTGGAAGGGATGTCAAACTCCTATTCTGTGCCGGCAAACTTGCCAGCATCAGGGATATGAGGGATGAGGAAAAATTTCATGGAAATATAACATGGAATCATTTTGTAGTAGGAAAAGAATCTTATAAATGGTATTATAACCGATTGCTACAGTCCTTTGAATCCCCTCCTCATAGTATTATCGATAGCCCAATGTATAAACAATTGAAAGAATGTGTCAACCAGTTTTTCAGTGATGCTTGATTTTTTGTTTTGTGGTACTAATATGGGTGTATCTATAATCGAGCTTGTATGTCGCTCGGAAAAACGGAAAAACTTGCTTGTCTATCTAAAAGATGGCCCCCGGAATCTGGCAGCTATCAAAGAGGCTCTTGATGTTACATCAACGGGCGTTCTCCCCCAGATAAAGCTTCTTAAGGATAATGATATCGTTGTGCAGAAAGACGATGAATATGAATTGTCTATTTTTGGTAATATCGTAGTGCAGAAAATATTGCCGGTTTTTAAACTCACCAGAATGCTTGAAAAGAATCCTGAATACTGGTTTTCCAGGGATATTTCCACCCTTCCTATGAAATTCATGGAAAGGCTGGGTGATCTGGGTGATTCAGAGGTCATTGAACCGGATATCAATTCTCTCTTTGATCCGCCTCAGGAATTAATAGACCATCTGCTTGTAAGTCAGCATGTTACAACCATTACTTCTTATTTCCATCCTTATTATGTCAAGCATTTTGTAGGACTGGCTAAAAAAAGTGTGGGGGTAAACCTGATTTTGACCAATGATGTCTATGAACGCATTGTTGAGGATTATGAGGAAGAAGCCGAGGTTTTTTTCGGAATGGATAACACCAGTATATATATCTACGAGGGTGATTTGCCGGTAGTTAGTATGGTCTGTGCGGACGGGTTTTTCCTGTTGTCCCTCTTTAACAAGAAAGGAATATATGATCACAATAAACTGATCAGTACGAGTGAGGAAGCTATAAGATGGGGGCATGACCTGTTCGAATACTGTTGCCTTGATTTACAGGAGAAGGAATGATTACTAGGTCCTGCGTTTATTATTAATACATGAAACGAAATAGTATTTATATGATAATGGTGGAATATCAGCAATCCGATTTACTTTCTGCCGATAAAAGCAGGGATAAGTGATCCTTGTTCAGGTGCGGCTTTATGGCCAAATATCTCTAAGTGATAAGAATTTATTTATGGAACGGGTCAATATGGCAGATAAAAAGAAAGGAAACAATCCGTCTGGCAGTGATGATTCATTCAGTGATATTACTGATATGATCGAACAGATGTTACAGAGATTCGGAGTAGGTATAGAAGAATTCTCTGATGAACCTTTCATTTATGGTTTTTCTATTACACAGCGTGCCAATGAGGACCCTGAAATCAGGGAATTCGGTAACATACCTTCTGATTATAATGATTTCGAAGAAGAAATTGATCCTTTAGACGCCCCCCTCTCCATAGATGAGAAAAAACCTCTGATAGATGTTCTTGAAATGGATGGAAAAGTGTATGTTACCGCCGAAATTTCGGGTATGTCCAGGGATGATATTTCGGTCTGTGCAACAGGTCAGTATCTGGAGATCGATGCTTCCAACAAACATTATACATATTCAGAAACTCTTGAAATGCCACTAAAAGTAGATCCCAATAGTGCAAAAGCAACTTTCAATAATGGTGTCCTCGAGATAATATTTTCTGTTATGGAAGAAACCGGGAAAGTAGATATTAAAATCAATTAACTTCACATTAATTTATTTTGAAGGTGCACCGGATGAGTTGTTCTGGGAAGAAAGTACTTGTAGTGGATGACGAAGCGCATTTGCGTGAACTTCTTCAAAATTTGTTGGAATTGAATGGTATGTCCACATCGTGTGCTTCCAGTGGAGAAGAATGTCTTTTGATGCTTGAATCTTCCCTGCCGGACCTCGTCCTTCTTGATGTTATGATGCCTGGTATGGATGGGTGGGAAGCTTTCCACCGGATTAAGGAAAAGTATGAAGGTTTGCCGGTTGTCCTTCTGACTGTCAGGAACCATGATTTTGACAGGATGATGGGATTGGATATTCTCAAAGCTGAGGATTACATTACCAAACCTTTTGGCAATGATGAACTCATAGAACGTGTTTGTAGTCTTCTGGATTAATTTTTTCCAGCAAGGGGTTGGCAGATAATCGCAGAATTGTCAGTAATATAGAGATGAATTGTCTTATCGCCATTTAATCCGGTTTCTATACGGTTACGGAAATTCCAGTAATTGTCAGGGTCGATTTTTCCTCTTATCAATGCATTTTTGGCATTTAATTCTTTGAGTTTCCTATTGATATCTTCAACAGATACCTTTGTCTCTGCCAGCACAACATACTGATTTTTAAGCAAGGGGGACTTCAATTTTTCATCAGATGTCATTAATGCCCTTTTCGAATCAATTCGGAACAAATATGTCCTATTATCTCCCTTTCTCATTTTTTCTGCAAGTTCGGGCAACAGCTCTGCTTTCACAACAGATGGTTCTGGTTCATATGCAAATTTTTTAATTATTTCCGATTCAGGGATTTCTCCTGTCCCGCTGCCACACAATGATTCTTCGGAAGGAAGTGTGATGGCGGATCGATTGCATTTTTTGAGATGGTTGAAGTATAGTGTAAGGCGATTGATTTTGCCATTAAGGGACAGGTATTCCATTTCACAATCAAAGGGAATTCTTTCTGGAGTCAGCTGGGGGGGTACTTCAAAGGCGAATCCTTTTGCCCGGGATGAATAAGCATTAATCATATCTTCTATGGATGGTGTAATGCTTGAAAGTAGGCGCCTCTTCTCTTTAGGGGGCCTTGCAGGATCAGAAAACACGACATCGAGTTCAGGAAGTTTATGTATTATTTCGGGGCCAAGGGCGTCACCACAGATAAATTCGACATTGTCCACTCCATATAACTGGCAGTTCTTTTTGGCATGTTCTATCTTTACAGGGTCGATTTCTATGGCATAGACTTTTTTGCACTCCTTTGCAAAGAAAATGGTCTGTCCGCCGATACCACAACTTATATCCGCCAGAACGTCACATTTAAGTCTTCTGGCCCGGTACTTTGCTACAATTTCGGGAGTAGCAAAGCGTAATCCATCATGATCAGAACTTATCGGTTTGGTGAATTTGACTTTGTTTTTCATTGCATTCCAATGGTTTATTGGTGCTTTTAAAGGTGTTGTTTCCTGTATCACTGTTTTTGGTCCAAAGCATTTATATACCTAATATGACATCATACAGCCCAAGCTGAGAATATAGTATGTAGATGATACATACTTCGCAGGTAGGCAAAAAGTGTGGAAATGTAGGATTTAACATAGACCATCAGTGGGCCAATTCAATGAAAGCCCCCATGCATGCGCGTTGTGTATGTGTGGATGGTAGATGTGTAAATCTTTTTGTGATGATGTTGCAGTATTGCTGCTCCTATCCGCATAACGTAGAATATCCATGTTGAGCTCAAACCTTGATAGGTAGCCAACACACTTTTTTGTTAATTCAACCTGCGTAAGCGATTGAACATAAAAAAACTCAAGGAGAATACAAGTGCCAACAATACACAGACCAAGGCGAGGTTCTCTAGCGTTCAGTCCACGCAAAAGAGCAAAGAGCCACATCCCGAGGTTCAGGTCATGGCCTGAGGCTGAAGGTGAGCCAAAATTGCAGGGATTTGCAGGTTACAAGGTCGGAATGACCCATGTAATTATGATTGACGACGCCAAAAACAGTTTGACTGAAGGCGCTGAAATTGCCGTACCTGTTACTGTTATCGAAACACCGCAGATCGGTATTGCAGCAATACGTGCCTATAAGGATACTCCTTATGGAGAAAAAACAATTTCAGAGGCATGGTCAGCAAATCTGGATGGCGACATTGGACGCAGGATAAAAACTCCCAAAAATTACGATACAGAAAAATCACTTGAAAATATGGCTTCCTTTGTGGAAGAAGGGAAAGTTTCCGAGATTCGTGTGATCACATATACAATCCCCTCTTCAGTAAGTGGAATTCCCAAGAAGAAAGCGGATATTATGGAAACTGCAATTAGCGGTTCCGATGTAAAAGCCAAGTTTGAGTATGCAAAGTACATACTTGGCAGCAAGGTTGGAATCTCTGATATCTTCTCGGAAGGTAATATCATCGATGTAGCCGCTATCACAAGGGGCTACGGTACTGAGGGACCTGTGAAAAGATGGGGTATCCAGCTGGCAAAGAACAAACACTCTCGTCAGAGCAGTCTGCGTCAGGTAGGTACTCTTGGGCCATGGAATCCACCACATGTAAGCTGGAGAGTTCCACAAATGGGCCAGGCCGGTTACCATCAGCGTACCGAGTATAACAAGCGTATCCTGAAAGTATCTTCTGATGTGGATGAAGTAAATCCTGCAGGAGGCTTTGTGAACTACGGCCTTGTTGGCGGAGATTATATCCTTGTAAAGGGTACTGTCCCAGGTCCTTCCAAGAGGCTTATCAGACTCAGGGAACCAACCAGGCCAAAGACATCTGCTGTGGGAGAGCCCCAGCTTATGCATATAAACACACAGTCCCGGCAGGGGTGAGATAGATGGTCACAGCAAATATTCTTGATATTTCAGGTAATTCCAAAGGTGAAATAACCTTACCCGACGTTTTCGAAGAGATTTACAGGCCGGACCTTATCAAAAGGACCGTGCTTTCTTCCCAGTCTAAAAGGTATCAGCCCTATGGTCCCAAGATGTATGCCGGAATGGAAACTTCTGCAGTCTCCTGGGGATCCGGGAGAGGGGTTGCTCAGATTCCAAGGCTTGTCAACGGAAGTCGGGTTGCAAGAGTTCCCCAGGCAGTAGGCGGAAGGCGTACCCATCCACCAAAACCTGAAGCTGACAGGACAGAGAAGGTTAACAAAAAAGAGAAACGTCTTGCAGTTCGCTCTGCAATAGCAGCTACAATTAATGCAGAACTCGTGAAAGGACGAGGTCATGTATGTGACGCTACCCTGCCTCTTGTAGCAGAAGATGCCCTGCAGGATGTTGAGAAAACAGCAGAAGTTATTAAATTCCTCGAAGCAGCAGGTGCTTATGATGATGTCCTGCGTGCCAAAGACAGCCGTTCCATCAGGGCCGGTAAGGGTAAGATGAGAGGAAGGAAATACAAACATAAGAAAAGTGTTCTGATCGTTGCCGGTTCAGAAAGTCCAATATTCCGCTCGGCACGTAATCTGCCAGGTGTGGATGTTACAACAGTAGATTCACTTTATACTGAATTACTTGCACCCGGTGCAAAGGCAGGACGACTGACGGTATGGACAGAATCCGCAATATCCAGTCTGGAGGACATGTTCATATGAACGCTATTAAGTACCCGTTCATCACCGAAAAAGCTATGACGCATATGGAGGATAACAAACTTCAGTTTGTTGTCGATACCCGTGCCAACAAGAGCCAGATCAAGGAAGATGTGACAAAGATCTACGGTTTTCCCGTAAAGTCCGTTTGCACAACGACAACAATGAAGGGAGAAAAAAAGGCTCTTGTCACATTTGATGAAGTAGATGCAGCACATGAGATTGCTACACGTATTGGTTTGATGTGAGGTGTTGATTTATGGCAAGACGAATTATATCACAGAACAGGGGTCGTGGAACACCTACATATAGGGCACCTTCACATCGCTATAAAGCTGCTCTTAAACATCCTTCAGTTGAAGAAGGCAGCACAATTTTTGCCGATGTGGTGGAAATTGTCCATGATCCAGCAAGATCCGCGCCTATCGCAAGGGTTTCCTTTGAAAGTGGCGAAGAGCGTTTAATTCTCGTTCCGGAAAGTATCGGTGTAGGAGATCGCATTGAATGCGGTATCTCTGCAGAGATCAAACAGGGTAACATCCTCCCGCTGGCTGAGATCCCGGAAGGCGTACCTCTCTGCAACATAGAATCCAAACCAAACGATGGTGGAGCTTTTGCTCGTTCATCCGGTGCCTATGCTACCCTTGTGGGTCATGAAAGGAATAGGACAGTTGTCCAGCTTCCTTCAGGTGAAATGAAATGGCTGAATCCAAAATGCAGGGCCTCTATTGGGGTTGTTGCTGGTGGCGGACGTGCCGAGAAACCATTCCTGAAGGCCGGTAAGAAGTATCATAAGTTGAGATCCAGGGCAGCCAAGTATCCGAGAGTTTCCGGTATTGCAATGAATGTTATTGACCACCCATTCGGTGGAGGTAACAGGCAACATCCCGGCAAACCAACTACCGTAGGCAGGAACGCCCCGCCTGGCAGGAAGGTAGGACAGATTGCAGCCCGGAGGACCGGAAAGCGTTAAATGAGGTGTATATATGGCTAAAAAATCTTCATCAAGGTTACCAAAGAGGAAAGGAGAATATACCTATCGGGGCAAATCTGTGGATGAGCTCAAGGAATTGAGTATTGAGCAATTCGCCGAACTTCTTCCCGCAAGGGAAAGGAGGACCATTCACCGTGGGCTTCCCGATGGGCATAAAAAAGTCCTGGAGAAATACAGGGCTGGAAAGGATAGTGTGCGAACCCACCACAGGTCAATGATAATTTTCCCTGAAATGGTAGGTAAGCAAATTGCAGTTTACAACGGTAAAGAATTCGTAAGTGTAGATGTACAGCCTGAGATGGTAGGTCACAGGTTTGGAGAATTCGCACAGACAAGAGGCAGAGTTTCCCACGGAAGCGCTGGTGTTGGTGCAACCCGTTCCAGTAAATTCGTACCACTTAAGTAAGGTGATTGTTAATGGCAAGAATTGATTATTCAACGGAACTTGAGCCAGCAACAAGTGCCAGAGCTATGGGTTCAGAGCTACATATCTCTCCCAAGAAATCACGCGAACTCTGTCGCGAGCTTAAAGGAATGCGTACTACATCTGCAAAGAATTATCTTGGAGAGGTAATTGATTTCAAAAGGGCTGTACCATTCAGGAGGCACAATGACAGTCTGGGGCACAAGAAAGGTCCAATGGCGGCAGGTCGTTATCCTGTAAAAGTGGCTGCAGAAGTTCTCAAACTTTTAGAGAATGCTGAGAGCAATGCGGAATACAAGGGTCTTGATCCTTCTCAAATGTACATAAACCATGTTTCTACAAAGAAAGGTAGGGTTATCCATGGAATGCGCCCCAGGGCTCGTGGAAGGGCTACCCCCAAGAATACGGAAACCGTAAATATCGAAATTATTCTGAGCGAGGTGCGCTAAAATGGCAGTAGAGAAGAAATTTGTTGAGGACGGCTATGTGAAAGCCTCGCTTGACGAATATTTCGCAAACCAGCTGAGTCGAGCCGGTTATGGTGGCATGGAGATCAATCGAACTCCTATGGGGACACAGATTGTTGTTTATTCCGAAAAACCCGGTATGGTTATAGGGAAGGCCGGAAAGGTCATCCGCCGGCTCACAAGAGACGTCGGGCGCCTTTATAATCTTGATAACCCTCAAATTGATGCACAGGAAGTAAAGAGGCCAGAACTGAATGCCCAGATGATGGCAACAAGGCTTGCTTCTTCCATTGAACGTGGCTGGTATTTCAGGAAAGCAGGTCACAATGCAATGCGTGCCATTATGAATTCCGGTGCCCTTGGTTGTGAAATAATCCTCTCCGGAAAGGTTACCGGTGCAAGGTCAAGAGTCGAGAAAATGGTAAATGGCTATATCAAACACGCAGGAAAACCTGTTGATGATATTGTGGACGAAGGGTTCGCAGTAGCCGTTAAAAAACTCGGTACAATTGGCTGTAAAGTGAGAATTATCCATCCGGGTGCTGTATTGCCAGATTCCTACCACCTTAAAGAGATTGTGGAAGAGGCAGTTGCAGAAGTTGCTCCTGAAGAAGCTGAAAGTGCTGGCGTTGAAGAACTTGTGGAAGCAGAAGCAACCGGTGAAGTTGCAGAAGCTGAGGATGTTGAATCCACAGAAGAAGCAACAGAAGCAAAAGTTACTGAAGAAGTACCTGAGGCAGAACCGGAAGTTAAAGCAGAATCCGAAGAAGTTGAATCCACTGAAGGCTCTGAAGAAAATGTTTCGGAACCTGAAGACGAACAACTTCCAGGTGAGCAGCGCCGGCTTGTTGAAGGTGTATGGCAGCACAAGCATGAAGGACATGATTACTGGCATCCCATGGCACGTGTTCACAGGGGGGATAACTGATGGCAATCCTTCGTGTAAAGGAAATCAGGGATATGTCTCCCAATGAAAAAGTAGATGAACTTGAAAAACTCATGAACGAGCTTATCAAGGAACGTGCTCTTTCCTCTGCAGGTGGTGCGCCTGAAAATCCCGGTCGTATAAAGGAACTCAGAAGGACGATTGCGAGAATAAAAACCATCCAGAGGGAAATGAAGGAGATATAAATTGGATATATCCCCCCAAAACCTGATCTATCACGAATTGATAGGATTGATGGTTGAGGTGGTTGGTTCTACCAATCAATATCTTGCAGGCATTAATGGAAAAGTAGTTGATGAGACACGGAGCATGTTGGTAATCGAGGTCGAGGATATGTACGAAAAACAAGTACCAAAAAAAGGTTCCACATTTGTGTTTCATCTCCCAGTTGGTTCTGGATGTCCTCCGGCCACATCAGTAGAAGTCGGGGGCACCCTCTTGCTCTCACAACCCGAAAACAGGACCAAGAATATCAGGAAATTACGCATGAGGTAATAATCATGGCACGAAACATTGGATTGGATGTTCCTGAACCTTCCGAAGAATGTGACGATGTAAATTGTCCTTTCCATGGCAAACTTCCCGTAAGGGGGCAGGTGTTGTCTGGAAAGGTAGTCAGTGACAGTATGGATAGGACAGTTGTAATCCAGCGAAAATATGATAAATTCATCAATAAGTACCAGCGGTACGAGAAACGTCAGTCAAAGATACATGCTCACAACCCTCCTTGCATTGATGCAAAGGAAGGGGACATTGTAACAATAGCAGAATGTCGTCCACTGAGCAAGACGAAAGCTTACGTAGTTGTTAAGGCGGAGGCACAGGTATGAAAGGAATGCGTTCCAGTGTCCCCAAATGCCTTAATGCCGGTGCACGTATTGAATGTGTCGACAATACTGGTGCAAGGACCGTGGAAATTATTTCTGTCAAGAAATACCGTGGTGTGAAAAACCGTCAGCCAAAAGCAGGTCTGGGCGACATGTGTGTCGTCTCAGTCAAGAAAGGAACTCCTGAAATGAGACGGCAGATCCTCCACGCAGTGGTTGTCAGGCAGAAAAAAGAATTTCGCAGACCGGATGGAACCCGGGTTAGTTTTGAGGATAACGCAGTGGTAATTACAGATCCCACCGGTTTCCCCAAAGGAACAGATATTAAGGGTCCCATTGCCAGGGAAGTTGCAGAACGTTTCCCCAAGATAGGGACTACAGCATCAATGATTGTGTGAGGTAATCAATATGGTGTCAAAACAGCCAAGAAAACAGAGAAAGGCACGTGGCACTGCCCCTCTTCACGTCAAACAAAAATACATGAAGGCTCCTCTTTCCCAGGACCTGCGTTCCAAGTATGGACGCAACACAACTGTAGCGGTAGGCGATACTGTACAGGTAATGCGTGGTGACCATGCAGGAACAAAAGGATTGGTAGAAGGTGCTTCTTTAAAAAGTGGAATGATTGTGATTGAGGGCATCTACGTCACCAAGGCAGATGGGACTGAAGTGCCCAGGCCGCTTTATCCGTCAAATGTAATGATTACATCACTGGATTTGAAAGATAAGCAGAGAGAATCAAGATTACTAAAGAGCAGGTGATAGTGTGGGCAAACATCAAAAGAGAATATCTGTCCCGAAGAGCTGGCAGATATCCAAGAAATCTAGGAAATGGATAACCTCTACCAGGCCAGGCCCTCACAGCAAAGACCAGAGCGTACCTCTTGCCGTAGTGCTGCGTGATATGCTTGGCATAGTGGATAACAGGGCAGAGGCAAAAAGAGTCCTTTCCGAAGGGAAAGTTCTGGTTGACGGTGTAGTACGGAAAGATGTTCGTTTCCCCGTAGGGATAATGGATATTATTACCATACCTTCCGATAACACTTCATACAGGGTTTTGCTTGACAGAATGGGAAGGCTTTCCCTCCAGAAAATGGAAGGTGTTGAGGATAAGAAACTTTGCAGGATCGACGGAAAGACCTGCATAAAAGGTGGCAAGTTACAGCTTAATCTGGACGACGGGTCCAATGTGCTCGGATCAAACGATTACAACAGGAAGGATTCTGTAGTGATGTCCATTCCTGATAAAGAGATCCTCAAGCACATCGAATACAAAGAAGGTAATCTTGCCCTTATTGTAGGCGGTAGCCACACCGGAGAGGTCGGGAAGATCGCCGAGATAAACACCGTTCTCAGTTCCAAGAAGAATACGGTTTCCATTTCAGGAGAAACCGATTTTGAAACAATTGAGGATTATGTTTTTGTAATTGGCGAAAACGAACCTGAAATTACAATGGGTGGTGAGCTGATTGACTAATCCCATGAAAGATCCCAGAGTTGACAAAGTAGTTGTCCATATGGGTGTAGGAGAGAGTGGTCAGCATCTTGTGGATGCAGAAGGAATATTGTCAACTATTACCGGACAGGGAGTTGTCAGATGTTATTCCAGAAGAACCATGCCTTCCTTTGGTATCAAAAAGCATGAACCAATAGGATGTAAAGTAACCCTCAGGGGAAAGAATGCAGAAGATTTTCTTTCAACGTCGATTAACATTATTGAAAAAAAACTTTCTGCTTCCCAGTTTGATAATGATGGAAACGTGGCTTTCGGAATCGAGGAGCACACTGATTTCCCTGGAATGAGATACGATCCGAATATCGGTATCTTTGGAATGGACATAAATGTCATAGTAAACCGTCCGGGTTACAGGGTCAAGAAAAGGCGTGCTTCTAAACACAAAATCTCCAGTTCACATAAAATAACAAAGGATGATTCAATTTCATTCTTCAAGGAGAAATATGCGGTGGAGGTCGTATAATGGTACAAACCAAGAAAAGTTTTGGACGTGGTGCCAGCGAGTGCAGAAGATGTGGTCGTAAGCAGGGATTGATCCGTAAATACGGCATCTACCTTTGCAGGCATTGTTTCAGGGAAGTAGCCCATGAAATGGGTTTTGAAAAATATACATGAGGTGATTGATTATGGTATTATTAGATCCTCTTGCAGATGCTCTGTCGGTAATTAAGAATGCAGAATCCGTAGGTAAACAGGAATGTACCGTCAAACCTGCATCAAAACTGATTGGCAACGTCCTGAAAGTAATGAAAGAGTCCGGATATATCGGTGAATTTGAGTTTGAAGATGACGGCAAAGCTGGTCTCTATAAGGTTGAACTTGCCGGAAGGATAAACAAATGTGGTGCTATTAAACCCAGACATTCAGTAGGTGCTGACAACCTCGAAAAATGGGAAAAGCAATTCCTTCCTGCAAGAAACTTCGGTACATTAATTCTCACGACTCCAGCTGGGGTAATCTCCCAGTACCAGGCACGTGAGCAGAATGTCGGAGGCCAGCTCCTTTCGTTTGTCTACTGATGAGAAGGGGAAGTTGATATGGTTAATGAAACGAAAAAGGCAATCCCAATCCCTGAAGGTGTGACAGTTTCTTATGAAAATAAGGTATTCACAGCTTCAGGAGAAAAAGGAACCAATACAAAGCGTCTCTGGTATCCCGGGATCACTATTACCGTTGATGAATCTGAAGTAACTGTGGATTGTCAGTCCGTAAGGAAAAGGCAAAAAGCAATGGTTGGAACTTTTGCATCTCACATCAGCAATCTTATGGATGGTGTTGTCAATGGTTTTGAGTATAAGATGAAAGTCGTTTACTCTCACTTTCCAATGCAGCTTAAAGTGGAAGGAGATAAATTGCTTATCAATAATTTCCTTGGTGAGAAAAGAGCAAGGGTTTCCAGGATAATTGGTGAAACCAATGTCAAAACCAGCTCTGATGAAGTGACAATTACTGGTATCAACAGGGAAGATGTAGGACAAACTGCTTCCAATATGGAACAGATTACCCGCATCAAAGCTTTTGATCCCCGTGTATTCCAGGACGGATTATATCTTATTGAGAAGAATTGAGATAGGTGGTCTTAATGGAAGAGAATACTGATTTAAAATGTGGGCTTTTCGAAGATGCCGAATATAAAAGGCTTTTCAAGGTACGCAGAATCCAGAAAAGTAAAAAACCCACTTTCAAAAGAGCGGGTTCCCACAAATTCAAGCGTCTTGATTCCAACTGGAGACGTCCCAGAGGTTTACAAGGCAAACTGCGTAGACATTATGTTGCCAAGGGTGCTATTGCACAGGCAGGTTATGGAAGTCCCAGAACAGTAAAGGGATTACATCCATCCGGCTTTGTAGAGGTGCTCGTGCACAATCCGGCTGATGTGGATGATATCGATGCCTCCATACAGGCAATCCGTATATCTGGTAAAGTCGGCGGCAGGAAAAGAGCTCTTATTGAATCCAAAGCGGATGAAATGGGTATAAAGATATTCAATCGCAAAGGAGGTCAGTGAGATGACAGATCTCACCAACCAGCGCAGGATTGCATCTAAAGTCTTAGGATGCGGACTGAACCGTGTCTGGCTTGACCCCGAAGCATCGGAGGATATCGCTGCTGCGATCACAAGGGAAGATATTCGTGAACTTGTTGAAAGTGGTAATATTAAGTCTGTACCGGTAAAAGGTGTAAGTCGTGGCAGGGCTCGTGCAAGGGATGCCAAGAGGAAATATGGCCATAGAAAGGGTCATGGGTCCAGGAAAGGTAAGAAAGGTGCAAGAAACCCTAGTAAAGAGCAATGGATGAAAAAGATCCGTGCACTTCGTCGCAGGCTCAAAGAACTTCGTGATGATGGTACACTCGACAGATCCACCTATTGTAAGGTTTACAGGAAAGCCAAAGGTGGGGAATACAGAAGTGTTGCTCATCTTGAAGCTCACCTCGATATCGGAAAAGATGAATGAGTATTGATTAAAATGAATTTACATATTATATGTTGGAGGATAAATCATGGCAACAGGCCCCCGTTATAAAGTTCCTTTCAGAAGACGAAGGGAAGGGCGTACTGATTATCACCAACGTCTGAGACTGCTCCTTTCAAAAGAAAATCGTCTTGTTGTTAGGAAAAGTATTAGGAATGTCAGGATACAGCTGGTAATTCCAAATAATGAAGGAGACGAAACTCTTGTCTCCGCAATTTCAGGCGAATTGGGCAAATACGGTTATGAGGGATCTACCAGCAACACCACCGCGGCTTATCTTACAGGCTTGCTTTTTGGAAATAAAGCGCTTGCTGAAGGCTATGAAACAGGTGTTCTGGATATTGGATTACAATCTCCCTCTGCCGGTTGTAAAGTCTATGCAGCTCTTAAAGGTGTAGTGGATTCCGGAATGGATATCCCGCACAATCCTGCTGTATTCCCATCAGATGAACGCATAAGTGGAGAACATGTGGCAGAATATCTTGAAGGATCAAATCTGCCAGAGGTTTTCGAGGCGACAAAAGAAAAGATCCTTTCGGATTTCAATTAAGGTGGTTATATGGCATATCAATATGAAGAAGATTGGGTTCCCCTCACAAGACTTGGCAGTCTGGTAGCTGAAGGACAGATAACTTCCATGGATGAAGCTATTGAGTCAGGTTTGCCAATCAGGGAATCTAATATTGTGGATATACTGTTACCCGGTCTTGAAGATGAAGTACTTGATATTAATATGGTCCAGAGGATGACTGACTCTGGAAGACGTGTCAAGTTCAGGGCAACAGTTATTGTAGGAAATGGTGACGGGTATGTGGGTCTTGGTCAGGCCAAAGACGGACAGGTTGGACCTGCTATCCGCAAGGCAATTCGCAATGCCAAGATGAACATTACTCGTGTAAAACGTGGCTGTGGTTCCTGGGAATGTGGTTGTGGACTTCCACATACTGTTCCTTCCGAGGTGCGTGGCAAAGCAGGCAGTGTTAATGTAGAACTCAAACCAGCTCCCAGGGGTCTTGGTCTTGCTGCAGGGGACACTGCAAGGAAAGTGCTTGAAAAGGCTGGTATCAAGGATGTCTGGACAAGGACCGAAGGTCAGACCAGAACTACCCTCAATTTTGCCAAAGCAACTTACAATGCTCTCAAGCATACCGGTACAATTAGGGAACCTCTCAAAACGGAATGTAAGGAGGCCTGAAAATGTATGCGGTTATAAGAATGCGTGGAAATGTTAATGTCAGGAAAACAATTGCTGATACATTAACTATGCTTCGTCTGAATCGTATAAATCACTGTGTGATACTCGATGAGACACCCAATAACAGTGGTATGATCCAAAAAGTGAAGGACTACGTGGCTTATGGTAAGATTGACGCGGAGACCCTTGCCCAGATTCTTGCCAATCGTGGTAAAATTGAAGGTGGGATTTCCCTTACCGATGAATACATTGCTGAAAATACAGATTTTGATTCGATTGCTTCTTTTGCAGAAGCCGTTTTTGAAGGCAAAGCCAGTTTTTCCGCAGTTCCAGGTCTGAAACCCGTATTCAGGTTGCATCCTCCAAGGAAAGGTCATTCAGGTATCAAGAGACCTACTCAGAAGGGTGGGGTACTTGGTAACCATGATGGAAACATCAATGTTCTTCTCAACAAGATGAGGTGAAATCATGGGTAAAACTCAAACAAAGAAGTATAGGGGTTCCAGAACCTGCGGGGGCGGTACTACCAAAAACAGACGTGGTGCTGGAAACCGCGGTGGGCGTGGCAGATGTGGGGAAGTCAATCACCACTTTGTCCTTGCACTCCAGGGTGGTTACACTCACGGTAAGTATGGATTCAAACGTCCTTTAAAATCAATTCATGAAGTCTCCATTGTTAATGTGGGTGAACTTGATGAACTTGCAGACCAGCTTGTAGTGGATGGTCTTGCAAATGTTGAGGATGATATCTATAAAATCAATCTTGCAGACCTGGAAATTGAAAAAGTTCTGGGCTCAGGAAAGGTTAACAAAAAAATGGAAATTACAGCATCCAGTTTTTCCGGATCTGCCCGATCAAAGATCGAGGAAGCCGGCGGATCATGTGTTGCTATAGAAGAGTAATGTCTAAATGACATTACTCTTATTAACCTGTCCGATATATTTACATTTATATATTACAATATTGGAACCCAGCAAAAGGTGTAATTGATGAGCTTTAAGGAAAGTTTAGAACCGTTTTTTAACAGATTACCTGCTGTGGCAAGTCCACAAGGGCATATTCACTTCAAGAATAAACTGCTGTGGACTCTGGGGATCCTCATGCTGTACTTTGCTCTTGCAAATGTACCTCTGTTTGGGCTTTCCTCGGAATCCATTGACCTATTCGAACAATACAGGGCTTTCTTTGCTGGAGCTTCTGGTTCTTTGATGCTTCTTGGTATTGGGCCTATTGTTACTGCATCCATTGTTCTTCAGCTTCTCACCGGTGCAGATATTATAAAACTTGATATGTCAGATCCCCGGGATCAAGCCTTTTTCCAGGGTGCACAAAAATTCCTTGTATTTGTTATGATTGTCCTTGAGGCGTTGCCTCAGATTCTTGGAGGTTATATTCAACCCGATGCTGGTATTGCCGCATCTCTGGGAGTGGGTCTGGGAGTAATTACATTCCTGATATTCCTCCAGATATGTGTGGGTGGAGTATTGATCCTCTTTATGGACGAAATTGTTTCCAAATGGGGTATTGGATCCGGTGTAGGTCTTTTTATTGTTGCGGGAGTTTCGCAGCAGATTGTGACCGGTTTAATTAACTGGGTACCCGATTCATCCGGATTGCCCTCAGGTATTATTCCAAAATGGATATATATAATTCAGAATGTAGGAGCAGATTATCTTTTCTCGGGTGACGGCTTAATGTTCATCCTGATACAGGGAGGTATCCTGGCACTAATCAGTACAGTTGCAATCTTCTTCTTGGTTGTATATACAGAAAGTACTCGTATTGAAATTCCTCTTGCACATAGTTCTGTGAAAGGGGCAAGAGGTCGTTTTCCTGTAAAACTGATCTATGCTTCAGTTCTGCCGATGATTCTTGTTAGGGCTCTACAGGCGAACATACAGCTCATCGGCCTTCTGCTTGCAGGACGAGGTATTACGTTCCTCGGAGAATATTCAGGTTCACATCCCATAAATGGCGTAATGTATTATCTGGCACCTATTAACAGCCCTTATGATTGGATTCCTTCTCTTGTACAGGAAACATTCACAGGTTATGGTGTGACTGCCCCTGCACTCTGGCAGATAGGTCTTCATGTGCTTATAGATGCAGCCTTCCTGATTGTTGGTGGTATTATTTTTGCATTGTTCTGGATTGAAACCACTGGCATGGGTGCCAAACCAACAGCAAGGAAGGTATTCAATTCGGGTATGCAAATTCCTGGCTTCAGGAGGAATATCAGCAGTATTGAGAAAGTGATGGACCGTTATATACCAAAGGTTACGATAATCGGTGGTGCATTCATCGGTGTCCTGACACTGGTTGCCAGTTTGCTTGGTACCATTGGTGGAGCAAGTGGTACAGGGCTTCTGTTGACTGTGAGTATTGTTTACAGGCTGTATGAAGACATTGCTTCCGAACAGATGATGGAAATGCATCCTATGATGCGGTCTTTCTTCGGACAGGATTGATATGAGGGAGCAAAAAATATGAATGTGGTTTTATTTGGGCCACCGGGTGCCGGTAAAGGTACCCAGGCCAAAGAACTTTCCAGATACTATGATATTCCCCATATCTCTACAGGGGATATCCTTAGGGCAAATGTAAAGGAAGGTACCGAACTTGGGAAAGAGGCAGAAAACTATATGAATCGAGGGGAACTTGTACCCGATGAAGTTCTGATTGGTATTATTAAAAATCGTCTGGCAGAGCCTGATTGTAAGAAAGGTTATTTGCTGGATGGTTATCCTCGTACAATACCACAGGCTGATGCATTGGATGGTATCCTTGATGAAATAGGAATGCCACTGGATGTAGTGCTGAATATTGATGTTCCTGATGAAGAACTTGTAGGACGTCTTTCCGGTCGCTACATGTGTAAATGTGGTGAAAGTTATCATATTAAGTTCAATCCCCCAAAAGCTGAAGGTGTCTGTGATTCTTGTGGAGGACAATTGTATCAGCGTGATGATGATAAGGAAGAGGTAATTCGTCAGCGTTTAGAGTCTTATAAAGCCAAGACACAGCCATTGATAGATTATTATAATGAAAAGGATTTAGTGGTAAATATCAATGGCGAAAAGGACATAAAGGATGTCTTTGATGATATTCGCGGTGTCCTTGATAAATATGTTAATTGAAGTAAATGAAAAATGTCGGTGATGGTTGCCTTGGAAAATGAAAAATTAAAACAGCTGCTTGAAAGGTTTGTCATAGCTGTGGGTGTATCCCTCATGCTAGGGATTATGCTAGTTGGGCAAGAAGGTAGACAAATAATTGGGTCCGTTGTCGGAATTATTATGAATCCTATCATCATGCTGATAGGTGAAAGTAATTTCCATGTTATGCTGTTTATTATGGCTTCCATTACTGCTCTTTATGCTTCTCTTATCCAGAAATATACTATTGACTGGGAACTTATGCGCAATACCCAGGAGCGTATGAAAGCGTTCCAGAAGGAGTATCGTGAGGCTCAGTTATCCCAGAACAATTATATGATAAGTAAACTGGATGAGCAGCGCAAGGAAATGATGTCTGATCAGATGGAAATGTCCAAGCAGCAGTTCAAACCAATGGCTTATATTAGTATCATTTCCCTTCCACTTTTCATGTGGGCCTATTACTACATAAGTCAGCATGGGAATGCTGTTCTTACATTTCCCTTCATGGGTGAGACCCTTCTGACAAATACTATAATCGGGCCTATCCAGTACTGGATATTCTGGTATTTTATCACTTCTCTGGCTATCAGTCAGGTTGTACGAAAGGCTCTGGATATCGGTGGCGCGTGAATGCTTGTTACGATAAGCGGTCTTCCGGGCAGTGGAACCACCACCGTTTCCCGGATGCTTGCCTCATATTACGCCATCGAAATGATTTCAGCAGGTGACGTTTTCCGCAACCTTGCAAAAGAGCATTCTATGAGTCTGGGTGAATTTGGAAAACTTGCCGAATCTGATCCTGTAATAGATAAAATGATTGATGAGAGGCAGCAAGATATTGCTTTAAGCCGGGATAACATTATTCTGGAGGGCAGGCTGGCCGGTCATATGGCAGGCGATGAAGCATTGTGTATCTGGCTCAAAGCATCCCGTAAGGTCCGTGTTGAACGTATCGTCGGGCGTGAAGGTTCTTCTTTTGAAGCAAAACTTAACGAAACAATAGAAAGGGAATCTTCCGAAGCTTTGAGATATCGCGAAATTTATGATATAGATATAAATGACCTTTCTATCTATGATATGGTGATCGAGTCAAACCGCTGGAACCAATACCAGATATGTGATATATTAAAGACTGCAATTGATAATCTGGGTGGGTTTTTTAACGAATAATATTAATGTTGATTACGATTTAACCCGACAAAGGGAATATATTCTCAAGGCAAATGCTCATACAAATCCGTCATATGGTTTTCCTCCTATTAAACGTCCTCTCTCTTTTTACATCAGAATGGGAGTGGTAAACCTTGACAAACCCGCCGGGCCTACAAGTCATGAGGTTACTGCGTGGGTCAGGGATATGCTTGAACTCCCCAGAGCAGGGCATTCAGGTTCACTGGATCCACGGGTGACAGGTGTATTGCCGATTATGCTGGGTAAGGCAACAAAAGCGGTCTCAGCACTTCGCCTTTCAGCCAAGGAATACATCTGTCTTATGCGCCTCCATGTAAATGTTCCTGAAGAACGTGTGCGGAAGGTCTGCGATGAATTTACCGGTCCTATATACCAGACCCCTCCTGTAGTTTCGGCTGTCAAGCGTGCTATCAGGACACGCAATATCTATTCCCTGGATGTGCTGGAAGTTGAAGACAATCTTGTCCTTTTCAGGGTTAGATGTGAGGCAGGAACCTATATACGCAAACTCTGTCATGATATCGGGCTTGTGATTGGTTGTGGGGCCCATATGCAACAGCTCAGAAGGATTGGCACAGGACCATTTGATGAGTCATCACTTGTCACTTTGCATGACCTGAAAGACGCTTTTGTATTCTGGCAGGAAAATGGTGATGAAGAGCACTTGCGTCGTATTATCAGACCAATGGAGCAAGCTCTTGTACACCTGCCGCACATCACAATCCGTGATTCCGCCGTGAGTGCGATTTGTCATGGGGCGGCACTAACAGTACCGGGTATTGTCGGTCTCGATTCTGATGTCCAAAAAGAGGGTGATGTTGCCGTTTTTAGTTTGAAAGGTGAAGTTGTTGCTCTTGCAAAAGCATCAATGGACTCCTCTGAAATCTTGGCTTCATCCAGCGGAATTGCTGCTATCACCGAAAGAGTAATAATGGATGCCGATGTTTATCCGAGTCGCTGGAATGCAAAACGTATGCAGCGTACATGAAATCATATTTGCTGAGGTAGTCTAGCGGTACGGCGCAAGCCTGGAAAGCTTGTGGGGCTTGACCCCTCGGGAGTTCGAATCTCCCCCTCAGCGTCTTTCTATTTTTAACTAAGTTTAAGGGTTAATAGGGATTACCTGCAGAAAGTTACCTTTGGTTTATGTGTCTGTTTTTAGATTCTTTAATTACATTGATTGCATTTCCCAGACTTTTCCAGCCGATTATCTCCACATCTTTATTTTCTAAATTTTTATACGTCTCAAAGAAATGGGTAATTTCCTTTAAAAGATGAGGTGGGACTTGATCTATTGTTTCTATGTGTATCCACAAGGGATCACTTTCCGGAACACATAGTATCTTTTCATCTCTGCCTTTCTCGTCCATCATATCAAATAGTGCAACAGGGTGCACATCTATCAAACAACCGGGGAATGTAGGTTCCCATGTTAATACCAGTGCATCTAAAGGATCCCCATCAAGGGCGAGTGTGTCGGGAAAGAAACCATAATCACAGGGATAGACCATCGAAGAGAAAAGCATCCTATCAAACTTTATCATTTCCTTTTCCTTGTCATACTCATATTTATTTCGGCTTCCTTTTGGAATTTCTATAAGTACACTTTCAATTTGTCTTTTAACCATCTTCACACCCTGTTTGATTATATTTGCTCCTATTATATTTCATCATGGTGCATATTTCAGTTACTTATACAAACATTGATGAAGATGTTACACCCGATATCCAGATGGGGATTTCTGGGGACGTTAATTCAATCACAAAAACTTTAAATCCATAAATCCATTCTTTTTTATGAATGGGGAGGTTAAGTGGTATCGTGCTAGTTTAAAGGAGACCTTTTCTCTCCTTGAAAGCAATAAGGAAGGCTTAAGTGAAGATGAAGCATCTTTCCGCTTATCTACCTATGGATACAATGAAGTTGAGGCAAAAAAGAAACATGGTCAACTGTATCTTTTTGCCAGACAATTTGCAAGCCCATTGATCTATGTGTTAATCGCTGCTGCAATAGTCACTTTCTTCTTAAAAGAATATGCAGATACTGCTGTGATTGCCGGAGTGGTCCTGGCTAATGCAATAATTGGTTTTGTGCAGGAAAAAAAGGCTGAAAACGCTCTGGAATCCCTTGCCCGGATGATGCGTCCCGAAGCTACTGTACTTCGCAATGGACAGCGCAAAGTCATCCCCAGTCGGGAACTGGTGGTAGGGGATGTGGTGCTCTTTGATGCCGGTGCAAGGGTGCCTGCCGATGTAAGGCTTTTCCAGACCAAGAACCTGCGTATCGATGAATCAGCTCTTACCGGCGAATCCATGGCGGTTGAAAAGAATACTACAGCCATTTCCGGTGAGGACGTACCACTTGCAGACCAGAAAAACATGGCTTTTTCAGCCACTCTTGTAACACAGGGTGTTGGATATGGTGTGGTGGTGGCAACCGGCCCTCGTACCGAGATAGGCAAGATCTCAGAACTCATCAAGGAATCGGAAAGTATTTCTACTCCACTGATACGCACTATCAATCACCTGAGCAAATTACTGTTTGTTGTCATCCTTTTTGTTTCGGTCCTGACATTTATTATTGGACGTCTGCAGGGCTTTGAATATCTGGAAATTTTCCTGGCCTCAGTTAGTCTTGCAGTGGCGGCCATTCCTGAAGGTTTGCCAGCTCTTATCACCATATCACTGGCCATAGGGGTAAAATCCATGGCCTCAAAGAATGCCATAATGAGAAACCTGCCTTCAGTGGAAACACTGGGATCCGCTACTGTCATATGCTCCGATAAGACAGGCACCCTGACTATGAATCAAATGACAGTAACAACAATATATACCTCAGAAGGGTGGTTTGATGTTACAGGTGAAGGTTATTTGCCCAAAGGGACCTTTGCCAGTGAAGGAGTGCAAGTTTCCCCTCATGATTATGGTTCCTTGATGGAGACCCTCAAGGCAGGTTTCCTGTGTAACGATGCGTATCTGCGTGAAGAAGGAGGTGTGGTTGGTGATCCCACAGAAGGGGCACTACTGGTATCCGCTTTGAAAGCATCATCTTTCCATTTACCTCGTATTGATTCACTGCCCTTTGAATCCGAAAAACGATTTATGGCAACTCTGCATGAAAAGGATGAAAAATCCAATATAATTTTTGTAAAGGGCTCACCGGAAACAATAATCAGGATGTGCTCCTCTAAATACGGAGATGAGGAGGTTTTTGATCCGACTGAAATACTTGAAGTTGCTTCAAACATGGCATCTGAAGGCCTGCGTGTTATTGCCATGGCATACCGGGAAGTGGGATCTGACAGGGAAGAAGTAAAGGAAGAGGATATTGACGATCTTATTTTTCTGGGGTTGCAGGGAATGCGTGATCCCCCCCGGGAAGAGGTCAGGGATGCTATCAAAAAATGCAAAACAGCCGGTATCCGTGTAATCATGATAACGGGGGATCATGGACTCACAGGTCACAGTATCGCAAATCAACTCGGTATAACCACAGAAGGTGTACTTACAGGTTCAGAACTTGATAGCATGTCGGATGAGCACCTGCATGAAAAATTAGAATATGTTTCTGTCTTTGCGCGTACTTCCCCGGAAAATAAATCTCGTATTGTCAGGTTGCTGCAGGAGCAGGGAGAGGTTGTGGCCGTCACGGGAGACGGGATAAATGATGCACCAGCCCTCAAAAGGGCAGATATAGGAGTTGCAATGGGCAAATCCGGTACAGAGGTTGCCAAGGAAGCCTCGGACATGGTGCTTGCGGATGACAATTTTGCTTCCATTGTAAATGCTGTGGAGGAAGGCAGGGATGTTTACGACAAAATCCAGAAGGTTATTTTATGGATGCTGCCCACCAATGCTGCCGAGGGGCTTGCTGTAATGGCTGCAGTGCTGCTGGGAATTACCAATCCTCCTCTATTGCCTCTACATATATTGTGGATTAATACTGTAACAGCAATCGGTTTGGGTGTACCCATCGTTTTTGAACCGAAGGAATCCTTGTTATTGAGAAGACATCCACGCCCTCCCGAAGAGCCACTTTTACTGCCGGTTATCAAGCAAAGAATTGTTTTAGTTGCCCTGCTGATGGTAACAGCAACATTCCTTTTGTTCTTCTTTGAGATTAACAACCAGAAAACCCCGGTAGCTACAGCACAGACCATTGCGTTGAATACCATTGTATTCTTTGAGATCTTCTATCTTTTCAGTTCAAAATCTATTTATGAAAATATATTTGACCGGCTATTTTCTAACATGGCAATGTTGGCCGGGGTGATTGTGGTTGTCCTGCTACAGTTGCTGATAACCTATAACCCATTGATTAATGGTATCCTTGACACAGCACCTTTAAGGTTGGTTGACTGGGTAATTATAGTAATAATCGCCAGTTCTGTGTTCTTTGTGATCGAAACTGAAAAGATGCTGCGTAAGCGCCAGAAAAGCAAGATTGCCCGTTAAGGAAAGCATCAAGTATTTCCATTCCTTTTTCGATATTTCCTAAACTGTTGGCATACGAGAATATCACATGGCCTTCTCCACCGGACCCAAAGTCGATACCCGATGTGGTAACTCCGGTTTTTTCCAGAATCTGCCTGCTGAATTCAAGTGAATTCCCGGTAAACTTATTTCCATTGTAGAAACAAGGACTGCCTTGCCTCCAATGGCTTTGACGAAATTGGGATAACATGCATAGATTGGACATCGCTACCTTTACCCCTTCATCAACAAGCGCCATGAAACTCAACATAAGGGCAGGGCTTGTACCAGAAGTGATAACTACCTGTGAAGGGTCTAGGTTGAAACGTGTGTTGTAGTCGTCAGTGATTACCTCTCTGAGTTCGGGTATCCCTGACTATGTGTGTAGGTTGTATTGCAGGCATCGAGGGCATATGGGCAGCTTCACATATATGGGGAGCAGTGGGAAAATCCGGTTCTCCAATCTCCAGATGAATAATACTTTTCCCCTCTGCTTCGAGCTGCTGGGCCCTCTCCAGTACCTCCATAACGTAAAAAGGTGGTATGACTGCTACTTTCTGGGATATTATGGCAATGATATTGCGCTGTATTTGTTATTTAAACCTTTTCAATCTTTCATCTAACTCTCAAAAAACGTTACCATAAAATTCCCTGGCATCCTCGCGTGCTGCATAACAGATTTGTTCCCTTAGGTCAGGTATTGCGGAGAGAACCCTTGTCCAGTCTGGCAACAGCATATTATGGGGTTTATCAATATATTCTTCCCCGGATTTCATGATGACCTTTGAGAACATATCCACATAGGTTTCCTCTTCATGACGGTTAAAGTTGAGGCCATTGAAAAGAGCATCAGTATAATATTTTCTTATAATGTCCTGCCCCCTTCTCTTATATTTCACCTGTATACTATGCAAGAGTGAATGGGATATGGGGGTGGTTGATGATTCCGTGATTATACGTAGAAGCGTTGAGAAAATATCGCCGGTCATCTTGCAGAGGCCTTCAGTGCGGTCATGACCAAGTTCTTTGTGTTTGTGATCGTAAAACCCAAGATCTGTCTGGCATACTCTCTTGAAAGTGGCATTGTTGTAGACTTCTGCAAGTAATCCGACTTCAAGTCCCCAGTCTGCCGGGATTCTTATATTGAGTGCAAGATCGCTTGTCATTGCAAATTCGCCGGAGAGGGTGTAGCGGAAAGATCTGAAATAGTCCAGGATATCTGAATCACACCAACGTTCTTTGTGCAGGGTATTCATAAGGGGCTGGACAAAAAGACGATAAACACGTCCATGCATAGTTTTTTTGTCCTGGTTTATCCTTGCATAATAACCTTTGTTGAAAAAGAAATTCAGATCACGACTGACTATGGGATAAAAAAGCTTTAAAGGAATGGCAGATGTGTAATTGACAATATCCGCATCATGCAGGGCAATTGCATAAGAATTCAGGCTGGCAACACCCAGGCCCAGCCAGGCATCCATGCCCTTACCCCTGAACCCTGTAAGGTCAAGATCAATCTCTTTCATATCATCAATGATTTTTTGGACCCTTTTGCCATTACACCATATGAGCATATGGTCGGTTTTTAACTGGCTGAAAAATTGTGCAGCTTTTCGGTATTGTTCAGGATTATCAGCTGCCATTGGAATAATTATCTGTTTAATACAGTCGCATTTATTTAGTGCCTCCACGATTTGCTGGAGAGGAAGTTTTTCGACTTCCTCGTATAATATCGGTATGATCAGGCAAGCAGGTCGTTTTTGTTCAAGTTGTTTAATTTTTTCTTCAAGTTTATTGACATCAATGCAAAAATCATGTATTGTAGTAATATCCTCCTGATGAAAATCCATTTAATTCCCCCCCATTTATGGATGATGTTTTGTACTATGAATATATTTTTTATCCTGATTCTCTCCCTCTTAAAGTCGAATCAGTGATTGAATGTCTATTCATAATTCCATTTTTGCTTTATATAATGGAGCCAAAAAATTTATAGTTTTCTATTTCCCCACAATTTCCTGTAAGAAAGGCGCAGGATATAAATTTGCCAGTTCTATCACGTCAGTATCTCAGAAAAGTATGATAATAGACTGCAGTGGATATATGGTTCAACAATGATTATGGTTGTAAATTCTATAAAGTTGAACTTTCGTGATGTCCTTTTTGGATGATTATATGTAATAGATAATAAGTATTTTATACTTCGAATAACCTTATACTTTTACTTATACTTAATATCTGGCGTGCTCAGGAGCATACTATAAATGGAAGGAATGGCGGCAGAAAAATGGTTTCAGCTTGGTTTTCACGCCGAATATCCTGAAGACAAGATTCGCTGCTACTCACGCGTTCTCGAAGTGGAAAAAGATTCTTTGATCTGGGATGATGAAGCGATTGCCCTTGTATGGACGAACAAAGGCATCGCCCACAGCGATCTGACAGAATATCAGGAAGCTATTCGTTGTTTTGATAATGCTCTTGAACTTAATGGGAATAATCCCGATATTTGGTACAATAAAGGCATAGTTTATTCCTAGTTGAAATAGCCAGAAAAAGCGATTGAATGCTTTGACAGGTCTACCGAGATTGATCCAGATTATGATAATGCATGGCTGAATAAAGGAATGATGTTGTGTACTATAAAGAAATATGATGAAGCCCTTATTTGTTATGGACATATTAATATCAGGGAAACTGATTCTGCTGAAAAGAGGACTATTTTGTGGAACTGTAGGGGTGTATCATATTTCTTAAAAGGGGCATATGGTGAAGCAACACGATGTTTTTCTCATGTATTAAATCTTGATCCTGAATGTGAAGAAGCAAAAAATTACCTGAAAAAGGCTATATCCCTGCTTAATCAGCAAAAAAAACAAACATCCAATTACTAAGTACCCATTATTTGTGTTTAATTTTATATATGTGGAATCCCAATATCTCTACGATTATACTACCAATTTATGGAGAGGGATGGAAATACTTGGATACTACCAATTTATGAAGAGGGATGGAAATACTTGGTAATTTAAAAAACTCCATACGTCATTATGTATTGCCATTTGCATCCAGAATCCCCTTCTCCCCCGACGTAATCACATATCTTGGGCTTTTTGTAAGTTTTCTGGCAGCTTTCGAATTCGCAAAAGGCTATCTTTTATATGGTGCCCTTTTTTTAATTCTTGGAGGAGTACTTGATATTTTAGACGGGGCCGTTGCACGTGCCAGTGGTACAACATCGGCTTTTGGAGGGGTACTTGATTCGGTATGTGATCGTTATGCAGATGCTATTGTTTTCGCAGGTTTGATTTATGGTTTTGTAAACAACACAATTCAAGGTACCGGATTTTTTATAGAAGGATGGATTTGGTGTATCTTTGCAATGATCGGCTCATATCTTGTCAGTTACACACGCGCCCGTGCCGAAGCAGCAGGTGCATCCAAACTTGATATAGGGGTGGCAGAAAGATCTGAAAGAATTATAATTCTGATACTCGGCGCACTTTCAGGTTTCCTCCTGCAAGCACTTGCACTTATTGCAATCCTGACCCATATTACTTTTATACAGCGGGTTATGGAGGCAAAACAGCGTCTATAGAAGAGATTATATAACACATCATTTATGTCTAGGGTTGGATTACTTTACAATCACAGCTGAGGATTAATATGCTATATGAGGCAGAAGTCACCATCAATCTAAAGGCCGGTATGCTGGACCCTGAAGGAACTACTATCAAGCGTGCTCTGGGACACCTGGGTTATAATACAGAGAGTGTTAAAAGCACCAAAAGGTATGTGATTGAACTTAATGCAGAATCAGAAGAAAATGCACGCGGACTTGTTGACCAAATGTGCCAGAAACTGATTGCAAACCCTATAATTCACGATTACTCGATTGACCTGAGGGAAATAGAATGACCGTTGCCATCATACAGTTTGGTGGAAGCAATTGTGATAATGATGTCCTGCATGTCTTGCAGAATGTACTTGGAATTGATGCCGAACTTGTCTGGTATAAAGAAGAGAAACTCGATGGCTATGAAGCTGTTGTAATCCCGGGTGGTTTCTCATATGGTGACTATTTGAGATCAGGTGCTATTGCTTCAAGAACACCTATCATGGAATCTGTGAGAAAACTGGCTGACAATGGCAAGCCAGTTATGGGAATATGCAACGGTTTCCAGATACTTACTGAGTCAGGGCTGCTGGATGGAGCCCTTACAACAAACAGTTATCCCAAGTTCAAATGTGAATGGTCATACCTGAAGGTAGAAAATACGAATACACATTTTACTTCAATGTATGAAAAGGGTCAGGTAATCCGCATCCCGATTGCCCATAAGGATGGCAAATACTACCACGATGACATATCCCTGCAGCAGCTGGAAGATAATAAACAGGTTGTATTCAGATATGTAGATGAAAAAGGCAATCCAACCGAAGCTGTCAACCCAAACGGTTCACGTAATAACATTGCAGGCATCACAAATAGAATGGGTAATATACTGGGTATGATGCCACATCCCGAACGAGCATCGGAGACAATTATAGGTTCTGATGATGGTCTTTTGATGTTTAAGTCGATGGTTGAAGCCGGCTGGAAATAATCATCTGCTTGCTTTTAGTTTTGCAGCGGTTTTCCAGGAATGCCTGACAAAATCGGGTAAATTCCCATTTTTATCCATCCATTCCTGAAGGAATTTTTTGGTTTTGGGATCTGATGGATAACCGCTTCCAAAATCTTCATTGATAGATTCTTTGATATTTCCTATAAGCTCGTCTCTTCTGACTTTTGCAATAATGGAGGCTGCAGATACTATTGGGTATATGTCATCGGCACGATGCTCGGAAACAATTTCCGGTTTTTTTTCTCCTTCATGTTTATTTTCATATGCAGCAAGAAGTTTCTTGCCAAACCTTTCTGCGTTTACATCTGCAGCATCTACATATGCCAGATCGGGTTTCAGGTTTTCGAGGACACTAGAAAACCCTCTTATCATGATATCATTCATGCTCATTATGTTGCGTAACTCATCTATTTGGCAGGCTTCGATTTCCTGAATAAATATCCCTTCTGCATATTTACGTATTTGGCGGGCGAGATTTTCCCTTTTTTTAGGAGACAGTTTTTTTGAGTCTGCCACACCCAGATTCTTCAGGGCGTTTATGTTTGATTCATCCATAATAACACCGGCAACACACATTGGTCCGATTACCGGTCCTTTGCCAGCTTCGTCAATTCCTGCAATTTTCATAGTTTTCCTCATCTTCATATAAATAAAGTAAAGATAACATATGCAATTGTCATCATCACTATTGAATGTTTCAATCCGGCAAGGACTTTCCCTTCACCCATTGCACCTGCCATCAGGCCGGAACTCAGTCCCTGTATCAGACAGGCATGTTTGAACAATCTCGTATACTCATCCAGGTTAAAACTCGAAAGGAAACTTGCCTGTGTTCCCGAAGAAGCCATTTTCGCACCTGCAGATGCCATTTCTGTCAGGAAGGTAGTGGATATTACATAGATCACACCTACAAAAACAAAAAAAGCAATGTAGATAATTACTATATAAATCATCATGCTCATTGAACGTTCCCGTTTCATATCCTGTTCAGATGATGCATCACGGGATGCTACGAGTAAAACCTGACCTATATCTCCACTGGACTCATTGGCCTTGGTAATAAGGGTAAATGACCTTGCCACAACCTGGGTCCTCAGTCGGTTTGCAAACCTGATAAGACTGTCATTTATGTTTACTCCCCAGGAAATATCCCTCCATACCTTTTTTATTTCCTTACTGAGAGTATCAGTTTCCTTTCTTGACATAAGCTTTATTGAATCCTGTAAGGTCATCCCGGTCTCGTTAGTACTGGCCAGTTTTTTCAACAGGTCAGGAATATTTTGTTCCAGTTTCTTCTTGCGCCGGTTTTTCTTCTCATAGAATATTGTCAGGGGAACAACTGCTGCAAAAAATCCAAATACAAGATAATCATCAATAAAATCAATTATCCCGGAGGGTAATCCTCCATCATTCATATTGAGCAGGAGAGGAATTATTATTATGCATACACCAATCGGACCCGTTATAACCAGTGTATATTCGGGCTTTTCCAGCATTGGCTTTAAAGGATTCTTTATATATTTCTTATACTGAAGGCCTTTTTTTGATTTAATGAAACTTTCAAAATATCCGCGTTTTTGTACTTTTTCCTCATTTTCATCTATAACATCCCCCTTTTCGTCATAAACAGGCTGGAGGTGTAGAGGTACTTCGGGAATTCCATGATCATATGTATCATTGGTCTTGAGTAACTTTGGTTCCCCGAGCTCGCCAGGTGTTATTATGCTGATCATAACAACAAACATTAGGGAACCGATGGGTAGGACAGCATATATGATTGCATATACCATTGATTTTGAGCCGGAACCCATAATGATCATCATTATTCCCATTATTATTATAAACAGTGGGCCGGCCACAAATGCGGTTACATATGATTCAGAAAGCAATGCCAGTGTTTCCAGGAAACCTTTCTGGTCCACCATACTTTTCTGCAAGTACTGGTCTGATTTATCCTGGAAATATTTTGCAATATCTCCTCCACTATCTATAATTGTAACAAGATTGTATATCAAATCCTGAAACCTGTCTGAAGGGGTAGTACTGGATATATTTGTCAGTGCTGTTCTGATGTCGTTGCCGAAATATTCCATATCCTTTACAATGGTATCGACTTCGACAGCCACTTCCCCATAGGTATCTTCCGCTTTTGCAAGGGCTTTGAATACATCCAGGATATTCATCCCGCCCCTTGTTAATGCATACATAAAAGTTACTGCATAGGGGAGTTGTTGATCGATATTATTTTTCCTCTCGCCAGCCTGGAATGCAGGATAAAACATGAAAAGGACATAAGTTATACCTCCCAACACAAGTGCCAGGAAAATAACAATAAAAAAACCTACTATAATATCCCTGTAAGCCAGCAACCATACAAACGATGAATTGATCTGGATGCCGGTTAGCTGATCGGGTAATCCTATGACTGTGACTATGAGGTATGCGCATAAAAGTCCCAGCAAAGCCCCGAAAACCCCGGCAACAACAGAATAAAATATCCCTGCTGATACATACATTTCATAAGACACAGGAATTCGTGCCTGTTTTAGCTGGAGCTGGAGACTTGAATACCTGTCACCTTTTTTCTTTACCCTCTCTCCCAGAAGGGCAAAAGGAATTTTTCTGGCAAGTTCAAAAAGAATTTGACCATAATCTTTTTCTGAATTGCTTGTTCCATTTAATTTGAAACGTGTCTTCAGATGCCTGGAAGAATTTATTATTTTTTGTTTGTGCGATATTTTATTGGTTTGAGGCAGGCGGGATGTCTTATTGACAGGATTCGTAGATTCCCCGATTACATTGGGCTCAACTGTGGCGTCATCTTCTCCATCTTTTGATCCATCCAAGTTTATCCCACCATTTATTGATCCATTCCAAATCTGGTAAGGGTCCTTTCAGGTGTTGCCTGGTACTCTTTAATGATGGTAGCAATCTCTTTGAAATCCCGGATACCATTGTCCAGCATATATTCAAGTATATTTTGCCGGGTTTGCAGTTCTCGCTTTATATCTTCTTCTTTCCAGCCCCTTTGTAGTTTTATATCGTTCAATGCTTTGGATTTACCGGTATGCCTGAAGGAATCAGCAGATGAATCCCACGTAAATATGTCATTGGTTCGAATATTGCGGGTATTTGGATCTATGTCGGTGATCTCCACAAGCTTCAGGTTTCTCCTGACACGTTTACCTGCTGAAAATGTCTGTGCCTGAATACTCATTATGTCAAGAGCCTGGATCATATTCCTGGGTACACTTATAGGAGGATTTTCCAGCCTGTGAATTGCCGATGACACCGAATCAGCATGCATGGTGGAAAATGTGGTATGGCCTGTAGACATCGCCTGGAACAATGTCAGTGCTTCTTTGCCTCTGACCTCACCTACCAGCAGGTACTCCGGTCTTTGCCTCAAAGCCGCCTTCAGCAGGTCATACATATCAACAGCTCCCCTTTCATCTGCTGTAAATGAATCCCTGGTAACTCCCGGTATCCAATTAATATGCGGCAATTTAAGTTCTCTTGTATCCTCAAGGGAAACGATTTTTGCCTTTTCAGGAATGAATAAGGAGACTGCGTTCAATGATGAAGTCTTACCTGAAGCCGTCCCTCCAGCATATATTAGGCTCTTATTATTTTCAATACACAACCACAGATATGCCATTCCTGCCGAAGAGAAGGTGCCCCACTCAAGAAGGTCAATTGGTGTAATAGGAGTTTCACTGAATTTACGAATGGTGAAGGTACTGCCGTGAGTGGTTACACTTGTACCCAGAGTCATCTGGATACGGGACCCATCAGGCATTGTGGCATCTATCATTGGTTCGGCTACAGATATATGTTTACCACTTTTTTGAGCAAGCTGGACTATAAAGGAATTGAGTTCATCTTCCTCAAAGTAGATATTGGTGGAAATATTGCTGTATTTCTTGTGGTAGAGAAAAATAGGCTTGTCGTGTCCGTTACCTGATATATCTTCTATCCCTTCGTCATACATCAGTGGATCTATTTTTCCCAGCCTGACAAAATCTCTTTTTATATAATAAATGATTTTTCCCAGCATAAGGGGGGTAAATTTAATAGCATAATCCGTAAGGATGATCAGTATCTTCTCTTCCAGTATCTTTTCTTTGTCCGCCTGCCTGTCAATATTTTCCACGAGTAAAACATCACGCAGACGATCTTTTATCTCTGTCAGGAAGACTTCTTCAAATTCATCCAATTTTGGCTCTACTATCTGGTACAGATAATCATTGAGGAGTTCATTATAAAGAATGACTACAAAACAAAATGGCTCATCAAGCCAATATCTCTCAATTTCTTCATAATTTGCTATCCCTTCAAAATATGTAATGGGGCCATGGATAGCAGGGTCATACTGTTCTATTGGTTCGATTTCTCTTTCGAGGAGATTACGTATTTTCTGGATGAAATTAATATTTTTAAAACTTGTCTTTATTTTAGTTTGTGAATCAGTCTCTTCGCCTGATTCTTTATTTTCTCCTTTTGGTTCATCCTCTTGTAAATTTTCCGTATTATCAGTGGCAGTAGGAGTTTGAGATAAAGACGTTTTCATCATATCGTTGTCATTTAGGTCTTCTGTGTCAAGGGCTTCATTTGTTTTTTTCTGTACCTCATCAATATTTTTGTCAGCAGTTTCGTTTTCTGGATGTGGAGTGAATATATTTGGCAAATCCTCTTTAGAATCGGAAGTATTTGATTCTCCACCTGATAGTATTCTTTGCTCTTCATTATTTTCGTTTGCAGATGGATTTTCTCTACTTATGATTTTTTCACCTTTGGAAGGTGAGAAAATAATTTCATCCTTTTTTTCTTTAACAAACAAGGTATCTTTTTGAGAAGTTTTTTCTTTTTTACGGAAGGAGCCGGGTTTGAAAAGTTTTGGTTCTATTACTCCCGGTCCTTCTCGCTTGCCAGTGGATGAGCTTTTATTGTTCTTTGAATTATCTCCCTTGCCTGAATAATCCATACCCCTTTTTACGGAATCTTCATCACTCATTTTGTCACCGGAAATCAATTATTATTTATGGGTATTATGAGCCTATATGCAGCGTACATATATATCAGTAATAATATTATAATCATTATTATAGTTATGGATAATATTCTCCTTCTATCCATGAAAAACATTAAATCTTAGATACCCATTTTCCAAGCATACAAACCAACTTTACGGAAGATCCCCATGCCCATTATAACACTGGATTATGAAGACCTTGAGAAACTTACAGGTACTGACCGGGATAGCATAATAGATAGGGTTCCCATGATCGGAGCAGATATCGAACGTCTTGAAGACAAATCCATTGATATCGAATTCTTCCCCGACCGTCCCGATCTATATAGTGTTGAAGGTGTTTCCAGAGCAATGCGGGGTTTTATGGATATTGAAACAGGGCCTGTAAAATATAATATTAACGATTCAGATGTTGAAATATTTCTGGACAACGATATAAAGAGTATCCGTCCTGTGCTTGCTTGTGCTATTGTCCGCGGAGTCAAATTCACCGAATCCTCAATAAAATCCCTGATGGATCTGCAGGAATCCCTGCATTGGGGATTGGGCAGAGACCGTAAGAAAGTGTCAATCGGGGTTCATGATCTCTCCGGGGTCAAACCACCTTTCAAGTATATTGGTGGCGACCCATCAGTGGATTTTGTTCCTCTCGATTTCACCGAACCCATGAACCTGGCCGACATTCTTGAAAAGCACCCAAAGGGCACACGTTTTGCCCATCTCCTTAAAGGCTATTCCAAATATCCCCTTATACTTGATGCTGATGATCAGGTGCTTTCCTTCCCACCTATAATTAACGGAACACTAACCATGGTGAACAAAAATACCACCGATATTTTCATAGATGTAACAGGCCTGAGTGGCGAAGTTTATACAGCCCTCAACATTGTTGTGGCTGCACTAGCCGATCGTGGAGGCCGGATTGAATCAGTTAAGATTAATAATCCCGATGGGGAATCAAAGATCACTCCTGATCTCTCACCGGAAAAACGTATTATTTCAATGGATGAAGTAAAATCCCTTGTTGGTATGGACTTCACATCAGAGGAAGTAGCAGGTCATTTGAGAAGAATGCGTTATGCAGCATCACCTGCAGGCACCAATGCAGTGGAGATAGAAATTCCTCCCTACAGGGCAGATATCCTCCATAATTATGACATAATTGAAGACATTGCAATTTCGGTAGGTTTTGACAATATTGAAGCAATATTCCCCTCCACCTCCACGACAGGTAAGGCACATCCCCTTTCCATGCTGCAGGATAATATCAGGGAGATCATGATTGGGTTGGGATATTCTGAAGTGATGCCTTTCACTCTTACCAGTGAGAAGGTGCATTTTGATAATATGAGAAGGCCACATACAGAAGATGTGACACCTGTAATGCATCCCATCAGTGAAGATCAGACAATGATACGCACGACCCTTCTGCCCAATCAGCTGGAAATTCTTTCCCTGAACCAGCATCATGAACTACCTCAGCGCATATTTGAGGTCGGTGAGGCAATCGTAAATTGTGCAAATAAACTGCATCTGGCAGCTATGTCTATCCATGCACTGGCAAATTTCGAGGAAATAAGAGAAATTGTTGATTCAATGATGATGGAGCGAAATATCCCTTATTCAGTCAAGCCATCAGAAGACCCTGCATTTATTGAAGGCAGGAGAGCAGATATTCTGGTAAATGGCACAAAGGTGGGTGTAATGGGAGAAATTCATCCGCAAGTCATACTTAATTTCGGGCTTGGGCAACCGGTTGTAGGTTTTGAGATCAATCTGGATGAATAAGTAACCGATATTCAACTACCATTTAAAACAGAACGGGCCCGCCGCGATTCGAACACGAGTCAATGGGTATCTTCGCACCTTTTTCAGGTTACATCGAAGCCCATCAGGATATCCTGGCTACCCCACGGGCCCGCAGGAAGCAGCCTTATCATAGTGATAACGTCTATTAAACTTTTCTATAGCCACAGTTAAAAATTGATGCGATATTGCAACAATATAGCGACTACTATCAGCATCAATCCGAAAATTTTTTTGAAATATTTTCTGGAAAGGGTTTCAAGATTCCATTTAGAGGTGTACATAATCCTGGATCCAAACTGGCTTCCAATCAGCGAGGCAGTCGCAAATAAAAGCATTGTAGTACCAGAAATTTCTATATTGTTGAGATGGGAGAGAAGGCCGGACAGTGAAGAGATCATCACAATTAGTGATGAAGTGGCGGGTGCCTCCCTTATCCCGTAGCCAAGACCAAGGAGCAGGGGCACCACGAAAGTTCCCCCTCCGATACCCAGCATTCCCGCAGATATTCCTACCCCAATACCCACAAGTGATCCCAAAAACAGTCTCCTGTGGGTTGCTGGTTCTGCTATATGTGCTTGTTTTTTGCCATTAATGAGCATGCTTAATCCGACAAGAACGATTACAATACTGAAAATAAAGAGAATTGTTTCCTCTGAGACTCTCATGCCAATATGTGTTCCAATTGGTGCTCCGATCACTGAAAAGATAAGGAAAGGAATTGCAGTATGAAAATCAATCATCTTTTTTTTCAGGTATGTCAATGAAGCTGAACCGGCTGTGGTCACATTGAGTAGAAGGGCAAGCGGGATTGCTATTCTCAGGTCAATGCCCATCCAGTAAAAAAGGGGTACATATATTACTGCCCCCCCAATTCCCAATAATGCAAAAATGGAGGAAAGTCCCAGGATTAGGATTGTAAGAAGAAAGGGATCTACAGCCATTATATCTTACTTGTCCTTTACATCTTTGTATCTTTCTTTGAAGCGGGCAATATCCCCACGTGTGCCTACAACAGATATGACATCTCCCTTTTCAAGTACTACATCATCCAGTTCTTCTATCTTTTTCTTATCTCCTTGCATATAGCCGATTACACGGCATCCTAGAGTATTATAGAGGTCAAGTTCGCCGATTGTCTTATTCTCCATATTCTTACCCACGACATGACGCTCAATTTCAATTCCTTCATAAAGCATTATGTCTTCTATCGGACAGTATCCTCCGGTCCCATAACAAACAGAAGTTATTTTTGCCAGCATCTGGCCGGCAACTATAGAAAGGGAAGCAACGTAATCCGCTCCTGCTTTGTAAATTTTGTCAATGGATTCTACTGAATTTGCTCTGGAATATATTGTGGACTCCGGATTCAACCCTCTGGAGATAAGAGTGGCAAAAATAATATCTGTATCTTGATTCAGACAAATTATCACTGTAGAGGCATTCTCAATACCTGCATTTTTGAGTACCTCTTCTTCCGTACCATTACCCACTATATATTCAAAATCAGGTCTTGGGAAAAGCCCTTCTTTTGAATCAACAATGACAAAAGGGATGTCGTTCTCGTCAAGTACTTCTACAATTCTTTTACCTACATCCCCGTATCCAAGAACGATTATATGGCCCATTTGCATTCCAGATCACCTATCATTTTGTAAGATCTTTTAATTCACTCAAATGTTCCATTGTACCGGTTGCAAGCAGTACAGTATTTTCTTTAATTATTTCTTCATCCTCAACTTTCAGGAACAATTTACCTTCTTTCCTTACTCCTATTATATTCGCTCCTGTTTTCTTGTGGATATTAGCTTCGTTGAATGATTTGCCAACAAGCTGGCTTGCAGGGTATACGGGAAGTTCTACAATGCTGTATTTATCCAGGAATGTAGTTGCACCACCAAGACCCATTACATAAGGGTCCAGTGCTTTTTTTCCCAGGAACCTGCCAAGTACAAGCTTTGGGGAAACTACACGATTTGCACCTGCATATTTGAGGTATTTGATATTTGCTGAATCTTCGGCTACTGCTATTATGTGAACATCTGCAAGACTGGAAGCGGCAAGGACAATACTGGCGTTTTCTTCATCAGAGCGATTTGCTATCAAAAAGCGAGCATTGCCAACCCTGGCATTTTCCAGTGTTTCATCATCTGTGGCTTTACCGTATATGCATGGTAGCTTTTTTTCAATAAGGCTTCGAAGTATCTCTTCATTGTCTTCAATGATTATGAAATTGACTTTCTGCTCCTCAAGTTCATCTATAAGCGTTTCCATTAACCGGTTGTAGCCACAAATGATTATATGGGAAGAAAAGGAGTCCGGCGCTTTTGTTGGAAGGGGCATGTTCAGGGCTTTTTCAAACCACGGTGTTATGACAAAAGTAATCAAAATACCAAATACCATGACTACACCACTCAATTCTACGAAGATGGTAAAAAATTTGCCAATTGGACTTGTTAATACAATGTCTCCGTAACCTACAGTAGTGGTAGTTGTAATTACCCAATATAGAGCATCTACAGGATTAGAAAACTGCGTTTGCCCTTCATAATTTACCAGCAGGAGGAAGATGATCGTATCTATGATTACCACTCCCAGGAAAATTCCCAGGTAATGGTACAGTGATCGCCTCCATATGGCCGGTAATTTCATTTTCATCCATCCTTGTTTTTAGAAACCATGAACTATATAGGGTCCGAATATCATCAGGACAAAGGATAATATGATTAGGATTGTAAATGTGCCTGCTATGGTCCCTGCAAGGGTGGTTGACTTGATTTCATCCCCTGTAAACCTTTTGAGGAATGACTGGAGGTAATCCCTGAATACATGTCCTCCGTCCAGCGGGACAGCCGGAAGACAGTTGAATAAACCTACATAGAAGTTCAGCCATCCAATCCAGAGAAGGCTGTTGGCAATCCAGAAAATTCCTACACCGAGAGGCTCACCCCATCCAACAGGTTCATAGAACTGAGCAAAAGTGCCACTAAAGCCGGGGAAACCTTCTCCTGCAAATCCTATTATGGGCAGACCTAATAGAATTACCCAGCCAGCTACACCTGTAAGCATAGAAGGCAGGCCTTTGAGCATATCCAGATATTCGTGGGCGGGGTACTCGCCGATGGAAAGTCCTAGCGGTATATTTTTTACTCCATCTGTGCCATAATAAACTCCCAAAAACCCTTTTTCGGAATTGCCATCCGGGTGTTGCCCCAGTGTAAGGGTGTATATTTCATTTTCTCCCTCGGGTGTCTTCACCTCAATTTCCACTTCCTGGCCGGCAGTTGTGGTATTCATGAAATTGACAAACTCTTCAGGGGTTTGGGTGGTAACATTATTGATGGAAAGTAAAAACATCCCTTTTTCAAGATTACTTCTTTCTGCAGGTGAACCATCTACAATATCATTGATATATATCCCAAAATCTCCGGTATCCTGCCTGTCGGTTACTTTCAGTTCATACTCTCTTATCTCTCGGTCTTTGGCTGCCTTCAAGGTGACCGTGGAACCGGTTTCTGTTTTGTTCAAATAGGCTACAACATCGTTGGCATAACGTACTTCCCTGTCATCGATGCCGGTAATTACCATTCCTTTTTCAATACCTGCAATATCAGCTACAGAGTCTTCTTTAACATCCACTACCATTGTGTCGCTCATAGGAGCTACAGCCCCCAGTACTGGTCCGAAAAAGAGAACAAAAGCAATCAGAGCCACTGCAAAATTGGACATCACTCCGGCGGCCAGGATGCGTGCACGCTGGTTTCTGGTGGCCTTTTTCTCATTTATTGCAGGACTTCCAAATTCGTCTTTCCCTTCCCCGAAAAGTTGCTCCTCATCGGGTTCAGCAAATCCTCCAATAGGCACCAGGGCAAAAAGTATTCCCATGGATTTTACCCTGATATCTTCTACCCTGGCAAGAATGGCATGGGCAAATTCATGAACCACCAGTGTTATTACCAGGGCAATGATGCCCCAGGTAAGCGGAATAAATTCGTTGACTCCCGGAATCAGGAATACATTGCGGGCCTCGTTGAATTTCCCAGGTTGAGGCATTGCATTCTCTGTAAGGGAAGAAATAAGCGCGATATCTGAAAGAATGACAATAAAAAGCATGGCAAACATGCCTATGAACATTAGCACAATGCCGGTATTTGCAAATACTCTCCAGTAACGGCGGGGTTTTGCAAGTTTATCCAGAAGAGCCAGCCCCCTGACAGTTCTGATCATGAGTATGGGGCCGTATGCGGATATGTTGTACTTTTCCAGTACTCCCTTTTTGTTAAGATAGGCAACTGCAGCCCAGTATACTAAAAATATCGCCAATATGAGGTTAGTAGTGTCCAATTGAATTCTCCGATGGTTATGCCAGTGATGATTAGGTGGTTGAATTAATATCTTTTTATATTAAAATCAAATGGGCAAAGGATAGTGTAGCCTGCTATAGAATAAATTATATATTGTCGGGATAGACACCAAACTGCTGGGTGAAATTGAGCTGGTCTACTTCTTCCCAGTCCTCGGCAATCTTTTCATCCTTTACCCTGCTTATGGTTATGCCTGTAAAACTAACTTTACGGTTTGTAGGAAACACACCCTGAAATGTTTTTTTATGGGTCCCTTCTGCCTTCCAGCGTGTAACAACCTTGTCATTTTCAGCTATTATATCTTCTATTTCAAAATGGAGGTCTGGAAGGGCATGGTGTATGGCACCCATGAATTCCTTGAGATTTTCTCGGTCCAGCTTTTCTCCGCCATAATGCATCAGATAATCATCTGTACAGTGCTTATCTATTATAACAGGATTCCAGCCTTCTCTGGCGACTTTCAGCACGATTTCTTTGTTTTTATCAAGAGAGCCACAGATTTGCTCATCGTTAGTCTCATTTTTTCCCATCGTTAATAATAGACAGGGTTTCTATTTAAAAAGTTTATTTCCCGAAAATTGCAGACTTATCCGGTAGTATCAGTATATGTCAGGTACAATTGGTTCTGACCTGTGGTTCTGTGATATATTTATTCTATATACTCTGTATATTATATTGTAGAAGTATAAACGCAACAGAGGATTGATTGTAAATTCTGGAAGAGTAAGGCGGAGGTATTTAGGCTTAGATACATAAAGTCCCAAATTGTATGGTTTGCACCCGATTCTTAATATCTCTGTCTCCTTCCAATTTCTGAAATTCATTTATGATTATTGAAACTTTGGGCTATCCACATCTGCATCATTATTGTAGCCACGCCTTTTCCAGGATCCTTCATAATTCTCATCGTCCGTCACCTCGATCCCGGTAATCCATTTAGCCCATTTGTAACCATATTTTCCCTCTGCTACAAGTTGCAGGGGAAAACCTCTTTCCCGGGGGGAGGGTGACGTTGTTAAGTTTGTAGGCAACGATAATATTGTTATCAATCAGGTAATTCAGGGAAAGGGATGTAGAATAACCGTCTTTTGAATAGAAAATAACCGTGTTCACCCCTGTCCTGACTCCGGCTTCTTCCAGCAGGGTCTGTACCGGTACACAGTGCTGTAAAGCGCCAGCCTTCTACACAGTCAAGCGGCACAACCCTGGAAACGGCCGGGTAAGAGGCGAGCTGTTCATAACTTGTATGTGTAGTTTCATTTACCATTCCACTGATTTTGAGTGTGTAGGTCTCTCTATCAATATACTGGGTTCCCTTGATGCCATTGTTGCGCTGCTCTTCAATCGGTGTAAGTTCAACACCGTCATATTCCAGTGTTTCTGTCTCATTGTCCTGCACACCATCTTCTGTTTCCTGCGGTGTGTTGGAAATACAGCCTGCTACAAGCACTATAATGATAAGGAAAAGAAATATTGGATGTTTCATGAAACCACCTCTGTATATGGAACCTGGAACTTATTGCAAAAATAGATTTTGTATGATGTATTGAGGTGTCCCTGCTTGCAATAAAAAATGTACTTTTTAGGGCACTTATTGGAATGGCTAGCAAGTTGTCGGTGCTGTCTCAATTACAGGTCTCCTGCGATAGATTTATAAAAAATCATGTTATTTAGAGGTTGCATATTCTGGTTGCAGGAAAATGTCAAACCAAATCTGCAATAAAAAGTGTGCGAGAGTAGCCAAGCGGCCAACGGCGATGGACTCAAGATCCATTCTCGTAGGAGTTCGTGGGTTCGAATCCCCCCTCTCGCACCAATCCATATTTTACATGTTTTAACTTCATTTAACAACTACCTCTTTAACCGGCTATATTTTCTCAGTTTTCAAGAATCATTTAGGGCAGAAATGTAAATGTATTTTGTTGCATTTATTTTTGTAGGTTGTTGTTTTTAATTTTAAATAACACTATGTGAGTATTTCATATTTACATTTTCAAAATTTCAGTTCTTCTGTCATGATTAATTCTCCATGACTTTGATACTTATGTAGCCCCTTTATCCACACTGAATCGATCAACCAAAGAGCTTTCAAGATCGTCTGTACCTCTACAGGGTTTAGATAAAAATTTCTTTAAAATAGGATGAATCAATTAAAGTACACGCAAAAAATCTATTTACATGCTGGTATTTCAAAATTCGTTGAAATACATATATATACAAGAAATAACAACCAATTAACTAGCGATATTCGATATATTAGTTGTCACACAACGGAGATAAAGAATGGCTGAAATTACCATTAATTCAAGCATATGTGGATTTGAACATAAAGTTGTTGGGAAAAAGGAAGGAAAAAACATAATTATTGACATCGAAACGGATTGTGCTAAAATAAAAAAGATGTCGCATATGGAAGTACCCATTGATCAGACACTTGATATCAAGGACAATTATGTGATATCAAAGGCCCAGGAATTGAACTGCTCATCCAATTGTCTTGTGCCCTGTGGAATATTACATGTGTGCAGGATGGAAATGGGAATTCTGTCTGAATCCCTGGCAAAGAAATCCGGAAGAGTCAGCATCGATTTCCAATAAATTATCGTATTGTAAATAGATATCTGATATTATATCAAGATCTCCTTGTCTATTAAGTAGATAATATTTGGGGAAAACATGATTCAAACTATACTTATACCTACTGATTTTACGATTGAGAGTGAGAAACTGCTCTCCTGTATTGCAGAATTGAAAAACACAGGCTTGAAGAAAGCTATATTGTTGCATGTTGTGGACATTTTTAAATCCCAGGGACTTGCTCCCATGTTCGAGGAAAATGCAAAGAAAAAAATTGCTGAATACAAGCAACTGCTGGAAGAAATGGGAATCGATACAGTCACACATGTTGTTGAAGGCGATGTTAATAAAACTATAATTAAAGTTGCAGATGAAGAAAACGTAGATTGTATTGTTATGGGTGCAACCACATCGGGAGTTATAAAAGGAAAGCTTACAGGCAGGACTACAAACTATATTTCCCGAAGGTCCGATAAGATTCTGCTCATTGAGAAATACAATAAACTTGAAAACGGTGAAGAAGAATTATATGCGAAGGCATGTTCTGCAAAGTTTTCAAAAGTAATGGTTCCGTTAGACTTCTCGGATAATTCAAGTAAAATACTTGATATGCTCCGGCAAATGACAGATGTCATCCATGAAGTTGTCTTTGTACATATTATAGAAAATGCAAAAAATAAGCCTCAACTTGAACATAAGAAAAAGGGAAGTCTTGATAAACTCTATGAGATCGGTAATGATTTGGAGAAAAAGCTGGTAGTCAATTATGTTGTAAAGGAAGGCAAACCTGCAAAAATACTGGATGAACTTGCAGAAGAAATGGGAATCACCCTGATAATGATAACCACACATGGAACCGAATCATTAAAGGATATTCTTCTGGGAAGTACTGCCGAAAACCTCCTCCGAAATACTGTCAAACCAATATTGCTAATTCCTGCAGATAACAGGTGAAAACAATGGAAGAAGAAAGAGAACTTGATTTTTTCAGCAAGTATTTGTCCATATGGGTAGCCATCTGTATTGTACTGGGTACTGCAATAGGTTCCCTGTTCCCCAAATTTGCAGATACAATTGGTCAATATGAAATTGCAAATGTGTCTATTCCAATTGCAATCGTCCTCTTGATCATGATGTATCCCATCATGTTAAAAATAAGTTTTGAAGAAATACTAAAAGTAAAAGAAAATAAAAAACCTCTTTATCTGACCGTTTTTGTAAACTGGGCAATCAAACCATTTACAATGACCATAATTGCCTGGATATTTATCAGTATATTTTTCTCTGGTCTTATACCGCTTAATCTTCAAGCGGAATATATTGCGGGTTTAATTATACTGGGACTTGCACCCTGTACCGCAATGGTACTGGTATGGACATATTTAGCAAACGGTAATATCAATTACGCTCTTGTACAAGTTTCTGTAAATGACCTGATTATATTGATATTGTTTGCTCCCCTGGGAGCGTTTCTTGTTGGCCAGACCACTGACTTCCCAATACCTGTACTGACCATATTCTATTCTGTACTATTCTATGTAGCGCTCCCTCTCGTCCTCGCAATGTTAACCAGACATTATGTCATTAAAAGCAAAGGCCTAAGCTGGTTTGAAAACAATCTCATCAATAAAATAGAATGGATTACACCCGCGGGACTCCTTATAACCTTGGTCTTGATTTTCACTCTTCAGGGTGAAATGATAATCAAATATCCTTTACATATTGTCCTGATTGCTATACCTATCATAGTGCAAACATATTTTATATTTGCAATCAGCTATTATGGCGCAAAAAAACTGAAAATCCCCTTCTATGAAGCTGCACCTTCTACATTTATTGCACCAAGTAACTTCTTTGAACTGGCAGTAGCCACCACATTAATACTGTTTGGTGCAACTTCAGGAGCAACGCTGGCAACTGTAGTAGGTGTACTGGTAGAAGTACCTGTAATGTTATCACTTGTAAAGATAATGAAAATGAACAGGCACAAATTCCAGTTTGAAGAGGGAATGTGACAGCTGGTCTGAAAATTATAATGCAGCGTAGTCATCTTCCTTTTTTTATAATGCAGGTGATTTTTCTTGGAATCAGGAATAAAATATGAAGACATTGTGCAGGCAACAGTCTCGGCCATACAAAGGGCAGAGACTGAATTGCCTGATGATGTGGTTGCTTGTCTGGAAAACGCTGAGCAGGAGGAGAGCAGTGAGATTGCACGCTCCCATTTGCAGGCAATACTGAAAAATACAGGGATTGCTCGCAGACATTCTGTGCCCATATGTCAGGATACCGGAATTATCATTCTTTTTGTGGAAATCGGCCGCAAACTCTCACCCCTTCCAGATATTGAACAAGCTCTTATTGAGGGGGTGATGAAGGCCACATCTGCTGTACCTCTGCGGCCCAATGCCGTACATCCCCTGACACGTATTAATAGTGGGGATAATACTGGAGATGGGTTACCGGATATAAAATATTATTTAAATAATTCAGAAGAATTGAGGATCACAGCCGTTCCCAAAGGTGCAGGCTCGGAAAATATGAGCATACTGAAAATGCTTAATCCCACAGAAGGTGATTCAATCGACCGTCTTGTCCTTGAAACCGTCAGGAATGCCGGGGGAAAGCCCTGCCCGCCTGTGATCCTGGGTATTGGTGTTGGTGGATCATTTGACAAAGCCGCTCTGCTTGCCAAGTGCGCTTTGCTGGAGCCGGTAAATGACATGGATGAAAAGGAAAATGCTCTGCTGAAAAAAGTCAATTCCCTTGGGGTTGGTCCTATGGGTACAGGTGGCGATACGACGGCTCTGGCGGTACATATCAGGACAGCCCACTGCCACACTGCTTCCCTGCCCGTGGCTATCAACATCCAGTGCTGGGCCAACAGGCATGCCACAGCTGTTATTGGAGGTAATGGCAAATGGAATATCATCTGAAAACCCCTCTTTCCATCGAGGACATATCACCCTTGAGAATTGGTGATATAGTTTACATATCAGGCAAAGTCCTCACAGCCCGTGATGAGGCTCATAAACGTATTCTGGAAACCCCTCTGGAAAATATGCCCTTTGATCTGGACGGGTCTACTATCTATCATTGTGGTCCTCTTATTCAGGAAAAGGAACCTGGAATATGGCAACCTGTGGCAGCCGGCCCGACCACCAGTGCACGCATGTCTGCAATGACTCCTCAACTTCTGAAAAAGCACAATGTGAGAATGTTGATAGGTAAGGGTGGAATGGACAATGTCGCCGATTCAATGAAAGGAAAATGTGTCTATCTTGCCTATACGGGAGGATGCGCTGCACTGGCGGTCAATTCCATAACAAAGGTTTGTGATGTCCACTGGCTTGATCTGGGTATGCCAGAAGCAATATGGGTACTTGAAATGAATGAATTCGGCCCCTTGGTTGTGGGAATAGATACTGGGGGAGAAGACCTTTTCAGGAATATCAGGGAAAAGGTAAACGAAAATCTTGAAAAGGCTCTCAGATAAGGAAGGTGAAAGTGGTCCGTGCTATGATGGTCAGCAATAAGAAGTACTTTAAGCCTGCTGACACCTGTCCTTCCCTCATCTGGCCCGCTACGATTCCTGTAACAAACCCCTGGATCACAGAAGCATGGAATAATATACGGGTGAACTGATCCGGATCAAAAACACCTGTGAATTGGCTTCTTGCACCTGCAAGAGATGTGGCTACATTGGCAGAAACAGTAGTTTTGCCGTTTTTCTCTTTCCCCGGGCAAATGTATAAATTGAAGCCACTTTATTACCCAATAAATATTATATTTATCGATAATTCAGGGATCTATAAATAATGATATCCCGGTTAAAATACAATACTGATAGGACTGATTATAATGGGATTCATGGATGAGTTGGTGCTTTCTATCATATGTCTTGTTGCTTTTTTCGGTATGGCTGGCGGTGCACTAATGGGGCCTGTATTACCATCAATGGTCGAGCCGCTTAATACATCCCGTGAAGCGGTTGGATGGGTGCTTGGTGTATATACGATTTCTACCGCATTGTTCATGGTACTGTTAGGTGTGGTGACAGATAGAATAGGTCGCAAAAAAGTGCTCATACCCTGTCTTTTAATAAATGGAGTAGCTGGTTTGGCGGGTTATTTTGCACCAAACCTTCCAATACTTCTTGTATTCAGATTTATCCAGGGTATCGGTATTGCAGGCATGGTGCCTGTGGTAATGACCATGATAGGCGAACTCTATGATGGACTTGAAAGAGTTCATGCTATGGGCATAATGAGCATGACCACAGCCGTAGGTTCGGTGTCGGCACCATTTATTGGGGGAACCCTTGCAGTTTTCGGGTGGAATTACTCCTTCCTGTTTTATGGGTTGACTATTCCTCTTGCATTTATAGCAATGCTTGTCTTGCCCGAAACCATGAACATGAAGGCCAATCCAGAACAAAGAACAGGTTTTAAAAAAATGTTCATGTCTCTCAAAGATATCAGAGTGGCATATACAGTGTTTTTAAGTTTTGCAGTATTCTTCCTTTTATACACAATTGTAATTTATGTCCCATTTATATTGAAAGATAATTTTGGTTTTACATCACAGGGTGCAGGTCTGGCTCTTGGTGTAGAGGGTGCTTCTGTGGTGATATTTGCATCCCAAGCAAAACGTCTGGCATCAAAATATCCAAAATATACCATACTTGGGATTGGGTTCACCTTACTAGGTATTGCAGTCGTGGGAATGTCTGGTGCTAACTCTATACCACTGGTATTCATGTTATTGCTGGTTTTTGGTGTTGGTTTTGGGATGGTTCAACCGTTGCTAAACGCACTTATCACTCAGGTGGCTCCTGATGATGAAATGGGAAGTGTTGTGTCACTGTTTAATACAATGAAGTATGTCGGCCAAACTGCAGCACCTGCGGTACTTGGTGTAATACTGTTAAATTCCAACCTTGCTGTAGTCTTTATAATCTCAAGTTTGCTGGGTTTTTGTGTTGCTATATCTACCTTCATAATGAGACACAAAATCTATACAACAGACACCTGAATCACTGCACAATCGTGAAAGGTACCAATGTGAAGCAGAGTGCTCCAAGAGCAAAAGTAACAATTCCTACTCCAAGTCTTCCTTTATCAAGGTTTATATTGTCTTCAAGAGGTTCTGGATGTCCAACCATTGAAAAAACGACAATATAAATCCCCCATATCAGCCATATAGAACCATTTTTATTTAGTATATAATTTACATATATGCCGATACCAAGAAATAAAAACGGCATGGTCGACGATATTTATCTGGATTTGTTACCAAATATTGCTTTTAATATATGCCCATCATCAAGCTGTCCTGCAGGAAGCAGATTCAATCCTTGTTTATTGGATGTAGATCTACAACACTTATTAGTATAATGTCCACCCAGCGTGATATAATATCAATGTACACACATGGTAATTATTATCACAAAAAAACATCCAATGGGTGATATGGACACTTGTAGGGATCTCCATGTGTAAGCGTGGTACAGTTCATTTATTATATATTAAGATTTGTTTTCCTGCAGAAGTTTATATAGCTTTTTCGATATATGATTCCATTAAGATTTGCTTTGAATAAGCATAAATGAAAAGTAGATAACTTGGATAAACAAAATCTTCTTGAAAAGTTAAATAAATTATCGATGTAATATAATATAAAACTCATATAAGGTGTAAGAATGGAACTTAAAGTCCAGCCAATCGATATCAAAGTCGGAAAATACAAAATTATACTTAACTCCATAGATGCTAAAGAACTGGGTGTTTATGAAGGAGACCGGGTTCGTGTAACAGGGCATGTTACAGTTACAGCAATTGTGGATTTTACAGAAGATATGATATCTCCGGGAATGATCGGACTGTATCACGAAGTTAAAGAACAGCTTCAGAGGGAGTGGACTGAAATTGTAGAGATCGAACCTGCAGAGAAACCCAAATCTGCACGATTGATCCGCAAAAACATGGATGGGGAAAAACTTGTTCAGGAAGAGATATATGGCCTTGTCAAAGATATTGTGGAAGAGAACTTGAGTGAAATCGAACTAGCTGCTTTCCTGACATCCACTTATATAAATGATATGACGGATGACGAAACCGAATGGCTTACCCGGGCGATGATAGATACAGGAGAAAAACTTGAATTTGCGAAGGGTCCGATCATGGATAAGCATTCTATCGGAGGAGTGCCGGGTAATAAAATTTCTCTTCTGGTAGTACCTATTGTAGCAGCTAACGGGCTACTTATTCCAAAAACAAGTTCCCGTGCAATTACAGGTGCAGGGGGGACATCCGATCTTATGGAAGTTCTGGCACCCGTTGAATTTTCCGCTTCCCAGGTAAAGGAAATGACAGAAAAGGTTGGAGGTGTTCTGGTATGGGGTGGTGCCACCAACATAGCCCCTGCAGATGACAAACTTATCAAAGTAGAATACCCCCTCTCCATTGATCCACACTGTCAGCTGTTGGCATCAATAATGGCTAAAAAGGGAGCTGTTGGTGCTGATAATGTGGTTATTGACATACCCACCGGCCCCGGTACCAAGATTGCAAACGTGCAGGAAGGTAGAAAACTTGCTCGTGATCTTATCAATCTGGGTGAGCGACTCGGAATGAATGTGGACTGTGCCCTTACCTACGGTGCTTCTCCGATTGGTCGGACTGTGGGACCAGCACTTGAAGTACGAGAGGCTCTCAAAGTGTTGGAAACAGGTGAAGGACCTAACAGTCTTATCGAAAAAAGTATGGTTCTTGCAGGAATGCTGCTTGAGATGGGTGGAGTGGCTGCCCGTGGCCAGGGTAATGAACTTGCCATGGAAACTCTTAAAAATGGCAAAGCTCTTGCCAAATTCCGGGAAATAATAGAAGTACAGGGCGGCAATCCCGATGTGACTTACAAGGATATTACTGCCGGTGAGCATACAGCTGAGATAACCGCACCTGCAAATGGATATGTACTTGAATTCAAAAATAAGAGAGTGGTGCAGATTGCACGGCTTGCCGGTGCACCCAATGATAAGGGAGCGGGTGTGCTGATTCATAAGAAACAGGGAGAGCCGGTCAAAAAAGGTGAACCCGTTCTTACCATTCACGCAGAAAAGAAAAATAAACTGGAAACAGCTCTGCGGAATGCCCAAAGAGACTCCCCTATAGTGGTTGAAGGTATGCTACTTGAACGAGTACAATCCTTTAAGGAAGTGTAAAGCGGCCATTACGCTTTAATATCCTTTTTCCTATTTTTGCCCATGAAAAGAATTGTAATACTGCGTCTGGGACACAGGCCTCAAAGAGATAAACGTATCACAACCCACGTGGCCCTTACAGCAAGGGCTTTCGGTGCTGAAGGGATACTCCTTGCAAGTAACGATCCCTCTATTACCCGGAGCGTGACCCAGCTGTGCCAACGCTGGGGAGGAGAATTTTATATCCGCAATGATGTAAAATGGAAGACCGAGATTAAAAAATGGAAATCAGAAGGCGGGAAGGTTTGCCATCTTTCAATGTATGGTATCAATCTGCCAGATGCCGTTGCGTCTATGCAGGAATGTGAAAAACTCATGATCGTTGTCGGTGCGGAAAAAGTCCCCTTTGAGGTCTATGAACTGGCTGACTGGAATGTTGCGGTGGGTAACCAGCCTCATTCAGAAGTGGCCGCTGTAGCTGTTACTCTGGACAGGATCGCAGAAGATGAGCCCTTGAAGAATGAATTTAAAGATGCACAACTTCATGTTGTACCAATGGATCACGGGAAGAAAATAATCGAAAATCCCTGATTCAGTCTTCCTTTTTGTCCTTTACCTCGGCACCCCTGTATATCTTATTGCGCTCGTATCCACCAAATCCCCGGTGTTTGCGATCCCTTTTTCTGGATGATTCTGCAAGCATGTTTTCCAGTTCATCATCCGATATTTCATCTGAACCCATATTATCACTTCAGGAAGTGCGTATCAGGGGATTGTGGTCAATAAATTCGGTGTCGATACCCAGGTCATTTTCCAAACGGGTTGCAAGTGCTTGCATTGCAGGATTTTCGGTGGCATAATGGGTTGCATCCACCAGCAGCATATCTGTAAAACTGCGGATCACATCATGTTTGAGTTCGGAGGACACATAGGCATCTACCTCCATTGAATTAGCAATATCAAGAAAAGGTCCTTTAAATCCACTCCCACCGAAGACCATAACTTTGGAAATCATCTCTTTTTCACCGACGTATTGTACATGGGTGTTCAGGGACCTGCACACGTGATTGATGAAAACATCCTTCGAGACAGGATCCATTTCTCCTATACATCCCATGTCCAGTTTCTCAATATTTTTAAGACCCAGCTTTTCAGCAAGAATGTCATTCACTCCTCCTTCTGCGCGGTCATAGTTGGTATGCATTGCATAGAGGGAAATATTGTTATCCAGCGCGATCTTCAGGTTTGTGGCCAGCTTGCAGGATATTGAATTAATCGAATGGAATAATAGGGTATGGTGTGTAATAAGCAGGTCTGCTCCAATATCTGCTGCCCGGCTAAGCGTATATTCAGTAGGATCCAGGGCCACAGCTATTCGATTAACTTCATTTTTCAGGTCCAGCGTCAATCCAATCCTGCCTTCATCAAAATCTTCTGCAAGTTCAGGAGGTGCAATTACTTCCAATTTTCTGACAATTTCTGAAAGGTTCATATTCCTGAAATTAATTTATCCCAATATCAAACTGTCGGGTTTTAGATCGATAGCTTTTTATTGATATGTATGTATGTACATAACGCATAGGAAATAGCCGATTGTCTCTGTCGGAAAAAACACTGGCCGAATAGATGTTACCTCTCTTAAAAATCGTTACATGCATCATTTATCGGTAGTCTCCAAACCTTTTTATTCTATTCGGAAAGTGTTATATTCTATGCAGCTGGCAAAATGAGGGATGTCCAGGAACTTTTATACACTTAGGATTTGAAAGGCTGGCGTAAATTAAAGGTTGGTTTAGTATGATAGAGAATTTTGAACATTACTTGCAGGAAGACTGTCCTTACGGGGATGAAACCACAGAATTGCTTCAGATAAATGGTGGAGGTACCCTGAACATTCTGTCACGGGATGAGGGAATTGGAGCATGTGCTGATGATCTGGAACAATTCTACAAAAACAAAGGACTGGATGTGACCTACAGGGTTGAGAACGGTGAATATTTCGAAGGAGGGGCTGTAATATTCTCCGCACAAGGAAACCTCAGAATATTGTTCAAACTCTGGCGTGTCTCTCAGACTTTCCTTTCAATAGTATGTGCGATTGCAGCGCGGACTCATAATTTCGTAGAGGCTGCAAGAAAAGAAAATCCCGATATAATGATTGCCACAAGTCGCAAAACCCATCCGGGATTCAGGAAATACGAATTAAAGGCAGTAAAGGTAGCCGGAGGAACTCACCACCGTAATTCCTTGAGTGATTCCATTCTTGTGACACAGAACCATCTGGATGTGGCAGATTCTTTTGAGAATCTCAAGGCAGTGAAAAAAATAGAAATAGAACCACGTGATAATGACGAAGCACTCAAATACGCTGAAATTGCCGATGTCCTGTTACTTGATCATTATTCTCCCGAAGAAATGGCTGTGCTTGTTACCAAACTTAAAACAATAAATCCCGGCCTTGAGATTGCTGTGGGTGGTATTAAATCGGATGAGATTCCGCAATATGCTCCTTATGTGGATATTATTGTCTCCACTGCACCTTATTATGCTCAACCTCTTGATCTGACCACCAGAATTGAAAGAATTTGAGGTGTTCCAATGGGTGATATACTAACCGGATTGATTGACAGGCTTGCTAAAGAAAATGCTGATACTTTTCCTGAAAGCATTGTAGATGAAATATCTCTGGGAGTGGTTTACAGTGGTGCCAGAATTGGTATCCACGGCGGTGTTGCTGCAACTCAGATTCCTCAATCAGCCCATTGTGAAATCCTTTCATCCGCAGGTAAAATTCATAATAACCCTTTGCCCCGGGTTCTTGAGATGGGTAAATCATCCAATTCCCTAAAACGAACAGTTGCGACCAGTGCACTCAATGCTTTCATCAAAAAAACCGGGGAAGAGATTTCTTCTTACGAATCGTCAGATACCAGTGTATTGGATATTATTAAAAATAATGACAGGGTAGCAATGGTGGGCCATTTTGCCCCCATGATTCCCGGTATACTAAAAAAAGCCTCAACCCTTTATGTGGCGGAAAAAAGGCCAATAAAAGATGAAAGGATAACCATTGTACCCGAGGAAGAGCTGAAAGAAACAATAGCATCATCAGATGTTGCTATAATCACAGGTACCACTCTTTTGAACAACTCCCTTGGTCCTTTGATGGAATCAGTAAGCCAGGCATCTAACGCGATTCTGCTTGGACCTACTACTCCCCTGTATCCAGAACCTTTCTTTGAGGAAGGCTTTACTGCTGTAATGGGTACAAGAATTGATGATGCACCAACAATGTTAAGAATAGTTAGCCAGGCTGGCGGGACAAAGCAGCTTCACAGAAATTGTGGTACAAAGATATCTTTTGTTCAGTAAATATTATCCTTAGATCAATCGCTCAGGATTGGAATAGATGTAAAGATTGGGCCTGCGTGCAAATCCCACAAGCGTCATATTATTTTGTCTTGCGAGCCTGATTCCCTTATCCATTGGTGCAGCTTTACTTACCATGAGGGGAATTCTGGCATTGACGCCTTTTCCTACCATTGTAACGGACAATCTGCCAGAAGTTGCCATTATGCAGTTATCAAGTTCCACACCCCCCATTGCAGCTTTACCGATTGCTTTATCAACTGCTGATGCCCGGCTGACATCCTCACAAAATGTGAGGATTTCTCCTTTAGATGTTGCGATTACAGTCGAATGGGCACCACCGGTACGCCTCCAGATCTTGCCCTTTTCAAAAATGTAGTCGATAAGATCGAACAGGGTACTGCTTTTGACCTTCATTTCAGGGTTAGGAGTGGTCTTATCTAAGGATGATGGTTTTGTTTTGCAGAACAACTTATTTTTATCTATAACAATAGAAATGATCTGGTCAATATTTTCAATATGTCCTTCACATATGAGGTGACCTGCAGCCATTTCCTTAAGTTGTCGGGGGCTTGCCAAAAAAGAAGATATGAAGTTGCCATTGAGGAATACTTCATACATTTTCTCAATAACAACATCTACACTGATCTCTTTTGGAGAAGCATCTCCTTTCACTTCGATACACTGGATGGGAATATAAGGAGCGGTAGTATCCCGCTCCTCCTCTTTCCACGTAATCTCTGTATCCGGTTTCTTATCGAAGTGCCAGTCTGCTTTACTCATGCTTAACTCTTCATTTCCTTTATCTTCGCAAAGAGTTGTTTGAGGGTATCCTCATTGCTTTCTGTGAAGTCAAAGGGAGAGGAAGTAAAGGGTTTGAAATAGACAGACACGTTGTCCAGCCTGTAGAATGTACCGTCACATTCCATGGCATCAATTACACCAGGCAGTATTACATCAGCTGCAGTTGGTGTTGGGCCTGGAGCAATGTCTATGCATACCATTGGAATTTCTGCAAGATAGGATGCACAGTCTGCCGGAGTATGTGCCATAAGGTCGGCACCTACAACCATTGCCGCATCCGTGTCCTTTTCCCTGAGAATATCCACACAGGTGGTTTCACCGGGGTTGTATCTGGGGTAGCCGCGTGTGAAATCAAGACCGAAGGGATAACCGTAGAGATAGGATGCAACCATGTTGAATCCTGCAACATTGCAGTGACCACGAAGGGCACCGATACTGGCTTTAGTACCGTGGTTGTTGTTCAGTTCTTTGACCACGTTAAGCGCCATTTCGATGTTGCGGTGTTTTCCATATGATGAACTTACACCCAGACCAACGGAGAAACTGGCAAAGTTGGCATCGAGAATCATGTCCGCCATTTCTTCCATGACAGCAATCGGAACACCGGTTACTTTTTCAACGGAATGGTGAGGCTCTTTGCCGTTAAGGATTGTCAAAAGAGCATTGAACAGTTCATAGTCACTGTTGGGATTGAGCTGGACATGAAGGTCTGAAGCATCGGCTGTAGGGGTTCTTCTTGGATCTACAGTAATAACTTTCCTGTCGAAACGTCCTCTCTTGGTCCAGTAACCTCTGGGGAAAATACCATACTTGGACATATGCCTGGGCATGGATTCCAGTGGGTTGGTACCCCAGTAGATGCTTACGTCACTGCGGTTCTTTTTTGTACCCGCAGTTGCTGCGGCACATCCTGCTTCCTGGATACCCATTACAGTTGGGCCGTGACAGATTGTCGCATTGGAGTCTACTGTTCCACCAAGATATTCGCCTATATGCAGACCAACTTCCTGGGCTTCGCAGGAGGTTTCACTTCCTATAAAGAGCATGGGTTTTCTAGATGCTGCGAGAATTTCTGCGGCCTTTGTCAGGGCTTCTTCCCAGCTGACTTCCACGAATTCCCCATCTTTTTTTACCATGGGTTTTTTGATACGGTGGTCGCTTACGACCTCCTGGAACTTTGCATTGCCCATCTTACATGCGTTCTTGACAGTGATGCTGTTATCTTTCAGTTCAACCTGTACATCATCACAAGAAGCACCACAGACGGGACAGAATATGTTCTTGAACATTTCACTTACCTCCTGCATATACTTTCAATACAATATCCTCGGCTGTAAGAACCTCCTCGTCAGTGGGTTCTATATCTACAGGACTTCCCTTGTAGATCGGTGATCCTGTGGAGAAGGTGTGTGGGTCGATTACCACATTGGACCAGATAGCACGGGGCATGAATATGTTACCGCACATTACCCTGTCAGTGCATCTTGTGTATACAGCTACGGTATGTTTACCATCCATGCTGGTTACTTTAACCTTTTCAGGACATCCCAGTTCTTCAAAATCTAAGGGGGAGATCCAGCACAGGGCACATTCCTTCATGTAACCTTCAGAATATTTTTCGCCACCCTTGGCAAATTGTCCTTCGTAAATTGTACTTCCGGTATTTAGTAATGCTTTCATAATATCACCTCAGAGTTCCAGGTTTGCTTCCTTGCCAGCATACAGGATCCCTTTTGGTTTTTTGGATATGGCAAAGTCACCTGTGAATCTTTTGAATACTCCGCCACATTCGATGTCTTCGAAACAGAGATCATATTGCTCGTCTTCATACTGCATACCGGGAGTGAAATTGGTAATATGGCCTTCGACCACAATTGTCCCACCGCTCATTTCGGCACCAATTGCACGTATAGCATTTCCTCTGATGACAATAAGACCACCGGACTGGCGTATACCACAGAAATTTTCGGCATTACCGTTAACGATGATCTCGCCACCAGTTAATCCTCCGCCGATCTGGCTCTGGGCATTTCCGTCAACAACGATACGACCACCGGTCATTCCTTTCCAGCTGCCGCGGTAGGCACATCCCAGGTGATCGACTGTGTTGCCCTTTACATGGAGCAAACCGCCTTTCATCTCGGTTCCTGCCCAGGAATCTGCATCCCCTTCTACGACAATTTCGCCGCCTTTCATCTCAGCTCCGACTTTCAGGCCGATGGAACCCTGTATAGTGATCTTACCGGCGGTCATTTCCGCTCCGATCATTTTTACGCGGGCTACATCCCCTTTAATCACAATGGAAGTCTCTTCAGCAGAGCTTCCACCCTGACCTTTCACATCAAAGAAATTCTTCAAGGGCAATTTGTCCGGTCCCTGCCAGACAATCAACTGCTCAATTTCTTCCTTGCTCTTGCCTGCAAACTCATCTGGTTTGATTACATCGGCTTCGATCTTAATATCAATTTCAGTGTTTGGTGTAAGTACTACCTCTGTCATGACATCACTTCTCCATGTTTACATTGATGGGGGTTGGGTTGACGAGGTATTTCTCAGGTGTCGGATAGTTCTCGAAACCAAGGGTGTAGTACCTGAACCAATCCTTCACGTCCTCAAGCATCTTCTTTTCCTCGTTTGCATCGACCTTTATGTCACTGTAGTAGGTCCTTCTTTCGGGAATCGACATTATCTCGCCGTTATGGGCTACAATTTCTCCACCCTTGACAGTATAATCGGCATACCTGAATTTGGTGAGCAGGTCATTGTAGTTGGCTGTAACGTCCAACCTGGTTGGATCGATATCATAAATGGTTACATCACCATCTGCTCCAACAGCAAGACTTCCTTTCCTGTGTGCCATACCATTGGTCTTTGCAGGAGTGGCACGGGTAATGGTTGCAATGTCATAGAGCGACAGTTCACGGCTGACACCACCGAGTGTACTTCTGTCATTTGCCCATTTGTGGACTTCGTTGAATGTTTCATTCCTGTAAGCCTCTGACATCAACCAGGTCATGACATTCGGATATTTGGTGAATGGTCCACCGTTAGGATTATCGGTTGTCATGATGGTCTTCCATGGATCATCGATCAGAAGCAGAGATTCAAGTCCCATTGCCCACTGGACACTGTGTACGGGGTTGCTCTTAAGATATGTGAACGGGCATACACCGGAACCACATTCAAGTTCTACATCACAGTTGGACCATTTACCGCCTGTAAGGACTGCGATATCATGAATAGACGGACCGTCACCGGTCATACATGTGGCTTCACCGAAAGGTACACTACCACTGTCAATTACCACATGGTCCTGACTGTTAACATAATCTGTAATATCCTTCACACCGGATTCAAAGTCTCTCCAGGATGTTCCGCCAAAAGCATTGAATTGCAAGTGAGTCAGGTAGATGGATTTATCCTTTGTAGGATCGATCTTGGTTTCTGCCCATTCTACTCCCATATCCTGATTGGGTTTGACTTTTGATGGAATGGTAAGGGATTCCTTTGTTGTTTCATAACATCCCGGATGACCCAGATTGTTGGCGTGCAGGTGTACTGGCATAGGAATACCGAGCATTTCATTGACTTCGGTAAGTCCTTCGATGATTTCCCTTGGTGTAATTTCAAAATGGATGTTGGTCTCATCCAGGGATTTGACATTCTTACCCCATCCCCAGTTCTCCACACCGGCAGGGTTCACACATTTTATACCATAGGTCTTGTGTGTCCTCATCATCCAGGCCACATATGCAGCAGCCTTTTCGAGATCGCCTTCCTTGAGATAGCGCATCATGAACCAGTTGTTACCAAGAACAAGGTATCCTCCCATGTCAAGCATTGGGATGGAATGCATCTCTTCATGGGTGTGACGTGCTTCCATAGGCGGGACTGCAGCTTCAAAAGCTGTTGTATATCCCATCTGGGCATACTCATATCCTTCAAGATATACAGAAGGTACGGTTTCCCCGGTTCCGCCATGGGTTATTGAGGTCTTTGGACGATTCCACTTATAACTGTCCTCTGGCCGCATCAGACGGCCGGAGTTTACTTTGGCACCCGCAATATGGGTGTGTGAATCCACACCGCCTGGCATTACAGTTTTACCAGTGGCATCAACGACCTTTGCGTTTTTCATTTCCGCATCAGATAATTCAGGGACTACTTTTCCGTCCTTGATATAGATGTCCATGATGTCCCCATTTATCTCATTGAGGGGATCAAAAACATGTCCATTTTTTATTGCAATAGTAGCTGCCATATTATTCCACCTCTCTCTTCTCCAGCCATATAGCGTTTGTCGGGCAGATCATGGCACATGCGCCACAGGAGCCACAAACGTCCTGATCAATTATATTAACTGCTCCGTTCTTGACTTCCAGCAATGCTTTTTCATCCATGTTATTGAGGTGCCCCGCAGCAAGTTCTTTGTTTGCATAGGCATTCACAGGACAGACAATTACACAGTTTCCGCAGCCAAGACAGTCATATTCGTCGGTGACAAGTTTGGAAGTAAGTGTTGGCTCGGGGGAAGGTTTGTCGAGGAGTTTTTTCTCGAATACTTTCTTCTTTTCCATTTCAGCTGTAATTGCAGTTTTCCTGACATCAATTGCCTGTACTGGACAGGAAACTGCGCATGCTCCACAGTAGATACATGCATCCGGCCTCTGGGCTACTTTGTCAACACGTTCCCCGGCTTTCCACTCCGGATTGAATAATGCATTGCATGGGCATACATCCACACAGGTACGGCACGCCTGGCAGACATTCTCGTCCCTGAACCAAGTTCCTTCAAATGGTTTCTCCACTTCTATGGCATCAACCGGACAAACGGATTCACACCATCCACAATGCACGCAGCATTCCTGATTGATTGTTGTTGTACCATCGATTTTTGCTTCATTATCGTTGGAAAGCCACTGATCCACTTCGATGCAACCCTGTGGACATACCTGCTCGCAAAGTCCGCAGTGTACACAATCATCATTGACAGTGGTTGGTTTAATAGCATTTATGAGGAAGGTTTTTTCCTCGACTGGCTTTCCGTCTTCTCTCATTTCAAGAGCACCTGTAGGACAAACTTTGGAACACATTCCACATGTTATACATGTGTTCGGTCTGATCTCCAGGAACTCTTTGTCGATGAGTCCTCTGGCAACCGGCCCGACTGAACCGATGACCAGTGTCTCTTTTGGACACACCATGACACAAGTTCCACAGCCGATACACTTCTCAGGAATGTATATCACCTGTTTGTTGTCCTTTGTCGAAATCACTGTTTCATTCATATTGTATAGTCTCCGTTTGGCTATCATTACATGCATCACAAAGAACTTCATTGTTTCTTTGAATAAAACTTTCATTGCATTTCTGGCATAATTTTATTGTCTTTTTCTTTTTTACCGGCACATCTATATCTACCATTTCACAGGAATAGACATTCTCACCGGCTTCAAGAAGCACAGGAACAACTTCTTCGTGGCGAAGTTTCTTTGTGTTCATATACCAGGCATGCAATTTAGGGTAATCTTTAGTCTTCTCCGGGTCGAGATATATTCTTACTCCTTTAACAGAAGCAATTCCCGATGGAGCTTGTTTGTTCACGATCACAGCCATTTTTCCTGTATCGTGAACTCTCAAACGTTTATTGCCAGTTGTGGCACTTTCAAGTATCTGAAAAGGGTCCGGTATACAATTATACGTTTCACTTTGAACGTATATCCTTTCTCCTTCCTTTACATCAAGTACCCTTTTTGCAATATTTAGCATGTGGATTCCTATTAAAGCACCACTGCTCAAAAAACCGTGGAATGGGACGACCTTTTCGACCTGTGTAAATAGTTCTGGATATTCCACTTTTATCTTCTCTAGGATCTCATCCATAGTTTCCATATAAAAACCTCTAATAAAGAAGGCCGGTGAGATGCTTATAAGCGTCCGGATGCCTAAAGAACATAGCGATGAAAATTATATATAATTATCGATGTGCATCAACCCGCAGACCTACCATAAAAGAGGCTATGCAGCCTTGCTAAAGGCTGCAATAACTATCTGCAAAGAAGCTATTCTTCCTTTTATTCTGTTGCTGTGGAATTGTCTTCAGCCAGGCTCTGGGAAAGCTGGTTTAGTACATCTTCCATCTGATCTATTTCTTCCCCGTAACCGGTCCAATTGCCTTCTTTCAGATATTCCCGGGCCTGATTGTAATGGTCCAGTGCTTTTTGTGCAAGCTCCCGGGAGGTTTGGGATACTTCCGGCTGATCGGTTCCTTCTTCCCTGTCAACACGGCCTTCAACTAGCATTTGCAGGGATTCTTTCAGGTCTTCCCCCATGACAACTCTTTGTCCCGAAGAAACAACAACTCTCCTTAGTTCCGGAATTTCAGACTGTTCAGCACTTATGAACAGGGGTTCTGAATACAATATCGAGTTACCGATTGGAACTACAAGCAGATTTCCCCTAATTACACGGGAACCACTTTGACCCCAGAGGGTCAGTTGCTGAGAAATATCAGGGTCCTGATCGATTCTGGATTCAATTTGGGTAGGTCCATAGACAAGTTCTCCCTTTGGCAATTCGTAATGCTTGAGTTGTCCATAGTTTGGCTTATCACATCTGGCTGCAATCCAGGCAATCATATTCTCTCTGTTACGGGGTGTAAACGGTTGCAGCAACACATATTCCAATCCACCATCATCGGGTAATTTGGTGACCATGTAATAGGGTTCCATTTCAATACTGCTTCCCCTGTAAACTTCCCTTGGTATTTGCCAGGAATCCTCTTTATTGTAGAATTCTTGGGCAGATTTCATGTGGTAATTTTCGTATAAGTCCATCTGGACCTTAAAGAAATTCTTGGGATAGCGGATATGTTTTTGCAGGCCTTGCGGCATTTCATCAAATGACTTAAACAAATCCGGGAAAATCTTAGAGTAGGTATTTACGACCGGTTCGTCCTCTATCATATAGAAATCAACCGTTCCATCATAGGCATCTACAACAACTTTCACTGAATTTCTGATGTAATTAATACCGTTAAACTGTGCTCCGTAATAGGTTTCAGAATAAGGATACTTGTTAGCCGTAGTGTAAGCATCCATTATCCAGTAGACCTTGCCTTCATGGATTACCGGATACGGGTCATTGTCATATTCGAGGAATGGTGCTATTTCCTGTGCCCTGTCCTCAATCTGTTGACGGTACAACAAGCGGGATTCATCATCGATATACTGGCTCAGGATAAAATTCGGTTCACTAAAGGTATATGCGAATATCAGCTGTTTTACAAATGAATCCAGTAGTATTCCACTTTTACCTTCATATTGTGTAAATACATTCTGCCCTTGTTTTGGATAATCAAATTCATCCTTTCCGGTATTTACTATATTGTAATCCCTGTTGATTTCCCCGTAATATATCCCTGGACTATCAACTTCAAATTCTCCTCTTGGAGGAATGTCCTGTAAGACCAATTCAGGTCTGCCATCTTCGGTTTTTGTACTGACCGGATTCATAACCATCCCGTAACCATGGGTATATACCAATTTTTCATTGACCCATGTCTTGGCTTCAGGGGATAGGCGAGAGGTATCCAGTTCCCTGGCCGATATCATATACTGCTTGTATCCATCTTCAACATGATAGCGGTCTGTATCAACATCGTTGAAAGTATAATAGGTTCGGATCTGCTGAAGCTGTTTATAGGTCTGCTCCAGGGCACGCCGATCCCATATCCTTATATTATCAATTACCTCTGAATTGTCTTCCAGCTCTGATGAAGTCAAATTCATATTGGCTTTGAACGGCTTTTCTTCAATATCAGAAAGTCCGTAAGCAGTTCTTGTATAATTTATATTGTATTCCAGATAGGGTTCTTCAAGCTGGATTTCAGTCGGTTCGACCTTGAATTGCTGATAAACACCCGGTACAAAAGAGCTGGCCACTATAAAGAGTGCTATAAGAGCTATAGCCACAAAAGGTATTTTTATGTTTTTCAATTTGACGTTGGCCAGTAAAGCAATTGAGGTCAGCACTGACAATACAGTCAGAATGGTGAAAATCGGCAAGCTTACATTGACAGCGGTATACCCGGCGCCTGCGACAACCCCCTGCTGGGAGAATAATATTTCATATCTTTCAAGGAAAAATCCAAAAGCAATTAATGCAAACAGGAATGCAAGTATTGCAGAAATATGGACAAGAACTTTTGTAGGCAATTTATCCATAATTTGCTTTAAATCAATTGATTGATTCAAAAAATAAGGTTCTTCAGAATCTTCTATTTCAATTTTGTCGGAGCTGAATAAAGGTTCAAGCCTGTAAAAATAAAGAGCCAGTACCAGTATTAGAGAAAGAATTGTCAGACCGAGAAAAACGCCTCTTATCATATGAAGGAAAGGTAGCTGGAATACGTAAAACCCGATGTCATTCATAAGAATGGGGTCTTCTAATCCGAAAGATGTACTGTTAAAATATAACAGTATAGTTTTCCAGTTTCCACTGAATATGAGGCCAAAAATAAATGATACAGCCACAATTGACACCAGGATTATCTGGGAATCTACTTTTTCTGATGTAATGTTCTTCTCTGTAAGGATCTTATCAATCGAATCTCTTGCAAATTTTGCATTTATATAAAGAAATAAGAATGCAATTATAAAACCGGGAATTATTGCAATTAATTTCCATTGTAATATTGTTGTAAATACGGATGTATATCCTATCATATCAAACCATAGGTAATCCGTGTAAATTCCTACCAGGGGACTTATCCCCAAAAATAATGCCAGAATTAACAGGAATATAATTTTCATATCTTTCATAATAAACCCCATGAGTAACCTGACTCATATAAAAGTCTCATTTAGAGAAGAAGTTGCATGTTTATAAACCTTTTTTCCCACATAATTGGGATAATTATATGAATATTGGTACATTTAGCCAATACACAAAGTAAATATAATCTGCCTTATATACATTCCCACAAATAAAGAGGTATATCCATGTATTCAAGAATTTTCTTATCCCTCCTGTTAATATGTGCTGGGGCCACTACAGCATCTGCTTACACACTTGATGACATCCAGTGGGACAAAAGTATCGATTCTGCAACCCTTCATTGGGGAGATTCCGTGGAGGATAATGGTTATACTATTACTGCTGAGGATTTTCAAAAGGATGAACACGTCTATATAAGCATATCAAAAAATGGCCAAACCTTGAAACATGGAGCATTGCTTGTTGGCGATAATCTTGAATACAGGGATACAGAAGAGGGAAAAGATATACGGGTTCATGCGAATGAAGTAAAGGTTAACATTGATGAGTGGACTGGAAATATGGAAGATCCCACCGCTGAAATTAGTATTTATAATCGAGGGAAACCTGAGTTTGACATTAGTATCGAAACAGATAGGGATGAATACGACCCCCGTATAACTTCCAAGGCCGAAATAGAAGTTACATTGAAAATCAAAAATGATGGTTCAGCGAAAGCTGAAGATGTTCAGCTTAGTGTTGACCCGGCAGGGATGGATGTTGTTGAAGGGGACCTTACAGAAAGCATATCTTCGCTTGAGATCGATGAAACTACAGAGGAATACGAGTTAACTCTAAAGGTTCCTCATCTGTGGGAGGAAACGGATTTAGATATTGTTGCTACAGTAGAAGGATATGATATCAACGGGGATTTGCATAAAAATGAGGAGATCGAAACTGTAACAATCGCTCCTAAGGTTGAGTTAATGATAACCAAATCCATACCTGAAGAAATATATATGGATGAAACGGCCCGGGTTTTAGTTTCAATACGTAATAATGGTCTTTATGATGTGAGTAATATTACTGTAAAAGATAAAATCATCGATCATATGGAACTGCTTGATGATGTAGTTCTTAATAAGAATATTTCTCTTGATGCAGGAGAAACCATTAAAATTTTTGAATACTCAATGAAACCCACCAAATCAGGAGAATTCAAAGCGCCTGCTACAATTGCTTCTTTCAAAGCATCTAACGGGAAAATCTATGAATATGAATCTAACCAACCTGAAATTCAGGTTGATGGTCCAGTAATAACAGTTACGCAGAGTACGGAGAGTTCAACAATCAGACCCTCTGATGAGGTGAAAGTTACCGTTAAGGTAAGCAATAAAGGTAACAGGGATGCGAGTGTGAAGGCAGTATCTGAAATACCTGATGATGTTACCTTTGTAAGAGGAGAAACCAGTCTGGATCAGGTTATTCCAGAAGGTAAATCAAAAAGTTACAATTATATTATTCGTGCAGGAAATGAGGGTAATTTCACAGTACCAGCTGCTAGAGCTTCTTTTATCGACATGGAAAATTACAAAGGAGAAAGGGTCTCCAATATCCTGCAATTTGATGTCATCAACACTTCAACCCAGGATGCAGCAACTGATGCGTCAAACAAGGCTGATTCACAAATATCCGATGATAGTGGAGACGATAATAGTATTTTCAGTGATGACGAATCAAATGGCGGTTCCGGTGAAACGAATGAAAACAACAAAGTCCAACCCGGATTTGATGCATTGATGGTAATTTTCGTATTAACAGGAATATATGTATTTGGGATAAAGCGATAAGTCAACTACCCTCCCTTACGAAAGTAGACTCCTGCTCTAAAAATTGAAGGAATAGTATGGAGCGCAACTTCACATCCTTGTCTTTCAGGATTTTTCTTTTTTCTGGTTATCCTTCTTGCAGTAAATATAGCTGCAATGGCAGTTTCTGCAGAGTATATCGATCAGAAAGACCCGGAGGAAGATACTCTCGATTGGGGTGAAGAGGTTAATGTTAGTGGTTATACAATAAAATCAAATAAGTCCTATAGCTGGACTGCTGTTTTGGGTACTAATCAATCGGTTATCCTTTCATGAAAGTTTTCAATGGCCTTGCAAAATAAATGAACCAGTAAAACCAGATTACGAATCCATCAATGGGGCAAATAATACTTCTTCCTTTGGTTCGGTGAGGTTAATAAAAGATTTTGTGAATGTAACAATGGAAATCATATATGATTCCCTCAATTTTTAATAATTGTAGTGATATTGATATGGACAGACATGAAAAAAACTGATACAATTATATTCACACATGGTGATTCGGATGGAGTATGTTCGGGAGCCATAGCCAAAAGTGCATACCCTGATGCCAGGGTCTATTTTACCAGTCCAGTGAGTCTGCATAATAGACTTGATATGGCTGAAGATTATGATAATATCATTATCTGCGACATAGCCGTGGATGAACGCTCATGTGTAAATCTCTACAATAAGATTAATGATATTGCCAGTCATACAGATATTACCTATATTGATCATCATCCTCTTCCAAGGATGTGCTGGGATGAACCCTGGTTTCACCATGACCTGAACACATGTGCCGCAGAACTTACATACAAGGTTTTTAAATCTCGTTTGGAAAGGGATATCCGCAGGATTGCTGTGTATGGTGCCATAGGTGATTACAGGGATAATACTCCTGAAATTAAGAAATGGACAAGGGACTGGGACAAAAGAAGTCTCTATTTCCAGGCAGGAACATTGATCCAGGCATTGCAATATGTTGGTAGAAACTATGATTTTAAAAGAGAAATCATTGACCCTCTTTCTACTGATTTAATTCCTTCTGAAATACCCAATCTCATCCCCTATGCAAAAAAAGCATCAAGAATTGAAGAAGAGTTGAGGATACGTGTAAAGGAGTTGGTCCATCCGCTTCATTCGGTAGCTTATGTACTTGATCCCGAAGGTTACCTTTCCAAATCCGCAATCTATGCAGCCTCCTATGGAAGAAAAGGAATAGGGATTGCAGCCGAACACAGGAATAATAAAGCTGCTTATGATCTAAGCTTGCGCTCCCGTAACAGCAGTGTGGATATCAACCTCCTTTTGCGAGATATTGCACCCCAGTATGGCGGTAGTGGCGGCGGCCACCCAATGGCTGCCGGGGCCCGTATTCCGGAAGAAAAACTTGATGCATTCCTTCAGGAATTTGACCGGAGAGTTAATATGGCTGAGACAAAGCAGGGAGATTTATGAAACCTACTGCAGTTCCCAAAAACAATGATTTTGAAATTGTATTTGCCGGTCGCTCCAATGTAGGCAAATCTTCTATTGTAAAAGCCCTTTCAGGACGCAAAGTAAAGGTCGGCAAAAGACCTGGTGTCACCCTGAAACCCACTCATGTGAAGAAAGGGGAATTAGTGATTACAGATCTTCCCGGCTTTGGATTTATGAATGGTGTAAAAGAGCGCAAACAGGATATCGTAAAGGATAAGATCGTACGTTATATAGAAGAAGGAAATCAGCGGATTAACATCGCTGCTATAGTAGTTGATGCAGGTTCTTTTGTTGAGGTTGTGGATCGCTGGGATCAACGGGGCGAGCTTCCCATTGATATAGAAATATTCGATTTTTTTACAGAAATGGATCTTGAACCCCTGATAGTTGTAAATAAAATGGATAAGATCAGGGAAGAGGATAAAGATAGGGTCCTCGATGCTATTATTGAAAGATTGGGGCTTTTTCCACCATGGAGGCAGTGGATTGACAGGGTAGCACCGATAAGTGTTAAAAAAGGAGATCTGCAGGCCTTAAATTCTATTATAAGGAAGCGCATCCATTCGGCTAAGAGGGATTCCTTGCTAAAATATATCTGAAAATAGGGTATTGTTAGCCCCTTATGCGGAAATCCACACCCATGTCCCTGGCTATCTGGCTGCATTTATCAGTATCAATTTCAGGAACATCTACCACGCTGAAACGTACATAAAGGCCTGCTTTTTTTGATTCTTCCGCAAATTTCAGCAGAGCAGCATAAGAGTTTTGGTAGAATGGTTTACAAATCCTGTCATAAACTTCTGCGGATTCTGCATTGAGGCTGACTGAAACTGCATCCAATCCGGCATCCACAAGACAATCAACCACATTGATGCCGGGATTTATAAGCTGGCCGTGTCCATTGGTATCCAGTCTTACATATGTTCCCTTTGCTTTCAACCAGCGGGTGACAGCAAGCAGCACGTCAAAACGGGCTGTAGGCTCTCCGAATCCTGTGAAAACGATCTCTTTATACTTTTTCAGATCATGCTTTTCCAGTTCTGCAATTATCTCTTTTTCGGAAGGGTCTTTTTTAAGCCACAGGTTATATCCGTATAATCTTTCTCCCTGGTTGCGAATACAAAAATAACAGTCTGCACTGCATTGATTGGTTATGTTCAGGTACAGGTTACCATGGGCCTCATAGCATATAGAGGGTTTATCAGTTTTCATTTATTCCAAGCTCCATCGGGAACAAGAGGATAGTTAGAGGTATTACATGCAGAATTATCAAGAAAATACATCCAGGCTTCTCTGTTGCTTTCCAGTTTTACTTTTTTTCTTGTGAAAAACTTGCCTTCAAGTATATCAAGGCTATTTAACATATTTCTGTCAAAATATACTTCTCCCTTGATATTACAACAATTACCATTGTTCACAACAGCTGGAAAACTACCCAGATCGAACATGCAATATTGATCAGCTGTAATATCTTTTCCAATAAATACAGAATCCCTGATTATATGATTATTGGAGAATCCTTTTTTAAGAGTCCCATACACAAAAATATCCATGATTAACCCAATCCGAAATTCAGTTTTGTGAGTGTTTTTTTCACAGGATCGGGAAGTTTGCCACACTGTATTGCTTTCATGTGTTGTGGTGAGATCGTCCGTATGGCCTTTGACATCAATCTGTCAGATCTCATCAGGTTGTCCATCATTTTACGGATATAAACAGCAGTTTTTATCTCCAGTCCCATTTGCTCCCTCCATCTCCTTTCATAAATAGAGAGTTCGCATTTACCTGCAATATATTCTCCAGCCGTTTCTCCTGCCAGTTTTCCCCCTATCATGGCCGTGGGAATTCCCCCTCCGTTGGTAGCGATCAACTGGCCTGCAGCATCACCGGCAAGCATTACACTGTTTGAGACAGTTCTTTCGGGGGCGCCCCCTACCGGCACCACTCCGGAAACCACGGAAAGTATCCTGGCATCCTGCAGCTTATCGCTGGCAATAGGATGTTTGTACATGAACTTTTCCAGATAATCCCGGGCACACATATTCTTCTCGAAAAGGACTTCCCGGATTCCCACACCGATGTTTGCGGTGTTTCCTCCCTGTGAAATAATCCAGGCATATCCACCGGGAACATAGTCTTTTCCGAAATACATCTCTACGGCATCTCTGTCCGCTGCGGTGTTTGCAAGTTCATATTCAAAAGCAGTTCCGATTCCCATTGGATCATGTCCCCTTTTCATACCGTGGGCTCTTGCAACAATAGAATTTGGACCGTCTGCACCTATCAGGACTTTGCCCCTGATTGTCGATGGTCCAAAGACCCCGTCTACTTCAATTGCATTTCCGTTAACATCTGTTACATTGGTTCCCACCATCAACTCGGCGCCTTCCTCAGCCGCCCGGGATGCCAGGAATCTGTCAAACCTTCTCCTGTCAATAGAATCGGCTTTTACTTCAAACCCCTTTGAATAGCCATCCGGTGCAATAAAACGCTGATAGGTGCTGGTGGAATGTACACAATTTTTCGGATAATCAAGCAGGGTGTGGGGAAGGTGTGCATCGGGCACAAGTTCCTGCAGGGTATCGGCATGGGGCATAAACCCGCCGCATTGGAGGGGTACACCTATGTCTTTTTTCCTGTCAACCAGTAAAACGGATGCACCGCCCTGTGCGGCATACATTGCAGCTGTGGTGCCCGCCGGACCAGCTCCGACAACTACCACATCATATATTTCATCGGGATGCATGGGAATAATTGCTACTTTGGTATTGCTTATAAACCTATTTCATCAATCACATGCCGCCCCCTATCTGGGACAGCTCGAATTCCATTTCATCGGGGACTCTTGCAATGAATACAAAAACAGTATACCTGAGTTTCCTGGCCTCGGAGATAGCTGTCTTTTGTCTGTCGCTTAATCCCTCGGTAGAACTTATGCACAGCATCTTGTGGTTTGCTCCGACCAAAAAATCAAATTGTTCTACATAAGCATTCAAAAAATCAACCATATCCCTGAGTTCATCCCAGCGACTACACATGTGCAGGCTTTTCGTAGAAGAATTTTCTACATACCAATCCTTGCTCATGTAGGGGTAGGAATCATACTGATCCTTAATTTCTTCATAGGCTTTCTGTATTCTGGGCATGTCCTTTGCAAGGTTTACCCATTTCCATTCATTCTGCGAAAAGTATTTCCCGGCCAATATGTCAGCAATTTCCTTTTTATCTTTTGAATCAAGTTTCATAATATCACCTGTTAAAAATCATCGTCCTGTACATAACTCCTGTCAAATTCAATCGCAATTTCAGCTTTTTCCAGTTCCCTTCCAAGATAACCAGCATGCTCAAGGCTTGTGACAAGTCCTTTATCTATTATCATGTCCAGTATTTCTGCAGCATTTTTACCGATGATAGTTTCCTTTGCATGTTCTGCGACGATGTACCTTTTTCCATCATTTATATGTGCAATTCCTATATGGAATGCTCCGGCTGGATCCAGTTGCCAGTGGGGGCTACTCTTTGCAGCAGTTGCATTATCGGGCATATCAATATCCGGTCGCTTTCGTTTTTCTTTGATCATGAACATGTCAATTCCCAGGTCCTTTGGGGAACTGTGCCTTTCCTCTGCCAGTTTCATCATTGAAGAGGCTGTTTTTAGTTCGGCAATGGAACCCTGGGTTTTATCACTATATTCGGGTGTGAAAAGAATGGCTGCGCCGACCTCATGTGCTATTCCGCACAGTGTTGCATTTATACCTATTGAATCAGCATCCATAAGTTCAGTAACATTACCGGCTCCAAAGAATAGAGGTATATCGGGGTAGGTATCACGGAATTTTCTGTATCTTTCTACAGAAGATGTAAATCCATGACCAATTGGATCCAGCACAGGGTCTGCAATTATGTTTTCAATTCCGAATTCCTTTGCTCGTTTGATATTCTGCATCAATGTATCATATTTATTGCCACTGCCCGGGATAATCACAACAGCACATCCCTTTGCAGCGATCTCGTCTCCCAGCTCATCAATATTTGTATCATTGAGGCTGAGGACGATATCAATACCGGCTTCAATTGCACTACATATATGGGCAGGGTCCAGGGTATCCACACTTAGTGGCAGTCCGGTCATTTTTCTTGCATTGAAAATGGCCTCATGGACACTTTCAGTGGGTGTATCAATGGCCATGCCCAGATCGATGATATCAACACCTTTACGGGTGAATTCTGCCACTTTACTCTGAAGAAGGTCACAATCCATATTTCCCGCATCAACGATTTCGCCCATGACTTTCATTTGGGAATTGCCCCCTATTTTCGTACCATTGAATATTAAAGGAGCAAAAGCACTCTTTTCCATCTGGTTCAATTTTTTGTATGCTTCCTGTTGGCGTATATCTTTGAGTAATTCACATGCAGGGATTTTATCTGAAAATTGCACATCTCCGGCAAACCGTATTGCGTAACCCAGGTCATAGGCGTGTTTCGGACCTAAGTAGACAGGGCAGCCCATTTTGTTTGCAACTTCTGTGAAATCACCGGGGACAAGACCAGGAATAAGGATCATATCAAATTGCCCGGGTTTAAAATTATTGTTTTCATAGGAATGAATTAACCTTTGTGGGGTAATGAAAGCAGCTATTTCCGTATCCACAATAAGTACACTTGTCTCAGAACCAACCGCATGACGAACTGTGTTTTCCGCCAGCTGACCTGTAGCTACAAGAATTTTCATGGGGAATAATCGGTTGGATATTAAAAATAAGTATCTGTGAAAGATGCTTTTGAGGCATCTTTCCAGATTTTAATTAATTATGTCTATAATAGAACCGCCATTGTCAGAAGATCGATTCATTGGTTCGACTACCTGACGGCTTCCGTTTGGAACCTTTTTATAACGTGATTCGGTATTCTTTTCTACAATATCGGCCTGATATTGAGGTCCAAGTACCTGTGCTGACTGCACTCCGGTCATAATGGCCATTACACGAATCTTTCCTTCATAGTCATCGCGAATTCTGGCTCCCCAGATTACATTTGCATTTGAGGACAATTCATATGTCAGGGATGCTGCAACTTCTTCAGCTTCCTTGAGACTTAGATCCGGTCCTCCGGTAATATGTACAAGGCTACCCGTGGCGCCGCGGTAATCGACATCAAGAAGTGGGTGATTCAAAGCTGCCCTGACTACATCTTCACTCTTATCCTGATTCTTACTTTCCCCGACAAGCATTACGGCCACGCCACCACATCCCATAATAGCACGGATGTCTGCATAGTCCAGATTGATAAGAGATGGTTGTGTGATCGTTTCAGTGATACCCTTTACGGTTTCAGCGATTAGCTGGTCCATTACTGAAAATGCCTGCTCTATAGGGAGGTTTGGTACATAGTTGAGAAGCCTGTTGTTGTCAAGTACAATAACAGTATCTGCTGCGTGGCGGAAATCCTCTATTCCCTCTTCAGCTTTTACAGCACGTGCCCTTTCTACCCTGAAAGGACTGGAGACCATGCCTACTACAATTGCTCCCTGTTCCTTTGCTATGTCAGCCACAACGGGGGCAACACCGGTACCGGTACCTCCTCCCATACCTGCAGTTACAAAAACAAGGTCACTTTCCTTGAATACTTCTTCAAGGGTTCCACGGGCAAGATCTGCTGCTTTGGCACCGACTTCCGGGAAGCCACCCGCACCAAGTCCACGAGTTAAGGTTTTACCCACAAGGATCTTCTTGTCAGCACGTATGTGATCAAGATGTTGTTTGTCCGTATTTATTGCAATAGTTTCGGCACCTTCGATACCGATATTATACAGACGGTTGACGGTGTTGTTTCCGGCGCCTCCGCAACCAACAATGGTTATCCTGGGAAGCCCGAATTCAAAATCTTCTTCATCTTCAAAGTTCTGGCGATACTCTCTTTCCTGTTCTGATAGTTTCAATGCATCTTGCACTATGGACTGCACATTCATCCCCTCTGATGATTCGTGATTTTACGATCTCCTAAGTAATGACAAGGTATCCAGCATCCCCGATATGCGAAGAAACCTTTACCTCTATCTCCGATTTATTCTCTCATGCCGTCCGCATATTTCAATTACGGACGGGGATTTCGCCAAGCTACATGTGAATGATCAGTACCAACTGTTCTTTGGAAATTGAACTGTATCTTTTTCGTTATTGTAGCCCTGAGGCGTTCGACACTTGCTTGAATAAAGTCCGACTTTCAGCGGCCAAGCATCCACTTTTGGTCTGACTGAATCCTTACATTTTGTCTGATTCATTATTTATAAATAGTTGTATATAAGGGTATTCATTTATATCACCCTTTTGTGATACAATCGTAATTTACACGGGTTTTTTTAAACCTGGGTAGGTTTCCCCACATACCAACATATTCACCCTGAACAACAAGGGCACCATTTATACTCTCAATCCCTTCTAAAACTTTAAATGCTTTTTCCACAGCTTCCCTGCCAGGATCGGTTGCATTTGAAAGAGCGGTTGCAGCAGAGTCAGCAAGGGATACATCTTCGGAAAAAACAACTGCAGCATCTGCCATCCCAAAACTAATCGATGGACCGACAGTACCCGATGACGTGCATACACCTGTCACATTGTCAACTGGTTCAAGCACAAAACCAATATCCTTTACGGCGGATTCTCCTGCATATATACCTACGACAATCTGCCGGTCTGTTACATAGGCTATGTCTCCTCCATTATCGACCAGTGCAAAACTTGCTCCTGCATCTACCATTGCTTCAACAGCAAGTGAAGCAATCGTGCCTGCCACGGCACTCATAGGACCAAGTCCCATTGTAGATGAAGCATCTGTCATTCTTCTGACTATTTCAGGAGCATCTTTGGGGCATGAATGGGGTTCCAGTGTAATCTGAAAATAAGGGTCCCTTCGAATATAATTCTCAAGCAGTGACCTGTGGAAGCCAATAGCTTCTTTGGCTGCTTCCACATGGCTGACATCATCTGCATGGATGCTAACTATAGTTTCCTTGAGACGATAATGTTCTTTCATGTTTTGCAAGATAATTATTTCTCAAGGCTCAGGGCCCGATGCGGACACATTTTGATACAGGTGCCACACTGTATACATTTTTCTATGTCCTGGACAATACCCCATTCCTCATCAAAGGAAAATACATGTCCGGGACAAACCGATATACAGGCTCCACATTCTACACATTCTTCCTCATCCCTGACTATCGGATGGTCTAGAACTGTTACTTCAGCACCCTTTGATTCCAGTGCTTTTCTTATAGCCTTGAAATCATCAGTTTCTACCTCGGCAATTATCTCTCCGTATGTGGAATCGAAATGTGCCTGCGAAATGTTCAGGGCAGTTCTGGTTTCAATTATTGATTCTGCAAGTATGGGCTCACCTATGACATTGGACGAAATGCTGATCTTTATCATCATCCTCACCGCCTCCTGGCAAACAGTTTGCTGATATCATTACTCGTGATTATACCGATTACATATCTGTCCTTATCTATCACAGGCATTGCTGATACTTCTTTCATGTCCAGATTGCGTGCTGCAATATCTATGGGATCGGTGGCATTGGAGGTGAGGACCTTTTTTGTCATTATATCCTTCACATAATTACATCCCGTTTCAGCAACAGCTTTGGATATGTCCCATGCAGTCACAATACCTACCAGTTTTCCATCCTCTGAAACAACAGGCAAATGGCTAAAAGTATTTTCCATGATCATTTTAGCTGCTTCATGGAAAGTTGCATTCTCATCGATGACTACTACATCCTTTGCCATTATATCCTGTACCAGAGGGTTTCTCGTTGTTTGTCTCATCGGTTTGCATGTGGCTTTTGCAGGAAGTCTCTGGGAGGGGGTGTTTACAAAAAAATCTCCAGCTGCGACCCATTTTTTCAGTTCCTCTGCAATCTCACGTGATTTTTTGAAACTTGACATAGAGGAGGTGGGTGTATCTTTGCCGTTTATTTCGATGCTACCGGAGCGTAGTTCTTCATAATTGACCTTTCTGATAACAGGCCTGTCCCGACTTGGCACCCCGTAATCCAGTACGTTTGTCACTACATCTTTATCTGTAACTGCGGTTGATTGTGCAAGTTGTTCATTCAGGATAGGTATAGGTATGCCCATCCCAACGTAGAGGGAAGTGCCGTATTCATGGAAATTTGCCGCACGAATATAATCGGCACTCATATCTTTCAGGTCACCCCTAAGCATCAATGTACCAAAATTAGTTTCCGGGCTGTGCTGTGTTCCTTCCCCAATAATATGTCCTTTTGCCCCACCAAGGAAGATAGGGGTGCCAACTCCTATTGTCTGGTAATCAGGATCATTGGATAATGGTGATAGTACACCAGCGCCGGAATAGGTTACATTTCCATAGTTGGGAAGTAACGAACCCATATATGTGTAAATCGTTCTGTTTATGCCGTTAGTAGCAACATTGTATTTCTGATATCCGTTACGGGGGTTGATCATGATTGCCTGGTTCAGGTCATATATGTTGAGTGTAGTGTCAAGTGTTTTTCTGGGATAACAATCGGTACCATAAGATGTGGCGTGAAGATCAATGGATTTACCGCGTATCAGGTCCTCAATTACATGGGCCCCACCATAATCGAAACCTTCAGTTTCGGAAAGTTGTCCTGCGCCTATAAAGGCATCTACTGCAGCTACGCCTGAGTAGGCTTCCACGCCATTCAAAAAAACCTTATTCATTTTCATTGGTGGTTCTGAATGACCGAAATTGAGCCAGACTCCTGAGGAGCACATTGCTCCAAATGTACCTGTGGTAACTACATCAACTTCCTTAGCAGCTTCTTTTGCACCCAGTTCTCCTACTATACCTGCCATTTCCTCAGCCGTCACAACATTGACATTATCCTCTTTTATTCTCCTGTTTATCTCCTCTATGGATTTTTCTACCATGAAATCTACCTCTTTTAATATCATTTGGTAATATTAGAGTACCTATATATTACTTCTGGTTATTGGATGTAATTCTTTTTTTGTTTTTGTGAATCAAAGAGTTATTATATTTGATGAAATATATGGCAAATGGGAGTTGGTATGATGTTAAGGGGGTACTAGCTTACATAATTCATTATTTGGCAATATGTTCTATGAAATCCTGGCAGAGGATATGTCATTTGACCAAAAGATGGAAGAAATTGCAAAAGTCCTTCCTCAAATACTTCGATATCCGGAGAAGGCGTCTGCAAGGATATTATTTGGTCCTTATTCTTATAAGTCTCCTGTTTTTAAGCAGGGTAAATATCAAATCTCCTCTTCAAATATACCCAAAAATGAAGAGAAAAGCCATGCGTTATGGCTGGAGTTATTTTATAAGGATCTTTCATTGAAAAATAATTACGAACCTTTCACTTCTGATGAAAAACAAAAACTTGATTTTATTGCAAAAATTTTGTCTGTATTTATTGATAAAGAGATCGAAGCGAAAAAAGTCCGGTATGATTACGATTTCCTTCTGGGCAGTACAAATGAAATTCCCTATTCCCTCAACAGTGAAGGAAAAATTGTCTATATTTCACCCAACATTCAAGAATACGGTTTGCGTCCTGAACAAATGCATTCCCGGCCATTTGCAGATTATGTATGTCTGGGTGATAGGGATGAGTGGTTGAATATATTTAACAAAATAAAATCAGTGGATAATTTACCCCTTAAAGCACAGATACGTATCCAGAATGGCAATAAAGAATTGCATTGGTTCCAGAACCGTATAGATCCAATATATGATGAAATGGGAAACTTTTTGGGAATTAATGGTATAGCTAATGATATAAACAGGAGGAAAGAGGCGGAAATCCATTCTCAGAAACAGTCCAATGCGTTTCGTTTCCTAGCAAGAGCGTGTAATCAGTTGGTAGACCCATTTTTTGAAGATATTGATCTGCTTATAGAACCAATTCTGGAAAAGATCAGGGAAATTCTTGATGCAGATTCAATTTTTATATATGAACTAAACCATAGCGAAAATAATATGCATCTAACACATTACACTTGTGTGCCACCCTTAAAAGGAAGATGCGAACTGGCAATGGATAAATTAAGCTCACTGTCAACTGCACAATTCCCGACTGTAATTGAGAAATTCCAGTAAAATGAGCCCTATTACGTGAATTCTATAGAGCAACTTCCAGATTCTGAAAAAAATCTGAAAGGACTCTTGACAACATTGGATATTGAATCGGCTCAGATTATGCCTGTACATGTCGAAAATCAGTTAGTAGGATTTATCGGTGTAGTTTCGGCCACAAAAAACAAAAATTGGCCATCCTATAGTGATGGTCTCCTCAGGATATTGTTTGATTCCATATTCAATGCAAAGGAACGTGGTAAGACCTATATGATGCTTGATAATACAATGCACCTTTACCGTTCTCTTTTTGACAGATCAAATGATGCTATCTTAATCCACTCTTCTGAGGGTACAATAATAGATGCCAATAGAAGTGCCTGCAAAATAATTGGCTGTTCTCATTCTGATATCTTATCTATGAAAATTGCTGATCTTTATCCTCATGAATCTGAATATATGGCACAGTCCCAATCAGCAATCCAAAAAACATTGAATGAAGGATCTACACGTTTTGAATCGAAAATTAAACATATGAATGATTCAGTTATTGATGTTGAGATCAGTTCTTCTGTACTTGATAAAGAAAATAGTATCATGCTCAGTATAGTACGAGATATTACTGAACGTAAAAGTTCAGAACTGGAACTGGAAAATTATCGCAAACATCTGGGAGAAATTGTGGATCAACGTACCTCTGAACTCCAAACTGCCAATTCCTGGGTCTCTGCTCTCTATGACAATGCTCCTATAGGTATCGGTGTGCTCAATAAAGATCTGGAATTGATTGACCTTAATAAAGGTATGGCCGAAATTACTGGCATTCCTAGAGAAAATATTGTAGGTAAATCTCTATTTTCTATATGCACTGAAGAATCTTCGAGGTATCTTGATAGCGACTTAGGGCCAGATATCCATGAAAAACAATTTTCCACAGAATTGCACTGGGTATGCAATAAAAAACACATCTGTATACAGTTCAATTCCCAGCCACTGGGTTTGAAAGATTCTCCTCAAAAAGTAATCTTTACTGCACAGGACATTACACGCAGAAAACAGGCTGAAATCGCCCTTAAGGATTACGCAGACCAATTGGAGAAATCTAATGAAATGAAGGACCTTTTTACCGATATAATGCGCCATGATCTTTTAAATCCTGCAAATATCGTGAAAGGTTTTACAGACGTACTCATTAAGAAAGAAAAGGAAGAAAAAAAGATTCATTTTTTATCAAAGATCAGGGATAACACAGAACGCTTGATCGATATGATCGAAAACGCAGCTTATCTGTCCAAACTTGAATCTACTGAAACCCTTGAGCTGCAAAAGATGGACCTGGGTCGAATATTAACTTCCTGCATTTCAGAGATGGTCCCTCTGGCTGAAAATAAAAATATGGATATAATACACGATCTGCAACAGCCATATCCTCTAAAAGCCAATCCTATAATCAAGGAGGTTTTTATCAATCTGCTTTCAAATGCAATCAAATATAGCCCTTCGGAAAGTTCAATTCATATAGGGGTGCAGGAAAACGACTCTTCATTTAAAGTAATGATTAAGGATAGGGGGTCTGGGATTGCTGATGATGATAAAACATACATATTTAACAGGTTTAACAGGGCACAAAAAGGAAGCATAAAGGGTACAGGTCTTGGACTTGCAATAGTAAAAAGAATTGTAGATTTGCATGGTGGCAGTGTTGGAGTGGAAGATAACCCACAAGGGTAGGGTAGTGTTTTCTGGGCATATATAAAAAAAGACCCTGAACACAATAGAAATTCATGTTTTGGGTAATTTCACATAAACTGTAGTACCCAATCTTTCCATACTCCTTGCCTATATACTTCCGTTATGAATATGATTACCCTTTTGCATATATGGAATCCCAGGCCAACACCATTATAGATGCGGGTTGTGGACCCAGCTATCTGGTAAAATATGTCAAAAATACGCGGAAGTTTTTCTTTTGGTATGCCTATACCATTATCCTTTATCTTTATGTGCATATATTCTTCTTCCTCTTTCAGGGTAATTTTTCTACCGGATCCTGTGTGAATTTTGAGGCATTGTCCAGTATATTCAGGAAAACGTATGTTAACCAGTTCCTGTCGCCATAGAGAAGGGATGATTTAATTTGAATATCAATGCCTATATCGACATCTTTTCCTTCTGTGTGGACTTTCATTTTATCCATAGCATCCGTTATGATTTCACCAACATCAACCTAGTCCACACATATTATAATGGTTATATTATTTTTATTTTCAATGTATGTCTTTTTCGCCATCTTTATGAGTGAAATATATATAGTATGTTTTGTTGCAATATTCTTGCATAAATGACCCATATAGTCGTATTACCCGTCCATCCTGTCGTCTAGTTTCCAAAAAGTTATATAAAGGCAGAAGGCTATACGGGACAGACCTTTAACATATCATATTAAAAGCTAAATTCAGAGTTGATTATATTGGCAATCGAGAACGGAGATTTCATAAAAGTATCATATACTGGTAAATTCGAAGGCGGTCTGATTTTTGACACTACCGATGAGGAACTGGCCAAGGAAAACCAGATATTCAATCCACGTGGAGTATATGGCGGTGATGTGGTAGTTGTAGGTGCCGGTCATACCATTAAAGGGCTTGACGAGGATTTTGTTGGCAAGGATGTTGGATACAAGGGAGAACTTGTCATTCCTCCTGAAAAAGGATTTGGAGAACATGACCCCAAGCAGGTCGAGACCATTTCCCTGAATAAGTTCGAGGACCGTAAAGCAACTCCTGGGATGGGTGTAGAAATAGAAGGAAAACGTGGTGTGGTCACCAAGGTCATCGGAAGACGTGCACGTGTTGACTTCAATCATCCCCTTGCAGGCAAAGAAGTAACCTATGAATACACTATTGATGAGAAACTCGAAGGTGATGTTGACAAAATAAATGGTTTGCTTTCTCTTTACACAGGTGTACCAGAAATCGAAGTTGAAGTTGAGGATAAGACTGCCATTATCAACATCCCTGTTGCACTGAGTTTCAACCAGCGCTGGCTCATGTCAAAGAACAGGATTGCTTCTGAGATAATCGAAAACATCGGAATGGAACAAGTCAAATTTGTCGAGACTTATCCGGTAGGATCCCCTGCATCTGCAGAAGAGGAAGAAGCAGAAAGCGAAGATTATGAATCAGGTGAAGAGTAATCTTCGCCAATCTTTTATATCATAAGCGCTGTTCACCCGATGCTTGTGATTGTTTTTCATTGTGCTGAGGTAGCCAAGCGGCCTACGGCGCCGGTCTTGAAAACCGGTGGTGCTCTGCGCCCCGGGAGTTCGAATCTCCCCCTCAGCGTCTTTTTATTTTTTTAACAATCAAAAAAAGGAAGGTAGATTATTCTTTCAGGAATTCCGTGACAGTTTTGCCGAATGAGCGAGCAGCTTTTGGATCTCTGGCAGTGATTATATGGCCATCTCTGATAACCTCTTTGTCCTTATAGTCAGCTCCTCCCCTTTTGATCTGTTTTACACTTTCCGGATCGCTGAATACGGTGCTCTTTTTACCTTTCAGTATTCCTGCTTTTGCCAGCACTACCGGTGATACACAGATAGCAGCGATCAATTTGTCCTGTTTGTAGGCATCCTGGACAATTTCGTGCAGTTCCTTGTTATCCCATAGATATTGCTTTGCCCCCCCGCCTCCTGAAATGACAATGGCATCATAACTATCGGCCTTTTCAGAGGAAATGGTCGTGTCGGGTTTGACTTTACCTCCAAGCATACCTTTGGCAACTTTATTTTGATTTGTTGCAACGGTTATATCAAATCCCGCATTTTCAAAGATCTCTCTGGGTTGAAGGAATTCTTCATCACGGAAATTTTTCTGGGCGATTACCATTAATATTTTCTTTTTATTATCCATATCGATCACCGTATTACGATATCTGCTGTATCCTATTTGGTATTACCGATTACAATACCAATGCAACAAATATCCTCGACTTCTCAGTTAGTTCTGGTTTCTGCAAATCTGGCGAATTAATTATCTCTATGTTTGAGATTATTAATCAGTTGTACGAGTTCCTGGCGCCGGAACATTCCTTTATGCATAATGCAGGCAACATTATCATCAAGCATTTTTCTGCTTTTGTTGGTAAGTTCCTGTGCAGTACAGACAATAATGGACTCTTCGAAATAGGATCATGGTTTTGGATATATTCAATAACATCATAGCCACTGAATTCTGGCATCATCAGGTCAAACAGTACTAATGTCAGGTTGCTTTTTTTGGATAATTTCTATTGCTTCTTTTCCTCCGGAAGCATCCAGTATCCCGAAACCTTCCGAATCCAGCATGGAATGGATAAGTTCTCTATCTTTTTCCTCATCATCTATCACAAGAATCGTTGTCTCTTCTGGTTTCATGCTTTTCCTGACTCTTTCAAGTGTTTCGATAAGATCGGTTTTGTCAAGAGGTTTAACAAAATAATCTTCAACTGCCCACATGCTGTCGATTTTGCCCTTGTCCAGTATAGATGTTATGATAACAGGTATGTCCCGTGTATGGCTGTCCTTTTTGAGTTTATCAAGTACGTTCCAGCCGTCCTGACCGGGCATCATTATATCAAGGGTGAAGGCAAGTGGTTTGAGTTCCTTGATATTTTTATTACCTGATCTCCTCTTTCCACTCCGATTGCATGGTATCCTTTCGAACTCAGCATCGCAAGCATAAGTTCTCTTGATTTTGGATCATCTTCAGCAACCACCACTAATGGATCATCTCCTTTAGGATTGTGAGGTGTAGCGACAAAGCTTTCCTCGTCAACTTTCGGTTCAGGCAGTTTCTTTTCAACTTTGTCTTCCGGTATCAATTCGTTTTTTCCGGAGGATCAACAGGTATGGAAAAAGTAAATGTGCTGCCTTTTCCTTCTTCACTTTCCACTTCAAGTGATCCGCTGTGAAGTTCTATGAACTTATTTATAAGTGCAAGCCCAAGCCCCGTACCTTCATATTCCCTATTTGACGTGGAATCAAGCTGGACAAAGGGTTTGAACAATTTGTCCCGATCACTTTCAGCAATGCCTATGCCTGTATCCTCTACAGCTACATGCACCATGTCTTCAGATGTGGAAGGAATAATTCTCACGTTGCCTCCCTCCGGGGTAAATTTTATCGCATTACTTAGCAGGTTATAAAGAATCTGCTTAATCTTTCCTTTATCTGCTCTTATTTTTGGAATGTTTTCGGCTGGGTCTATCTGTAGGTTTATGGATTTCTTGGCTGCCTGTGGTGAAATGATTGTTTTAACTTCTCTGAAAACATCATCCAAATAGAACATCTCGTAATGGAGTTCAATTTTTCCTGCTTCTACCTTCGATATGTCAAGGATGCTGTTAATGAGCTCGAGCAAATGTTTGCCACTTTTAAGCACATTTCCCACATACTTGGTTTGTTCTTCGTTCAGTTCCCCAAAAACCTGATCCAGTAGTATATCCGAAAATCCGATTATGGAATTAAGTGGGGTGCGCAATTCATGACTCATTGTCGCAAGGAATTCACTTTTTGTGCGGTTGGCAGTTTCAGCTTCGATTTTTGCATTTTCCATCTCAAGTTCTGCATGTTTACGTTTTGTGATGTCCACTACAATACCACTTACAATAACCGGATTCCCTTGTTTGTCCCTTTCTGTAATTGCACCCCTGTCGTGATACCATTTCCATTTACCATCTTTTGTTTTTATTCGGTAGTCCACTTCATAGGTAGGGCATATTCCTTCCATATGACAGCGCATTGCTTCCATTGCAATTTCTTTGTCCCGGGGATGCAGCAGTTTAATGAAATCAGTATAATGCGCATCTTTAAATTCATCCAGGGAATATCCCAGTCTGGTAACTTTACCGGGATCAAAGTTTACTTTGCCACCAGGAATTTCCATTTCCCACCAGCTAAGGTTACCTTCCCGCATTGCATTCTGTAGGCGATGTTGTAGTTTTCCAATCTGTTCTTCCGCTTCTTTCCTTTTGGAGATGTCCCGTGCAATACTGAGTATTACTTTTTCTTCACGATAATCAATGACTTTGCTGCTAATTTCCGTGGGAATTTTTTTGCCGTCTTTGGTCAGATGGATTGTTTCAAATATCAATGAACCGTTTTTCAGGATTTGTTCAATCATTTCGGGTACTTCTTTGGCATTTGTTTGACTATCAATATCCATGGGTGTCAGGTTTAGTAATTTTCCTCTGGTGTATCCAAGTCTTTTGCAGGCAATTTGATTTATCTCCAGAAAATTGCCCTTCAGATCATGGATGAAAATTGCATCAGCTGCGTTGTCAAAAATAGTATGGAACTTTTTTTCAGAATGGGTTAGTTTGTCTTCCGCATTCCTGCTCTTTATAGCCTTGCTTAGGCTTTTTGTCATCAATTCCATCAGTTTTTTTTCTTCATCCAGGAAGTCTGTGTCCTTTGAGGATTTGTTTTTGTAATACTCCAGTTTGCCTTTTGTATTTCCATTGATGTTGATGTTGTTTTCAAGTTTAAGGTCCGTTTCAAGGAAGCTGGTGCTTGTGAATATTTTATCTTCAAAAGTTATGCGTGCGAAATACTGATTTTCTCCACTGTTACCTGTCAGGAGTTCTGTAATATCTTTCATCAGCTTATCCGTATTCTCTGAAGATGCCAGGATATCGTAAAAACTGTCAAGACATTCCAATATCTGAAGGCCACAAAAATTTTCAAATTTAGCATCAGTATATTTTTCAGTGGTCATGGCTATCGGTTCCTCATTATATATACAAATAATCTGTTTGGTTTTTATTTATAATTATTACTTATAATAAACAGATATCTACTATTTTTGATCACAACTTATTTTTATATGAAAGGTATTGGCACATATGCTGTTTAACATCGACCTGATCTTATTTCAGACATTAACATTATATAAGAGAAAGTCATAGTGGGCCGAGTAAGTCTGTATCATAGGTTTTTACACAGCCTGTAAAAGGGCAGTGCTGGACCTTAGTTCCAGGGCTACGGGACGCAAGAATGTGTCCTTAAGGAGGTTTATAATGGCAGACGAAGAAATAAGACATCTTGTACGTATAATGAACACTGACCTGCAGGGTAAGCAGAAGGTCCTTTATGCACTCACCGGTATCAAGGGGATTGGTAGAAGGACTGCAAGACTCATTGCAGAAAGTGCAGAAGTAGATCCATCAGAAACCATTGGTTATCTTTCTGATGAGGGTATTGCCAGGCTTAATGAAGCTATAGAGACATTTGAAAATCACCTTCCTGTGTGGATGCTTAATAGGCAAAAGGATTTGTTGACAGGTGAAAATAAACACCTTCTTGGACAGGATATTGACCTGACCATAAGGGAAGATTTGAACGATCTTAAAAAGATTCGTGCCTATCGTGGTATACGCCATGAAAGAGGTTTGAAGGTACGTGGACAGAGAACCAAATCCGCAGGACGCGGTGGGTCCACAATTGGTGTCAGCAAAACAAGATGAAGGTGATTTGATATGGTTTATCCCGGAAAGAAAAGAAAAAGTTATGACACTCCGAAGCACCCCTGGCAAGCTTCCCGTATGGCAAATGAGGTTGACCTGATCAAAAAATACGGCCTCAGGAATAAAAAAGAACTCTGGAAAGCAGATAGTATTCTCAGACGATACAGGGCAGATGCCCGTAGGTTACTTGCTGATTCTGCAGAAGCTGAACTTACCGGTCACGCAAAGACTGAAGCAGACCAGATTCTATCCAAACTGATTCGTTATTCCATGATCAAAAGCGATGCCGAGATCGATGATATTTTGGCACTAAATACAGAAGTTATTCTTGAAAGAAGGCTTCAGACTCTTGTCCACAGACTTGGTTTGGCCAGAACTCCCAAGCAGGCAAGACAGTTTATTACCCATGGTCATATTGCAATTGATGGTAAGAAGTTGACAGTTCCTGGTATGCTGGTATCAAAACAGGATGAGATGATGATTGATTACTATGGAACATCACCTATGACTACCGAGTCACACCCGGAGAGACCCGCTCAGATTGCATCTTCCCTTGTGGAGGAATGAAGGAGGTTTGAATTATGGCAAATGGAATATGGGCTGTTGCTCACATCAAATGTTCATTTAACAATACTATAATCACAGTTACCGATATAACAGGTGCTGAAACAATAGCGAAATCATCCGGTGGGATGGTAGTCAAAGCTGCAAGGGATGAAAGTTCTCCTTATACTGCTATGCAGATGGCCGGCCAGCTTGCAGATACTCTCAGGGATAAAGGTGTCGAAGGTGTACACATTCGTGTCCGTGCTCCCGGTGGTAACAAGCAGAGAAGTCCCGGTCCAGGTGCACAGGCAGCCATTAGGGCTTTCGCACGTGCAGGTATCAGGATTGGACGTATTGAGGATGTAACGCCTGTGCCACATGACGGTACCCGTCCAATAGGCGGCAGGCGCGTCTAATTGCAGTGTAACACATATAGACAGGTTTGTAATTTCACGAGGTTCCCGAAAATGGAAATCGATATACTTGAGCTGTCTGATAGATCTGCCAGATTTATTTTGTCGGATGTGGATGCAGCTTTTGCGAACGGATTGAGGCGGGCTATGCTTGCCGATGTCCCCACTCTCGCAATCGATGAAGTCAATATTTACAACAATACTTCAGTCCTTTATGATGAACAGATAGCTTTGAGACTGGCCCTGGTACCTCTTGTGACAAGTTTCGATGAGTTTACTCCTCATGAAGAGTGTTCCTGTGAAGAGGGGTGTCCGGCCTGTACGGTTTCCCTCACATTGAGTGTAGAAGCACCAATGGGTGAGGAAAAGACTGTTTATTCAGGGGACCTTGTATCCGCAGATCCTAAAGTAAAAGCTGCTGATTCCAACATCCCTGTTGTTAAGCTTAAAGGCGGGCAGCAACTTGTCCTTGAAGCGATTGCAAAGATGGGTTACGGTCACGACCACGCTAAATGGCAGGCAGGAGTTGCCTGTGGTTACAAAAATGTGCCAGTGATCAAAATTGAGGATTGTGATCTCTGCGAAAAGTGTGTTGAGGCCTGTCCTCGCGATATATTGGCCCTTGGTGAGGAATCTGCAGAAGTTGTGAATGATAGGCTATTGAATTGCTCTCTCTGCAAGCAGTGTGTAGAAGTCTGTGGGATTGATGCAATCTCGGTTCGTGAGAATGATACATCTTTTATTTTTACTCTTGAATCCGATGGTTCATATAGTGCAAAAGAGTTAATTATGAATGCAGTTAATACTATCAGGACGAAAGCTTCAACCCTTGATGACATCCTGGGTGAATTGTAATAGGAGACATCTTTTCCTATTATCCTTTTATAGGATCTAATAGCAGAAGCAAAAGTTCATAATTGGAATTTTTGTTGGCCATCCATATGGGCAAAGTATATATAGCATTGACCCATTTATGGCGAAAAACAACAGCGTGCGAGGGTTGCCCAGCCAGGCCAAAGGCGCTAGGTTGAGGGCCTAGTCTCGTAGGAGTTCGAGGGTTCGAATCCCTTCCCTCGCACCAAATACTTTTTTAAGCCATTAAAAACATTTGCATATTCACCTTTCTTGATTTTTATTTCCCATAATATTACATAGGCGCTCCTTAACTGTGTTATTTTAACGATAAGTTTAGGGTTTACTGCAGGCCAACTTAAACCCTCCTTTATCTTTTAGTGTGGTTTTGATAGGTCTGCGTTTTGCACAATAGTTAAATAGAATTGAGTTATTACAAAATTAGTTGATTAAATATCGCTCTATAGTCAAAGGGGGATTTATTCATTTCAATAAAGAATATCTGGGGTAAAATAGAGAATACACTAAAGTCAATAAAAGGCATCGAAGAAACTCTTTTACTGAATCAGGCTGACAGGTATTATATTTTTGGGCTTGAGGTTTCTGATGAAAAGAAATCCTCCGCCAGCCTTGGAATTAAAAATAATACCGGGGTAAAAAAAACACTTGGCTCACAGATTCTTGTCTCTTTCCTGACAAACCAGGAATATGATTGGCCAGAAAATAATCTGAAACTCATATACGGGGATGAAATTGTGGGTGAAGATATCAGTGATCCTCTGGAGCTTGCACGACTTGAAAAATGCAAGGATTGCTGTGTGATGGGTAACATAGTGTTTTATAATGATAGGTTCAAAGCCCTCAAATCACCGGGTTTAGGACTTGAAATGTTAATTCAGGCAAAACCTTTCCCTGAAGTTGAGAATATCTCCTGTGTTTCAGAAGCTATGGTTGCATTACCCTCAAGGTTAAGTGATTCCTATATCAAATCCAGGATGGGTATTGAATCGAACAACTCTATGGGAACTTTCCTGTTAGGTCTGGATTTAAAACCGGATTTTTGTGCAAATATGGATTATTGCGAACCAGCCGAAGTTTGTAATCTTTCACCCTGATTTCATCTTTTCTTTGCATAACTCCCAATAATCGGCAATAAATTGATAAAGTATTAGTGCTTGAACTCACTTTATATATTCAATAATCGAGAATTGATTTATTTATGGGCGTAAGTTTTTGATTTATATGATGGAAAGGAGATTTATATGTCTGTTTTGAGGGATACGGGATGCAATGTCCCTTCTACTATTGTTAGAAATTTTTATCCATTCTATAATCCGCAGAACGTTGAGGGTATGATTATTGGCAACGATCTTGACTCCCTTCTGAGCGCCTCTTTTCTTAAAACAAAATTTGGATGGGACATAGTTGGTGTCTATGACTATGAAACATTAAGTTTTTCATCTACTGTAGAAAATTTCCATAATAAGTTGCTTGAAGGAAAATATATTGCTGTGGATCTGGACATATATCATCCATGTATCTTCTCCATTGGGCATCACATAATAGGATCCAGCTGTCAGGACTGCCTTGAAGGTCATTCCAGTTCACTGAATCCAAATCTTCTAAGGGGCATCCATCTCCAAAGTTACAGGAGAAAGTATCCGTTAAGTACCATTCACTTTCTTCTCTGGCTGTTTGAATCAGAAGCGGGTCTGGGTATAAAGACCAGAAGTCTTGTATGGCTTGCGGATTCCTCTTATGTAAATGGACAGCGTCACAGATTCAGGTCGAATGTTCATGAATGGGTGATGAATTTTTTCAGTTCACCGGCATTTCTGGATTCTTTCGAATTAATTGATACGTATAAGTTTGAATATTTATTATCCGACTGGCTGTTTCCTCTCCTTAAGGGAACCGGGTTGAATGTCTCAAGGGGTCAGGTTAGGTCTTATCATCTGGGTCTTTCCGGTTATCAATGCCAGTGGACATCTACTGAAAAAGAAAGAGCCTGTATTCTTGCGATGCTTGAACTGATAGAACATATTACAGGTTGGCATGCCCCTACATTCCCGCATAAATTTATCGAAATAAAAGGTGTTCGCAGGAGTATTGTTCTAAGCGATATTTTTAAAGATAGTACTAATCTGGATTCTTTTCTGCTAAAAAATAATGTGTTTTCTTTTGTATTTCCTACGTCAAAATCAATTAATTATACAACAGGAATTAAATTGTGATCCGGGTTAAGTCCAGATTGGTTTTATTGTGGATGTCTGTTTTCATCTTTTTTTTCCATTTTCTTAATTGCTTTCTCGATACTCCATCTACCTCTGCCCAATTCTTCGCCAATTATCTCTATAATATCTTTTTTGTTTTGTCCACTTTGGCGCAATTCCCTGTATCTTGTAAATAGGTAGTCTTCCTCATGTGAAGTCCAGGAGTTTCCCTGGTTTTCCAGATTCTTGATGATAGGTTTGCGTAATTCCGGGATCATAAATCCAGGTTTAATGACACTGCTTTGTCCAATTTCCCGGGTTTTTGCTCTAAACATCGTTTCGGATATTTCAAAGCCAGTACAACGCCTATTCAGGCCAATTGCAACGGTTGCAGTTGAAAATCCGCCCAGGAACATGTCACAAACAAGGTCGCCTTCATTGCTACTGTATTGTATAATTTTCTTCAGGAGTTTATAGGGCAATTCATTCTTATTTTTAATTTTGCCGGGTTTGTACTCCCTGTTAATTATCCAGACATCTTCCCTGTCCCTGTAATTCAGTGACCTCCCATCTTCTGTTTTTTCACAGGTTCCGTATCTTGATTCCAGATTAAAGGTGCGCCTTTTGCCGGGTTTTTGGTAGTATAAAATATGATAATGGGAGGATACGTATTTTGTTTTTGTGTAAACACCAAAATTGTATTTCCATATTATGTGATTGATCTCCTCCAGATTTGTCTGGTACAGAGCATGGAGGATATGATAGAGATTTGTGTATCCGGAGACAATGTAGATGGAGCCACCCGGTTTTAGAATTCTTTCTGCTTCTTTAATCCAGGTCAGACTGAAATCTGCATATTTATCTTCCGGGATTTCTACATATCCATCAATTACAAATTTTTCATTCCTATTGTAATGCTGGTGTAATTTGTCCCCTTTTATCCCATATGGAGGATCGGTAATTATCAGATCTACCGATCCATCGGGGATATGAGTTGCAGCTCCTGTAATGCAATCCTCATTGTAAAATACATTCCCATAAATTTCAGCGGGCTTCATTTTCAACTCCTTACGCCAGGTATTTTCATAACCTATCTGGAAGAATAAATAAATATTGTCTAAAAAGTGGCTGTTTTTGAGTCATTTATATTACTTTCACCTTGCTTGGAGGTCCTTAAAATAGCTTATATTCTTATTTCTTATTGAGGTGATAAGTATGGATGAATTCTTCAAAGGACTTATCGAGAGAACCAAACGCTATGAAAAACTGGACCACTTTAGGAACAATTAACAATAAAAAGGCTGGCCGGCTTTCATCACCCTCCCGTCATGGTTTCTGATGATACCGGCCTTTTATGAATTTTAGCTATTTTTTTCAGGTAATTTATTTGGTTGAGCATCAACATCTCTTACATCCAGTTTTCTCTCTATATTATGGATAAAATGCATTGTCCTGTTGGAAAGTGTTCTGCTTCTCTCTTCCTGTCTCTGCTGGTATGTACGGATGGATCGAAGGAAATCAATTTTCCTGAATTCCGGCCAGTATGGGGCGCAGAAATAGGCTGCACATTCATTTCCACATGCTTGCCAGGGGAGGAAATTCGAAACCCTTTCATTTCCCCCTGTGCGAATTATGAGATCAACATTTGATACGGCTGAATTTTCTTCCGGATATAGGTGTCTGGATATGGTTTTTTCAGTTATTTCACCCGTTTTGATATTCCCTGTTTTTATCTTCCTGGCAACTTCACGTATGGCCTGTATGATATCCTGTCTTCCGCCATAAGCAATTGCAATGTTAAGTTTTAGCCTGTCGTAGTCCTTTGTTGCCATCTCGACTTTATCAATACTCTGCAAGAGGTCCCCTGGCAAAAGGGTTCTGTCTCCAATTACACGTACTTTTAGGCGTCTTTTATGTGTCCTTTCATCAACACACATCTCTTCAAGTCTGGTTCCTATAAGTTTTAGTATACTTTTCTTCTCATCTTTTTTCCTGTTGAAATTCTCAGTAGAAAAAGCATATATTGTCAATTCCTTGATGCCGCTTTCATAGGACCATTCAATGACTTTTTCAGTAATATCGGCTCCCCGGGCATGGCCGTATGAGGTGAATTTACCAAGTTTTTTGGCATATCTGCGGTTTCCATCCATTATAATAGCTATATGCTGCGGTAATTTAGAATTACGGATATTTTTTTCCAGAAAAAATTCATATCCTTTATACAACATTTCAGGTAATATCCGCCACATCATTATCAGAGCTACAGGTGATGTTAATAATTGTCAAGTACTGAACGTACAATACCCCTGTAATCATTTTTTAATAAATAGATATTGTGGTCGCCGGTTACATCAATACTCAGGATTCCCAGGCGTGTGTTCATGAGCCCAACCATAGCTGAAACTCCCCTGTAACTGATATCAAAATTCTTTTCATGAAGGTATTTATAGATATCATTGGTGGTATATTTCCCGCCGTCAAGGAACAGTTTAAGCACCACTTTGCGTATCCCTGTTTCATCCCGGCCAAGATATTTTATCAGCCTTGATCTTACCCGGTTTTCAATGGTTTCCAGCACGAACACCTCTATCTAAACTATGTTATTTTTGCATATATATTTATGCTAACTTGTAATATGTATCCCTGAAAAGAAACAATCTCAAGACCTTTTATTTTTCTGATGCGGGATACCTGTTTGCCTGCCTTTTAAGGTTTGAACTGCCCCTTATTATTCATTTTAACATAAAAACATATTGTTTTATTTTAAGTTCAAGGGTATTTTTGCACTTTAAACAGGCATGCTTTCCACAATCAGGCCATCTGAGGTAGGGTATCTTTCAATAATTTCAATTTTATCACTAATGTCGCGGATATCATCTGCAATATCTTCAAGTATCCAGGATGCGATCTCAATTATATTTTCCTTTATTTCATACATTTCTTCAGGAACTTCAAATTCCTGCAATTGCTCAAGTATTTTAGCAGTATTTTTGGTATGTATTATTCCAAATATGATTGTTCCATCATCGGTTATTTCGTCAAATGAGCGAGAGGTATTTTCTGCAATCCTAATAAGACGTTTCCTTAACTGTATAGCGTCTTTATATGCAGATGAGCAGAAATGCCCCCTTCTAAAAAGTTTTATGACTTTTAATGCACTATCTCGTGAACCTGCTACCGCATTTGATATATCATCCTTTAACCGGTACCCTCTGCGATGCAATTCCCTGTAATTTGTATCTGTAAATTCCAGTTCATTGAAATTGATGTAACAATCAACGTTATCACACAAATCAGCAAACTTTCCAATACCTTCTATGGCAGGCACTTCGATTCCTGTTTCCAGCTCTGCTTGTTTACAATTGAGAATTGCCGTCTTAAATTTACTTTTTTTAATATTCTCCCATTCCTGCAGAGGAGGGTGAAAACGTATCTCGTCCAGTCCTGCTTCAACAAGATTATTAATTGCTTTTTCATCTACGGGTAAGGCAGTATAGAGATGAATATGGTACTTTTGTCCGAATGTGCTTTTCAGTAGATGGATGTAATGCAGGACCTTTCCCATTTCAAGGAGTGGTTCACCACCCGTAATTCCTGTTCCCAGGGCCTGCATACGCATGCTTTCTTCTATTACTTCATCATCGCATTGCACTTTCCTTTCATTGGCATATGCGGCATCGCCTTTTCTCTCTTCTGATAGCGGACAATAGAAACAATTCTTACCGCAACGACCGGTTATGTACAATACCATTTTTGCACCATCGCGGCACATTTTGCAACCGGTTGAAAGATAACTGTAAAAAGAGCCTGCTTCTGCTTGCTGGATATTTGCCATTGCTTTTGCATGAATATATAAGTATATAACTTTTTCTTTACCCATCGATTAACTAATATGAAATCAGTCATCATTTCATGGTACCTGGGTCACATGTAGCCGTATTCGGCTGCAAAGGCTGTAGAAAATGTATATCTATTTGCATTGAGAATGCAAATTTTATAGTTCCGGATGCGTTCAAATAGACATACAAAAGTGTAATGCTTGTGAGCAATGTGTTTCTCATTGTCCAAATAAGGCTCTTTTGTTGATGGATTAAGCAGCCATAAATCCTGCAGGTAAATCTCAAAAATGTTTCCGTTATATTTTTATTTGATAGCAGGTATGATTGAGACATGAAAAACATATGTTTTCCGGAATCTGTTGGTTATGTGAAAAGTACCTTTAAGGAACCTGTATTTGATGAAAAAATGTATTCATCAATTTCCTTTATTGAAATCTATCCTGATTTTGCAGAAGCCCTGGATGGAGTTGATGAATTTAAGAAAATCCAGATATTGTTTCAGTTTGACAAAAGTCAAGGCTATAAATTAAAGCAAAAGCGTCGAACCGATGGTAAATTGGTGGGGGTATTTGCCACCCGCAGTCCCCATAGGCCAAATAGTATAGGGATAACAACGGTAAACCTTCTTTCAGTCGACGGATTAACCCTGGAAGTGGAAGGCCTGGATGCCATAGATGGCACTCCTGTACTTGACATTAAACCGTATTCCATCAAATTTGACTGAAAGAATTTTCTGGGATTCAGTTTTACCAATAAGTATAAATGATTGTTTTTACATTCAGCATGTGTCGGAAGCGGGCGTGTGGCCTAGCCAGGATATGGCGGCAGCCTCCTAAGCTGTAAGTCAGGGGTTCAACTCCCTTCACGCCCGCCATTCTCTTATTATGTAATTTATTATATTGTATTTCTTTTTATACCTAAGTTTGTAAATTCTTCTATTCTCTATTGTAATTAAATACTATGAAGTACGAATTATATATTGTTATACAAAGAATACTATATGTATTTGCGCAATATCGATTAATTCATAGAGGTGAGTTGATGAGAATAAGGATGTTGAATTCCAAATATGAGATTGAAACTCTTAAAGAAGATGAAGAAGTTGTACATCTTTCTTTCAGGCCGAGCAATACGGATATTATGCAGATTATCACCAGATGCAAGGGTTTAAGGGCTCTGCAATTGCCTTCATCCTACAGGAAAACTCTGTCAGATGTGGCAATTAAATTCCTTGAAATGGAAGATGTTGAGTTACTTGAAGGTGACCTGAAAAGTACTGGTATCTCAATGTATAAGGAAATCGATTCTGAAGAGTGATTATAGTTTTTTATAAGTATTATTTGCAATTTTTATATTCTTTAGCCCTGTCACCTGCAACTTCCAGACAGGGTTATTACAATTTTGACTCGATATTTTTATTTATCTTTTGTTCATTCGTACCATTCATGCTATTATTTCGGAGGAATCTAATATCCATAAGCAGTTACCGGGTATAATTCGTAAGGCTGTAATTGAGGATGTAACTCCCATGAAAGACCTCATAAACAGCTATGCGAAAAAAGAGATTATGTTACCCCGCTCTGTGGGGGAACTATATGAAAACATAAGGAATTTTTATGTTTATGAGGAAAATGGTGAAGTGATTGGTTGCTGTGCTCTTCAGGTTGTATGGGAAGATCTGGCCGAAATCCTGTCTTTTGCTGTTAAACCCGAACACACTGGAATGGGCATTGGGTCGATACTACTGGATACCAGTATCGAAGAGGGGAAAAACATCGGGGTGAAAAGAGCATTTACCCTTACTTACGTGCCGGAATTTTTTGAAAGACAGGGTTTTTCAAAAGTTGAAAAGGCATCACTGCCGCATAAGGTATGGGTAGGTTGCATAAAATGTCCAAAATTCCCGGATTGCAATGAAATTGCCTTGCTCAGGTATTTGTAATTTATTTATCATGATTTCACTCTTGCATTTAATAAAGGAAGGCTATGGATGATCAGGACCAGATTAAGGGATTTTGTACGTACAGATGAAGACTGTTTTTTTTCGGTAGTCGATTATTTCCACCCCGACGGTATAAGGGGAATACTAAGGTATGCTCCGGATGAGGAGGGGAATCGATTTGCAAACGGAATGAAGTACAGGAAATACGATTTCGCCGATTCTTTTGATTACATGCGCAAGCATCACCCGGATTGGATAGCTGATGTACATATAATTCCACAGGAACGGATTTCAGAAATTCTCAGCCCTGTAGATCGGGTGCCTGAAGTAGTTGACTCGGATGAACAAATCAAAACAATTGTTACGGTTCTTTCTGATGCTGGTATACCTATGAGCAAACAGGGAGTTACCGGTTCAATCCTCCCTGGTTTACAAAATGACATGTCTGATATTGATTTTGTGATTTACGGGCCGGACTGGTTTAAGGCACGTGATGCCATAAACAGGGCAAAACTATCCAGTTCCCTTATTGAGGCAATCGATGAGAATATGTGGCAACGTATTTACAGAAAACGCTCTCCTGAAATTTCATATGATGAGTTTCTTCTGCATGAATTGAGAAAAGGAAATCGTGGAATGGTAAATGGTACCTATTTTGATCTCCTCTTCACAAGAGATTGGGATCAGATACATCAGCCCCTGGAAAGGGGGACAGATACCAAGCATATACAAATAAAAGCTACTGTTACAGATGCGACATTTGCTTTTGATAATCCTGCGTTGTATAAAATTGATCATGAGGAGATAGACCATATCCTTTCATACACGCACACCTATTCGGGTCAGGCATTAACAGGAGAAAGAATAGAAGCAAGGGGAGTGGTTGAGGAGCTGGGACATAAAAAAAGGCTTGTAGTAGGTACTTCAAGGGAGCCCCGGGGTGAATGGATGCGCTCCCTTACGTTGCTTGAGAAAGAGGGTTTATTGTAATCAGCCCCCTCCAGTGGACTGATATACATTCTCCAGATTTCCTGAAGAGGCTTCCTCGTCCTGGCTGAGCAGGTAATCCTTTACATCGCTTGCACTGTATTCTTTTTCTCCCCTTTTTCCTACTTTTTCGTCTGATACTTTCAAGGTATCGACCCTGTAGTAAAGGTCTGTGGTATTCATCAGGGCCCATGTGCCTTCATCATCTTCCTTTATATCGACGATTTCTCCCAGAGTTCCAGTATTGAGATATCTCACCACCATGCCTTTTTCAAGGGGGTGACCGTCGATGTCAGATGTTTGTATTTGTTCCATTTATATTGCCTTCTTTAACTATTTGCAATCTCATTTTTGAGATCACTGAAATCCGCAACCCTTTCGGCAAATGCATTATGCCTGTGTATGCTTTCCTCATTTATCTGTTTAATAGTTATTACAGCATCATCGGGTAGGTGGGGGAACTTTTCTACAACTTTCTGTGCCATTGTTCTCACACAGTCTTCCACGAATTTTGGATTTCTGTGAGCGGTTTCTACCACAAAAGCTTCGTCCTGGCGCTTCAATAATTCGAAGACATTTGAACTCATGGAGTTTTCGATAACCTTTATTATCTCTTCCAGAGACACTTCGACATCACACTTTGTCTGGATAGAAATTATACCCCTGCCTCGCTGGTTGTGGGTGGGCATTGGCATCCTTTTGAGGAAAAGGGATATGGTCTTCTCATTCACTCCAAGTTCTGTAAGCTCTTTCATGGCCTTATCCCGCATAATTTCCTGTGCACAGGGGCATGCGGTCATTCCTACAACTTCTGAACCAATAAGTTTCTTGACTTCGATGTTGTTTTCTTCATCACGGGTTGCAAAGGATTCTGCGAATATATCGACAACTTCCTGACATTGCATTTTATTCACAGGCGCTTCACGTTTGATCACGTACTCACTTTTCATGATCACTTCTGCCTGAGTGGCATATTCATGTCTTGTGAGAAGATTTTGTGCAACATCTCCGCAAAGTTCTTCTATCTCATAAACAGGCATATTGACTGCCTTTTCGAGAACCTCATCTATAGCTTCAAAATTACGTGAAAGGTTTGCTCCTTTCCTGTCGGAAGGCAGATCAACAAAAATATCGAAAGTAGATATAAGGACTATTGGTCTTTTATCTTTTCTCTTGATCTCGACCAGTTTTTTCACGTCGGTTACACCGACTCTGGTGAGGTTTATCGGTATTTTTGGTTTATTTGCCTGAACATCTGGTAATTCTAATACTGGGAGTTCCATTTAAATGACCTCTAAACGGGTTAAGTAAAATAAATTGATTGTAATTGAAACTATAATTGAAACTTATTCATCGCATGTAAATGTTTTGTTGACGAATTTATTGTATGTGTTTACTACTGTGCATTAACCCTTTTGGTCGGTTTTCATTCAAATCATTATCAAAAGGCAACATTAAAAGTTAATTATATATACAACAACATTACAACTAATCAATAACCGGTAACGGTGGACAAGGTGATTAAATGTCTAAGTCAGAACCGAGAAATTTTGTATTAAGGGATGAAAAAGGAAACGAACATGGAGTATTTACAGGAAAGCAACCAAGACAGGCAGCTCTTAAAGTTGCAAACCGTGGTAAAGGCACCAAGAAAAACCCTGAAAAAATTATGCTCCGTGAAAGGGGGACCAAGAAAGTCCATGTTTTCTATGGTTGGAAAGAGGAAGTTGATGCTCCCAAGAACAAACCAGACTGGATGCCTGACAAAATCAACAAGCCTTTTGTAAGAAAAGAAAAACCAGGCATAATCAAACTTGAGCAAGTCTGATTATTTCTATTACTTTCTTATTATACTCATATAGGGGTTATCCCCTTGTTTATCTATTTTTCTTTACAAAAAGTTTAAAGCATTGTTTTCCTATGTAGCCTTTATGTCAGAAGGCTCGTATAAGAAGGAAAATATATTGATTGAAGCCCTTCCCTACATTCGTGAATTCTATGATTCATTTATGGTGATAAAGGTTGGAGGGCACGCAATGGTAGACCCCGAAATAATGAGTGCAATTGTTGAGGACATTGTGCTTCTCAGATTCGTGGGAATACATCCGGTAATCGTACATGGCGGCGGACCTGAAATTACTGAAAAAATGGAGCAGATGGGCAAGAAACCCGAATTTGTAGGCGGCTTGCGTATTACTGATGACGAGACCATGGAAATTGCCCGTATGGTCCTTGTAGGCAGCATCAATACGAAAATTGTGTCCCTGATTGGTCAGCACGGTGCAAAAGGTGTGGGTCTTTCCGGAAAAGACGGGAAAATGATAATGGCTCGCAAAAAACCTGCCCAGAGGGTTATGATAGAGGATATAGAGCACAGTGTGGACCTGGGGTGGGTTGGAGATACCGAAATAATCAATACGGAATTGATCCATATAGTGACAAATCAGGGCTACATACCTGTGATCTCTCCGATTGCTGTGGATAATGAGGGCAATGCCCTGAATATCAATGCAGATACGGTTGCCGGAGATATTGCCAAATCCCTGCAGGCCAAAAAACTCATTCTAATGACTGATGTGGCAGGACTTATGAGGGATCCTTCAGACACTACGACAAGGATTTCACGGGTGCTTGCACCTCAGGTAGAGGATCTGATTGATGAGGGAATTATTGGTGGCGGTATGATCCCCAAAATGCGCAGTGCATCCACAAGTGTAGAAAACGGTGTAGAAAGGGTGCATATAATAAATGGAAGTGTGCCCCATTCCATCCTTCTGGAACTGTTTACAGATGGCGGGATAGGCACTATGGTATTTTAAGTTTTCAGGATTTGATGGGGCAGCCAAAGGTTAACCCGTCAAGTTCCAGTACTTTTTCCCATTCTTCCTTGCAATCACAGTTGAGGTCTTCCAATATCGCGATATCCTGTGTGAGGGAATATTCCCTGATCGTATCGGCAACCATGTGGCTGCATTCCCTGCAGTTATGAGGTCCACGCTTTGAGCCGGCTCCGACGGGATCCGATGTGATTACAAGATCAGGGTGATTCTTTTTGGACTCCATGAGTATCCGGACAACACTCCATAGCCAGGGCGGTCTGTATTGGTTTCTTTCCCATAGGCGTTCCACAAAAGTTCCTCTCTGGACATTACACAGGTTTATGGAGACCGTGTCAACCAGGCCGGCAATATCATTTATCGTATCTATAATGTCGTTCATTCCTTCGATTTCTGACAAAAAGGGTGGTTTGAGAAGCAGGTATGCCTTAACAGTAACACCTTTCTCATGAGCAAGTTGTGCCGCACGGGAAAAACCTGCATAGGTAAAACCCTTGTTTATGGAACGTTTGCGTATTAAATCACTGCTTGTCTCAAGACCAATAGCGATTTCAAATCCGGTGTTTTTTAGCACTTCTGTGCAGGAAGCAAGGGTATCTTCTGTTACAAATTCGGGCCGGGTTTCTACAATTACTTTCTTGATCCTTTCGTCTGCTTCCATTTTATTCAGTAGGGTTTCTCTGACTTGTGCATCAATTTCCTTTTCATCCAGGAAACTGCCGGATGTGAATATTTTTACTATGAATTCCTGCAATCCGGAAGAACGCTCAAGTGCTTTTTCGTACTGCTGCAATAGGTCTTCAGCTGATGGAGGTGTGGAGGCTCTGTCATAAACAAAACCACACATTGTACACCCTCCTTTTATCCCCCACCAGCATCCACAGGTCTTGAAAATAAGGGTTAGGGTATCTGTTATTTCTCCTTGAAGAAGATCTTTGCCTGTCCAGACAGCAGCAGGCTCATTGTTTGGAGCCTTTTTTATGCGTTGCTGCTGTCTAATTTCCAGTATTCTATCATTAAGATTCATTCGAACTCGATAGTAGCAGGTGGTTTTGGTGTTATGTCATAGACAACTCTTGCTGCTGTGGGGATTTCCCCGGTTATGCGCGAGCTGATTTTTCTGAGGGTATCCCAGGGTAAATCCAGGGCCTCTGCGGTCATACCATCTCTTGAACCTACTGCGCGCACTGCAACGATCCAGCCATGTACCCTTAGGTCGCCTTTTACGCCGGTCCCTTTGCCCAAAACTGCCGCGAATGTTTGCCAGGGGAAGAACTGTTCAAGCAGTTCTTCTTCCACAATCGCATTTGCTTCTCTGACAACTTCGATCTTTTCTCTTGTAACTTCTCCGATTATCCTTACTGAAAGTCCCGGTCCCGGGAAAGGCATTCTTTCACAGATTTCTTCTGGCAGTTCGAGCGCATGAGCGACTTCCCTTACCTCGTCCTTGTAGAGGTCATCAATAGGTTCTATAATATGTTTGAAATTGATATGTTCGGGCAGGCCGCCTACGTTGTGATGAGACTTGATACCACCATCGGATTCAATCTTATCCGGGTATATGGTCCCCTGGATCAGACATTCTGCCTCAACACCGAGTGCTTCTTCTTCAAAGACACGAATGAAAGTCTCACCGACAGCTTTTCTTTTTTCTTCTGGGTCCTTGATTCCCACCAGGCTGTCAAGGAAACGATCCTTTGCATCGATGATTTGGAGATTCATGTCACCGAATATTCCCTTTATTCGTTCGGTTTCACCTTTTCTCATAAGACCCGTGTCTATATAGATCGGTATCAGATTATCACCAATTGCACGGTGTGCAAGGATTGCACATACGGAACTGTCAACACCTCCCGAGAGGGCGATGATCGTTTTGCCCTGCGCTTTGGCTTTTATTTTCTCGATTGCTTTTGGAATGAATTTTTCGGTTTTTACCATGAAAGGAAACTCCATATGGTTTATGATGATTTGTGCTTACTAGGGATTTGTATGACTTAATCGTACCGATGCAATTTTTAATTTATATAGATATGTTTTCCGGTCGGTAACTTGGTACTGTTCAGTAAAAGCATCTTTCCCATTGATAAGGCGTATATGAGTTTAGATTTTGATAATTTCTGATGTAATTATGATTAAACATCTGTATCCAGTTATTAATATGCTGAACAAGTCCCTCTTTATGTGGGAAATATTTATCGAACATCTTAATCCTCCTTTTAAAAGATTTGACCATCGCTCGATATAATTTCTGATATCCCCGGATATTACAGTTCTCTGAATCCCGGGTTTCGCTGTAGCAGTGTACCATGGCCCCCATCCACAACTGCCCTCTTTGGCATTTCTCCATATATTCGTTTCAAATCCTTAAAGAAAGATTTTGTAGTTAGGTAGTTCCTTGTAGGGTATATCTTGGCATAGATTATTCTTTTAGAATCGGGATTTATAGCCGCGTATAAGAACCAGTACTGGCTTGCAAACTGTACTTTCAACTACTATGGTGTCTGGTAATTTACCAGCATAAAGCTGTACGCACCGGCTGAATTTCTGTACCCGGTAATGTACTCCCCTGTAACTTATCGATTCACCAGGATATGATAATAGTTCTGAGGTTTTTCTCAAACTTAAGTCCCTGCTGGTACACAAGTATGGATAATGCTATGGTTTTTAAATCCCTTCTTTTCCTTTGCACGAAAGATTTAAGGTCTACCGGTATTAGATTTAATAATGCATTCTGTTCCATTTTCATCTCCTTTAAATAGGGGATGAATCCCCCTATTTATTTCTTAACTGTAACAGTGCCGGTAACTTTTAACATAATACTTTCAACCCGCTATTTACAGCTTTATATGCATTCAGCACCATCTATGTAACATGCGGCAAACCCTCTATGACTATTTCGGTTATGAAAATTTTCGTCCCCTTCAGGAAAATATTATTCAGGATGTGCTGGACAAGAAAGATGTATTTGTATTGATGCCAACCGGGGGTGGGAAATCTTTGTGTTACCAGTTGCCTTCCCTGCTTATGGAGGGTGTTACTGTTGTTGTGTCCCCTTTGATATCCCTCATGAAAGATCAGGTGGACAGATTGCTTTCACGTGGCATTGCCGCTGCCTATATGAACAGTACACTTGACAATTCCGAAATGAGCCATGTTAAGGATTCTCTAATAAGGGGAAAACTCGATCTTCTATATGTGGCCCCCGAAAGACTGGCTATGCCGTCTACTCTTAAATTGCTTGCAAAAGCAAATGTCAACCTTTTTGCCGTTGATGAAGCACATTGTATATCCCAGTGGGGGCATGATTTCAGACCTGAATACAGGAAATTAGGTGCCCTGCGCTCTGGTTTCCCAGATATTCCTCTAATAGCACTTACAGCTACTGCTACCCCTGCAGTTGCCCGTGATATAACAAAACAACTCAATATGGTCAGTTCTGAGAAGTATGTAGCAAGTTTTAATCGGACCAACCTTTATTATGAGGTTAAATCCGGGGAGAATGCAGACCAACAGATCACATCATACCTGCGCTCTCATCCTGATTCATGTGGAATTATTTATTGCCAGACACGAAAATCCGTAGAAGGACTTGCTGGCAGACTGAAAAAATTAGGAGTCAATGCGGCATTCTATCATGCCGGGATGTCAGATGAACTGAGACACCGTGCTCAGGAAAAGTTCCTGAATGGTACTATAAGGGTAATTGTGGCAACAGTTGCATTTGGGATGGGGATTGATAAGTCCAATGTACGTTTTGTTATGCATTATGACCTGCCAGCGGATCTGGAAAGTTACTATCAACAAACCGGCAGGGGTGGCAGGGACGGGCAACCATGTGATTGTATTCTTTTTTTCAAAAGAGGAGATTGGTATAAACATCAATACTTCATTGAACAGATGTCTTCTAAAAAAGAACGTGAAATTGCTCATTCCAAGTTACGCCACATGATGGATTACTGTGAAACAGTCACCTGTAGAAGGAAAATTTTACTCGAATACTTCGGAGAATCTACCGAAAAAGATTGTGGACATTGTGACGTTTGCCTTAACCCGCCACAGCAGATGGATATTACAGAAGATGCGTTAATTATTTTTAAGTGCATAAAGGAGTTGAACCAGAAATTCGGGGCAACCCATGTTGCATCGGTAATTGCAGGTTCAAAGGCTAAAAAAATTGTGTCATGTGGTCACCACCGACTACATTGCCATGGTAATGGTTCCCACAATCCGCAAGATTACTGGAAAGACCTTTCTCATCGGCTTTCCTCTCTGGGATTCCTGGAAGTGAAAGGCGGAAGATATCCGGTCTTAAAGTTAAATGAGAAAAGCCGGGCGGCTCTCAATGATGGTGCTAATGTAATTATACCTCAATTATCTGCTGCAACAGCTTCAAAGAAAAAATTATCCGGGCAAAGCAAAGTTTCTTCGAAGTCATCTTCTGTTGATTGTGAATATTCTAAGTTATTTGAAAAACTGCGCAGACTCCGGTTGCAATTTGCAAAAAGGGATAATGTGCCACCTTACATTGTCTTTGCAGATACCAGTTTGAAGCAGATGGCCTCCAGTAAACCGCAAACTGCAAACCAGATGCTCACCATAACAGGAGTCGGGAAATGCAAACTTGAAAAATATGGTGATGCATTTTTGTCAGAGATCAAAAGTTTTTGTTGAATGCTTGTTTTTCAGGCCATGAAGTATAAGGTGAGTTTAAAGACCAGGTCACCGTAAAATACAGCCGCTAAAAAACCGGCGGTTATAGGGACTATAAAAGGCAAACCCGGGGTAACCCACACCATATTGTCGATAATTCCCTTCTTTGAATATGCTTTTAATTCCTCAAGGGTTTCCCTGTCTATTTCTTTGCCATTTCTCCTGAAATAGGTCCGAATGATGCCATTTTTATCTTTTTCGTACTGCTGCATAAGTTTTACATGCCTGTTTTCAAGCTTTCCTATCGGTGCCCTGTAGCCTATAAACATAAAATAGGGTTTTTTGAGGGTAGTTTTAACGTCAGGCCGGCTCAGGTTATAGATAAAAAGCCCTAGGGGTACAATTATTGTCAGCAGTATTGAATTACCAAATACTGTAAAAGTAAAAAAGTTCATGATCGGAACACCTTCTGTGGGGAAATAGGTCCCTCCCATAGTAAATGCCGGGTAGAAAGGAAACACAATGGACATTACCATCAACAATTTGGCGTCTGCACCTCCGAATGCTCCCAGATAGAACAGGACGTAGGAAAAAACAAAAATTAATCCAAAGGAGATAGCTATTTGCATAATATATGTAACCGGGCTGGATGAAGTTGCAAGTTCATAAATTATAAAGGGGGAAAAGGCTGCCAGCATAATTAGCCATACGCTGTTGCCTACCCTGCGCTCCTTCATGTCCCTATAGGAGGCATAGGAGAGAAATGCCAGGCATAGCATTATTTTGGCAATAACTATCATTTTTGCTTCTCCCATTTTTTGAGTTTAAGGATTTCGGAAAGTGTTCCTCCCCTGCGGATTTCATCAAATAATCTCTCTTCAGTTTTTTGTACTTCCTTTGCTCGCCTTGCAATCTCGTATGCTCTTTCTGCAGGTACTACAACAACCCCGTTTTCATCACCGATTATGTAATCGCCGGGTTTGACCTTTTGCCCTCCACAGTTAATCAGTGCATTAACTTCCCCAAAACCCTTGGGATCGCCTGCATTTGGTACATTGGAAGTGGCAAATATCGGAAGTCCGATTTTGCGTATCTCTTCTATGTCTCTTACCGCTCCATCGACCACAACGCCTGCGATACCACGGTTTAGGCTGCTCAGGGTTGCCAGTCCTCCCCACGGTGCGATATGAGAACTTCCGTTATAAATTACTATTACATTGCCTTCCTTTGCTTTGTCTATCGCTTCCACAGTTTTGGCCCAATCGCCCTCGAATGTCTGCACCGTTATAGCCGGTCCTACCATTTTGGTATCATTTAGCATGGGTTTGATGTTTTTCATTGCACCCTGCCGGTGCATGGCATCTGAAATATTAGGGGTGGAAATTTCCATGAACAATTTGCGCATCTCCTCGTCCATATCGAGTTTTTTTGCCTGATTCAATTGTGGATTATCTACACTACGGCGAATTTTTTTGGTAGCTTCTGTTACATTATCCGTGTGAATTATATTACCGCCCACAATGACAATATCAGCACCTGCTTCTACAGACCGGGCTGCAGTTTGCTCATCCAGTCCACCTGCTACAGCAATATCAGCCCTGATTTTGGAAGCAATCTCAAAAACAAGATCTACCGGTGTTTTCCCGGTCATCTGCTGGTCTATTCCCATGTGGATATTGATGATGTCCACACCTATCCTGTCCAATTCTACAGCCCTTTGAACAGGTTTTGGGGTGCTAATGAGATCTGCCATGAGCCGAACTCCATATTTTTGCGCAGCCTGGAGCGCATCTTTAATCGTTGAATCATCGGCTGTTGCCATAACCATAACAATATCTGCACCGGCTTTTGCAGCCATTTCAACTTCAAGGCTGCCGGTATCTGCAATTTTCATATCTGCCACGATGGTGTGTTCAGGAAAGTTTTCTCTGAGAGTACGAATGGCGTCCATGCCCTCACTTTTTATGAAGGGAGTTCCGATTTCTATCCAGTCGATACCTCCCTCAACTGCTTCCTTTGCAATCTGCACAGCTCTATCGATCTCCAGTATATCAAGAGCAAGCTGAATTATGGTTTTAATAGGATCACCCTGCTAATTCTTATTTGTAATTATCGATTATGATTTCTCCAGGCTGAAGGATAGAAGTGAACCACTATAAAGTTTTCCAGATTAATCTTTGATGCTGCCTTGAGCACTATATCATGAGGTCATCGGAAAGAGTCAATTATAAAAGAACATAGTAATTGGCAATAAGTTTATACGCTATCCGCAAATAATCGCATAGGAATAAAAAACGCCTGCGGTTGATTATTATGAAACTAATCCCTAAAGCTTTAATCTGCAAGGAGCTGTATTTTGATGTCATTTGAGCATATGCATATCATTTCTATGAAGGAATTCACACGTGATATGATTGACCATGTTCTGGAAGTCGCCGAAGAAATGGAACCAATTGCCAGGTCAAAGTCAGGTTCAGACCTCTTAAAAGGCAAGGTGCTTGGTGTCCTGTTCTTTGAGCCCAGTACCCGTACAAGGATGTCTTTTGAGGCTGCCATGATGAGACTTGGGGGAGAAGTGTTAAGTCTCGGTTCGGTTGATGCAAGTTCTGTTGCAAAGGGTGAAACCCTTGCTGATACCATAAGGGTTGTAGCCGGTTACAGTAATGCCATTGTCCTTCGCCATCCTATGGAAGGTGCTGCTCGGCTGGCTTCGGAATTTTCGACAGTGCCTATACTCAATGCAGGCGATGGTGCTGGCCATCATCCTACACAGACCTTTCTCGATCTCTACACTATCAAGCGCGAAAGCCATCTTGAAGGCTTAAAAATAGCTCTTGCAGGCGATCTCAAATATGGCAGAACTGTACATTCGCTTTGCTATGCCCTTTCCTTTTATGGTGCCGAGATAACCCTGGTGTCCCCACCGGAACTTTCAATGCCTTCAGAGATTATAGAGGATCTTAAAAAGAAAAATATTAAAGTAATAGAGGCTGATTCCATTGAAGATGCCATACAGTATGTGGAGGTACTTTATATGACGCGGATACAGAAAGAACGTTTTCCTGATCCGGCAGAATATCAGAAAGTCGCTAATCGCCTCCAGATTACACCGGAAGTATTGAAAAATGCAAAGGAAAACCTGCGGATTATGCACCCTCTTCCCCGGACCAATGAAATCACCCCTCGAGTGGACGAGACTCCCCATGCTTCATACTTCGACCAATCATTTTATGGTGTTCCAATAAGGATGGCTTTGCTTTGTCTTGTTATGGGGGTGTTTGAATGAGTGAGGTAGCAAAAAAAGAAATTCGTGTTCAACCCATATGTTCAGGCACAGTCATTGACCATATTACAGCCGGTCAGGCTCTCAATGTTCTCAAGATTCTGGGTATAACCGGCACTTCCTGGGGAATTGTCAGTATCCTGATTAATGCGCCCAGTTCATATGGAAAAAAAGATGTGGTCAAGATAGAAGGACGTGAACTTGTGAGCAGTGAAGTGGATAAAATATCTCTCATTTCTCCTGGTGCCACCATCAATATAATCCGGGATTATGATGTGCAGGAAAAGAATCAGGTGGGTATCCCCTCGCATGTAGAAGGTGTTGTAAAATGTATCAATCCAAATTGCATTTCCAACAGCAATGAACCCATAGAATCTAAATTTGATGTGAATACCCGGGAAGGCAAAATCGAATTACGCTGTGGTTATTGTGAAAGAGTGATCTGTGAAAATATTGCAGATCATCTCCTTTAATTTATAGTCCCAGGATATCTTCCATGGAATAAATGCCGGATTTTTTATCTTTTAACCAAATTGCGGCTTTTACAGCACCTGCGGCGAATGCATCGCGAGAATGCGCCTGGTGTTTAATTTCAATCCTTTCGCCTTCTCCGGCAAAAAGAATCGTGTGGTCACCGGCAATATCTCCTCCACGGATTGCATGAATACCAATCTCATTTTTACGAGGTGCGTTGCCCTGGCGGCCAAATATGTATTCTTCACGCCCAACAGCTTTACCGATAACCTCTGCAGCCCTCATTGCAGTTCCACTGGGTGCGTCCTGTTTCCGGTTATGGTGTGCTTCAATAACCTCTATGTCGTAATCGGGAAGGTATTTGGCCGCTTCCTCAATAATCTTGAAAAATACATTGACTCCAACCGCATAATTTGGAGCAATAACGGCTGATACACCGTTTTTTAGGATACTCTCTTCGATTGCTTCCCTTTGTTCTTCACTAAAACCGGTAGTCCCGATAATAAGGTTTACACCACTTGCAGCGACGATTGGTGCATTGGAAGCAGTTGCTCCTGCAATGGTAAAATCAATTAGGACGTCGGTTTTGCTTTCTTTGAGAACTTTTCCAAGGTCTTCTACACTGGTAATTGATACATCGAGCTTTCCTGCACCGGCCACATCTCCCGCATCTTCACCGATTTTATTCAGGTCAAATGCAGAGGACAGTTCAATACCTTCGCTTCTGGTGATGCTCTGTATTATCAGGCCACCCATTTTCCCGGAGGCTCCGATCACTCCTGCCCGTATCATTTGAGACACCCGATCCCTTTTAATGCCTCTTCAAGTATCCTTTCATTCTCCGGCATGATAGGCGCCAGGGGTGCTCTCAGCGGACCTGCGGGCATACCTATCATTTCCATTGCACGCTTGACAGGTATAGGATTGGTTTCAGTAAACAGGGCGCGTGTGAGGGGTGCAAGTTCATAATGCTTTTTCCTGGCAGCTGCCATATCGCCTTTAAGAGCAGCTTCTACCATATCGGACACTGTCTTTGGAACTACATTTGCAACAACGGAAATTACTCCTACTCCGCCCAGGGCAACAACAGGGAATGTAAGGTCATCCTCTCCAGAAATCACGCTGAAATCTTCATCCGTCGTGTTTTCAATTATTTCTGAGATTTTTGGGATACTTCCGCTTGCTTCCTTGATCGCAACTATGTTGTCAATCATGGCAAGTTCGACAATTACTTCCAGTGGGATGTCCTGTCCGGTTCTGGAAGGTACATTGTATAATATGATGGGAATGTCTGCTGCTTCTGCGACTGCGGTGAAGTGGCGGATCAGTCCTGCATTATTGGGCTTGTTGTAGTATGGGGATATAATGAGTGCTCCCCCTGCTCCGGCATCAGCAGCATGTTTTGTAAGTTCTACGGCTTCAACTGTATTGTTTGATCCGGTACCCGCAATCACCGGCACATTGGCACATTCCACCGCGGTATTGATCACTTTTTTGTGTTCAACTGTAGAAAGGGTGGCGGATTCACCTGTAGTTCCACAAGCTACAACTCCACTGACACCTCCCTCTTCAGCGTATCTTATATTTCGTTTAAGACCACTGATGTCAATGGTATTGTCTTTTGTGAAAGGGGTTATAAGAGCCGGTAGAACTCCTTCAAACATAAAAAAACCAGCTCCGGTTTCACTCATGTCTCTTGTGATTGATCTTTCTTGTCACGTAGCCTGCAACACGATTTCTTATTACTTTACTCTCGATTGTGGTGTATTTCGCAACAAGAAGCTTGTTATCATCGAAATTAGATGTGAATACATTTCCGTGGTTGGTAAGCAGGCGTGAGGTTATGTTCTTAATATTGTTCTGTCTAATATTTCCCATAATTGATAACTCCATATAATTGGATAGGTAGTAGTTAATTCTTCTTTTTTGAACCAGCTTTAGGTATTTATAACTTTTGGATATTGTAGTGTGTTATAAGTTCACTGCTGCAGGTCGGTTTTACCCAGCATTCTTTCGGTTGCATTTGCATCATTGAACACTTTTTCCCTTGTACCTTTCTTATTCAGGAACATGCCAACAAGCACTAACAAAAGCCCTGCATTTGGATTTAAGGGTGTGATAACAGCTCCTATCAATACGATAGTGGATGCGACAATTCCTTTCATAGCTCCTTTTCGGTATGATTGGAAGCGAGTGCGGCGATAGATTCTTATGTCCCGCAATGTCAGGAATAATACCACGAAATATGCTGCAATTGCAATATATACATACATGTGGTACATAGATTGTATTTTTTGATTATAAATCTTCTTAAAAGGATTGATTTGCTTTTGTTCTGCATTTATACATTTTCTATTACATGGCTTCCCAGACAAAACATTATTATGGATATAATACAATCCTGTCAACCATGTTCACGATTATTACCGGTGCCCAATTCGGTGATGAGGGTAAAGGCAAGGTAGTAGACCTGATGGCAGGTGACTATGACATTGTTGCCAGGTTTCAAGGCGGCGATAATGCAGGTCACACTGTCAAGGTTAAGGATGAGATATATAAATTACATCTAATCCCCTCTGGCTTTCTTCTTGACAGCCGGGTGCTCATTGGGCCGGGTACGGTCCTGAATCCGGAAGTTATGGTAGAAGAGATACGGATGCTGGAAGAGGCCGGTGTAAAAGTATCTGCTGAAAAACTGGGTATTGATGGCAAGACAAGCATAATCATGCCTTATCACATAGAACTCGATGGTCTCAGGGAAGCTACCCGCTCGGAAAAGATCGGTACCACGAAAAGGGGTATTGGATTTGCCTATATTGATAAGATTGCAAGGGATGAAGTTAATTTTTCCGACCTGATCGATGAAAAACGCCTTCAGCAACGTCTTTCAAATCTTGCTTCCCAGAAGGAAGGGGAAATTAAGGCAATGGGTGGTGATCCTTCCATTGTAACTGAAAGTTCTCTTGTGGACAGGTATATTTCCCTGGGCAGGGAACTAGCTCCTTATCTTGCCGATGTTTCCTATGAGATTAATACTGCGCTGGATGAAGGTAAAAATGTACTTGCTGAAGGGGCACAGGGTAGTCATCTGGATGTAATTCACGGCACTCAAAAATTTGTAACTTCTTCAAGTACCATTGCGGGATCCGCATGTGCCAATCTTGGTGTAGGTCCGACTCGTGTGAATGAAGTACTTGCCATCGTTAAATCTTATATTACACGTGTGGGAGCAGGTCCGCTTCCTACTGAACAGGAAGGTGACGCAGGCCAGCACCTGCATGATGTAGGCCATGAATTTGGTACCACTACAGGCAGATCAAGGCGGTGTGGCTGGTTTGATATGCCTCTTGCCAAAAAGTCAGTCTACCTTAATGGTTATACTTCCTTAGCTCTTACAAAATTGGATGTACTGACAGGTCTTGACCCTGTAAAAATAGGTGTTGGCTATGAATTGGATGGAAACGTAATTGATTATCCGCCGGAAGATACTTCAAAACTTGCAAGATGTGTGCCTGTTTATGAAGATATGGAAGGCTGGGATACAGATTTAACCTCTGTATCTGGTTATGAGGACCTGCCCAAAAAAGCCCGGAAATATGTCGAACGCCTTGAAGAATTGATGGGAATCCCGGTCAAATATATCTCTGTGGGGCCGGGAAGGGAACAAACTTTCATGAAATGAAGGTTTGCAACGCTTTCGATCCAAAAACCATATATATGAACCGGTAGATTTAAGAGTCTTATTCCAGTGCATATACAGACGCGTTTCAAAGTGAATGTCAGTCGTAAACGTTATGCCTGATGCTATCTTTATTTGAAGGAGGATAGAATGACTACAGCATATGATGTCCCTGCTAATGATATTATCAAAAAGACAGCAGAGAAACTTAAAGAAAATGAGAAGATCCAACCTCCGGAATGGGCAGCCTATGTGAAGACCGGTGCACACAGAGAACTTCCTCCAGTGGAAGATGACTGGTGGTATACTCGCTGTGCTGCGGTCCTCAGAAGGATATATACTGACGGTCCGGTAGGTATACAGAGGCTTCGTTCCATATACGGAGGAAAGAAAGCAAAGCGTGTAACCCCTGCAAAGAAAGCAAAGGGTAGCGGTGCAGTTGCCCGTACAATAGCCCAACAGCTTGAAGATGCCGGTTTTGTAAAGAAACAGAAGGCAGGTAGGGTTGCATCTCCAGCAGGAAAGTCTTTGCTTGACAATACAGCTAATGAAATCAAGAAGGAACTGGTTTCTGAAATTCCCGAGATGCAAAAATATTAAATGTAATTAATCCGGGTTGGCTAATAAAGCCAGTCTTCCTTAAAAGGGGTTTTATACCATGGCAGATGATCTCGAAGCAATCCGCAGGAAAAGGCTTGAAGAAATGCAGAGGCAGCAAGCCGCCCAGCAAGACAACAATCCACAGGCTGCATACCAGCAGGAACAGGCACAGGCAGAAAGGGAAGCAAAGATTCATGCTGTCCTTCGCCAGGTCACGACACCCGATGCAAGAGAACGCCTTACAAGGTTGAAAATGTCTCGCAAAGAACTGGCAGAACAGGTCGAATCCCAGATTGTGGGACTAGCTCAGAGTGGCCGGTTGCAATCTACCATTGACGATGAGAAAATGAAAGCCTTGCTTACCCGGATGCAACCCAAAAAACATGACCCCAAGATCACAAGACTGTAATCGGATATGAAAGCAAGGGTGATGTTTAGTGGCGGGAAGGATAGTGCCCTATCCGCCATTTTACTGGAACCATATTTTGACGTTGAACTTGTAACGTGCACTTTTTCCCTCGTCGATGTAGGAAACATTGCACGTAAAGTGGCTGATGAATTGGGTTTTGCTCATTCGGTTGTAGAACTTGAGCGTTCAGTTCTGGATGATGCCCTTGAGATGGCAGTTGAAGACAATTTCCCAAATAATGCGATAAATCATATTCATTCACATGCCCTCGAAAAAATAGCGGCATGTGGTAGTGTTGATATGATCGTTGATGGGATAAGACGTGATGACCGGGTGCCCAGGATGGATATATCCAGACTACGCAGCATTGAGGATCGGTATGGGGTGCATTGTGCGTCCCCTCTGCAAGGATTTGGCCGTGCTGCGGTTGATTTAATGGTTTGTGAACATCTTGAAGTTGAAGAAGGATTGAGTGACAGAATTTCCAAGGCGGATTATGAAACTGAATTAAGGTATTTGATTCGACAGGAATATGATGATGAAAAGGTCCTTTCCATATTTCCCGAACACGTTCAATCGAGAGTGTTGAGGAAAATTAAGGAAAAGGCTACCAATTAAAATTTTATATCATTAATTGATTTATAAATATAAATTTGAGAGCAACGTGGATCAGGTGAGACAAGTGAGCCATAACACGAAAGGACAGAAAATGAGATTGGCAAAGGCCCACGTCCAGAACCAGAGGGTTCCTACATGGGCAATTATCAAGTCAAACAGAAAGGTTGTCAGTCATCCCAAGAGAAGGCACTGGAGAAGGAACAGCCTTAAAGTGAAATGAGGTAATGGCAATGGTAGATGATATCGTAAAAGAACAGGTTTATACCATTCCGCTCAGGGATGCAAAACTGGCCCCTAAATGGAAACGTACAACTCGTGCGATGACCCTGGTAAAGAAATACCTGGTCAGGCACATGAGGGCGTCTCCTGAACAGGTCAAAATTGATAGCAGTATCAATGAATTGGTCTGGAATCGCGGAGCCGAGAAGCCACCTTCCTCAATCCGGATACGGGCAGCAATGTTCGAAGATGGTGAGGTTCAGGCAGAATTGGCATAATTTGAATGCCGATACAATTCCAAGTTCGAAATAATTTATGATCCGAACCCTAAACATATATGAAAATCCCGTAATAGGGGTATTTGCAACCTGTACAGAGGATTTCGCCCTTGTGCCTCCGGGTACGAACGATAAGACATCTGGTATGCTGGAAGATATACTTGAGGTGGAAGTAGTTTCCACTCTTGTAAATGGGAGTGTAGTCGTGGGTTCCCTCTCAAAAGGGAATTCCTCAGGATTCCTTGTGCCGAAAGGCTCAGGTCCCCTTCCTAAAAAAATAGACCTTCCAGTAGCCGAGGTTCCAGATAATCTATCGGCAATAGGAAACATAGTGCTTGCCAATGATTCAGCAGCTCTTGTCCATCCGGATATCTCTGACAAAGCAATTGAGATAATCGAAAAGACTCTTTCAGTTGATGTCAGAAGAGGCACGATTGCCGGTATCAAAACTGTGGGAATGGCGGGTGTGGTTACCAATCATGGATTGCTTGCCCATCCAATGATAAAACAGGAAGAAGTTTCCATTCTTGAGAATCTTTTTGGACTTAATGTGGAAATAGGTACTGTAAATTACGGATCCCAGGTAGTAGGTTCCGGTGTGCTTGCTAATTCTTCTGGATATGTTGCAGGTTCGGAAACCACAGGTCATGAACTTGGAAGAATTGAAGATGCATTGATGTTTGATTGATTTAACATATTATGCGGGTGATTTTATGAGCGACTTTGTTGTAAAAGGCACATTCAAAGCGGGTCATATCTGGGAAAAATTCACAAAAAATGTGGAAAGCCAGAATGAAAAGAACGCAGTTGAGAAAGTTTATTCCCTTTTTGGAAGCAAGAACGGTATCAAGCGCTACTTGATAAAGATAGACAGTGTCGAAGAGGCATGATTATATGGCAGAAGAAGGTCAGCAGAATATCCAGAACCTGGCCCTTCAGCACAGGGAGCTCCAGAAACGTGCCCAGACCATACAGCAGCAGACAAATATGTTGCAGATGTCCATTGATGACTGTGGGCGGGCAATAACGACTCTTGAGGATCTCCAATCATTTTCCAAAAATCCCGATACTCTTGTTCCTATAGGTGCGGGTTCGTTTATAAATGCACATATAGCCAATGACAACAAAGTTGTTGTTGAGGTCGGTGCCGGGATTAGTGTCGAAAAGGATGTTGATGGAGCCAAAATCACTCTTAATAAGCGCAAAGAAGATTTGCAGAAGGTACTGGAACAGATGAATCAGAACCTTGAACAGATCAATCAGCGCATCCAGTCCATCGAGTCTATGGCAAAACAACAGCAACAACAGCCACAGCAATAATTTTTATGGAGCATAACCTTGTTTAATAAGCTTAAGAACAAACTTTCAGGATTTAAGCAAAATTTCAGTTCCAAAATTGAAGATAAAGCCACTCCGGTGGAAGAATCATCCGCTACTGAGCCTGAAGCTGCAGCAGAAGGTGGTAGATTTGAGGAAAAAGAGGCTGTAACTGGGACTAAGGATGAAAATAAAACAGGGTTTGCACATAAAGCCAAAGCTTTGGTTTTTGAAAGGGAGTTTATTCTTGACGAAGCGGACGTCGAAGATATCCTCTGGGAATTGGAGATGTCTCTTCTGGAAAGTGATATTGCAATTTCGGTTTCTGAAAAGATTGTTACTGATGTAAAACAAGAACTTGTAGGCAGCCGTAAGAAGATAGGTGGCAACACAAGCAAGATCGTAGAAGATGCATTGAAAAAGTCAATCAATGATGTCATGTCTGCTAATGTATTCGATTTTGATGAATTCATCGATAATCATGAGAAACCTGTAAATATTGTTTTTGTTGGTATTAATGGAACAGGGAAGACGACTTCTATTGCCAAGATTGCTCATCGCCTTAAAGCCATGAATAAGTCTGTCGTAATTGCAGCAGGGGATACATTCCGTGCAGGGGCTATTGACCAGATTGCGGTACATGCTGAGCGCATCGGTGTAAAACTGATTAAACATCAGGAAGGAGGCGATCCTGCAGCTGTTGTTTATGATGCTGTACAGTATGCAAAAGCTCATGATAGTGATGTAGTTTTGTCTGATACTGCAGGCAGGATGCATACCAATGTAAATCTGATGGCACAGCTCCAGAAGATATGCCGTGTAAGTGCTCCGGATCTTGTGCTTTTTGTAGACGAGGCGGTTGCAGGTAATGATGCTGTCGAAAGGGCTGAACAGTTCAATGAGGCAGTGCCAGTTGATGGCTCCATCCTTACTAAAACAGATGCCGATTCAAAAGGCGGAGCTGCAATTTCCATTGCATACGTAACCGGTAAACCCATTGTATTCCTCGGTATGGGACAGGATTATGAGGACCTGATAAAATTCGATCCTCACTGGTTTGTTGACCAAATTTTCAGTTAAAATCTTATCGGCACCCTTCTTTCAAATCCTTTGTTATTTCCTTTAAGCGGGATATTACATTATCTTTGCTGGCTATTATATTTACAAAGGCAGAACCCACGATTACCGCATCAGCTCCTGCAGCGACCATTTCTTCTACATGTTTTCTGTTTGATATTCCAAAACCTACGGCTTTTGGAAGGTCTGAATTGATTTTATCCAGAAGGCCTGCTACATTGGACGAGATGTTTTTTCCTTCTCCGGTAACCCCTAGTTTGGATACTATATATATAAAACCCGAACTTTTGCTGCTAATTGCATCCAGTCTCTGATCGCTTGTATTTGGTGCGACAAGAAATATATTATCAATTCCTTCCTCTTTGCATATCTCGATCAGTTCATCTGCTTCATGCAATGGCAGATCGGGTATAATCAATCCTGAAATTCCCGCATCAGCGCACTTCTTCACGAAATTTTCACTACCCTGGCGATATATGAGGTTGTAATAGGTCATACAAATGAGAGGAACATTTACTTCCAGGCCTTTTATCATCTCAAAATAGCTCTCTGTGTTCATGCCGGCCTCAATTGCACGGCAGGTTGCGGCCTGTATGGTTGGCCCGTCTGCTACAGGATCGGAGAAAGGCAGACCCAGTTCTATTATATCCGCGCCGGCTTCAACAAGCGCATTTACAATAGAAGGTGTGGTATCCGGATCGGGGTCCCCTGCACAGACATAGGCGATCAGTGCTTTTTCATTTTTGTCCTTAAGTTCTTCAAATTTTTGACTGATGCGCATATTCACTCCTCCATATCCATAATAGTCTGGAGATCTTTATCGCCCCTTCCGGAGAGATTTATAACTACTGTATCACCCAGTATGCCATGATCTGCCATTTTCCTTACATATGCAATGGCATGTGCAGATTCCAGTGCAGGGATTATTCCTTCCAGCCTGCTAAGCTCATGGAATGCCTCAAGGGCTTCCATGTCAGTTATGTAACAGGGTTTCACCCGGCCGGTTTCTGAGAGCCGGGCAAGTTCGGGTCCCACGCCTGCATAATCCAGGCCGGCTGCTACTGATGTGGATTCCAGTATCTGTCCATCCCTGTTCTGCAGGACCTTAGTTCTGGCACCATGCAGTATACCTTCCTTCCCTGTTGCCAGGGATGCTGAATGATAGGCGATTTTATCGTCTTCCCTGAGTTTTTCACCGCCTGCTTCTACTGCAAAAAGATTCACTTCATCATCCAGGAAGGGGTAGAAAATACCCATTGCATTACTTCCGCCGCCTGCACAGGCCACGATAGAATCCGGGTATCTTCCCTCCACTTTCATGACTTGCTCCTTTACTTCCCTGCCGATAACACTCTGGAAATCCCTCACAATCTTCGGGAACGGGTGTGGGCCGACTACCGATCCAATGAGGTAGTGTGTATCCCCGACATTTGTTACCCAGTCCCTTAATGCTTCATTTATTGCATCTTTCATTGTCTTTGAACCGGTATCAACTGATACTACCTCAGTACCCATCAGTTTCATACGGTAGACATTTGGAAGCTGTCTCTTTACATCTTTTGATCCCATGTATACCATGGTTTCAAATCCCAGTTTTGCTCCCACCATGGCAGTTGCGGTGCCGTGCTGGCCGGCTCCTGTCTCTGCGATTAACCTTTTTTTGCCCATGAATTTTGCAAGAAGGGCCTGTCCCAGGGTATTGTTGAGTTTATGTGCTCCTCCATGTACGAGGTCTTCCCGCTTGAGGTAGATTTTTATGCCGTATTTAGCACTCATGTTCTTTGCATAATATAGGGGCGTACTTCTTCCGGCATAATTTTCAAGGTAGTCATTAAGCTGGGAGGTAAACTCCGGGTCTGCCTTGTATTGCTCATACGCTTCTTCAAGTTCTTGAAGTGGCGGCATCAATATTTCCGGTACGTATTGTCCACCGTAGTCTCCATAATAATGGTTCATACTATCTCCTGATTCTTATTTGCTTCAATAAGTTGTTTCATTTTTTCTTTAAGATTGCCTTCCATAAGGTAGGTTCCAACAAGCAAAGCGTCAGCCCCTGCCTTGATCATCCTTGCCGCATCATCTGTGCTCTTGACTCCACTTTCCCCTATTATCAGGTGTTGCTGGTTGTATTTACGGTCATGTTCTTTCACGAGGGGAATGAGTTTTTCAGCTGTTTCCAGATCGATTTCAAGGGTTTCAAAACTGCGGTTATTTATCCCTATGAGGATTGTGTCACATTCAAGTGCATAATCAAGCTCTTTTTTATTGTGTACTTCTACAAGAGGCTCGATGTTCCTTCTCCGGGCGATTTCTATGAATTCCGGTAGCCTTTTACCCAATATCCCTGCAATCAGCAATATAACATCACTGCTTGCTTCATGCATCTGGTTTTTGTCCACAATAAAATCTTTGCGCAAAACAGGTATGGAAGTATGTTTCCTTGCACTTTCAAGGTTTTCTATACTTCCCTCAAAGTAACAGGGTTCCGTAAGGACAGATAAGGCTACAGCTCCCGCATTTTCCATGTCACAGGCAATTTGTGAGGCCATTTCCGGGTTTACATCAGCAAATTTTCCTGTTGGTGAAGCAGGTTTTACTTCGGCAATTATGGGTATGTGTCCTCTGCTACGGGCAAGCCCGATTGATTCGAAAATATCCCTTATATCATTATGTCTGGTGTATGTGTTACTTTCAGAAAGTGCGTCTGCCCTTTCTTTTGATTTTTGGATTATTTGTTCGATCTTCGGATGCATCTGGACACCTATGTACTTTGATGTATTTGTATGTACATTAATGTCATCACATTTAAATTTATTGTCAGGGCATACGATCTATCATTGCCAGTGTCTTCTTTGCTTTGAAATAAAATTCCGTTCTATTAATGGAGATAATCAGCTGCTATAACTCTTCCTTGATATCTGAAAATTCATTAAACCTCAATTAAATTGATATATTCTGAAACCAACCTTAATCAGTGAATAAATTAAGAGGGATTATATGACAAAAGTAATTCTTTTATATGCAAGCTGGTGTCACAATTGTCCAAAGGCTGAAAAGATCTGGAGAGACCTCAAAGAGGAACATGATTTTGAATATGAAGAGATCGATGTAGAATCTGATGAGGGGCAAAAGATAGCTCAGGAATATTCTGTGATGGCTGTGCCAACGACTGTGATCGATGGAGAGGTGGCCTTTATAGGTATTCCTTCCAAAGATGAAGCTCTTGAAAGTATCAAGTAATCTTTAAATGTCGGGATATTGATGTATGATTTAATAATTCTGGGTGCCGGACCCGCAGGAGTTACGGCTGCAATCTATGCAGTCAGATATGGACTGGATACTTTGCTTGTTGATAAGGACAGCATGAGTGGTTTGATAAGCACTGCAAAAACGATCGAAAACTATACAGGTTTTCCCTCGATCGGTGGAATGGAACTGATGGGAAAATTCCTTGACCATGCAGAACAGGCCGGGGTCACTTTTAAAGTCATGGAACTCAACTCCGTGACTGAAGAAGGTGGACATTTTATTGTTTCTTCCAGTGAGGAAGAAATAAAAAGTAAATCACTCATTGTCGCAACAGGTTCTTCTCCCAGGGAACTGGATGTACCGGGTGAAAAGGAATTCCTGGGCAGAGGTGTTTCTTACTGTGCCACCTGTGACGGTCCCTTTTTCTCCGGCAAAGAAGTAGCGGTGATCGGTGGCGGGGAATCGGCTATTGAAGATGCTATATTCCTTTCAGATATTGCTTCAAAGGTGTACGTAGTTCATCATCGCGATAAATTGAGAGCATCACAAATCCTGCAGGACAGGGCATTTGACCGTCCAAATATTGAACTTGTATGGGATAGTGTTGTGGATGCAATAGAAGGAAAAGATATTGTTGAATCCCTGCAGGTACATAATGTAATTACTGAAGAAACAAAAAAACTTCCTGTAAACGGTGCTTTTATCCATATAGGCCTGAATCCCAACACCGATCTTGTTAATGTTAAAAAGAACGATAAAGGTTTCATAATCACTGATGAATCGATGGCAACATCTGCCAGAGGCATATTTGCCGCCGGTGATTGCAGGCAATCTCCCCTTTACCAAGTAATTACTGCAGCCTCGGACGGAGCCATTGCGGCTTATTCTGCTTTCAAGTACATCGAAGGCATCTAAAGAGATGTTTTTCTTTGTTTTTCGATAAGTATTATATTTTTTGAAGCCTATTAGTATGTAAGGTGGAATTATGATATGCTTGAAAATATGTAAAGACTCTACTGCAGAGGACCTGGAGCCAATTGCATCTGCGGTTCACTCTCTTCTGGGCATACCGACTACCATGCGCAGTGTAAACTGTAAGGGTATCCGAATGGAAAGGGGGGAAGTTGTAGATTGGGATTATACAGGTCCTGTACTTGAAAAAGTCCTGGAGGACAAGGCCACCATCCGCACAGTTCCCAAAGAAGGTGTGTATAAAGGGAAGGCGGTTGCAGTGACTCCGATAATGACCCCTGACGGAGAATTAGTTGGTTCAATAGGGGTTGTGGACCTTGTGGCAGCTCTGGATATACTTTCTGTTTTCCGGGAATATCCCGATATAATAGATGAAGTGGAAGAGGCCAAAAAGAGGCACTCTTAATTATCCTTTTATTCTGTGATACAATGATTGCCGATGTACTCAGGTTATTTCCTGGTATAACCTCCAGGGACTTTCGTATTCTAACAGGTATTGAAGTAGGCATGCAAGACCATGAATGGGTGCCTTTTGATGAACTTGTGAAATATACACGTATAGACCATCAGAATCTGGCTTATCTGTTAGGTGAATTGATCGAAAAAGAGCTTGTTGTGGCAACAACAAGACCTTATGAAGGCTACAGGCTGTATTTCAATGGTTATGATGCTCTGGCTATCAATGCACTGGTAAAACGGGGTAGTATCTGTGCCCTTGGGGATGAAATCGGTGTGGGCAAGGAATCGGTTGTTCATGAAGGTATGAAAGAACCTGAATTGCCCATAGGTGATCCGGAAACGGTGATAGTCAAATTCCACAGGGAAGGGCGCACCAGTTTCAGGGATGTCAAAAGGGTCCGTGGACACCTTGTTAATAAAGAACATTTCTCCTGGATATATGCCGCCCGGCTTGCGGCGGGTCGTGAATATGAAATAATGTCCCGTCTGTATCCTGATATAAGCATTCCCAAACCTATTGACCGTAACAGGCATGCTATAGTAATGGAACCTGCCAAAGGAGAACTTTTGTTCAAGGTCAGACTGGAAGATCCCGAAATCTTTTTTGATATGATAATGGAGCAGGTCGAAAATATCTATTGCCATAATGTAATTCATGCCGATCTGAGTGAGTACAATATTTTTGTCAATCCCAAAGGTGTGCAGATTATCGATTGGCCTCAGTATGTAACTCCGTCTCATCCTCATGCAGAGGAGCTCCTAATGCGTGATATTTCGAACATAGCTGCTCATTTCAAGAAAAAATATAATCTGAAAAGAGATGTCGACGCATTATATGGACAGATAGTATCCAGTACCGATAATATTAAAGATTAATACAAACAAAAATACAGATAATGACATCAAATGCCATTTATGGTATAGACGTTGCCGGGGGGTCGCCGCGTTCCGGTCAGGTTCCACGTTATGCAGTTGCTATTCTGAAAGACGGTTCGGTTTACAGGCATTCGATGTTGAAAATACATCGTATTTTCAGGATGATAAAAGATGATCATCCAATGATAATAGCTGTAGATAATATCTATGAACTGGCAAAAGATAAGAAGGAATTGATTCATTTCCTGGAAAAACTCCCTTCTGGTGTGAAACTCGTACAGGTCACAGGTGGATTGAAGCAGGTTTCCCTGCCCTTTCTTGCCCACAAGTATGATATTTCAATAAATCCCCGTGATCCCGGGGATGAAGCAGAAGCCTGTGCAAGACTGGCTGAAATGGGAGTAGGGGTGGAAGTATCCCTTTTTGAGGATAAAACAAAAATAAAGGTAAGCAGGGCACGTTCTCTTGGCAGGGGAGGTTGGAGTCAGAATCGTTATTGTCGTAAGGTTCACGGAGCTGTGAAAGTCAAAAGCCGTGAGATTGAATCGATACTTAAAGGAGCGGCAAAGGAGCGCAACTTCAATTACACAAGCAAAGTCGTCAAGGGCTTTGGAGGATATGTCAGGTGTGAATTTACCGTTAATGCACGCAAGTGCGATGTACCCATCCATCCCTCATCCGGTTCGGATGTGCAGGTAAATGTCAGGAGTTTTGTGAGGGATAAGATACAGTATATACCTTTGAAAAGCAAAGAACGCAGGCCTACTATTGTGGGTGTTGATCCGGGCACGACTGTTGGCCTCTCCATACTTTCTCTTGAAGGTGATGTTCTACATTGCGCCAGTTATCGGGGTATTTCCCATGATGAAGTGGTGAAACTTATTTCTGAATACGGCAAACCTGCAATAGTGGCGACCGATGTATACCCGATGCCTGCAGCAGTGGAAAAAATCAGGCGTAGTTTCAGTGCTGTCAGTTATTCCCCCGGTGGTCCCATTCCATCGGATGAAAAGATTGAACTGGCTAAACCCCATGGCTATTCCAATGACCATGAAAGGGATTCCCTTTCCGCTGCCATATCAGCTTATAAAAAATACAGACAGCTTTTCCTGAAGATTGAAAGCAAGTATCCTCCTTACATGGATATCGATAAAATAAAAGTCGAAGTCATCAAAGGTTCATCCATAGAAGAGGCCATTAATTCTTTGAAAGAACACAAGCAAGCAACTAAGGCCCAAAAAAGTGTAGCAGAAACTTCTGGCTCTTCTTCTGATGATATTGATGATGAAACCTACCGTAAAATGACAGAAAAACTTAAACGCAGGGATTTGGAGATCGCTGAATTACAGGAATATGTGAAAGAGCTCGTTGGTCAACGCAGGTCAAGGGATAGTACAATCTCCAACCTGGAATCAAAAATTCGGCAAATGCGTGAAACTGAACGCATTAAACTGCAGAAGGAAAAAGAGATTTCAATTCGTAATAAGAAAATTGCGAACCTTAAAAGGGATATCAAACGTCTGAATAAGAGGCTTCATAATTCCAGGGCTCAGGTAAATCGCCTTAAACGTATAAAAAAGATGGAAAGCAGGGGGGAAGGCATTCCTGTAAAGGTCATTTCCTCTTTTAGCCGTGAAGCCATCCTGAATGTAGCAGATGTATATGGCTTAAAAAAAGGTGATGTCGTTTATTTCCAGGACCCCAGTGGAGGAAGCGCTTCAACTGCTGGCCTGCTTGCAGATTATTCACCAAAAGCACTGATCGTACCTGCAGAAATATCTTATGCGGCAAAAGAGGTATTTTTCGAGAAAAGCATTCCTGTAATTGAAGGTCTGGAAATACAAAAGGAGGGTGATTTTGCAGTTGTATCTCCTAAAACTTTGAAAATTGCAATTGAAAACTGGTTTGGCAAAGCTGATCACTGGAAAAAAGAAAAAGAGCAAGAGAAATTAAAATCCCTTGTGGATGAATATAGAAGTGAGCGCCGTCGTGGTATAACCTGATATTCAGGGCCATTTCCTGTCAAAGAAAGGGCTTTTTCCTGAAACGCTTAATGGAATTCCCATAACGACATCCGCTTCAACCAAACCCAGTGAACGTGCGGCGTTTCCTGCTGAGTACATTATGCGGTTATCTATGCACAGGTCTTTTGCTTTAGCCACAGCAGATCCAATAGCAATTCCGAGATCTATGTTCTTGAAAGCACAGTTAGGACCCGCATAATCTCCTTCTATTATTTTTTGAGCTTTCATTTCTGTACATGTTGCAAAGCCGCAGGCAGCACAGTTCAATTTAAGCGGCTCGGCATGCTTGACTCCTATAGCTATAAAGGCATCCGCCTGCCTGACATTTGCTGCATCCCTTTTCAGGAACTGGAATCCATCACTCTTTTCATCAGCGATATTTTCCATCTCGGTTGCGATATCTTCCATATCTTTTCTATCGGCCAGGGCAGTTACTATATCATCAATTCCTTTACCCTTTGGAGCAGTTCTGGCTGCTGCTAATACGATCCTCGCCATTTCTGCTACTTCTTTTTTTTCAGGATTTTGTTCCATGCATAACGGATTGATAATACTGGTCTTTAATTGTTTCGGATATTGTGCGAAAGTGTAATATTTAATGTCGGGATTGTTGGCACTATGCCACGTTCGGCCCTGATACTTGCAGGAGGAAAAGGAAAACGTTTTGGTTATAAAGAAAAGGCCCTGATAGAGATAGAAGGGATGCCTGTAATCAGTCGGATAATCAGCACACTTGAGCCGCTTGTGGATGAAATAATAATATCCCTGCGGGATAAACACCAATATGATTTACTTGCTCCAGTTACGGGAGAATTACCAACGGCTTTTGACGAGTATGAAGGGGTAGGTCCCCTTGCGGGCATATTGGCAGGATTGAAAGCTGCCTCCTATGAATATATTTTTGTCACAGCCTGTGATATGCCTTTTCCTGACCCGAAAATAGTTGAGTTGCTCTTCTCAAAAGCAAAAGGCCATAATTGCGCTCTCATAAAAAGAAAAAATGACAGTTATGAGCCTCTCTGTGCAGTTTACAGGGTTTGCCTGCTGATTCCCCTCATTGAAAAGTCGATACGGGATAACAGGTATTTCATTCTGTCACCCGTATTTGAAATGAATGACATGGTTGAAGTGGACATAGCGGAAATAGAAAAAATGGATCCACTCCTTGCATGCCTCCAAAATATTAATACTCTGGATGACCTCAGGTCAGTCAGGAATGATTTCATCGGGTCATAAGGGTTTCACCGGTTGCAGGAGCATAGGCCTCAACACCGATTTCATCCATTATCCATTGTGCGAACCCCTCCGCATCATCCCCGTGCATTGTGTACACGGTTTCAGTTCCCCTGTCGCAAAAGTCCCTTACAAGTTCTTTCAACTCTTTATCCCCGCAATGGGCCGAAAAATCGTATTGCTCCAGTTTGCACCTCAGATGTTGTATTCGGTCATTTATTTCGAGAAAACCACTGTCAAGAGCAAGTCTGCCGTTTGTTCCTTCGACCTGATATCCTGTAAGCATTACTTTTGTTTTCGGATCGTCAGCTTTCTTATCCAGATAATAGAGTACAGGGCCTCCATTAAGCATTCCCGCAGTTGTTACTATGACCGAACCTTCCAGAGGAATTCTATTTCTCTTGTTTCCTTTTACAGTAGTAGCAAAACCAAATGCCTTTTCCAGTTTTTTTGGATATTTTAGGTATTCTGGATGATTCAGCATCTCATCTGTCATTGCCACTCCCATGCCATCCACAAAACAGGGAATCTTTTCTGAATGGAGTAACATCATAATTTCCTGTGTCCGTCCAATGGCAAAAGCAGGGATAATGACCGTACCACCGATATCAATTGTATCAATAACAGACTCAATAAATGCTTTCTCGGTTTCCTTTCGGGGTGGGTGGTCTTCTCCAAAGTATGTGCTTTCTGTAATCAATACATCTACATCAGGCAATGTGTCAGCTTTTGATACAAGCCTGGAATCACTGGTACTTATATCACCGGTATAAAGCAGGCTTTCCCCTTTATTGTCCTCGAGGTATATCGATGATGCACCCGGTATGTGCCCTGCACTATATATCCTGGCAAGATAGTCGTTTGTCCTGACCTCTTCTCCAAAGTGCTTTCTTCTTGTAATCTGGGAAAGTTTCTGCAAATCTTCTTCATCATACGGTTCTGGTAATCCTCTTCTTTCTGATATTTTGAGTGTGTCCCTGCCCAGGATTTCAGTAAACCTGGAGGTCATATGTGTCATGTACACCTCTGGACTCAGGTCCATGAGGTTGGGAACCGCTCCGCAATGGTCAAGATGGCCGTGGGAAACAAAAATGCTTTTCGGAAAAATACCATCAACTGGATAGTCGGGTCGGTCTCCCGGCTTGATGCCGTAATCTATCAGAATCTCTTCATTCACCAGAATTGCAGATCGCCCTACCTCCCTGCAACCCCCTTTAAAATCAATACGCATAGTTTTCTCCCTCTTAATATGCAACTGCTTCCTGCCATCGGATTATTTTACCCAGAGGTATATTTGTAGTTTTTGAAATTTCGTTTGCATCTGAATTTTCAAGTTCATCGACAGTTGAAATGCCTGCAGAATTTAGTTTTTCTTCGGTAACTTTCCCGATACCCGGAATATCACTGATCTTTTCCGGTCGCGGAGTTGCAGCTTTTTCTTTCTTTTGTTCTTCTTTCCATTCAAGGTAGTTACAATAAGGACACCCCAGATCCCATGCTCTTTTCTTCTGCCCCTTTACTTTTATGTGGTACAGGCTGTGTTTGTCACATGTCTTGTCGGTAACAAGTATATGTCCGCTTTTTGGAAGGGGCAGGGAAAATGTGCAGTCAGGGTATCCTTCGCATCCGATAAATCTTGACCCCCGGCGTGAGCGGCGTACGATCAGGTCACAACCACAATCCGGGCATTTGCCTATGATCTTATCTTTTCTCAGGCCTTCCCTGAGGGATTCGGATATTTTCTCACGGTTCTCTTCCAGTTCCTTAAAGACATCTTTCAGCATGTCCCTGGATTGCTGCAGTACCTTTTCTTCAGATATATTACCCTCTGCAATGCGGTCCATGTCTTCTTCGAGAGTACTGGTCATGTCTGGTCTGGTAATTGTGGGGGCATAATTTTCCAGCCCTTCTACCACCGCATATGCAGTCTGGGTAGGCTGGAGGGGATTGCCATGCACGTATGCTCTTGAGTAAAGTTTGCTTATAATTTCATGACGTGTGGCTTTTGTTCCCAGCGCCATGTCTTCCATCATTTTGATGAGTCTTCCCTGACCATATCTGCCCGGGGGGTTCGTTTCCTTATCAAGCATTTCTTTATCATTAACAGGAAGTATCTCCCCTTCTTCCAAAGCAGGGAACAATCGATCTTCCGGAGCATTGTAGGGGTAATACCATCTCCATCCTGGCTTTACAAGCCGGGAACCATTTGCCCTGAATTCCTCTTCATTGATGTCAAAACTGACCTTCATGGTTTCCCATTCTGCATTTTCGGCAAAAGTGGCAAAGAACCGCCTGACTACAAGTTCATACACTTTCCATTCATCTTCCTTAAGCTGGGATTTCTTCGCAACTGATGCAGGAAAGATTGGCGGATGGTCTGTAGTTTCTTTCTTTCCCTTTGTGGGTTTGAGCTCTTTTTTTGCCAACAGTTTTTTTGCATATTCACTGAAATGGCCTTTAGAGAACATTTCTATCTGTTCTCTCAGGTCAATTGTTGAGGGATAGACAGTATTGTCGGTTCTGGGGTATGAAATATAACCGTTGGTATAGAGGGATTCTGCTATTCTCATGGCATTGGCCGGGGTAAATCCAATCGAGTTGGCAGCCCTTATGAATTCGGTTGTATTGAACGGCATGGGTGTCTTGTCTTCTTTAGTGGAAGTTTCCAGGGAGGAAACCAGTGCTTCATCACCAATAACTCCAAATACCCTGTCTGCTTCTTCCTTTTCCCAGAAGCGGGTTTTCTTATGCCTGATCTTGAAATTTTCTCCGTTTTTAACCAGGTCTACATATATTTCCCAGTAAGGCGCAGGTACAAAAACCTCTCTCTCTTTTTCCCTGTCCACAATAAGGGCAAGGGTTGGTGATTGTACACGTCCGACCGATAGGAATTGCTTTCCAAGTCTTCTGGAGGCCAGGGAAATAAAACGTGTGAGACTGGCACCCCATACCAGATCAATTACCTGTCTGGAATGTCCTGCATCTGCGAGATTGAAATCGATTTTTGTAGTGTTTTCGAATGCTTCCTTGATAGCTGCAGGTGTGATTGCACTGTATACTGCCCTTTCATACTCGATGTTTTCGTTTACTCCTTTTACGATATTGAGAGCTTCAACACCAATAAGTTCACCTTCCCTGTCGTAGTCAGTGGCAATAGTAACCTTTGTTGCCTTTTTACCGAGTTTTTTCAGGGCGCTCACAATTTTTGCGTGGGTAGGTGTAATAATAAGTTCGGCGTCTACGAGTTCTTTTGCTTCAACCTTCTGCCAGTTATTGTATGCGGGAGGGAAATCGAGCTGGACTATATGTCCGCTAAGCCCGATAACTATGGTTTTCTCATCGTTCCCAAACTCATAGGAGTCAATACCGCTAATCCTTTTTTTCTGCGGCTTTTTTGGACTGAGAATAGATGCAATTCGTCTTGCTGCAATTTGTTTTTCGGCTATTATCAGATGCATTGAGGATCACGTTATAAGTTGTTTTTTCTATTTTCTATAAATATTTCTGTCAAAAGAGTCATTGCATATAAATGTATCTTTCAGCAAATATCAATAATGTAGTCTCAATTTATTTTTTTGAATACCATATCTACCGCTTCTTTTGCCGAATGGGCAGGGATTGTTCCTTCAATATCCCACTTTGAACAAAGTCTGATGGCTGGTTTGCCGTTTTTAATAGACAATGCAATCTCTGATAATGTACCATATTCCCCACCAACTGCTATAGCCGCATCGCATGAAGCCGCAATGATTGCATTTCTTGCGTGTCCCATGTCCGTTACTATGGCGATGTCAACATAAGGGTTTGCTTGTTTTGCAGAAGACCCGGGAAGTATTCCAACAGTTTTGCCACCTTCTTTTTTACATCCCCTGCAGGCAGCTTCCATAACACCTTCCATGCCACCACAAAGAAGGTATGCTCCCCTTTTTGCAATCTCTCTTCCCACCTCTTCTGCAAGGCTGTCGATTTCACTGTCGCAGGACCCGGCCCCGATAACTCCAATTTGTATCTCCATATTTTACCTCCTACTCAGATGTATTCATTTTGGATTTGTATAATGTCCTCACTATTGTTCGCTTTACTATAATCTTCCAGAGGTTGTCTGTTAAGTTCCAGAAAAGTATGTCCCCATCTAAACTTTGACAGGATTTTTTCTGCCTGCTCTTTATTTCCCAGAATATACAAAGCTGCGGCAAAAGCTTCTACAGAATTCAATTTAAAAGGTTTGCCAAAATTCACCGGATTTGAAGCTAGCAGATAGGGCAATGCACGATGCTGTAACTTGCGGCGCAACAGTTTAGGAAAAATTTCTTCCACGGTATTCCAGGAACAATCAAGGACAATAATGTTTGAAATCTCACTGTCTGCAGGCGAAAGGGCTTTTTCTGCCAGTGGGTCCAGTAAGATGGATCCCTTTGGGAGTGAATGTATTTTTTCATGCAGTCGGACCAGATCAAATTTTTTGAGTCTTTTACCTGTGCATTTTTTAGGATCACATTGCCGGGCATGATAAATATGGAGTCTGAAGTCTTTCATTCAGGCTATATTATTCATTAATAATACATATTGTTTGTTCAAAAAAGCTTGTGATCCGGCCGGTTTCGTGCCGGCCAGAATCAACAAAGGTGGTTGTATGATATTTGCTCCCGGACTGTGCGGGGGCCGGGCAGACTTGCTAATCTGTCCCACTATAAAATGAGGGTTGTTCTACTATTTAAATGTTAACGGCGAATACTTTGTATAATTCCATTTCCTTTTTTGCATATTTGGGATGTCTGTCTAATATAATTAGGACTTTTTCGGATGCCAGGGTATTTTACAATCAAAGATCATGCCTGGTTTTGTCAATAATCCTTGCACCATCTCCCGTTTTTCCATATGTGTATATGTCCAGTTGATCCTTTTTTATAAGGCATACAGCACCCTTTACGGGTGTCCCATGCTTATTCAGCGTGGAATGTATTGATAGCAATTTATTTCCAAACCACCATTTATATCCTGTATCCAGTGAACTATGGGCACGAATAATCATTTGGAGGTCATTAAGGCGCAGGAATCCTTCCACAATATCGGGGCCAAAGGTCCGTATGCTTCTTCCTCTTATGGAGAAGTTCAGGCCCGGTATCTCTGAGGGGTCATTCCAGAGATAATTAAATGAATCTTGTTTTGTGATCGTTGTTGTTTTTCTGATATCCTCGATACCGCCGTGGACACAGAATATTTTTTTATTTATTACAGCTGCTACAGGCATTTCTTCAAACACGATATTAGCAAAATTGAACAGCTCACTATCTTTCAGCTCATCAAAGAATCCCCTTTTCTCGTTCATCTGCTTTGTTTCATGATTCCCTCTCAGGAGGAAGACATTTTTCGGTGAGGCAATCTTTAATTTCAATAATCTTGAAAGGACTTCTGCAGAATTTCTTCCCCGGTCTACATAATCTCCCAGGAATATTATATTTGCAGGTTCTAACTCTTCTTTAATTGAAATTACCATGTTCAGGGCTTCAAGGTCTCCATGCAAATCCCCGATTATCATTGTGGGAAGTTCTTTTATTCTTATTACTGCATCTTCTTCCCTGAACAAGATTCTCGCATCTGCTAGATTGGCCTGAAATTGTTCGTTTTGGTTCATATCCACTCTCTTTGAGACTTCTGTATAGGAATATTTAAATTAATTATGGTTGATATGGGCTTATATTGATGGAGGCGAAAAATGGGTTTGATCAAAGGTGCCGTTATAGGCTTGATAGTTACATTTGTACTTTATTTAGTTCCGTTTGTAAACATGCTTTCTCCATTTATAGGTGGCTTTGCAGGAGCCTATTCCGAGGTGCGTTCTGCATGGGATGGCTTCTTAGTAGGCACATTAATGTTCATATTGATGGTGATTCCCGGTTTTATTCTGGCAGGCTTTGTGGGTTCCCTTTTTCACAATATACCGGGTTTGATGGCAATTGTTACAGGACTGGGTGCAGGCATGTTCGTCCTGATTATGTTGCATACCGGCATAATTGGTATTATTGGAGCAGTTCTCGGTGGACTGCTGGCTCATGATTAAAAGGATGTCAGATTATTGGTATGTATATGGCTGAATCAGAAAAACGGGTAATGCATATTGGATGGGATGCTGAAGCCGTCTTCATTAGCCGTCCCAACCGATTTGTTGCGATTGTAGATATTCTGTCATCTGGTAAGCAAAATGTGGCTGTCCATGTTCATGACCCCGGAAGGCTGGTTGATCTGCTTTACAGGGGAAACGGGTTACTACTGAAAAAGGCGACAAATCCCCATCGTAAAACAAAATGGGACCTCATTGCTGCAAAAAAGGATGCTGAATGGATACTTGTAAATTCTGCATATCATCGCAAGATTGCTGAGTGGGTATTATCGTGTCCTGACATTAGTCCCCTGGGGCGGGTGGATTCAATTTTGCCTGAGCAAAAACTTGGTGACAGCAGACTGGATTTTCTTGTTTTCAAAGGGGACAAACGTATCTGGGTAGAGATTAAAGGGTGTACCCTTGTTAGGGATGAAGTAGCCCTTTTTCCCGATGCTCCTACAATAAGGGGCAAACGTCACCTTGATGAACTTATACTGGCAAAGAAAAACGGGGACAATGCAGCGGTTCTATTTCTGGTTTTCAGGGCTGATGTAAAATATTTTTCCCCTAATCGGCTAATGGACCCGGGTTTCTATTGGTCATATCAAAAGGCTAGGGAGGCAGGAGTGGATTTTTATCCGCTTCTGTTTACCTTCCGGCAAGGAAATATTTATTTTAATAAGATACTTCCTTCACATGAAATTTGAATTGGCTACATGCCATATTGGATAAAAATTGGTAATGTGCAAGTTGTATGTTCTTTTCAACACACTCAAGAATAAGCATATACAGAACCAATTACTTATTTGAGGTTGATTATGTATATGCCAATAATGAGTATATATTTTATGTATAACAAACCATAAATATGGTGTTTACTTTTCTACTTTCTGCTATATGGGAATCTGTTGGTGTATATGGGTAAAAATATTATTGAATACAGGGACCTTAGCATTATTCATTCGCATCAGAAGGTTCTGGAGAATTTCAACCTTATAATTAAAGAAGGTGAAAAAGTTCTAATCCGGGGGAAATCCGGGACCGGTAAATCCACCCTTTTTTTGTGTTTGCTGGGATTGATGCGCCCTTCAAAGGGGGATGTTTATTTTAAGGATTTGCCGGTTAATGGTAATTCTGTTTCTGTTGTGCGTACAAAAATAGCCTATGTTCCCCAGGATGTTGATGTTGGAAGAGATAGTGTAAATGAGTTCTTTGACACTATATTCTCCTATAATGCCGTTGGGTTTACTCCGGATTTTGAAAAAATCCAAAGATTGCTTGAATGGTTTGAACTTGATGATTCCATTCTCAAAAAAGAATTCAAATCTCTCTCTGGAGGGGAAAAACAACGTATTATACTCATTTTGTCTCTACTTCTGGAAAGAAATGTATTTTTGCTTGATGAACCCACTTCTTCCCTCGATTCTTCATTAAAATCAAAGGTAGTTGACTATTTTGTCAATGACCCTTCATTAACAGTAGTTGTCATTTCACACGATCCCCAGTGGGAAAGAGAAGGTTTGCGTGTTGTGGATATTCCGAACAAATGAGGTGCATAGATGGCAGAAATTAACTTAATTCAAAATATCGGGGTCTCCGGATTTATATTCTGCGCCTTGTTGCTTATTCTTCCCTTTATGGTAAGTTATTATTTCAAATTGGGTATCATAAAGAAAAGTGTCATTATCGTATCGCGGATGTCTTTCCAGTTATTCCTGACAGGGCTTCTGCTTACCGTAGTTTTTGATATTAATAACCCGCTTATTAACGTTTTATGGGTATTTGTAATGCTGTTCTTTGCAACATATACCATACTCGAAGGAACGGATTTCAAGACAGGACCTTTTCTTCCCACAATGCTAATCCTTTTTTCCATTGCAAACATACTGGTTCTGTTTTATTTTACCGGTTTTATCATAAAACTTGATGATATCTTTGAGGCTCGCTATCTCATACCCATTGCAGGTATGCTTATGGGCAACTCATTGCGTGCAAATATTGTTGCATTGAATGATTTTTATCAAGATGTAAAGAACAATGAACAACGTTACCTGTACAGGCTTTGTGTTGGTGCATCCAAGAAAGAAGCCTTATTTCCCTACATGCAAAGGAGTATGCTATCTTCTCTCAAACCAACTCTTGCCAACATGGCAACTATGGGTATAGTATTCCTGCCGGGCATGATGACCGGTCAGATATTGGGGGGAGTGGATCCCATACTGGCTATCAAATACCAGATAACCATAATGGTAGCGATTTTTGTAACTACTGTGCTGGGTGTCCTGATTTGTGTAATTGTAGTCGTGGAAAAAGGCTTTGATGATTATGACCTGATGGTCGAAGATATTAAAAAAGTATAATTCCTCATTTGAATAATTACTGAAATAGAAGTTGTCCTGTCTCTATTATAACTTAATAATTTGAACTTGACCACTTTCACCTGATTTCTGTATTTTGTTGCCTTCAGTTCTTCCCCATATCTCCTTTTTAAAACAGAAAACATCGTCTCTACCAGCTTTCTGTAATGATAGATGTCTTCAGCAAATTCATTTCTCATTTCTCGACCGCATACCATAAAGTCACAGATTTAATGGGAGTTCCAGTTCTCAATCTGTAACAAAACACATTCATCTCCATTGTGCTTTTTATAGCCACAATCACATTGGGGACTTCTTATAAAAATGATAATGTACTAGTGGAATTTAAAGGGAAGGTTTTCTACAGACCCCCTCATTCATTGTTGTATTGTATTGAGTGTTTGGTATATAGGAGGACTGATTGTGGCAAAATACAGGAAAATTGTGGCTTCATGGAATAAGGAAAGGAGAAAACACTTAAAATTTCCTCTGTGAAATCAGTGGTTACATTTGTTCTCTTATGAAAATATTAACAGAACCAAAACTTATTTGTCATTTAAAACGAATCTATCATAGGTTACATATTATTATGGAAATAGAAGCCAAGGTAGTGGGGACAATGAAAATAAACGTTGTATTTTACAGTCTCTACGGGCACGTTTACAGGATTGCGGAAGCAATTGCCGAGGGTGCCCGGGAAGTAGAAGGTGCGGAAGTCGGAATTTATCAGGTAGCGGAGACTCTTAGTCCTGAGATTCTGGAGAAAATGGGGGCGTTAGTGTCCAAAAAGAGTTTCGGGCATATACCTGTTGTAAGTATAGACAATCTTGTGGAAGCTGATGCTATCATCTTCGGGACTCCGACTCGCTATGGGATGATGACTGCCCAGATGCGAACATTCCTTGACAGCACTGGCAGTATCTGGGCGCAAGGTGCACTTATCGGTAAAGTTGGCAGTGTCTTCACATCCAGTGCTACCCAGCATGGGGGTCAGGAATCGACCATACTCAGCTTCCACACAACTTTACTGCATCACGGGATGGTGATTGTGGGTGTTCCTTATTCAGAGGTAAGACAAACAACCCTTGATGAAATATCAGGTGGCAGTCCTTATGGAGCTTCAACTATTGCGGGCAACGGGCCTGATACTAGGCATCCGAGCGAGAATGAGCTTGGAATTGCACGTTTCCAGGGTCGGCATGTGGCAGAGATTACACGAAAGCTTATAGGTGAATGATTTCTGCAAACTCAAAGCTATGCCGGTATTGTGATACTGAAGTCTTTACGTAAAAATATTCGAATTCAACAGCAAGGATGAGTCAGGTAGCATAAGTGAAACTACATGTGAATACTATGGAGATATCTACAAAATTTCCGAAAAACCACTTGAAGTAATAAAGAAGTGCAGACCCGGAATTCTTCGCTCTGCTGGAGAACACCCGTCAGACAGCACTTTCAGATGGCAGCGTCCCGATGAAATACAAATTTCTCATTGCAAGGTCCCTTGGTGCCGCTGCCGGTGCGATCAATGGGGTACAGGGCCTTGTAATAGGGGCAATGAATAAAGGAGCAACAAAAAAAGAAGTCATATAAGCTCTACGTATAACGCAATATACTTCCGGGCTCGGGAGTATAAGCACGGCGGCAAACTCTTTGAAGGATGGATTGTAAATTAATAATCATACGTCAAAAAAGTGAAAGGAAGTTATTTTCCTTTCCTTTTTTCCTTGGCAAGTTTCTTTTTGGCATCTTTGTTGCCGCTGGCTGCTAATTCTTCCAGTTTTGCCAGTTTTTCTCTCTTTGCACCTTTTTTTCTGTCTATATCTTTTTTCGACATTGCCATAATCAAATACCTTCGTTGTATTTCCCTTATGCAGCAGTATAATTCGGTTTAAACACTATTTATGAGTTTCTAAAAAATTGGCTTTGTAGAAAATCTATACTATGTGGTTACATTTGTATTCTCATGAGTATTTCTACAAAGCCAATGAATATTAAGTATATATTAAACGTCTTATATATACAATTCTGGCATAAATTATATATGGATTATGAGTTTATCTGAGGTCCGGGTATATTTGATTCTATAAGGGGCAAAATAAGATTATTGACATGCATACACATTCTTTCTATTCCGAGGGGTACACTTTCACCTGACGGACTGGTTAAGGAAGCTTCTGAAGTGGGACTGAAATCTATATGTCTTATGGATCATGATACACTGGATAGTGTTCTTTCTGTTGGTGACACTACGTCAAGATATGGCGTTGAATTTATACTGGGTATGGGTATTGATGTTGGGAATGCTAAACTAAAAACTGTGCTTGCAAAGATGCCAGGTGAAAGGTTTGAGAGGGCAAAAGAGATATCTTCTCTTATGGATTTAGTTATGATCAGGAGAAAGTGTTGCAGAGTTTCCAGATAAGATCATTGCTTTCCTGCATCCCATAAAATTTAAAGTTGCCAAATTCCAAGTTCTTCTGCAAGGGCACGAACTCTTTCGATGGCCTTTTTCCCGATACCTTTTTTCTTCATAAGGTTGATGCGCTCCTCTGTGGATATGCGTTTTGTTCCTTTCACAAGGTTATCCGCATGAGCAACTATTTTCTCTTCCATGGAGAGGGGCATATAATCCTGTGGTGGAAGTCCCATTTCTTTTGCTTCATCTTTAGGGATACCTGCACCAATATGGTTCCTTATAATATCTATTAGTTTTTCGTCAAGGCCCAGTTCAGTAGCACGCCGGCTACCAGCATCTGCATGCATAATGCCGTGTGTGGTACCTCTTCCGATATCATGTAAAAGCCCGCCGATTCTGACGAGTTCTATATCAACATCGTAGCCCCTTCTTTGAAGCCTTTCTGCAATCTCTTCGGATGCCCTTGATACTTCAATGCAGTGCTGGATTACTTTTTCAGAACACCCTTCGTTTTTGAGTAGCAGTATTGCATCCCTGTAAGAGATCATTGCTCAACTTTCCTGCAGGGCAGTAAGTCTTTCTTTTAGTGTCTCAACCATTTCCGTATTTTCCTGGAAGGTCAGGTCTTCACCACATACCGGACAAAGAAAATGGCACTCAGCTGCATTGTTGAACAGAATCCTTATGCATCCTTCCGGGCAGACATAAAATACGTTATCCTCTTCAAAATCCAGACGTGCCTGAAGGTTCTTAACGAGTTTTTTCTTCTCTTTTGTCAGCTGGGTATCTATGTCATCCATGTCAAGTTGCCAGAGGTATGTCAACCAGCCGCTGCTTGAATCCCTTTCCCGGCGACATACAGCAAGTTTATTCTCGTTCATTATGAATAGGTTTCTTCGAACAATATTCAATAACACACCCGTAGCTTCTGCTATTTCCTCGTCGGTGACTTCACCTTCGGGCATATTCTCAATCATTGTGATTCCTTCTTCTCCAAGCAGCTGTATCAGGTATCCTCGTACTACAGGGTCATTTAAATCTATCAATTGATCGCCTCATGGAAAGGAATTAGTAATAAGTAGAGTTTACGCTTTCTACCTTTCATGCTATTTATAGTTATGGGGTTGCATTACATTATCTTATGCAGCATTTTCGCCTGTTCTTTCATATATCCAATTACATCGCTTCTGGAATTACCCTCTGCCAGTATAGAAACAACCGGCTCATCCGGGAATGCCTCATATCCGGATTTCGGGATGTCTGCAAAACGCCCCCTTCCAAAGACTTCAGATATTTGTTTGCGGACAGTAACCGGTTTTTCAGAAGCATACAGTATAGTTCTCCCACCCCACCGCTGGTATTTCGGTTTTTCTGGCAACATCCCCTTAAATGCATCTACATGAGCCTGAAACAGATTGATTCCTGTTGCAATTTCCACACTATCCAGGCTTCCCTGGAACCTGGCATTTATTTCCAGTATCAATGGCCCCTTCTCTGTAATTATGAAATCCATTCCATTGGAGCCTTTCAGTTCGAAGTGTTTACATAATTTTTTGCAGATTTCAATCATTTCCTTTTCATGGGCTGTCTGCATGGGAGTGATATTTCCACAATAGGCAAACGGCATGTTAGTAAGCCAGGCAATTCCAATAAGTTGCTCATTAACAGCAATTGTAGTAGCCTGTTTTCCATCACTTATCATGGAAACACTTGCTGCAGTGCCGGGTATGACTTCCTGCAGAATAAGTTCATCCGGTTTGAAATTTCCGGCTTTGCATATATTGTCAATCTGATATTCCAGTTCATCTGCACTGGTTACTATTTTATTGAAAATTCCTCCGCCCCCGATTGCTGGTTTGAGTATCATAGGGGTGTTTATTTGAGGCGGATTAGTAGCTACGTGGGTTTCAGGATGGGGGATCCCAAGTTTTTGTAATTCTTCTGCAAAACATTTTTTATCCGATACAGTTCTCATTTGTCTCACAGAATTATTCAGGACTGGGCAGTCAAAGATTTCCCTCTCAAGATTTTCAAACCCCGAACCCAGGACTACTCCGTCAAAATCCGTTTCGAAATTATCCATTATCCGGACAATTTCTTCCCGATCCACTTTATGGATGTCTTCTTCCATCAAAGCATGGCATTTGCAGGTATTATATTCCAGATCCCGGTCACAAAAAGCATCAATTGCATATACATTATATCCTGCATCCATGGCAGAACAGGCAATATTCCTGCTGCTGTACCCGATTATCAGGATATTTTTCATGCTTCTATCTCTTCGGGGATGGGTATTATTCCATATTCGGTTTTAAGTACCGGAATTTCCTCTCCCTCTCTGGCAGTCAGGAAAAAGGGTTTTTTGAGGGTCACTGTCTGGTAGTTTGTGGGATCAAGGACCATTATGGCATTGTCTTCAATTGCCACCAGCACAGCCAGTATTGAATCATTGTATACACCCAGGAATTCGGCCTTTTCGATATCTTCTATGGATGCAATAACTTTCTTGCCGGTTTGCAGGTCTATACATTTGGCTTTTTTATCACAATTTTTTATTTGCAATACCTGATTATTAAAATAGAGAATATTTCCGGGAACATATTTTGGCAGGCGTACGGCATATGATACTCGATAGAGCTCCTTACCATCTCGCTGGCTGAACAGGGACGGGGATTCCTGATGTTCTCCTCCAAGTTTGGATGTTATAATTTTACAGATCTGCCTGCAGGCTCCGGATGAGCCAATATAGTAATCTGTCCCTTCCTTTGATGAAGACATGTTTGAAATAAAAGCCAGTCTGTCCCCTTTTTTCTCCATCCTGCTCAGGGTATCGCGGACCAGGTGGTCACATTTTTTCTTTTCTTCATCTGTAGGATTCCTGTTACTTGCCCTAAGCTGGATGATTCCTTCATAGTAACCGGCAGCTATCCTGCTGCATGCATCACAGACACTGCGCTGGACACGGACCTCAGTTGTAAGTTTTTCTTCCAGAGGCATGCCGTAGATTTCTGCCTGAATGTAAATATTAACAATATACTGGTAGGGAGTCAGTTTTTGAGGTTCAAATCCAAGTTCAATTATGTCTGCATTTTCATGAAGCAACAGTTCGCTTTCAACTTTCTCAAGTACTGTATTTGTATCGTGTTTTGTATCTGTCCACTGCCCCCTTTCGTACTTGGAGCCACATCTGGCACAGATCTGGGTGCTTATGACCGGGTCTAATTCGGCAAGTTTAAACTGCTTTAAAAAACAGTTCTTGCACACATTTTCATAAAGATTGTGAGTAGGATTGCCACATTTAGGGCATATGAGTTCTTTCATTAGACGCTGCATTTGATATTGTGTTGTATATTAGTCTTTTGGACATATTGTTGGGATTTCTGTTTCAATACGTCCTTGATAATCCATTTTTATATTAATTGCCTCAAGACCAGTTTCTTTTTCCAATCTATGTTACCCAAATGGGTTACACATGTTATTCTATAGAGATTTCTGATTAACTCCTCTTCTCACCCAAACTAAACAACAATATTTATATCTAATCAAGATAAATTTAGTTATATGAGTACTTTCATTAATTTCACCCTGAAACAGGAATATGACCGTTTGATAGCTGCTGGTGACAAACTATCTGAAATAGACAAGCTAATCGACTGGAAACCATTTCGTCCCATACTGGAATCAATGTATATCAACAGGACAGACAAAGGTGGTCGACCTGAAAATGATGTTGTAATGATGTTCAAAATGCTTGTATTACAACAATGGCATGGTCTTTCAGATCCAGAACTTGAACGACAATGTATTGATCGTATTTCATTCAGAAAATTCCTGGGGTTTCCAAAGCGAATACCTGATGACACAACTGTATGGTCATTCAGGGAGAGGATTGCAAAATTGGGACTGGAAGAACAAATATGGGGAGAACTACAAAGACAGATTGATTGTAGAGGATTGGAAATTAAAAAGGGAATGATTCAGGATGCAACCTTTATTGTTGCAGAACCTGGACATGCCAATCAGGAGAAAATGAGAGGTGATGAGGCAAAAACAAGAAGAAGCAGGGATGGAAATTGGTCAAAAAAAGGTGGCAAATCATATTTTGGGTACAAACTGCATACGATTATTGATAAGGAGAATGAGTTGATTCGAAGGTTTAAAACGACTGTGGCATCAGTACATGATTCACAGGTGGATCTGTCAAAAAAAGGAGAAGTGGTGTATAGGGATAAGGGATATTTTGGAGTGGAGGCAAAGGGATTTGCGGCAACGATGCAAAGAGCGGTAAGAGGAAAGCCACTAAATATCAAACAGATTATGCGTAATGACAGGATTAGTGTACAGAGGATGCCCTGTGAAAGGGTGTATGCGGTGACAAAAGGCGTATTCAAAGCGGGAAAGGTGATGGTTACGACGGTTAAAAGAGTAAATCTAAAAATGATGGTTACGGCGTTTTGTTTCAATTTGCATCAAATGAGGACGTTAAAAAGAAAAGGGGTGATGGCCTGAGAGCGGAAGCTATCTATAAATAAGCAGATATTTCAGAATAATTGCCTGGGAAACAGGCAAATGGAACAATAATAAGAACAATTTTTATAGAAGTTCTGGAAGAGGAACGTTAATCTGAATCCTCTTTTATTATCCCTACTGTATCCCTGTATAGTACAGCTTATTTTCAAATGTTGCTATTGAAGGTGGTTATATGGAAGGCTTGACATCAGTTATGAGAAAAAGGGCTCTGTAGAAATCCTTCCCTCTACCTTCCATTAATAAATTATCATTTTTAGATGAAAGGTCCCCAATGTGATTCTGGATAGGCAAAAACACATTGGTGATGAATGTGTTTTGTTCCAGATTGAAAATCTGGAACTCTCATTAAATCTGTAATTTAGTGGTATACCGTCGTAAAAATACAGAAATCAGGTCAAAGAGGTCAAGTTCAAATATATAGACAGGGCAACTTCTATTTCAGTAATTTTCCAAATGAGGATTTCTACAGAGCCTTTATTTCTTACAGATTCAGGGCACACGATAATATGTCTATATAACTTCAAAAATCACAATAATTCCATTTATTGCAAAATATGCAGGATAAACGCAATTAATCAATCACAAAATATTATTTTCAAAATATGGTTCGTCGATCAACAAACCCATTACACGCAAATATTTGGCGTCAATAAATAATTGCCTGCAATCAACATCATAATCAACTCTATCCTCACCTAGTAACCTGTAATATTGTCCGGTAGTTAATTGAAGGGTATATTGCATTGAATCAAAAATTCTTCCTTCATTAATGCATTTTTGGTATTCTGATTTGAAATTAGATGGAACGGCCTCTATAGAATTAAATAGATTATAAAAATCAGACTCCTTGAAATGAGAACCTTTAAAAGGAGCGATATTATCGATTATTTCTTTAAACCTTTCTTTTGTTTCGTCGAACAATTTTTGATTTTTCCCGAAACCATTGCCATAAACATCATTGACTATGTTATGGAGCATTGTTTCATGCATTAAATCTACTGAAGCCAATGAATCCAATGTTTTTTTCACTAAATTTTGGTCATATATGTAATGGTCACTTTCAGAACCTTCAGAAAAGATGTATACATCACATATACCTTTTAGTGGATAACCTTCACTATTCTTTTTTCTATTAACCCTGCCAAATCTTTGTATAAGAGCATCTATTGGAGCTGGTTCAGTAAAACAAACATCATAATCCATATCTAGAGATACTTCAATTACCTGGGTCCCTACCAGCAAATCGAGATTTTGTAGATTTTTTTCTATTAATTCTCTGTCACGCAACACAAATTTACCATGAAGAAGAGCAGACTTTTTTGTAAAACCTTGAAGATGATTATACACATTTTGAGCTTGCTTGACAGTATTACAAACAACCAATACTTTCTCATTGGCTTGAATTCGTTCAGCGATTAAACTCATGTTGTCAAATATATTTCCATCAAGTATATTGCATCGATGACGAAGATATTTGTTGGATTCACCTTCATTCATCTTTATTGCTTCATCAACATCCAGCATATCCTGAAATAAATCTTTTAAAAAATCTGGAAGGGTTGCTGACATTACCATTACCTTAGCGTCCATTTCATTAACTAAATGAGAACACATTGAGTAAATCAGGCCGGCAGTTCTGGTATCGTATGCATGGATTTCATCAAATATGAACAGGCCACGGTACATTTCAAGAATACCCATCTCATAGCCTTTGAGGGAGAAGAAGTGTTTTATGGACTGAAATGGGGTCATTATCTTATATGGACTATAGATTTTCTTTGTAATATTTTTTACTTCTTTGTATTGTTCCTGATCATATTGCTTATACAGAAAATAAGTTGCTTTCCCATGCAACAAGGAAACATATCCATTTGTAGAGTAATATGGAGAGAAGTCATATAAGAGTCGATTATACATTGCATTTATACTTGCAGTATATGGCAAGGTGTAAAATATGCGATTTCCGGAATTTTTGTCTAAATTAGCAGAGCTCCAAAAGAGGGAAGCTTCTGTTTTTCCTGAACCTGTTGGGGATATAACGATGGAGTTGCCTCGTGTACTCAAACATTTATTTTGAACATCTGTAAGTTTTTCGAAATTATAAACAGAATACATATCAGAAATTGGTTTAAGCACATGGTCAATTCCACTTGAAGCAAGATGGTCGCATGAATTTACAAATCCTTTCCCAAAGAGTCCCAGATAAGGAGGAAAATTGTCCTTATTTGTTATTTTGAGAAAAATGCGTTGCCATTCATTTTTATCCTTTGGAATTTCAGTGATTGGATCAAGGGTAAGATTTTCTGGGTTTTTGTTCTTACAACCAAAGTAGTCAGTCTAAAATTGGGGGTACTTTGCAATTAGTTGGTTTAAGCTAGACAAATTGTTTCTGATTTCTTCCATCTTGTATTCAAAATTGTTGCCAATAGAATATTCATCTTCAAAATAGTCCCAAAGTTCATCAATATTCTTGTGATGGGTCAAAACCATAGCTTTTGTGAAATCTAAATCATGATTGTTTAGGCAATCCACAAAATTTACAGATAGAATCTCATGCCTGTACTTCCATCTGCTTTTTTTTGATTCAAGTGCTTCTTGAAATCCATTTGCAGCTTTTCCAAAATCATGAAAAAAAAGTGCATTGAATATATCAGTATAAAAATAAGGATACTTAGTGAATTGATCTAATTCACTGTATATTTCTTTTAAATTAGAAAAAACAGAAAGACATTTGGAAGTATGTTCTTCAAGTGTTTCTCCATTACTCTTTGCCTTTATTGTCGAATTCATGTAGGCATACACCTTTATTTAATTCACTATCAAAATACCCAATGTCTATCTGTTGTTCGGATTCAACAATACAATAGGGACGCACTTCAATGGGTTTTCTTTGTGGTTCATCTGTGAAATCAGATGGTAAAGAAACAATCTGTCCTGGAACTTTGCCGTCAAATGGTATCATTGTGTTTTTGACAGATACATTATTCTTTTTTTCAAGATTGATTTCTTCAATTCGAGTTACCATTGCAAGGTCTGTTTGTCTACCTAGCAATAATGTATAATAGGGCTTTTCAAAATACTTTTTAAAATCAAGGTCTGAAATATAAAGGTTCAATGTGCAGTTGTACAAAAACTGTCTTTGCACAATGTTACTTCCCTGATATGAAACGGGTTTTGTCTTTTTTTCACCACCATATTCCAGAATACGTTCCAAATCCACTCCTTCACCTTCATGGGAAAAATCGTAGCCTATGGCAAGGTCCCATACATGCACCTTTTCTCCTTTTGCAGCAGATAAAAGGCCGTAGATGGTTGAGAGAGGAGGCACTTTGTATGTTGGCTGGTAGGATACTGCAAACATCGGATAGCGAAAAGATGCAGTCATTGCCTTTAATTCGACCCTGAGGGCTTTCATGATCATTCGCCTTTTATTACATTATCTTCTAATTCGGAAGTAAACATTTCAACTGCTTTGACAGGTGTAGTTATTTCAACCTGTACGCCTTCAGGAGGTTTGAAATGGAATATTTCCTTATCTTTATCAGTTTCAAAACCTGATAAAATTCCAATATAGACCATTGTTAGCAAATCATCTTTGTAGTCATCTAGTACCTCATAAAGAGCATCGATGTTTACCAAGCCGTTTTCATAATTTTTGTGTGGCATTATATTCATGAAAATATTGTTTCCACCGTTTAATGCAGCCAAGATTATAAGTTTAGGAGTTACATCAGTATGATGCAATGCTTGCATAGCCCCACCATTCAAGTAATTGATTGCTTTTAATGTATCAGTCACTCTCTTTTTCTTGATTTCTAAGGGGGCTTCATAGACATTTTCCCCTGATTTTAATCCCTTGGAGTCATATTCTTCAGCCAAAGCTGGAGATAGATTTTTACTCCCGGATTTATTTATCATGGTATATTTTCCAACCGAATCCAGATCAATCGAAAAAATTCCTTTCAGTATATTACTATAGAACTGGTGTGCAAAAAGGATTGGATCTGATTCCGTTTTCCTTGAGAGTACTCCAAAATCAGAAGTAGGCCTGATGGGATAGCCGATTAAAGGAGAGCATTTTAGTGGGGATACACGTGTTACTGTCACATTTTCTAGTTTCTTTTTTCCTGGAACTTCCTCTTTCCTGGCACTCATATAACCAAACATATCGTCATCATCATATTCAAGTGGGTTGCCTTTTGTGACTGCCTGGTTCTTTCCAACTACTTCTACAGGTGAGCAGTTCCATCCATACTTTTCTTCTAGAACATTTCTCCACCAATATCTCAAAGCCTGGCCAGAAACATATGGTCTTACACCTTCTGGAGAATAGATAGATTTAGTAGAGACCTCATTTTCGTTACCCCCACGTGAGTCTATTCCTTTATTGTTCAATGCTGAAAAAGGAGCATCTATCAGATATGTGCCAATTACTGTTTTCATATTTGTTCACCTTCGGCTCTTTCTTCATCTATATCGGTCATTTCTTCATCTGTATTTGCAAGGATTGGATGCAATTCTTCATATAGCCTTATAGTTATTAGATTTTGAACATCTCTCCAGTTGGAATAATCATCTGGCATGATAGAATAGACATAATCATCAAATGTGATCAAAGGCTCTTGTTTACCAAGGGTTTGCCAATCTTTTCCAATCATACGTAGTTGATTTTTAAAAGTTGGAAAGTCTTTTGCAGATATTAAATCATTGATGCGCTTTGTTTTCTTAGATTCAGTTATACATTGCGCAATCCTATCAGCATAATCTTTTATTGCATTAATCCGGTTCTGATTCACATTCTTCACCCTCTGCATATAATTTTCAACTAATATCCACGGAACAGTGGTTTTTTTGTTGACATCGTCTCTGAAAAATCTTAAAATACTTCTGTTTTTCAAAAGATAATCATGAATTTGATTATAGTTGGTTTTCCATATTGGTAAGCCGCTTTTTTTGTCTTTTTTACCCCTATAGTGCTTTGATAAAAGAGAGTACCATACATCTTTTAATTCGGGTGAATGCATAACTGATGCAACAAAACTGAATACATTATTAGGTAGTTTGTAAATGGAAACCCCTGCAGGGTTTTGATTATAGTTATCCATCAAGTAAAGGACGATTTCTTCTTTATCAATCGCTTCTTCTTCTCTTTCATAATTTATGAATTTATAAGCAAGGTTAAATAATGCATTCTGTGGATTTTTGAAACCTTCATCGAGTATTCCTGAAGTTTCTTTTGAATTAAAAGATCCCGCAGCATGTTTTTGCGTGATGTATTCAATACATTCTTGTCCAAATTTTTCTAAAACAAGAAGATTATTACAACTTATACAGCAAGGTTTGCCTCCTGATTTATAGTACAAAAGTGGAGAAAATTGAATAGCAAGAGCACATTTTGCACATAAGTCCATGCCATTTTTGAAAGAGGGGAAAAAGTTAGTAAAATCAGAAGATCCAATTAGTGGAACCTGCGTTTTTACAAATGGCTTGCCATCATTTCTTTGATGTGCAGGACTGCCGCAAAATACGCAATACTCATCATTATTGTTTTCAGAATTTAAGCCCTCTATAAGCTCATACAAGAATTCTATCGATTTGCCTTTCTTATCATAATTTTTTGCACTTTGAATGTAAGTACTATTGGGAAAAATAGATTGTAACTCCTTTGACCAAGCAGGAGTTAGATATAATTCTACAAGTTGTTCACTTGCCTGCTTCAATTTATCTTCAGGGCATTCGCTAATACTGAAACCTGTGTTCAATTTAATCGCAAGTAAGCCGGAAGTTATGATGGGATCTCCCACAAACCCGTCCATTTTCTAATGACCTCATATTTAGAGTTCTGGCCATATTAATAAATGTTTTTATCGTTATAAATCTACTTCAAAACTGTATATACAGTTCCGATATTAAATCAGAAAGTTTAATTTTACTTTGTATTGATTAGTTTATTAAAATAGCGTCTAAATAATAATTTCAATCCCTCTAAGGTCTGATTATAACCAGTCAGGTTGCCGGAAATACTGAAATTACACTCAATCATTTCAATCCCTCTAAGGTCTGATTATAACTATATACTCTATTATAGATGTTTTTATACATATAAATTTCAATCCCTCTAAGGTCTGATTATAACACCGTTCAAGACGAAACATACAAACATGATAATTGCATTTCAATCCCTCTAAGGTCTGATTATAACTGAGCCACCACAAAAACAACAAATTCAAATTATTGAATTTCAATCCCTCTAAGGTCTGATTATAACAATGAAAGTATAAAAGAATATAAAAAACATATAAGAAAATTTCAATCCCTCTAAGGTCTGATTATAACAGGTGCAGATTCAGCAGATACAAACATAGGAACGAAATTTCAATCCCTCTAAGGTCTGATTATAACAAAAGTATGATGATGAATTCACCGCCAAAGAAGCGCATTTCAATCCCTCTAAGGTCTGATTATAACGCAATCGTCACCGAGTGATATATATTTTGATCCGTTTACGCATTTATTTCAATCCCTCTAAGGTCTGATTATAACACGGATCGATACACAAAGATCCGTACAACAACAAGCAGATATTTCAATCCCTCTAAGGTCTGATTATAACATCCAGTCATAAATAGTTCGTTATCAGTACATGAAATTTCAATCCCTCTAAGGTCTGATTATAACAGGGACCGAAAGAATGTTCCTATTATCTATGGCTGTTTATTTCAATCCCTCTAAGGTCTGATTATAACGTCAAGATGATTACGTTCTTCATGTTCACCCGCTCGTTTATTTCAATCCCTCTAAGGTCTGATTATAACTTTTGGTTACTCGTGTTACCATTACCTTTTGTTGTAACAATTTCAATCCCTCTAAGGTCTGATTATAACATGATGTCTACTGATTCCATATTTTATATTGTGTATTTCAATCCCTCTAAGGTCTGATTATAACATCATACTCATTTTCATTCCATGTATTTTCAATCACATCATCATTTCAATCCCTCTAAGGTCTGATTATAACCTGCTGTAGAGAACAGACCAAAAGCATTTCCAAAGAGATTTCAATCCCTCTAAGGTCTGATTATAACCTGGGTACCGTAACAAGTTCGGCTGCAACACTGAAATTTCAATCCCTCTAAGGTCTGATTATAACGAAGACAAAGGAACGGGTACAGGACAAGATGGCATCAAATTTCAATCCCTCTAAGGTCTGATTATAACAAAATCAAGAATGGGCGCGCAAGGCTCCTATGCAGAATTTCAATCCCTCTAAGGTCTGATTATAACAGTATATAAATCGTGTACTTGCACGGTTTTATAAGTATTTCAATCCCTCTAAGGTCTGATTATAACGAAATATGACCCTCATGAAATCAAGCATGCCAAGATATTTCAATCCCTCTAAGGTCTGATTATAACAAAAAATTATGGAAAAGTATGGAATTGATAGAGGAGAATTTCAATCCCTCTAAGGTCTGATTATAACTCCAACCTTGAACTATACTTCTATAGTTCATGTTATATTTCAATCCCTCTAAGGTCTGATTATAACTTGAATCTCGATCATCTACAAGGAATACAGACATAATTTCAATCCCTCTAAGGTCTGATTATAACCAAATATCGGCGGAGACACATTCACGATCCAGAATGTATTTCAATCCCTCTAAGGTCTGATTATAACCAACGTCTCCAGTCACGGGTTGTTTTCCCGTTGCACTTTGAAGTTTGAAATATTTCAATCCCTCTAAGGTCTGATTATAACACATCATTTTCAGTTACAAATGTGTTTGTTGCTGAATTTCAATCCCTCTAAGGTCTGATTATAACAGCCTTTTAAACTTAGACAACCTATTACTAATTAGAGACTTAAAAATTTCAATCCCTCTAAGGTCTGATTATAACTGGCACTATATCCGTCTATGAATAATCAATGTTATGATTTCAATCCCTCTAAGGTCTGATTATAACTCACAATTAAATAAACCTTTAAAGAATAAAAGAGTAATTTCAATCCCTCTAAGGTCTGATTATAACATCCACGCCTACCGAATTAGAGCAAATGAATAATCATATTTCAATCCCTCTAAGGTCTGATTATAACCCAACGGCTGCGAGACCTGCTACTAACGGGAGGGCAAATTTCAATCCCTCTAAGGTCTGATTATAACTTTGGTTACAATGCTCCAATGAGTGTGGTAGAAGTCATTTCAATCCCTCTAAGGTCTGATTATAACAGTTAAGTTAGATTAATCTGTTTTATTAATCATTTTAATTTCAATCCCTCTAAGGTCTGATTATAACGTGCATGTGCTGTGCATGTGTATCATGAGTCTTTTAGACTCAATTTCAATCCCTCTAAGGTCTGATTATAACAAACAAACAGCGTTCACAGATCGCCCCTCTGACGCAGATTTCAATCCCTCTAAGGTCTGATTATAACCGGTCTATCCATGATATGATTTTAGATACTTACTAATTTCAATCCCTCTAAGGTCTGATTATAACCAATATCTTCGACTTCCTCAGTTGTTAATGTAGTTATTTCAATCCCTCTAAGGTCTGATTATAACAATAGACCAAGAAGCATTCAAAATACTGCAATCCTAATTTCAATCCCTCTAAGGTCTGATTATAACATGATGATAGATATAACTGAATCAGCACTTGTATCTATATTTCAATCCCTCTAAGGTCTGATTATAACGATTTAAGTCATTTAGTGCTACATCCCTTAAAAATAATTTCAATCCCTCTAAGGTCTGATTATAACATCTCAAAATTCAATGTTGTATTAAACGTATGCTCAGTATTTCAATCCCTCTAAGGTCTGATTATAACTATGACTGCTGTAATTTCTCCAGTTTTTTGAAAATATTTCAATCCCTCTAAGGTCTGATTATAACAGTATGCGTTGTATGGTATTTTTGCACTGCTAGGTATATTTCAATCCCTCTAAGGTCTGATTATAACCAATACTCATTTTGTCTCCTCCTTTTCTTCTATCTCCATTTCAATCCCTCTAAGGTCTGATTATAACTTGGCTGACTTGTAGCGTAAGATTTCACATAAGCATCGATTTCAATCCCTCTAAGGTCTGATTATAACCCGTCAAACTCAAATTCCTGTATTGATGTACTGCCATTTCAATCCCTCTAAGGTCTGATTATAACGGCACAAATAGTTACATCTATGTACATTCAAGTACATATTTCAATCCCTCTAAGGTCTGATTATAACATTTTATCCTAATTGTACTATCGTATTGTCTCAAATATTTCAATCCCTCTAAGGTCTGATTATAACCATGTTTGTTCAATCCTTTTTATTGTTTCTGTTTATGATTTCAATCCCTCTAAGGTCTGATTATAACTTGATACGTTATGCACATATCATTTTGAAGATGATGAATTTCAATCCCTCTAAGGTCTGATTATAACTTATTTAGTATTGGTGACTACAATAAGGTGATAAAAATTTCAATCCCTCTAAGGTCTGATTATAACTCAAGCGGTGTACTTACTGCAACTGATTTTGATGACATTTCAATCCCTCTAAGGTCTGATTATAACGTAATCGGGGTGGACTTAAAATTGTAAAAAACAAACATTTCAATCCCTCTAAGGTCTGATTATAACTATTTCCTCAATACCCTCATTTCCACGCATAAAGTTATTTCAATCCCTCTAAGGTCTGATTATAACAGAATTTTCAATAATGGTGCTACAGATATAGCAAGATTTCAATCCCTCTAAGGTCTGATTATAACACGATAGTACAATTAGGATAAAATACGTTAACCTATATTTCAATCCCTCTAAGGTCTGATTATAACAATATCAGGTACACCAGTAATAAATAAAAATAAAAAGGTTATTTCAATCCCTCTAAGGTCTGATTATAACTTTTTTCGGGCATGAGTCTGATTGGGTATATTCTCGATTTCAATCCCTCTAAGGTCTGATTATAACTTGTGTGTTGTCAGCAAGTTCAATTGCCCAATCAATATTTCAATCCCTCTAAGGTCTGATTATAACTCAATGCATCGTTCGTATATCAGGAGTGAGGCATAAATTTCAATCCCTCTAAGGTCTGATTATAACTATGCATAAGGTTCTTCACACTCAAATTTCAAATTGAAATTTCAATCCCTCTAAGGTCTGATTATAACAGAGCGCCCTGCATAACCCATTGTTGAATAACTACATTTCAATCCCTCTAAGGTCTGATTATAACATTCCTTTCATCGCCTGCAGATATCGTAATCTATGGATTTCAATCCCTCTAAGGTCTGATTATAACACAGCATCACGGTAGTTTTTGCCCTTCTTTGATTCCCATTTCAATCCCTCTAAGGTCTGATTATAACTAATCTTGAAGCAGTACTTGAAGAAAAGATTAGAGAATTTCAATCCCTCTAAGGTCTGATTATAACCACCTCGAGACGGAAAACAACAAGAAATATGAGCAGAATTTCAATCCCTCTAAGGTCTGATTATAACTTATTTTTTGTTGCATGTTTCATACATCCTTATTAATTTCAATCCCTCTAAGGTCTGATTATAACGATTTTGCACGACAAAGCATATCGATCCTTTCTGATGTATTTCAATCCCTCTAAGGTCTGATTATAACTATAATCACCTTAAAAAGATTACTGGCCCCTATTATATTTCAATCCCTCTAAGGTCTGATTATAACTATTCCTATGATTACAGGCTCAATGCATCATATATCATTTCAATCCCTCTAAGGTCTGATTATAACCTGGCATTAGAAGACACCTCCACCGACATCATCTTCATTTCAATCCCTCTAAGGTCTGATTATAACTGCTCCACAAATAGAAATGCCCAGTATTGAAAGTCCATTTCAATCCCTCTAAGGTCTGATTATAACTCTGGAGTGGTTGCCCCTAATGGAATTGTGGACGATATTTCAATCCCTCTAAGGTCTGATTATAACATTCTGTACTTTATTCTGTATTTTATCCGTTATTATATTTCAATCCCTCTAAGGTCTGATTATAACCATCATCATACTTTTTTTCATCGACATCCTCGCCGGATTTCAATCCCTCTAAGGTCTGATTATAACGACTATTATGAATGATGACGGTTCACCGTTTGGCTTATTTCAATCCCTCTAAGGTCTGATTATAACCCTGTTGATCCACAGGGGCTTGCTCTGTGGTTTTCATTTCAATCCCTCTAAGGTCTGATTATAACTTTCCCTGGCTCATCGTGGTATGCAGCTCTGTTTTATTTCAATCCCTCTAAGGTCTGATTATAACCATTGCGCTTTTTGGGGAAATACTCTACCACACAGTATTTCAATCCCTCTAAGGTCTGATTATAACCTAGGATTGCTTCCATAAGTAACTTCACCTGTTGCATTTCAATCCCTCTAAGGTCTGATTATAACATGTTCCGTGTAGTCTTCTATTTTTCCCTCCCCTGTATTTCAATCCCTCTAAGGTCTGATTATAACACAAACGTTGTTTTAGAGTGTTCAGTGCCAAACATATTTCAATCCCTCTAAGGTCTGATTATAACGTCTATCGTGGTATCGAAAATCTCTGGGGTAATGTAATTTCAATCCCTCTAAGGTCTGATTATAACAATTGCATAAGTACCTTTGATATGTGCTTAATTGAATTTCAATCCCTCTAAGGTCTGATTATAACCCTACTGGAGTATGTCTGGAGTAGCCATTGATGAGGATTTCAATCCCTCTAAGGTCTGATTATAACAGAATTGCATAAGTACCTTTGATATGTGCTTAATCGAATTTCAATCCCTCTAAGGTCTGATTATAACTTAAACGTACCTCTAACTTCTTTACCACCAATATCATTTCAATCCCTCTAAGGTCTGATTATAACATAGCCATTGTTCATTGTACATGTATGTACATTAATGTATTTCAATCCCTCTAAGGTCTGATTATAACGTGTTGAGTTTGTTACACCTGATAATGATACGTCATATTTCAATCCCTCTAAGGTCTGATTATAACATGTGCTATATCAATGCGGAAATGTGAGCATACTACATTTCAATCCCTCTAAGGTCTGATTATAACTATCAGTATTGTTCCATATAAGGTATGCTTATTTGAATTTCAATCCCTCTAAGGTCTGATTATAACCTTCCATTTCAGCAGTTGTACTAAATCCAATCTGTCATTTCAATCCCTCTAAGGTCTGATTATAACTTTTTCAGTTCATTTATATGCTTATACATATTTAATAATTTCAATCCCTCTAAGGTCTGATTATAACTATAATATTATTTTTGATGAAGACAACAGAATTTCATTTCAATCCCTCTAAGGTCTGATTATAACTACCACAGATTACTTATAATACTGTCGATAGTGCATCATTTCAATCCCTCTAAGGTCTGATTATAACGTGAACCAACATGTATTATTTCCATCGTTGTGTCATCGTCATTTCAATCCCTCTAAGGTCTGATTATAACACATACCTGCTGGTTTCGATACTAAACGCCTTGGTATTTCAATCCCTCTAAGGTCTGATTATAACCAAAGCAACCCGAACAACCTAAGTACAAACTGATTAAATTTCAATCCCTCTAAGGTCTGATTATAACGATTGCAATGTTTTAGATAGTATAAGACTAGGAAAATTTCAATCCCTCTAAGGTCTGATTATAACGGAATACGTCGTTCCATTCCAGAACGAAATAGCATGATTTCAATCCCTCTAAGGTCTGATTATAACTGTCTGGCGTATGCAGTAACAAAAACAGCGATAACATTTCAATCCCTCTAAGGTCTGATTATAACAAGAAAGGTTTGGTAGATAAAAATGAAGCCGAACTTATATTTCAATCCCTCTAAGGTCTGATTATAACTAATTGTATCAATGCATTATCATATCGACATAAACATTTCAATCCCTCTAAGGTCTGATTATAACACGTTTCTTGTAATGTTCTAAATCCTCAAATACTGTATTTCAATCCCTCTAAGGTCTGATTATAACGATGACATGAAAGAAGGTAAGATAGAAGGTAAGACTATTTCAATCCCTCTAAGGTCTGATTATAACTAAATCTTTTATAGTTTCCCAAAAAGAATTAAATGCATTTCAATCCCTCTAAGGTCTGATTATAACAAAAAAAGGAGGAAAGGAAATGCAACCCGGCGCGCTTAATTTCAATCCCTCTAAGGTCTGATTATAACCCTTGACAGGCATCTCGAAAGTGTCGCCTTTTGAGTATTTCAATCCCTCTAAGGTCTGATTATAACGCAGGCTGTGGATCATTAATACGCACCCACGGAACATTTCAATCCCTCTAAGGTCTGATTATAACCGTAGATGAAATATTTATACCATCACAGGAAGTAACATTTCAATCCCTCTAAGGTCTGATTATAACTGGTCTGTTTCATATAAATGATTGTTTGCCAACAATTTCAATCCCTCTAAGGTCTGATTATAACACAATAATATATCCAGCGCAGATGGATATGTGTATTAATTTCAATCCCTCTAAGGTCTGATTATAACTATCAGTGTAACAAGTATTCGAATATGAGGTGAGAGAAATTTCAATCCCTCTAAGGTCTGATTATAACTTGACAATACGCTGCCGTCAAGTTCTGCAAACTGTGATTTCAATCCCTCTAAGGTCTGATTATAACATTGAGAAGGCTGACGTCAATGAACTCTCAAGAGTTCATTTCAATCCCTCTAAGGTCTGATTATAACCAAGATGGATTTCATCTTATTTTAGGCTTATTGAGACGAATATAATTCAACAAAAAAGTGTGTAATTGCGTCTCCAGTTACGTTTATTCAAAAAAAGCAATTCAATGAATAGTCTGCAAATGTAACAAAAATTCAAAATCCAAATTGCTCATTTTCGTGGATCTTTAATTTGGAAGTAGCTTTATAAACATCCACGAAAATGTCATAGAAACATCAGATTATCGTATCAATATTTGTTTTTCTGGTACCCATTTCATCAAAACCAAGATATTTCTTATCCCTGACATGATAAAAAAAGACGCAATCAACATCTTCATCAATGAGTTCTTTTACTTCTGACCTTACCTTTATGTATTCAGCTTTTGTAAGCTCTCCTTCAAAGACACTGTTTTGAACCCAATTGAGGTACTGTTTAAGGAATATACGAACCTTATTCAGACGATCAATCCCCACATCATATACAGCAATCACATACATATTACCACCACATCACTAGTGGCTTATACTCCTCAACTCCGAGGATGTGCTTTGAAAGTTTATAAAGTTCCAGCCTTATAAGCCTTTTATATGAAACTTTACGGTTGAGACCTTTATGCTTGATTGTTGTACCCAACTTATCGTTATACTCCTGCAAAAATATCTTCTTTCCTTTCTCACTAAGAAGCATATCCCCGATCTCGCCTCTGAAGCAATTGTCATCAAGCATATTTTTATTGACTAGTTTCATAATAATCCTGTCGATAATAATTGGTTTGAATATTTCACTTACATCAAGAGAAAGGGAAAAACGCCTTTCAAACGGTTCATGAAGGTAGGAAATTGTCGGGTTCAACTGCGTATTATAGATTTCAGAAAGAACAGTAGTGTACATCAGGGAATTACCAAAGCTTATTAAGGTGTTCATCTTATTTTCCGGAGGCCTGCGGGTTCTTTTAACAATCATATATTCCTCAGGAAGAATCTCATCCAATGCCTGATAATACAGGCCACGCAATCTGCCTTCAACATTCATCATTGAAGATATAGAATCAGTCTCAGGCAGTTTAACAATTTCATCCTCAATACGTCCTATAAAGTCATTGAGTTGCTGATGATATTCATCATTTCTTGAATAATAGCGCAAATTTTTAAGAATATTGCCACATGCACCTTCAATAAACTTACCTGCAAGATACTTCCGCTTTGAATCATCCAGATAATGGGCAGACTGATTGATCACAAGGTCACCGCTTATCAAAGTCTCCCTTGGATACATACTACCCTCATAAAAACCGTAGTAATTAAAGAAATGTATCGGGATTCCATTTTTAGCAAGATATGAAACCACCCCTGAAGAAAAAGATAATTTACCGTATGCATAGATGGAATAAATCTTGTTTATGGGCAGAAGTCTTCTTTCATCCTTATTCTGGAAATAGACAGTGTTTTCTTTTCTTTTCAGATAACCATCCTGCAGGATATAATATTCGCTTTTAATAAAATTCCCCCTTCATTCTTCATACTCACTACCACTAAAACAAAATTCATAATAGGCACATTTGGGACAGATCTTTTTTCTTTTCGGGTTTGGCATCTTCCCAAGCACTATTATCTTTATGTCCTCTATTTCCTGAATAAGAGTTGATTCATTTTCAGGAGTCAGCGTAATATTCTGGGTCTTATTCAGTAGCGGATAATTGATAACACCCGTTGCTTCAATACCTTGTTTCTTAAAATAGTGGATATAGAAAAGCAATTGTGCTTCATGGGATTTTTCCATTTTCTTTGTCTTTTTGACCTCATGAATCCTGATTGTACCCTTTGTTTCCAAGAAATCTATACTCATGGTATTACCTATTGTAACATCCCTTCTTTTCTTCTTATAACGATCTTCATGAAGTTGCTTGCCAATTTGTACATTTGCATTTTCCTGCTCAAGATTAATATTATGAGAAAAAAGCCAGAGTTTTGTATGGCAGATATGATAGTAAGCAACTTTTACACCAGTTATACGCACTGAATCCGACCAAACGGCTGCAAACGAATTTGGGTCCACATCTGGTTGTTCTGACTCTCTCTTCTTTCCGGAATCAGTGTTTTTCATCTGCCCCATATGGTACACCTTACTCCACTATATCTACACATCCAAATCCCATTGCATTCTTTTCTCCAAACCCTGCATTGTATGCAAAAGCAATAAGTTCGGGATTTGCCTCTACTTCAAAAGTCATGATACTGCAACGCCTTTGGGTATTACCAATCGATATGCGTTTGGGTTTAACATTGTAGACGTCCAAAACATCAAAATGGTAATGATCCAACGATTGTTTATAGTATTCCTCATAGCGGTTTACTAAATTTCTATATAAATTATCATAGAATTTAGGTTCCTTGGGATAGAGGTCCACCATAACAAGTTTATCCTGTTTTTTTCTCTGGGTTTTTACATAGATAGGAGAAAGAGTCCTGAAAATACATTTATCTGAAAAGTTAGGTTCTTCGAGCAACTCTATATTTTCAATTGTAAAATTCGCTTTCAGTTCATTTTTTCCCAGAAAGAACTCAGGTTGCATTAATAATCCCTCAACAAAACTTTTGATAAATTTATTGTCAGGAGATGATATGAAAAAATGAGCTTTACTAAAATTCAAACCCTTGTTATTAGGAATTTTATCCTCTGCAATCAAATTGGAAAATGTATAGAACTTGAAACCTTTATATCTATGAATTTCATTTGCAAGTTCTACATTTGCAGTTGTCAAACGCTTATATAATATAGAAGCCAACCCATACTGGTAATCATAATGGATAGGATTAGAAGATAATTTTTTTAAGCTTACTTTACATCGCATATATGACACATGATTAGCATTGTATAAATATTTTTTATGAACATGTCATAGTGATCTCACAATATCCACTAAAGCAAGGGCTTAAAGTACCTTAATACAATTCAGGAGATAACCATGAACAACGCTGATGAAATCATAAAATACCTTGATATGAGCAAGCACCCCGAAGGTGGGTTTTTTAAAGAAACATACAGATCCGGGGAAACCATCAAACACCAATACCTACCGAAAAGATTTACTATAGATCATGCGTTTTCCACGGCAATCTACTTTTTATTAAAACAAGGCGAATTTTCAGCACTTCACACAATAAAACAGGAAGAAATCTGGCATTTTTACAGTGGGGCACCCATTGACATACATATGATACATCCAAATGGTGATTATGAACCAATCCATCTTGGAAACGACATATTAAACGGTGAGATACCACAGGGTATTGTCCCTGCAGGTTCAGTCTTTGGTGCAACAGTGTGTGATAATTCCAAATATGACTATTCACTTGTGGGATGTACGGT
>NZ_OBDR01000025.1 GCF_900215215.1 Methanohalophilus euhalobius | reverse complement strand
CACCCCGTAAGGCGAGGATAATTACTAAATATCCGAAATTAACAATGCTATATACAATCCCCAAAGTGATAATTGCTTGAGATGATAAGTCGATGTTGATCGAATATATACAGACAGCCCTTGACAGAGCCAAATATGAGATAATTGAAGATGAAGAGGAGCCTTACTATGGAGAAATACCTGAACTGGAAGGGATCTGGGCAACAGGTACGTCCCTTGAAGAATGCCGCCAGAATCTGGAGGAAATCATCGAGGAGTGGCTCATTTTACGATTGCGTAGAAATCTGCCTATTCCACCCCTTGGCAACCATACAATAGATGATTTCGGAGAAATTGCCGTTGCCTAAACTTTAATCCTGTAGACTGGAGTCCACATCACTGCTATCTAAAAACTATCCTGGTTTTCAGTATTACTTATCTGCCACAAAACCTTTAATTTGAGTACGTATATTTCCTATTATGGAAGTCGCAATCTCAGATGATGCATTACCTGTTGTGAAAGAATCACTGGAAAAGGAGATTCTTCTGCTGCGGGCAAAAATACGCCTGGCAGAAAAAGAAATTGCTGTTTTTGAAGACAGGTACAATATGCCGTCGTCCCGATTTTGTATAAAATTTGAAAACGGGGACCTCGGGGATTCACAGGATTTTTTTGAATGGTGGGGACTTTTGAGGGGTCTTGAAACTCTTAAAACACAGTTAGATCAGGCACAATCGGTGATTTCAAATTGGTGATTCTAAGGTCATTGCAAAAAACGAAAAGATGATGTTATCTATAGGCACAATCGGTGATTTCAAATTGGTGATTCTAAGGTGCTGTCAACTACCCCTCCCTTTACTGCAAGGGGCTTGAATGTTAATTAAGCATTTGTCCGGGAGATGTAGTTAACTTTCCCGTGATGAGGTGCAGGTGGATTGACGAGGAAGGCGGAAAATAGAGGCCCTGGCTTTACAACTGTACACAAAATAATTATACCCTGCAAACAACATTAACTAGGAGGAATTTTCTTAGAGGCTATGTCATACAACCCAGACCTTGAAATATACCGAAAAAAACTCCGAAAGATGTTGCCTCAGCTGGAAGATCGATATAACGTCAAGTATATTGGACTGTTTGGCTCCTATGTAAGAGGAGAGCAAACTACGGAAAGTGATCTCGATATCCTGGTGGAATTCAGCAAGACTCCCACCCTTTTCCAATTCATTAACCTGGAGAATTATCTCTCTGATACCCTGGGAATCAAGGTGGATCTGGTCATGAAGGATTCACTGAAACCCAATATTGGAAAATACATACTTAACGAAGTCAGGGCAGTGTGATATATGACTCGAGACATCAGGGATTATGTCAATGACATCTATGCTGCCAGGGAGGCGGCAGAGAATTTTGTCAGTGATTGTACATATGAAGATTTTCTCGAAGACAGAAAGACCCAATATGCCGTTATCAGAGCCCTGGAGATTATTGGTGAAGCAGCAAAGAATATCCCTGATGATGTCA